>JASFYT010000054.1:0-6265 GCA_045047085.1 Rhizobiaceae bacterium | reverse complement strand
GTCCACTGCCATACCTCGACAATCAGCACGCTGAGAAAGGCCGCAATATTGTTGGACAGCCAAGGGATGGTGCCCATGCCCAGCATCGACAGGATATCATTGGCTGGCCCAAGGCTTTCGTGAAATATTGTACGCCAAATAACAGACATAACCACCGGTGTGGTCATCATCGGCACCAGAAACAGCACGCGCAAAAGCCGACGATATTTCATTTCCCGCCACACCGCCAAAGCAAGGGCAAAGCCCAGAGTGTATTGTAATAGAACCGACGACACGGACAGAACCGACAGGCGTACCAAACTTTGCCAAAATCGGGTGTCTTGGAAAACCCGTAGATAGTTTTTGCCACCAATGTAATCCAGATCCGGCTGGAATACGTCCCAGCTGGAAAGGCTGACCCGAATGGTGAACAGAAGCGGAAAAATGATAATGGCCAAAAGTACCAATAGCCCAGGCAGCAGAAAGAAATATTTCGCCCTATACATGACGTTCCCTTAACGATGTTGGAAGGTAATCGTCGGCAAGGGTGGCCCCTGCCGACATTTTTGTGCCCTTATTGGCTATTGTCTTCCAAGGCGACAACATTCGCATAGGCCTCGCGCAGGCGGTCTTTGCCTATACGATCTGTGATCGCACGCCATTCCTCCGCAACACCATCCAGAGCGGCCTGAGGGTCTTTTTGCCCTGCCATTGCCTCGGCTACACCCGCAGCCATTGCCGACATGAACTGGTTTACCCCCGGTACACGCAAGTCAAAAACTCTGTTGGTGCTGTCATCCATCCCCGACAGGGTATCCACATAGCTTTGCGCAGATTTAGGTGCCCAGCCCAGCTGATCTTGCCAGAAGGACGCATCAAAATGCGTGCTGCGATAGGGGTTCACTCCAAAGCGGCCAATTTGCAGGTCAGATTTGGTGTTGGTTTCGTTCGAGAAAAAGCAAAGAAAATCAAATGCCATCTCTTTTTCTTCTGACAGATTGGAAACGGCCGATGTCCAGCCCCAAGTGATATATGGTGCACGGTTCGGTGTTTCAAAGTGGTCCCATTCACCTGTCACGCGATTCCAGACCTCATTGGCACCCGGCAAGGGTGCAGCCGCAACTTTATTGCGGATCGGGCTGTCTTCCTGCATTGCTTGAATGAACGCGTCATCCCAGCTATAGCTCATCAATGTCTGACCACCACCAAACGAGAAAATTTCGTCGCCAAGGCCGAAATTACTGCCCCCGGGCGGGAATGTTTTCTGCGCATCAATAAACAGTTCCAAACCGCGAACCCAACCCGGCGTGTTCACCAGCGGCTCCATGGTTTCAAGATCAAAGAAGAAGCCTCCAGGCACGTTCGGGTGCTTGGCAAACGGTGCCACTCGGCTGATAAATGCCGAGAACATCAGGTCATCACGCTTGGCCACTTCTGCCGAGCCAAAGTTTGGCTCGCCGTCTCCATCCCAGTCGGTGTTGGTAAAATAGGCAGCAACCGCGTTGTATTCTTCCCAGGTTTCCGGCACCCGTAATTCATTGCCGGTATCTGATTTGTAGCGGGCCTGAATGTCGGGATTGTCAAAAATATCGCTGCGGTATTTCAGATAGTGACGATCTCCGTCCATCGGATACTGTACCATCTCGCCGTTCCATTGCGCGACGCTGGCATAGTTGGCGGTTACCGTCTGCATCCCCGTTGAGGTGCGATAACTTTCCGGAACTGGTTCAAGAAACCGGTTCAGATCCCCAATCCAGAGTGATGCATAGAACATCACGTCATAGGCATTTTGGCCGCTTTGAAGAGGGATCATGATGCGTTGAAACAGATCGCCAAATGGCACATGTACCACATTGACTTCAGCGCCGGTCAGCTCTGCGAATTGTTCTGCATGCAGAGCGGTTGGTTCACCAATTACCGGAATGGCATGGGTGATAATGTTCAGAGACCTGCCGGAATAATCCTTGGCATCAATTGCGGCATAGTTGCAGCTACCGGGCTCATCCTCAGTGATGCCAAAGCGGCTATAATCCTGCGCCATTGCCGGTGTAAACATCAGCTGCCCCACCAGAAAAGGCACTAGTGCAGTTGCGGATAGTAGTTTGTTATTCATAGCATTTTTCCTCCCAAGAAATATGATTATGGCACCAGAACTGCACGGCCCTTGATTTTACCGTGATACAGATTTTGCAGCGCCTTATTTGCATCCGACAAGGCGTATTCTTCCACCGTCAGATCAACCAGCCCGCGATGGGCCAGCTCCATCAACTCGGTTAGCTCGGCCCAGGTGCCGACCAAATTGCCGATGATGTTCTTTTCGGTGATCACCAGATCAACCGTAGGTACATTTATATTTTCGCCGTAGCCGACCACATAGTAGCTGCCGGCAACTCGGGTCATGGCCAACCCTTTGATGGTGGTGCCATTCTCGCCAACGAAATCCAGCACCGCTTCGGCACCCTTGCCTTTGGTAATGGACAAAACCGCGTCAACTTCTCCGCCATCTGCCTTGACCAGATGGTCGGCACCACATTCACCCGCCAATTGCAGCGAGACATCGGATATATCCACCACAATGATTTCCGCGGCGCACATAGCGCGCAATATCTGAATGGCGATATGACCCAGACCACCTGCCCCGATCACTACGCAATATTCGCCGGGCAACAAATGTCGTGTGGCTTTTTTGACAGCGCGATACGCGGTTAGACCGGCATCCGAATAGGGCGCGACCTCTTTTGGGCTTAGCGTTTTTGGTAACGCCACGATATTGCGCATGGACGTCACCAGCGCTTCGGCATAGCCGCCATTGGTATCCAGTCCAGGGAAATCGCCCTCACCGTGCATGTCTTCGCCGCGCCGACAAGCGAGGCAGGTACCGTTGGAAATTTTCGGATGCACAATCACCGGATCACCCACCTTCAGACCTTCGACTTCGGGGCCGATCTCTTCGATCCAACCGGCGTTTTCATGCCCCAAAATTAACGGTAGCAATGCATCCCCCGTGGGGTCCATATGCGGGCGCCAAATGCCCTCAATCACATGCAAATCCGTGCGGCACACACCAGCCCCGCCAATACGCACAATCACATCCGTGGATTTGCTGATCTTGGGATCTGCCACGTCCTGATACTTTAACCAGTTCGGTGAAGTTAGATCGTCATCATATTTATGTAGTACTTGAGCCTTCATTGCGGGCCTCCAACTTTAGCATTACTGTTGGATCCTTCTTAGGGCAGCGGCGCAGAAAGTGGCGCAATGACCGTGTTAAGATTCTGAGAATTCAGGGACTAAGCGTGTTCAAATTGTGAACAGGTCACCGTTTTTCATTGAAAACAGAGGGAATTTCCTGAACCGTACGTTAGGTTCAAGGAGAAACAAGTGCAATCAACCTTCGCAAAGGCTAGGACAGCGCTGGAAACAAAAGGCCGGTTTGCCTATGGGGCGGTGCCGGAACCTATTGCCGATAGCTGGCGCAGATGCCTGCGCGAGGGCTTGGATCCGTTGGAAAATCCGGAAGAAGCCGTTGTTTCCCATCAGGATTTCCTGCTGCGAAAGGAACGCTCTGATCGCATCTTGAAACTGGCCCGCCCAGAAATGGAGCTGCTAAGCGCGCAAGTGGCGGGCACCAATTTCCTTGTCGCCTTTGCGGATAGTGATGGGGTGGTCCTTGATTCGATCATGGACAATGAGTTTCAACAATCCAAGGCTGGCAGTAGCATAGTACCCGGCTCGATATGGACAGAAGAGTTGCGCGGTACCAATGCGCTTGGTCTATCGCTGTATACGGGCAAACCCAGCATCGTGACCGGACGCGAACACTTTTTCGCGGGTCACGGGGCGGTCTCTTGCCTCTCGGCTCCGATCATTGACTCTAGCGGTCAAGTTGTCGGATTGATCGATGCCTCGTCGGAAATTTCTGCCCGTCAGTTCCACACACATGCGCTGGTGATGCTGGCGGCCACCAATGTTGAACACAGCATGTTCATTGAAGACCACCGGGACGAATATATTTTTCTATTTCACCCGCGCCGCGAATATTTGCCAACCCAAAGTGTGGGTATGCTGGCCTTTGATGCCGAGGGCCGAATTTGCGGCAGCAATCGAACTGCGGCCCGGCTCTTGTCTGGATTGGATTTGGACCATGCCGAAAATTTTTCCGACCTGTTTCAGGGCGGTTTTGAACCCGCGCTTAAAAAACTTGGTCAGGGCGGCACAATCAAATTGGTCGATTGGCTCAATTCTTCGGTCTTCACCAAAATTCGCCTGACCAGATCCAGAATGCGGATTTCGGCGCGCGAAGGGCACGAAACAATTTTACCGGTCGAGGCTATCTTTGAAAAAAACCAGAATGATGGCCCTCTGGATCCCGGCCAGACGGTTTTTGACGATGACGGGTTGCGCCAAAATCTGCGGCTGGCGGTAAAGTCATCCCGCCGTGGATTGCCGGTTTTGTTGTCGGGTGGTGTTGGTGCCGGAAAATCTGCGCTTGCTATGGAAATTCACCGCCAGTGCCACGGGGATACGCCCTTTGTTGTCGTTGAATGCGCGGCCGTGCGTCAGGATGAAATCACCAACCACCTGGTGGCTAAGGTGCATTCACAAACCGGTTCTTTTTGCGAGGTTAAAGTGGACATCACTAAGGGCGGCACCCTGTTTCTGGATGGTCTGGAGCATTTGAAACCGGAAAATACCCCTGCATTTCGCGCCCTGTTGAACCGTGTTTTGCAACGCAAAGGCCCAATTATTGCGGAAAATGAGTGGGTGGTCATTAGCAGCAGCAACGTTTCGGCACAGGAGATGAGTGACCAAAAAATGATCGATCAGGACCTGTTTTCACGTTTGAATGGGTTTGATGTAAAACTGCCCTCGATTACCAGCCGAACCGATTTTCCGAAGGTGGTTCGCGCACTGCTGTTCGAGGTTTCCCCAGAGCATCAGATATCTAAAACTGCGATTCAATGCCTAAAAGAACAGAGCTGGCCGGATAATTTACACGGGATGAAACGTCAATTGCAACGGGCTGTGATTCAGTCTCAGAATACTGTGTTGCGCTCGCCCTGCCTGGAACGCGCAAACGGATCAAAACGTGTCAGAATCCAACCCTGCTCGCGCTGCGCCGGCAGTTCAATCAAAGAACGACACTGCCTAGAGATTCAACAAACGCTTCGTGATTGCAACAACAACATCGCTTTGACCGCTCGACAGTTGGGTATTGCCCGAAATACAGTTTATTCTCATTGTAAATTTGAAATACTATCAGAACATTGAGCCAACGCTTTCCGGCAAGTGTTCCCCTGAAGCCTCTTCGAAAATCCGTGTCATTAACTAAGGCCAAGACGGCGAAAATGTAAAATTACCCTGCTAAACGGACGCCATCCAGAGATGATGGCATCATCCATTTTTAAGCTGTTTTTACTGTTGAACACAGGATTATAAAGACGAGGTCCATGCGACAGTAATCCGTTGAGAAAAATCCCCGCGGTTCTATGGATATATTGAGAAATGATTGCCGCCATCCTGGCGGTAATTGGAAATGAGCCCACTCAATGCGGTTCTGTCGCAAAGTTTCACTCGGTTTCAGTATCACTTTGAATCTGTCATATGTTTGCCCAAAAAGCCACAGGCAGGACACACCAAATATGAGCATTGATTTCAAAGACAGCCATTATCCGAAAGACGTAATCTTGTACGCGGTGTTTTTCTACGTTCGCTACGCCGTTTCCTATCGTGATCTGGAGGAGATTATGGCTGAACGCGGCGTCCACGTCGATCATGCCACGTTGAATCGATGGGTTGTCAAATATTCACCGATGGTTGCTAAGGTGGCGCAGATCAGAAAGCAGCCCACAGCTGGTTCTTGGCGAATGGATGAAACCTGTATCAAGGTCAAAGGGAAATGGATGTATTTGTATCGTGCGATTGATAAATATGGGAAAACGCTTGATTTCATGCTATCCAGACGCCGTGTTAAGGCTGCGGCCAGATTGTTTTTCAGGTGTGCAATTGAAACGAATGGCTTACCTTCAAGAATCGTGATCGATAAAAGTGGAGCTAATCTGGCCGGTCTTGAGCGGATAAATGTCGGCCTGAAGTTCTCGCGGACCAAACAACGGATTGAAATCTTGCGGGTGAAATATCTTAACAACATCATCGAACAGGACCACCGTTTCATCAAGAAAATCACTCGCCCAACTCTGGGTTTTAAGGCTTTCGATTCCGCCGTTGCCACGCTCGCGGGCATCGAAGTAGCCCACATGATCCGAAAGAAACAATTCCAGACAAA
>JASFYT010000053.1:0-15390 GCA_045047085.1 Rhizobiaceae bacterium | reverse complement strand
GCGTAAATCAGCCCAAGTGCCCCTATAGCTCAGCTGGTAGAGCAACTGATTTGTAATCAGTAGGTCCGCGGTTCGAGTCCGTGTGGGGGCACCATTTCACCATCCAAACAAATCCAATGACATCCGGCTATTCCTTGTTTATAAGGGATTTATTGAGTTTATTGTCCGATGCTGTCCAGTGCTGTTTTGTATTATCCCATAAGTTTGGGGGTAGAAATTGGGGGTATCGCGATTTCTTGGATTTAGGATACCCCCAGCATGGCGCTTACTGATTTAAAGATAAAGAATCTCAAACCAAGGGATAAGGCTTATAAGGTCGCTGATTTTGATGGTCTGTTTATTTCCGTTCAACCAACTGGCTCAAGGCTGTTTCGGTTTAAATATCGGGTGGACGGCAAAGAGGGGCTTTTGTCATTCGGTAGGTATCCAGATGTGTCTTTGCTGCAAGCACGGCAAAAACGCGATGATGCTAGGAAGTTGGTTGCTGCTGGAATTAACCCCAGTGCTGAGCGGCAAGTCTCAAAGGCATTAAAGCAGGAAGAGGGTGCAAATACTTTTGAAAAAATTGCCGCGTTGTATTTGGCAAAAATAACGATAGAAGGCCGTGCATCCGCAACGTTGAAAAAAGTGTCTTCATTTATTACCATCGCGAACAAAGATTTTGGACGGCAACCGATTAAGGACATTTCGTCGGTAGTGGTTTTGAAAACCCTTAAAAAGAGTGAAGCCAAAGAATTGTATGAAACCGCGCATCGCATCCGATCCACGGTTGGTGCGGTGTTTCGGTATGCTATCGCGAATGGCTTGGCGGATAACGACCCAACCTTTGCTCTGCGTGATGCGCTTATTCGCCAGAAAACAAAATCACGCGCCGCGATTACTGATCCAAAAGCGCTGGGCGGGTTAATGCGGGCTATTTCGGGTTATGAGGGGCAGAATACAACGCGGCTCGGATTGGAATTGTTGGCAATCGTCGCAACGCGGCCAAGTGAGTTGCGATTGGCCGAATGGGCAGAATTTGATTTAGAAGCGAAGGTTTGGAGAATTCCAGCCGAACGGATGAAAATGCGGATTGAACACGCCGTTCCCTTGCCTGATCGTGCCGTTCAACTGCTGTTAGAGTTGAAAGAGGAGACAGGACAGGGGCGGTTGTTGTTCCCGTCTATCCGGTCATTTCATCGCCCGATCAGTGAAAACACCTTGAACGGAGCCTTGCGCCGTTTGGGCTATACAGGTGAAGAAATGACGTCGCATGGGTTTAGGGCGACGTTTTCGACATTGGCCAATGAAAGCGGATTGTGGCACCCCGATGCAATCGAGCGGGCCTTGGCACATGTAGAGCGAAACGAGGTGCGCCGTGCCTATGCAAGGGGTGCGTTTTGGGATGAGCGGGTGCGAATGGCGGAATGGTGGGCTAGTTTTTTGGAGGAGTTGCGGGCAGAGTGACCTCATATAGTTTTTGAGGCGTTTTATGGACAAAGATAAAATAGATGTTCGGGGCGAATTTATTGAACGGGCCATGCGCAAGAAGTTTGGTGATTTGCTTGAGTGGGAAAAGCCGACCATTCAAAAAACGGTAGGGCCGTTTCAACCGGATGAATTTGACGAGTTTTCAAAACTATTAGCCGAGACTATTGCCGCTTTCAGAGCAAAACTTACCGAAATGTCCGGTGATGAGAAAATCCATATCCCAGATTCTGTTGAGGAAAAAAAGCACAGTGAGGCGTGGGGAAGTTTTCGAAGTGATGAAGTTGTGCGATTGCGCCGCAAAAGACCTCACTGGGTAGCCGGTGGATTTGGCCATCCAGATTACGTGGCAGATTTTCGATATTGGGGGCAGATGGCAGAATATGAACTTCATGAGGCATTGCTATTATCGGTGGGCGTCGAGCCTCGGCATTTTAGTGAAAAAACTTTAGATGAAATATCGAAAAAGATTGACAAGGACACGCTCTATTTTGCTCTTGAATATCTTGCAAAACGCCGGGAACAATTCAGGCGAAAATTCCCAGTTGGGTATGATAAGTGGTTTCCAATTTCACCGAGAAATTTGAAGGCTTGGTTTGATGAAATTTCTTTGGATGTGCACGCGGATTTCTATGGCGAACTTGAACGACGTTTTCCAATAAAAACGGCCAAAGTAGAAAGTAAATTCGAGAAGGACATTTCTTCTCAGGAACGCGAAACGTTGCTGAAGCTCATAGCTGCAATGTCATGTGAACAATATAATTTTGATCCAGAAGCGATTCGAAATACGGCAACTTCATCTATCAGGGATGATATGGAGACAGTCGGTTTGAGCATGGATAGCAACACTATTCGCAAGTGGTTGAAGGAAGCGGCAACCTTAGTTCCTAAAGAATATTGGGGAAAGTAGGAATTGAAACGGAATCCTTAAAGGAATCTGCGCTTTCCGCCTCAGGTCGGGTTGGATGAAACAGGATGATCTCGAACGTAACCAATTCGTGGAACATCAAAATGGACTATCCCGACTTTCCCAAATCAGGCTTTGTCCGCCTATCACAAATCCTTGCGCCAAAAGGCCCAATTCCCGTTTCCAAATCTACTTGGTGGCAAGGAGTGAAAGAGGGGCGGTTTCCGAAATCGCAAAAGCTGGGGCCACGCACCACCGTATGGCGGGTAGAAGACATTCGGGCGTTGTTTGAAGGTTCTGATGATGGCTAGGCGCATAAAAGTCAGCCAAATCAAAAAGAACCTGACTTATTCGATCATAGAGGCGGCAGAAGAATTGGGCGTGTCGATTGCAACTATCCGTAACTGGATCAAGAAGGGGTTGCCCATTCAAAAGGATCAACGTCCCTATTTGATTTATGGCGATGATCTGCGCGAATTCATTGCTCAAAGACGTGAGGCAAAGACGTTTTCTCTGCAAGATGGTGAGTTGAGTTGCTTTACCTGCAATGCTGGGCGGCGGCCTTTGAACGGTGTCGTTACATATACGCCCCAAACCATCCAAACAGGCCGCTTAAATGGTGTTTGTAGCGTCTGTGGCGGCAAATGTGCCCGCATAATCAGTAACGCCAAGATCAACGTGTTTTCCCAGTTGTTGAAGATTCAATTTGGCGATGGTGGCGCACCCTAAACGATACCAGCGACCACCAGTTAAATTAGCACTTCAAAAGGAGCAGTAAGATATGACTAAACGCAACCTAGAAAACGAGCGTATCAAGCGAGCCTATTTCAATTATCTACGTAACGCCAAGGGCAAAGATGAAACCACGCTGGATAAGGTTGCAGCGGCGATAATGCGGTATGAACAGGCTACGGGTTTCAAGTCGTTCAAGCAGTTTCATCCAGAACATGCTGGCCGGTTCAAGAAGCAAATGGCCAAGGCCAAAACCGAGAGAACCGGCGAGCCGTTGGCCAAGGCGACAATCGACGCGATATTGCGGATGCTCAAGGGGTTTATTGAATGGCTGGCGGGCCAGAATGGTTATAAATCGCGGATCAGCTATTCGGATGCGGCCTATTTCAATAACAACGCCAAAGACGCCCGTATTGCCCATGCCAAACGCGAAACGCCTTACCCGTCTATGGAGCAATGTGCCCATGCGTTTTCCCAGATGCCCAGCGCCACTTTGATTGAGCAACGCAACCGCGCAGGATTTGCCCTTTTGATGCTCACAGGTTCGCGTGATAGCGCTCTGACATCATTGCGCTTGAAACATGTTGATCTGATCGAAAAACAGATATTCCAAGATGCCCGCGAGGTGCGCACCAAAAACTCCAAGACGTTTTACACTTGGTTTTACCCTGTTGATGAGATGTATCTGGCCTGTTTCACGGATTGGGTGAACATGATGCGCAAGGATATGCTCTTTGGGCCGGATGATGCGGTTTTCCCAAAACCTAAGATAGAAGTGATTGCTGGCGTGGGGTTTCAAATCACAGGGCTGCTAGGGGATAGCTATGCCAATGCAGGGGCATTTAGAGAGATGATTAAGAGCGCGTTCGTTGATGCTGGAATGCGCCCGTTTGTGCCTCATAGTTTTCGTAAAACATTGGTAAAATACGGTGATCAGGTTTGCGACACACGCGAGCAATTCAAAGCATGGTCAATGAATTTGGGGCACGATAGCATCGACACAACCATAACGTCATATTTGCAAATATCGGTAGAAAGGCAGGGGGAATTGATCAAGGCGCTTGGTTAATGCACTGTCTCTGGCCGTAAACCCGCGTTTTACCTTTTCAAAGCAACTCCCCTATGCAACTTTGGCGCATAATCTATTGGTGTATTCGGGGCGTTGGATGAATGTAATTGAAATACAGGATGCGGTTGGCCAGATCGCTTCACACCCATTTTCAAAAACAGATTTCTTCTTTGATTTCATGGCGGCCTATAACGCCCCGCCAATGACGATCACCCGCTTGCGCAAGAATGATGGCAATCAGAGCGACCTGCCAAACGGGGTGATCTGGCGCAATTGGGTGCATTTTTTGCCCAATCCGCCCGAAGGGGTGCAGCTGGCACTGGATCGGATTGAAACTTCGCCCAAAACCAAACGCGCCAAATGCCGATATGTGCTGACAACAGATGGCACAGAAATCGCTGCACGCGATTTGAAAACCGGTGAAACCCTGTTTTGCGATTTCACGGAACTGGCTGACAAGTTTGGGTTTTTCCTGCCCATCTCGGGGTTTGACCGCTACACGGCGGCCGATGAAAACCCCGTGGACATCAAAGCCACGGGCAAGCTGGAAAAATTCTATGATGCCATAAAACGCGAAAATCCCGACTGGGCCACACAGGAACGCCACCACGAACTGAACCAGTTCATTACTCGCGTTATTTTCTGCCTGTTTGCCGAAGATACCGGCATTTTCCCCGATAACCTGTTTAGCCAAACCCTGACCAATTACGGCGGGGCCAATGGCGGATCGGCACAGTTTGTGCTGCAAACCACCTTTGAAACCATGAACCTGAATGGCAAGGCGCGCGCGGGCAAGCCTGATTGGGCGCGGGCTTTTCCCTATGTGAACGGCGGGCTGTTTGCCGGGGCGCGCGATGCGCCGAAACTGTCGCGTCAGGCGTTTCGCTATCTGGTGGATGCGGGTGATCTGGACTGGAAAGACATCAACCCCGATATTTTCGGATCAATGATCCAGTCTATTGTCGATGATGAAATGCGCGCCGATTTGGGGATGCATTACACATCCGTGCCCAATATCCTGAAACTGCTTGAGCCGCTGTTTCTGGATAGCCTGAAGGCCGATCTGCAAAAGGCGTGGAAACACCCCAAACGCCTGCAAGCGCTGCTGGACCGAATAAGCCGTATTCGTGTGTTTGATCCGGCCTGTGGCTCGGGTAACTTTCTGGTGATTGCATACCGCGAATTGCGCACATTGGAAATTGCAGTGCTGACGCGGTTGGGGGAACTGTCAGGCAATGCGTCAAAGGCGATGTTTTCGGTGGTTGATCTGGCCAATTTCTATGGCATTGAATACGCCGATTTTGCCGCCGAAACCGCCAAACTGTCGCTGTGGATCGCCGAATACCAGATGAACCGCCAGTTCGAGGATGCTTTTCATCAGGCCCCGCCCGCGCTGCCCTTGCGTGATGGCGGGCATATTACGGCGGGCAATGCGCTGACGGTGAGCTGGATGGAGGCCTGCCCGCCGATAGAGGCGGGCGAGACCTATCTGGTGGGCAATCCGCCCTATCTGGGCAGCACATGGCAATCGGCGGAACAAAAGGCGGATATGAAGGCGGTGTTTGGTGACTATATCAAAGGCTGGAAATCGCTGGATTATGTCGCCGCGTGGTTTTTGAAGGGGGCGGAATACATTCAGGGGCGCAATGCGCAGGCGGCGTTTGTGACCACCAATTCGGTGGTGCAGGGCCAACAGGTGCCGCTGCTATGGCCGCTGGTGTTTGTTATGGGGGTCGAGATCGGCTTTGCCTATACCTCGTTCAAATGGGCCAATCTGGCCTCGCACAAGGCGGGGGTGACGGTGGCCATTATTGGCTTGCGAAACGGAATGGATGCGCCGAAATACTTGTTTGCGGGCGGGTTTAAAACCGAGGTGAAACAGATCAACGCCTATCTGCTGGATGCGGATCGGGTGATAATTCAATCTAGTTACAAACCACTATTCGACATGCCACAAATGGAATGGGGCAACAAACCAACAGACGGTGGTAACTTAATTTTAAGTCCGGCTGAAAAAACTGATTTGATTGAGGATTTTCCTTTAGCTGCTCGTTTTGTTTTCCGCCTTTATGGGTCCCAAGAATTTATTCGGGGGAAAGAAAGATACTGTCTGTGGATAGAAGATAATGAGCTTTTAGATGCAAAAAAAATCCCTGAAATAAAGAAGCGAATTAACGCGGTCCGAGAAATGCGCCTTGCTAGTAAGGCGGCTGAAACGCGACCGGCAGCCGAGTATCCGCACCGCTTTAGACAAATTCAAAACACGGCACAAGAAACGACGATTATCGTTCCTGCAATTTCATCAGGCGCTCGTGAGTACCTTCCTGTCGGTCAAGTTTCTGACCGATCTATTATCCAAAACAAAGCCTTCGCTATTTACGATGGCCCGATGTGGACGATCGCCCTGATTGCCTCGAAAATGCACTGGGTCTGGATTGGGACGGTTTGTGTTCGGATGCGAACGGATTTTTCCTATTCCAACACCATGGGCTGGAACACTTTCCCTGTGCCAGAACTGTCTGATGATGACAAAGCCGCGCTGACCAGATCGGCGGAAAATATTCTGCTAACGCGAGACCGCCATTTCCCCGATACCATCGCCAAACTGTATGACCCGAAAAAGATGCCCGATGACCTGCGCGCCGCACACCGCGAAAACGATGCGATGCTGGAAAGCCTATACCGCGCCAAACCCTTCAAAACCGATGCCGAGCGGCTGGAACACCTGTTCAACCGCTATACCGCGCGCATAAGCGAGGACAGGAATAATGGCTAGGGGGCAAAAAAGAGTGAGGGCAGCGCCCCGAAAGGCCTGCCCTCTGAATTTGTATGAAGAAGGGGTTAGGGCACAAAGCCAAAACAACCTGTCAACATCTCATAGCAAGAAGATAGGCGCGAAATGACGGATAATCAACCCCTATCAACGACCGATCTTAGCGTTGAGAAATTGATAATAGATTACCTGAATACCGCGCGGGTCAACCGATATGCGCTTGCTGCGCGTGGGGGCGGTGTTACGCCCACGTCCCTTTACTTGTGGAATTGCGACCTGTCAGCGGCATTTTATATGCCTTTGCATTTCGCCGAAATCACCTGTCGAAATACAATCCATAAGGCCTTGTGCTTTAGAGATGTGGAATGGCCGAAAAATCCGACCTTTCGGGGGATACTCGGGGGGAATTACCTAAATGATCTGGATTCAGTGATTGCAGAGGAAGGTAGACAGCACGGTGATGACATGACCAATGATCATATTGTTTCTGCTCTCTCGTTCGGGTTTTGGGAGCACCTGACAACAAAACGGTTTGGGCGGTTTTTGTGGTCAAAAGGATTTCAGCGGTCATTTGGGTCTGCACCTTGGAAAATGAAGCTGCATGATTTGCAAAGGCAGATTGAATCAGTTCGCAGGTGGCGCAACCGGATCGCCCATCACAACGCAATATTTGATAAAAAGCCGTCCTCAAAATTACAGGACGCAATTACATTGATTGAATGGAGTTCACCCGAATTGAGCAAATGGGTGGCCGCGCAATGCCAAGTGCAGTCGATTATTAACGACCGCCCGAAAGGACATTAGATGACCGATATTATTGACATCACCTTTGATAAAACCGGCAAAAGCCAAGAATATTCAGATATGGGTATGCGACCGATGCAGGCGCGCGCCTATGCCAAACGGGATGCGCAATATTTGCTGGTCAAGGCCCCGCCCGCCTCGGGTAAATCCCGCGCGTTGATGTTTGTGGGGCTAAGCAAGCTGTATGATCAGGGTTTGCGCAAAGTGATTGTGGCGGTGCCGGAAAAATCCATTGGCAATTCGTTTCGCAACACTGATTTGCGGGTTCACGGCTTTGCCCACGATTGGCATGTTGAAGGCAAGTGGAACCTCTGCACGCCGGGAACGGATGAGGGCAGCGTGGCCAAAAGCAAGGTCAAGGCATTGGCGGCGTTTATGGAGAGCGAGGATAGAATACTGGTCTGCACCCATGCCACATTGCGCTTTGCCTTTGACGAGATCGAGGCGGCGGCGTTTGATAACTGTCTGGTGGCGGTGGACGAGTTTCACCATGTTTCGGCTTCTGAGGATAACCGTTTGGGAGAGGTCGTGCGCGCCCTGATGCGTCGCAACCGCGCCCATATTGTGGCGATGACTGGATCGTATTTTCGCGGTGATGCGTTGGCTGTGCTGCACCCCGAGGACGAGGCGCGGTTTCAGTCAGTGACCTACAGCTATTACGAGCAGTTGAACGGGTATAAGTATCTGGAAACGCTGGGCATCGGCTATCATTTCTATCGTGGCTCGTATCTGGACAGTTTGATGCAGGTGTTTGACACTACGAAAAAGACCATCCTGCATATTCCCAATGTGAACTCTGCCGCCAGCACGGGCGATAAATATGCCGAGGTGAATACCATTCTGGGCATGATGGGTGAATACGAGGGTGTGGATGCTGACACCGGTTTCATCACCATCCGTGCCCCTGACGGGCGCTTGTTGCAGGTGGCTGATCTGGTGGATGATGGCGAAGCCCGCGAGCGGGTGGCCGGATCATTGAAGCTAAGCGAGGATCGTGATGCGGTGGATGTGATTATTGCGCTGGGCATGGCAAAAGAGGGGTTTGACTGGCCATGGTGCGAACATGCGCTGACGGTAGGCTACCGCAATTCCTTGACGGAGATTATCCAGATCATTGGCCGTGCAACGCGGGATGCAGAAAGGAAACCCCACGCACAATTCACCAATCTGGTGGCCGAGCCGGATGCAACCCAAGGCGCGGTTGTTGATGCGGTGAATGACATGCTCAAGGCGATTTCGGCATCTTTGCTGATGGAGCAGGTGTTAATGCCCAAATTCCGGTTTTATGCCCGCAAGGATGATGGTGACGAAAAACCGGATGGCTTTGCCGAGCCGCAAGCGCATTTCAGTTTTGACGAGGCAACCGGAGAGGTTCATATCGGCATCAAAGGATTGAAAGAGCCGAGCACGGACGAGGTGCGCCAGATCGTCGAAGAGGATATGAATGATCTGGTGGTCCAAGTGGTGCAGGACAACACCATCGCGCGCAATGGCACCGCCAATGATGAACTGGCCCCCGAGGTGCTGAATACCCTGATGGTGCCACGCATCATCAATGACCGTTATCCGCATCTGAATGATGGACACCAAGAGGAAATTCGCCAACAGCTGGTCGCGCGGATGAACATCATTTCCGAGGCCAAGCGCGTGGCCCAAAAAGATCCGTCTGCCCCCAAGGGTATTCTGGATATGGTCAAGAAATTTGTAAATGTGGCTGAACTGGATATTGATTTGATTGATCGGATCAATCCATTTCGACAGGCCTATGAGGTGATTTCCAAGAATCTTGATGCCCCGACACTGGCGCAAATCCATTCGGCGGTGGCCTCAAACCGGATTACGGTTTCCGAAGATGAGGTGAAGAGTCTGTTTCCCAAGCTAAAGGAATTTATGGCGGCGCATAAGCGCAAACCATCGTTATCATCCGATGATCCGGTCGAATTGCGCCTTGCTGAAGCCTTTGCATGGATGGAGCGTAAACGGCGTGAAAAGGCGGCTGGGGAGGGGTGATATGGCACGATATTCGCTGGATGATATATTAAGCGACCCTGAGTTTTTGCAATATGCCACTGATTTGGCAAAACTGGAAAAATCTGACCCCGATCAAGCGCGGCTAGAGGATGGTTTCGTGCAGGTTCTGGCGTTTTTTGAGGAAAAGAAGCGATTGCCCGTGCTATCGGCGGATGGTTTCGAAGAGCGTAGTTTGGCCGTGCGATATGCGTCAATTGTTGAAAATTCTGCCAAGCTAGAACGTGTTCGGCATCTGGATTATCTGAATGTTTTACCTGAGAAAGTTGAGCAGGTAACTCCAGAAGAATTGACACTGGACGAGATGTTGAACGACGAAATGTTTGATGACGGTGGCTCAATTTTTGAATTGGTGAATGTAAAGTCTAGAGCCGAGATCGAGCCAGCCGATTTCATTGCAGGGCGCAAGCGATGCAGTGATTTTGAAGCGTTCAAGCCGATGTTTGAGCGGGTTGCCAAGGAATTGGAAACAGGTGCGCGGAAAACCATACGTTTCAAGAATGAACAGGAAATCGAGGTTGGGCATTTTTTTATATATCGTGGGGCGATGGTTTACGTTGCCGAAAAAGGCGAGGAGACCGTAAAAAATGGTAAGAAGAATGCACGCCTAAGGCTTATTTTTGACAATGGGTCGGAAAGCAACCACCTGCTGCGCTCATTAGCGCGCGAATTATATAAAGACCCACATGGGCGGCGCTTAACGCAAGCCAAAGCTGGTGGCTTATTTGAGAATGTTGAAAACGAGAACCAGACCGGAACAATTTATGTGCTTAGGAGCACTTCTGACAATCCAAGCATTCGTCAGTATGATGGTTTCCTTCATAAAATCGGGGTTACATCTGGGGATGTTGAAAGGCGCATTGCAAATGCAGAGAATGATGCGACGTTTTTATTAGGCAGTGTTGAAATTGTTGCCACCTATGACCTAGTAAATATTAACCGGCACAGGCTCGAAAATATGCTGCATACATTCTTTGTCGAAGCAAAAGCGGATATTGTAATCCATGACCGATTTGGAAAACCTGTAACACCACGTGAATGGTTTTTCGTTACAATTGATGCAATAAATGATGCTATTGAATCTATTCAGTCGGAAACAATTTCTCAAAAGATATATGACATCACCAATGCACGTGTGGTTGAGCGCTAACAGTGGGAATGACTACCCACTTGGGGGTATTATTGGGGGTATGTTGAAAAATCACGTTGAAATAACACATTTGTTACAATTACTTAGAGGCTAAGTAACGGTCCGTGTGGGCACCATTTTATCATTAAAAATCAAATGGTTATGCGACCACTCTAATGTCTTGCTGCATCACCAATCTGTTGCCGGAAGCTATACGGAAGCAAATGGAAGACGAATCTTTGTGTGTTTTTGGCGCAACAGGGAGTTTAAACTTGCTTTTGGGGGGCGTTGGGTTTGGCCTGTCAGTTAGTTCGGCCCAAAGCAGACTTTGGCACGCAGAGCGTCTAACGGCAGCTCCCAGCCCCAATAGCAGTCCTTGGTTGTGACTACAGCGAGCGCAGGGGTACATTAAGGGCACCAAAATTAACGCGCTTTTTTGATTTTTATCTTGTCAAGCTTCGCTCTACTCTTGGTCGATTCCTCAGAGCGCGTAAGAGCTTTGGCAATGGCTTTCAAGCCCATCCCCTTTGATACCAGTAGGTGCAGTTTTTGAATTTCCTCTTGTGTCCAAGCTTGACGGTGGCGCTCAAAACGTTCTGCCATGGGTTTCGTCTACCTTATCATTGTGCCAGATCTTTCATAAAGCATGGTCGTGGCGTTAGCCCAGCACAAGAGCAATCGCGATTATTTACACGAAGCAGCTGTGATGCCAAACGCGACAAATGACGGCACCCAGCCCTAAAGCGGACTCACCTATCGACACCTAGGGCGGGAAGGAGCCGTTCGCTGCACTCTGCACTGATGTCCGCTATGCGCCTATTCTGTTGAAAAACGCGGGAATCTCGATTTAGTTTTTTCTGCCAAAATCCGTTTAACTTTGGTAGCGCAATGAAAACCATTATGAGAAGCGACATGACGCATCACAATCGATCATAGCTGGTTTTGCCCGAAAATTGAGTTTGTCAACAGATTACGAAGTCAGTGTGCTTTTCGAAGTGTAGTCTTGATTTCCATAGATGCGGCGTTGGATTCAAGTATTATGCACACAATGCATTTTGCCGTTCAGTAAACATGTGTATGAGTGCGCCAAAGGTGCTGTTTTCCACCTATTGACTTATGATCTTCGCCCAAAAGAAATTTATCTAGGAGAGAACCCACGATGGAAGTTGAGCCACAATCACCTTCACTGCGCGATCTAGCGATCAAAGTTTCAAGATTTTTTTATAATATTTCCTTCAGAGGACTTTCTGGGGCCTCTAAGGCTATATTCGGAACAAAGTTGTCCAACCGCCAAATGTATTGATACTGCGACGGAGGGATTACATAGCACGATTTGTGCTGCAGGGCTTCCATTCCAACTAGTCCAAGCTTCAACATATCAACGGAAATTCGATCAAATTCACGCAGCGGAAAGAATTCTGGGCTTGCGAACAATGCCTAACGGCTTGCCGGAAAGCACCAAGCGTAGCGCTATAGACGCAGCAAACGAGAAAATGAGTGAGTTCCTTGCTAGCGAAGAAGGGCGCGATTTCATGCGTGATCAAATGCTTTATGAATTAGACAGGCGCTTGGATTCCCATGACGTTGCGATTGCCGCCCAAGAATTACTTATACAAACAATAATTTCTACGTGGTCAGTTTTTGAAAGTTTTGCTCGTTCATTTATCATCACATGGTTAAATGAAGATCCGAGCCGTGCTTCCTTAATCCTAACTTCCCAAGATCTGAAAAATTTCCTTGGTAAACAGGTAATAGATTTTCAAACAATTGGTGATCACAGCTTTGATCTTTCAAGCTCAATGGGAACAATTATTTTTAGTGGACGACGTCTCGACAACCTTGGAGTCATACGAGTAACGATGAAAGCTCTTTTTGGTTCGGCAACGGTGCAAAAAGCGCTTGGTGATAATTTATGGGCTTTGAATCAGAAGCGTCATCTTTTCGTACATAAGCGTGGCATCGTTGACACGGACTACTTATCCAAGACAGGTGCTTCTGCAGCTTTAGGAGAGCGTTTGTCTCTGGAGAGTGATGATGTTTTGGAATATCTAAAAGCCGTGCGAGACGCTATCATTGCTATTGGAGATGCTGCCATGAAGGAAAACGAAAGCAATCGCTAGTGTCATTAAGATCGATGGAAACTGAACCCATATTGGGATGAGAACGGCCATCTGCAACAATGCGCAGAAAGCTGGTTCTGCAAAGTTAAGCGAGTTTTCTTGATCGAGTATAGATGAACGGTGCGCCTAGCGGATGGTCCCACCCTCGGTGCCAAAAACCAGCCTTAAAATGGCTCTTCGCTAGGTGGTTATAAACCCGTTGTGATACACACTATTACGTTCCAGCTTGCAAAAGATTTCTTGTATTAGTCTGTGCCGAAGTTCAGACTAGTACAAAAAGACTGACAGCTTTCTCGCAGGTCTTAAGGCCTCTAGGGGATTACCGAGGGACAAACTATGTCATATCGATCATTTGGTTTCAGATCAGATCCATTTTGCACAAAAGCTTTAATGTCTGACGCAGAGGGGGAAAACCTCATCGTGGGTCGCGAAGACGAAGTTAGAAAAATCGTAAGGCGTATTCAGGAAAGCAACAAAATCCCCACCATTGAAGGTCCAAATGGTATTGGAAAAACCAGCACTATAAACATTGCCCTTCACAGGGTTTTTGAAGAGTCTAAGAGTGACACCGCGATGCCGATGTTTATACCTTGTCGATGCCCATTTCAGATTGGGCGAGGTAAAGATTTGGATGAGTTTCTTGACGAGTTCTATTTACACGTTGCGCTGACCCTAATTGAAAACGAAGATATACTTCGTGCGCCCCCCGGCCACACAAAAGCTCCAATTGACCAAAACATCAAAACGTTTATTGAATCTCCAATCATTCGTAGCTTCACCGGGTCAATTCTCGGGAATGGGCTTGGGTATAGCGCGACACCCAATACTGGAAAAGGTTGGGAGAGAGTTGGTTTCCGTGTCGCAATCGAAGAATGGCTCAAACTTCTATTTCCAACCAGTGATGCTGGTGCCGTTGTTTGTGTGATTGATAATTTGGAAATTTTGCAATCATCGAAAGTCGCAAAAGAAGTCATCGAAGCGCTTCGTGATACTGCATTTTCTGTTTCTGGAGTTAAGTGGGTGCTTTGTGGCTCATCAGGAGTGGTTCGCGGTGTCGCATCATCACCAAGGATGGTTGGGTGGATTCAAAAACCATTAAATATTACAGAGTTAAGCGATAATGTCGGTGGGTGCGTATACGATAAAAGAATTGCGGCTTTCAAAGGAACTGGTGGAACCAAGCTCCCCTTGACACAGGAAAACTTTATTACCCTATTCGACATTTTCAATGGAAATGTGAGGTTTACCCTAGATGAAGCAGGTTCATTTTGTACTTGGATATTTGATGAGTATGAAGATCTAAGCAATATCCCAGCGGCCATATTTGAAACTTGGATTCAAGGTGAGTTAGAAACGAACTATGATGAAGTGTTTGCTGTTTTTGGAGATACTGAAAAAGATGTATTCAGGAAGGTTTGCCAGTTTGAGTTAATTAAATTGAGTGACGCACAAACTCTTGGAGTTGAGGGTGAGGCTCAACTTCAGAAAATATTAGAAAAATTTGTATCTATCGGGCTGATTACTCCTAGCTTGGATCAAGATGAGCCTAAAGACACGGTTTATGAAATCTCGCCCAAGGCATTAAAGCTGGAATATTTTGTTGCGTCTAATGCAAGTGATTGACTGAGTTTGAATTAGTCTGGAACTTGCAGTTAACTACAGAAATTCATTGGCGCAAAGCTAGTGGACGTATTGAGTACTAGAGTGCCCCATACAGCTCCTGACTATGCCTACTTTGGGGCTGACAGCGGTCATTAGATAAAACTGCTCCAATGGCCGCTTTGGGCCGCTAGTGAATACAACCCAAATACATCTCACCAAAACGATCCTTCGCGGCAGACGCAATCTGCTCATCAACACTATCATCTATGAAAAGGCCCCAAGGAAAGACATCAACGTTTGCTAACTCAAAATCGTCCTTGGGGTTCGTTTTATTTCGACTAAGGAACGAGTAACGTATGCCTGCCCACATCTCGAAACCCAATTCAACTTCCATACCATGATAACCACTGTCGCTAGGCTCATCGACAATGATCATTTTTGAGATATGTCCGAGAGAATCCAACAGCATCGTTCCACAGGTGTGGGCAACAATGTCGGCAAGTTGAATTCCCAGAATATCTCGAGAGTTCTGTTCGAAATGGAATCTACAAGTGTCTAGTGCCTTGCCATTTTCAACCACCGCTTCGGCAGCTCTCACTGATGGAAACAGACCTGTCGCGGAATTGTGCCGCTCCTTTAACTGCGCATTATGCGCAAAAGGAGAACGACTATGGGAACGAAAGGCATAGCTCGGCAATGTTGTCCTCGCCACGAAGACCATCAAGAACAATCCTGATCTTCTCCTCCGCAGAATACTGC
>JASFYT010000052.1:0-56748 GCA_045047085.1 Rhizobiaceae bacterium | reverse complement strand
CCCTTGCAGCCCCCTTGCAGCCAAGCCTCAAAAAGAGCTTGAAGGATGAACGAGAGTACGATCTCTTTCCAATTGATCTTCCGGTCTCCAGAAATGAAAGATGGCGTGTAAGTATCTCTGTCTCACCCGCCAGTGATTGGTTGCAGAATTCGCATGGCTCAAATTTGCCAACCGCCCTGCCTTGAACAGCACACATACGATACTTCAATCATCGTAATTGCGCTTACTACGCATTTTTTTGGTGAAGGCGCGGCCTGATTTCTTCTTAAGGCGGCGTTCGACGGAACCTCTGCTTGGTTTGGTCGTGCGTCTTTTCTTTGGCGGTGGTTTGGAAGCTTCGGCGATGAATTTTGCCAGCCGAAGTCTCGCATCCTCACGATTTTGTATCTGAGTTCGGTAATGGGTGGCTTCGATCTGAAGCACACCATCCTTGCTCATCAAATGACTGGCAATCTGGACAAGCCGTTCTTTAGCTCGTTGGCTAAGCGAAGGCGATGTGCGAACATTGAATTTCAACTGAACGCCAGTGGAAACCTTATTGACGTTCTGCCCACCGGGGCCGGACGAGCGGATAAAACTTTCCGATAATTCCGACTCTGGAATGGTGAGAACAGGATCAGCCATAACCTTCGTTAAGCGGGGCTTAGCCCCGCAACACGCCTCCAGTAGATTTCGATACATTATCGATAATTTTTTGCGAAATCGCATCGATCTCTTCGTCTGTGAAGGTTTTGTCGGTTGGTTGAAGGGTAACTTCAATCGCAACAGATTTTTTATCCTCACCAAGGGAAGAGCCTTCAAAAACATCAAAAACCGAGACGCCGGAAATCATTTTCTTGTCAGCACCAGATGCTGCACGAAGCAGGCTCGATGCATCGGCCGATTTATCCAGCACAAAGGCAAAATCACGCCTCACGGGTTGCAAGCTATCAAGGCTTAAAGGTGGTTTCGTTTTTGTAGCTTTTTTGCGCGGGGTGGGAATTGTATCTAGCCATACTTCAAAACCACAAAGCGGGCCGGAAACATCGAGATTTTCCAGCGTGAACGGGTGTAATTCACCAAAATGACCAAGGATCATTTTCGGCCCCAATTGAATGGTGCCCGAACGTCCCGGATGATACCACTCAGGCGCGGTAGCTGTAATTTGTACCTTCGATGTATCCATACCGCAAGCTTCAAGTACCGCCAACGCATCGGCTTTTGCATCATAAACGCCAACCGGTTTAGCAGCACCACTCCAATGCCTGCCGGAACCGGTAGGACCTGCAGTTCCGCGACGAATACCGCCGGCAACACGGAGTTGCTCTTCAGGTTTATCACCACGATAAATATGACTGACTTCAAACAGCGCCACATCACCAAAGCCTCGGTCAGCATTGGCCTGCGCTGAAAGAATGAGCGATGGCAAAAGCGACGGGCGCATATGAGCCATTTCAACGGATATCGGGTTGGCCAGTGCCAGAACATCTTTACCACCGCCAAAGGCTTTGGCCTGAGCTTTGGATATAAACGACCAGGTCACGGCTTCTTGCATACCACGTGTGGCAAGCATTCGCCGCGCCGCACGAGTACGAATCTGGCCTTCGGTGAGAATTTTACCATTGACCACACCGTGAGACTCAAGCGGGCGGGATTCAATCTTGTTGATCCCGTGAATGCGCATGACCTCTTCCACCAGATCGGCTTTACCAAACACATCCGGCCTCCAGCTTGGAACCGCCACCTGCAAAATATCGCCAGTGCCAGAAACACCGAAGCCAAGGCGCTGTAATATGGAGATAATTTCCTCGGTCGAGACCGTAAGCCCTGTAAGGCGTTCAACCTCGGATATAGGAAAATCGAGGATCAAAGAAGGTTTTGGAACTTCGCCTGAAATCACTGCTTCTGATGGTTCTCCGCCGCAAAATTCCATAACCAGATTAGTCGCATGATCAAGACCCGGCACCATGAAGGAAGGATCAATACCACGTTCATTGCGGTAGCGAGCATCGGTAATAATACCCTGATCACGGCCGGAACGCGCAATATTCATTGGTTCCCAAAGGGCTGATTCCACAAGCACATTTACCGTATCATCAGAACAGCCAGAAACCTCACCGCCCATAATGCCGGCAAGAGATTCGACACCATTATCATCAGCAATCACACAATTATCGGCAGTAAGCGTATATTCCTTGCCATCAAGGCCGAGAAATTTTTCCCCAGCTTCAGCACGGCGAACAACCAGATCGCCTGCTACCTTATCCGCATCAAATACGTGCAGCGGGCGACCAAGATCGAAGGTCACATAATTTGTAATATCGACTAACGCAGAAATTGGGCGAAGGCCAATGGCTTTCAATCGCTTCTGCATCCACTGGGGTGATGGGCCGTTTTTAACTCCGCGCACATAACGCAGACCAAAGGCCGGGCAAAGACTATCCTTGTCGCCAAATTCAAGTTTCACATCCAACGGGCAGGGGAATTTGGCCACTGGCTCAGCAACGCTGAGTTTCTTGACCGTGCCAAGGCCGAAAGCCTCCAAGTCACGAGCAATGCCTGCCACACCAAGCGCGTCGGGACGGTTGGGCGTGATACCGATTTCAATCACCGGATCATCCAGCCCGGCATAGGCCGCAAAAGACGCCCCAATTTCAAAATTGCCCTCATCAGAAATATCAATAATACCGTCATGTTCGTCGGAGAGTTCCAATTCACGTTCGGAACACATCATGCCGTGGCTTTCAACACCGCGAATATTGCCAACAGAAAGAGTGATATCAATGCCCGGCACATAGGTTCCTGGCCCTGCAAAAGCGCCAACCAGACCTTCTTTGGCATTGGGTGCACCGCAAACTACCTGTATTGGCTTGCCATCATTGTGGTTAGGCCCCGCATCGACGCTCAGAACCCGCAACCGGTCGGCATCAGGGTGTTGTTCAGCGCTCAGCACTTTGGCAATCACAAAAGGTGCATAAGCGGCACGGTCATCAACCGCTTCAACTTCAAGGCCAATCATATTGAGCGCGTCAAGAATTTCGCTCAACGTGGCTTCGGTTTCCAGATGGTCTTTCAGCCAGGAAAGGGTGAATTTCATTTTATTTCTGCCTTATCAGTCGGCTAAAAGCCGGTAAATCTCATGTATATTAAGTGCTTAAGCCACCAAAAAGCGTTGGCATGTCCAGTGGACGAAAACCGTAATGATCCATCCAGCGCACATCAGCATCGAAGAATTCGCGTAAATCGGGCATGCCGTATTTCAACATGGCGAGACGATCAATGCCAATGCCCCAGGCAAAGCCCTGATAAACATCAGGATCAAGACCGCCGGATCTAAGCACATTAGGATGCACCATGCCGCAACCCAAAACTTCCATCCAGTCCGTGCCCTCACCGAATTTTACTTCCTTGCCGGAACGATCACACTGAATATCAAGTTCCAGTGATGGCTCCGTAAACGGGAAGAAAGAGGGACGAAAACGCATACCCACTTGGTCCACTTCAAAGAATGCCTTGGCGAATTCTTCCAGCACCCATTTTAGATTGCCAATATTGCTTTTCTTGTCGACCACCAGCCCTTCAAGCTGGTGAAACATCGGTGAATGGGTGGCATCACTGTCGCAACGATAGGTTTTGCCGGGGATGACAATACGGATTGGCGGTTTTTGCGATTCCATCGTATGGATCTGCACTGGGCTTGTATGGGTACGCAAAACCTTGCGTTTGCCATCTTCGCCCTCGTTGAAAAAGAATGTGTCATGCATTTCGCGGGCTGGATGACCTTCCGGAAAATTCAGCGCGGTGAAATTATAATAGTCGGTCTCGATATCCGGTCCTTCAGCGATGGAAAAGCCCATATCAGCAAAAATTGCGGTGATTTCGTCGGTGACTTGCGTGATTGGATGAATACGCCCGACTTGAGCTGGTGCTGGCCGCAAGGGCAAAGTCACATCAAGGGTTTCGTTCACCAGTCGTGCTTCAATCGATGCCTTACCAAGCACCTGTTTACGCGCAGCGATGGCATTGGTAATTGAAACCTTAAGTCCGTTTAGCGCCGGACCCATAACCTGCCGCTCTTCCGGAGTCATCTTGCCAAGGGTCTTCATCATGGCAGAAATCGAGCCCTTTTTTCCAAGACTTGCGATGCGCACACTTTCTAAGGTGGCTTCATCAACAGCCTCGTCAATCTGGGAGCGGATTTCGGTCTCAAGTTCTGCAATCTTAGACATTATGTTTCTCAAAACTGGGGTCGAATGACCTCAAATAAAGGTTTAAAACAAGAAAACCCGCCCTGGCGTTGGCCAGCGCGGGTTCCCGATAAATTTATTAGCAATGGGAAGCGCGCTAGCCTATCGGACAGCAGCTTCGAATGCGTTTGGTGTGGTGTCTTTAAGATAAACCAGCGCTTCTTTGGCTTTCTTGGCCAAACTAGCGAAAGCTTCCGGCTGATGAATAGCCAGATCAGAAAGAACCTTACGATCAACTTCAACGCCTGATTTGGTCAGGCCATCAATAAAGCGGCCATATGTCAAACCGTGCAAGCGAGCAGCAGCATTGATACGCTGAACCCAGAGAGAGCGGAAATTCCGTTTTCTGGTTTTCCGGTCGCGGTAAGAATATTGAGCGGCCTTTTCAACTGCCTGCTTGGCAATACGAATGGTTGTTCTGCGAGAAGCGTAATAGCCTTTCGCTTTTTTCAGTACTTTTTTATGTCTTGCATGGGCGGTTACACCGCGTTTTACACGTGCCATGTTTTTAGCTCCAAACTGGGATGTTGCGGCTTAGCCGTAAGGAAGGAATTTTTTAACGATTCTTGCATCTGCGTCACAAAGTGTGGTGGTGCCACGGGCTTTGCGAAGAAAGCTGTTCGAACGTTTGATCATCATGTGCTGTTTGCCAGCCTGACCACATTTAACCTTGCCAGAGGCGGTGAGTTTGAAGCGTTTTTTCACGCTTGATTTGGTCTTCATCTTGGGCATTTTGCGGTTCCTTTCAAAAAACTCCCAAGCACCAATGAATTATCGAGGCTACCTCAACAAAACGGACCTTGGGAAAAGTCAAAAGCTCCACTGACCAGAGCGGAGCTTCGCAAGTGTGATCAACATGGCATGCCCTGCCAGATGATCAATCGAGGCGATCTATAGCGCCGGAACGGGAATTCTGCAAGCATTTTATCACATTATGTGATGAATCTACTACGTGCCAGTCGAACCAAACCCGCCTGAACCGCGATCTGTCTCGCCAGCGAGGCTCGATTCAGCAATTTTCACCTGAGTAACGGGTGCTACAACCATTTGCGCAATGCGCATGCCACGGGTGATGGTGAAGGGCTCCTGCCCATGATTGATCAGCAAAACCTTCACTTCGCCACGATAGTCCGCATCGATGGTTCCCGGCGTATTGAGGCAGGTAATGCCATCCTTATAGGCAAGGCCGGAACGGGGCCGGATTTGCCCCTCATGGCCGGAAGGTAGCTCCATGATTAATCCGGTGGGTATAAGCTGCCGCTCGCCAGGGGCCAGAATGATGTTTTCATCACAGGCGGCGCGCAAATCCATTCCCGCTGCTTCGCTTGTTTCGTAAGCCGGCAAATCAAGTCCAATACTATGGGGCATACGGATAATGGTTAGGGTCTGGCTCATATCTCTATCGTTTCCACGTCGAAAAATGCCACCATACGCGCAACGAGGCGTTCCGCCACCTCCTGTTTGGAGAGTTTAGGCCAACTTTCCACACCTTCTTTTGAGAGTAGATGAACCGTATTTTGATCGCCGCCCATCACCCCGGTTTCAGGCGACACATCATTGGCAACAATCCAGTCGGCATTTTTGCGTTTCAGCTTGGCTTTGCCATGCTTTTCAAGATGCTCCGTTTCCGCAGCAAATCCGATAACAAGTTTGGGGCGATTGTTGTGATGGCCAATACCCTTCAAAATATCCGGGTTTTCAGTGAGTTTCAAAGAAGACGGTCCTTTGCCGTCTTTCTTTTTTAGTTTCTCATTCGCCGATTTCACTGTGCGCCAATCGGCGACCGCTGCAACAAAGACGCCAATATCCGCAGGAAGGGCGGTTTCAACGGCTTTCTGCATCTGGCGAGCAGTCTGAACCTTGATAACCTCAACTCCTTTCGGACCCGGAATGTTTACCGGGCCAGAAACCAGTATGACTTCCGCACCCTCCTGCGCCAATGCTTCAGCGATTGCGTGGCCCTGCTTACCAGAGGAGCGATTGGCAATGTAACGCACGGGATCAATGGGTTCGTGGGTTGGGCCGGAGGTTACAATTGCTCGCATCCCGCTTAAAGGTTTTGGACCCTCGCTCTCGGCAAGTATGGATTGAACCGCACCAAGAATTTCCATCGGCTCAGCCATGCGGCCCAAACCAGCTTCCCCACTTTCAGCCATTTCACCAGGATTAGGGCCAATAAAATGAATGCCGTCCGACAAGAGAGTTTGATGATTGCGCCTCGTGGCGCGATGGTTCCACATTTGTGGGTTCATGGCAGGGGCAATGAGTACGGGTTTGTTGGTGGCCATCAAGGTTGTCGAGGCAAGGTCATTGGCGATGCCATTGGCCATTTTCGCCATTAAATCGGCGGTGGCAGGGGCAACAACAATCATATCGACTTCACGTGAAAGCCGAATATGGCCCACATCATGCTCGTCATCACGATCGAATAAATCGCTAAAAACCTTGTCACCAGAAAGTGCGCCTATGGAAAGCGGTGTTATGAATTCGCCGGCAGCAGATGTCATCACAACTCGAATGCTTGCACCACGTTCTTTTAGCCGACGAATTAAGTCGAGGCATTTATACGCAGCGATTCCTCCGCCAATAATAAGCAGAACGCGTTTTTCATCTAGAGAGGCATTATAATTAGCCGACAAAATAGGAACAGTGATTTGACTGACGGGATGAGGCCCCGCAAGCTCCTGCTGTCCTAGACGAAGCCGAGCTTCTTCTTCCATGGAGTGCCCGTTTTGGGCTGCGCGTTCGCGCAGAGCCTGTTTGATGGATTCGTCGAGGTTTCGAATGGTGATGCTGGCCATGCAAAGAATATAGCAATTGATTGCAATGATTGCAATGATTGCGTTTTATCCAGCCAAATCTGCAACCACTGCGTCCAGAACCAGGAATCCTGAAGGGGTTGCCCGTAACCAGCCATTATCCGTAGTTTCGATAAATCCAAATTCTTTCAGCATGGTGATTTTCTTCGGGTCGAAGGGCTTTCCACTTAAAGCTTCATATTTTGCCGGGTCAAATCCCTCGCGCAGTCGCAAATTCATCACCAACAATTCATCGGCCTGTTCATCCGGTGTCAACAAATCCTGAGTAATCATGCCATGGCCATCTACGTTGGATTTTTGCCACCAGTTTTCAGGATTGCGCTCACACGCGGTAGCAATTTTTCCTTCATTGGTGGTGATGCGCCCATGCGCGCCAGGTCCGATGCCTGCATAATCCTGATAGCGCCAATAGACAAGATTATGCTGGCATTCCATGCCTCCTGCGGCGTAATTGGAAATTTCGTAAGCCGACAAATTATGAGCTTTGGTAATGTCAGCGGTCAGTTCGTATAGTTCTGCAGCCAAATCCTGATCAGGTATCTGGAAGCGACCTTTTTTATGCAATTCATAGAACGGCGTGCCCTGTTCGATGGTCAATTGATAAAGGGACAAGTGATCCGCAGCCAAATCAATCGCTTCGCGCAGCTCCTCTTCCCATTGGGTTAAAGTCTGTTCAGGCCTTGCATAAATCAGATCAAAAGAGAGACGCGGGAAAATTCCACGTGCCAGTTCAATTGCAGCTCTTGCCTCGGCAGCATTATGCATGCGGCCTAGAAATTTTAATTGCTCATCGCGCAGGGATTGAATCCCCAGCGAAACCCGGTTTACGCCAGCGGCCCGATAAGCCTTGAACCGCCCGGCTTCAACGCTGGTGGGGTTTGCTTCCAGAGAAATCTCCGCGTCCTTGGAGATATACCAGTGCTTATCGATAGCAGCTAAAATGCGTTCCAGCGTTGCTGGCTCCATCAAAGAGGGTGTGCCGCCGCCGAAAAAGATGCTGGTAACTTCGCGTCCGGGTGCCATTGCTGCCATATGGGCAATTTCGCGCTCGTAACCGGTGACGAAAGTAGCTTGATCAACAGGCTTGTGCCGCACATGGCTGTTAAAGTCGCAATAAGGGCACTTGGCCATGCAAAACGGCCAGTGAATATAGATCCCAAAAGCGTTTCGGCGGGTAGCCCCGATAGTCATGACGCTATTTGCCCAAACATTGGCGGGCAAATAGCGCAAATGCCCGCGTGCGATGGGAAAGGCCTTCATCTTCCGGCGTACCATCCCAGCCATGCTTTTCATCCGAGGTCATTTCACCAAAAGTACGATCATGGCCATTGGGCAAGAACACGGGATCATAACCAAACCCAAGTTCACCGCGAGGTGGCCAGATCAATTGGCCCTCGGCCTCGCCGCGGAAGTATTCAACATGATTGTCCGGCCAGATCAGGCATAGGGTTGCAACAAAACGCCCGGTCCGTTGCTCTGATGATATGGCCCCTTTTGCCTGAAGCGCATCTTCAACTTTTTGCATGGCAAGACCAAAATCACGGCCGGAACCATCTGCTTTTTCAGCCCAGTCAGCGGTATAAACCCCAGGCTGCCCATCAAGTGCATCCACCACCAGCCCGCTATCATCAGAAAGTGCTGGCAGGCCCGTGGCAAGCATTGCAGTTTTTGCCTTGGTTAGCGCGTTTTCTTCAAATGTAGTTCCGGTTTCCTCCGGCTCAGGCAGGCCGTGTTCAGCAGCAGATTTCGCAATCAGGCCGTAAGGTGCGAGCAATTCATTGATCTCGCGCACCTTGCCTGCATTGTGGGTTGCTACCACGATTTCTTTTTCGACCAGTTTTCTCATGTGTTTTATGCGTTCTGCATTTTCACCAGGTCGGCAATACCTTGTTTTGCAAGGCCCATTAGCTGGCTAAATTCTTCTTCACTAAAGGTTTCGCCCTCAGCAGTTCCTTGAATTTCGACGATACCGCCGGAGCCGGTGATAACAAAATTTGCATCAGTCTCCGCAGTGCTGTCCTCGGCATAATCAAGATCAAGCACCGGCGTTCCTTTATAAATACCACAGGAAATCGCCGCCACATTATCCTTAAGCACGTTAGCTTCAACCATTTCGCGTTCAACCATCCAGTTAATGCACTCTTTCAAAGCAACAAACCCACCGGTGATGGAAGCAGTTCTCGTACCGCCATCGGCCTGCAATACGTCGCAATCGACAGTAATTTGCCGTTCACCCAGGGCTTTCAAATCCACAACGGCACGAAGCGAACGCGCTATAAGACGTTGAATTTCCAGTGTGCGACCGGATTGTTTGCCGGAAGAAGCTTCACGCCGCATCCGCTCACCGGTTGAACGGGGCAACATACCATATTCTGCTGTCACCCAGCCTTTACCACCACCACGCAGCCAGGGCGGAACCCGCTCTTCAAGGCTGGCAGTACACAGTACATGGGTATCGCCAAAACGCACCAGACACGAGCCTTCCGCATGTTTTGCAAAGCCTCGCTCAAGGGTTACGGCTCGCATTTCATCGACAGCGCGTTTGGATGGACGCATGGTTGAATTCCTTCTTTATTCTGGCTTAATCTTGGGATTTGGGTTCAGTTTTCAAAATTGTTTTACCGAAGAGTGTAAACCTTGGCAAAGAATATCTGTGCAGTGGCATCAATTCTGCTTATATTATCCTTATGAGCACGAATTTTACACCGCCAGAACGCCCCCGCTCGGCTCTTGAAGAGCTGGATGAGCGTTCACGTGAGATTTTCAAATCAATCGTCGACAGCTATTTCGAAACCGGCGAACCGCTTGGTTCGCGCAATATTGCACGGCAATTATCCCGTTCAGCATCGCCCGCCACCATCAGAAATGTAATGTCGGATCTGGAGCAACTGGGCCTAATTTATTCGCCTCATACCAGTGCGGGGCGATTGCCAACGGATATCGGCCTTAGGTTTTTTGTAGATAGCTTTATGGAAATCGGCAATCTGGCCAAACGCGAACAAAAAGTGATTGAATCCAAGGTACAGGACGCATCAAATGGCCAAACGATGGAAAATATCCTGATTGAAGCCAGCCAGATGCTTTCCGGCCTGTCTCGCAGCGCAGGTATAGTGATCACCACAAAAAGTGATATTCGGTTGAAACATATCGAGTTCATTCATCTTGAGCCAACCAAGGCTCTGGTGGTGATTGTTGGTGAGAACGGTTCAGTAGAAAACCGGGTGATCGCTCTACCACGGGGTATTTCTGGTTCGGCGCTGATTGAAGCATCCAACTATATCAACGCAAAAATTGCAGGCCGTACCATTATTGAGGCTCAGGCTGAACTTAAGCGACTCCATGGTATGGCGCGTATGGAGCTGGACAGTTTGGCGCAAAAATTGGTGGATGATGGTATCGCCATTTGGGCCGGTAGCAGCGAAGGTGATTCAGGCCAACTCATTATTAGTGGCCATGCAAACTTGCTTGAAAACCTAACCGCTGCCGACGACCTTGACCGGGTTCGGGATTTATTTGGTGAGTTGGAATCAAAGGAAAATTTCCTGAAACTTCTGGAACTTACCGAAGAAGGCGAGGGCGTTCGCATATTTATCGGTTCGGAAAATAAACTGTTTTCAATGTCGGGTTCTTCGGTAATTGTTGCCCCCTACCGCGACAAGGAACAAAGGGTGATTGGCGCCGTGGGTATTATTGGCCCCACAAGGCTAAATTATGCGCGAATCGTACCTATGGTTGATCATACCGCCAATGTGATCAGCAAAATTCTCAGGTGACGCCAATTATTTGGCACAATTTCGGTCCATATCGCAGTAAAACACTTGATTTTTCTTCGCTAAACCCTGATATCAGACCAAATTCTCCTCTTAAAGATGATTAGGAATGATTGATGACGGAAAACGCCGAACATCATGATGAAGACATTGCCCATGAAGCAGAAACTTCGCAAAATGATGCACCAAAAAAAGACGAGTCCACAAAAGATGAGTCCACGGTCGAGCAAATGAATGCAGCTGAGCGTTACGCAGCTGAAGACATGCTGCGCGAAGATGAGGTTGAAGAACTTTTGGCTGCAGAAAACTCCGAAGAAGAGCCTCTCGAAGGTTTCGCCAATCCGTTGGAAGCGCTAGCCGCGGATTGCCACAAGCTGGAAACCGAAAATGCCGAGTTAAAAGACCGTGTTTTGCTCAATGCTGCCGATATGGAAAACCTGCGCCGTCGCACCACTAAGGATGTGGCCGATGCACGTGCTTTCTCGATTGCCGGTTTTGCCCGTGATATGCTGGCTGTATCCGACAATTTGCGCCGCACACTTGATTCGGTATCTGAAGAAGATAAAAATTCAGATGAGATGAAAAACCTCCTTGAAGGTCTCGAAATGACCGAGCGCGAGATGCTCAATGGCCTCGAAAAACATGGCGTCAAGAAAATCGTGCCTCTGGATGAAAAATTCGATCCGAATTTCCATCAGGCAATGTTTGAATTGCCCAATCCTGACATTCCCAACAACACCATTGTTCAGGTCGTGCAGGATGGTTATGTTATCGGCAATAGAGTATTGCGCCCTGCCATGGTGGGTGTTGCCAAAGGTGGCCCCAAATTTGTGGCTCCGACGATTGACACGAATGATGCAGAGACAGATGACGCTGACAACGGATAGGGTTTTCTGAAAGCAGGGCCTGGAAGAAAGAAACGCGATCGATATGGCAGCAACCGATTTAAGGCTTTCTGATCTCATCGACGCGCAAGACCTGCGGGAAAAGATGTCAGCCTTTGTAAAGGACGGCGAGGGGTCGGACACCCAGATACGCGCAGAAGTTTTGGCACTGTTAAAACGGGCCAATAAGGATGGTCGCACAAAAGCCGAAGAACTGCTTTTTGAAGATGGTAATGGCACCGCTTGTGCCCGCCGCATTTCCTACCTTCAGGACGAGTTGATCGGCGTCATCTATAATTTTGCCATCACCCATGTTTATTCCAATAACAACGCCACTAATGCCGAAAAAATGGCCATATGCGCTGTAGGCGGCTATGGTCGCGGCACCTTGGCCCCTGGTTCCGATATCGATTTACTGTTCGTTCTACCCTACAAGCAGACCGCATGGGGTGAATCTGTGGTTGAATATATCCTCTATATGCTGTGGGATATGGGCTTCAAGGTTGGCCACGCCACCCGCAATATTGACGAATGCATCCGTCTTTCCCTCGACGATATGACCATCCGTACCTCTATTTTGGAGATGCGTTATATCTGGGGTTCCAAGGAGCTGTCAAAGGAATTATCCAAAAAATTTCAGAATGAAATCGTTGCCAATACGGCTCACGAATTCATTGCAGCGAAATTGGAAGAACGTGACCATAGGCATAAGAAAAGCGGTGAATCGCGCTACCGGGTTGAACCCAATATCAAGGATGGAAAAGGCGGTTTGCGCGATCTCCATACTTTATTCTGGATCAGCAAATATTTTTTCAATGTTGGAAAATCCCGCGAATTGGTAAAGCTTGGCTTCTTCACAAAGAAGGAATATCGCACATTCCGCGCCACAGAAAAATTCCTCTGGACCGTGCGCTGCCACATGCATTTTCTCACCGGCCGTGCCGAGGAGCGCCTTTCCTTTGAACTGCAAAGCGAATTGGCAACCCGACTGAAATATACGGAGCATGGCGGCCTACTCGATGTCGAACGCTTCATGAAGCATTATTTTTTGGTAGCAAAAGAAGTGGGAGATCTGACCCTCATTGCCTGTTCTGCGCTAGAGGAGCGTGAGGCAAAGGAAGTAGGCGGCATACGCGGCCTGTTTCGCTCCGTTACCCAGCGGCCACGGAAAATCAAAGGTCATGAGAATTTTATCCGTGACCATGGCCGCATCAATGTAGCAAATATGGATGTGTTTAAAAACGAGCCGGTGAACATGATACGCCTGTTCAAAGTGGCTGATGAAAATGATCTCGATTTCCACCCCGATGTCATGCATCTTTTGTCAAAATCTATGAAATTAGTAGACAAAAATTTTCGTAAAAACCCGGAAGCGGTTCGGCTATTTCTCGACGTGGTCACCACCAAAAACGGCCCGGAAGCCATTCTTCGCCGCATGAACGAATCAGGTTTTCTGGGAAGGTTTATTCCCGCTTTCGGCAAGATCGTAGCGATGATGCAGTTCAATATGTATCATCACTTCACGGTTGATGAGCATTTGATCCAGTCTGTCGGTGCCCTATGGGGTATTGAGAGCGGAAAGCTTGCAGAAGAGCACCCCCTGTCGGCAGAATTATTGCCTGATATCAAGGATCGCGAGCTTTTATATGTGGCCTTGCTGATCCACGATATCGCCAAGGGCCGCAAGGAAGATCACTCAATTGCAGGCGCAAGAATTGCCAAAAGCCTCTGCCCCCGCCTTGGCATGAGCAAAGAGCAGACTGAGATGATTTCATGGTTGGTGCTGGAGCATCTAACCATGAGTAATATCGCTCAATCCCGCGATTTGAGTGATCGAAAAACCATCACTGATTTTGCCGAAACAGTTCAAACAGTTGAGCGTATGCGCTATCTGCTTATTCTCACCGTGTGCGATATCAGAGCAGTTGGCCCTGGTGTCTGGAATGGTTGGAAGGGGCAATTGCTGCGCACCCTCTATTATGAAACCGAGCCGATCCTGACCGGTGGGTTTTCTAAGGTTTCAACCAAATCCAGGTTGTATACTGCCAAGGGTGAGCTTGATGCAGCCCTTGAAAGCTGGGATGCCGCGACACGCGAACGAATCACAGATTTGCCATACCCCGCCTATTTTCTTTCTACCGATAAAGAAAGCCAGATAAGGCATATGGAATTCCTGCTTGAAATTGAGGAAAGCGGCAAACCACTGGCAACATCCGTTCATACCAGAGAATTTGAAGCAGTGACAGAAATCACACTGGTGGCGCCAGATCATCCACGACTCCTGTCGATCATTGCTGGTGCCTGTAACGCTGCTGGTGCCAATATCGTTGATGCAAAAATTCATACCACTCATGACGGCCGCGCGCTTGATTCTATATTTATCAATCGAGAATTCGACAATGATGAGGATGAGATACGTCGGACGGAAAAAATCGGCGCAATCATCGAAAATGTCCTCACTGGAAAAACCAGATTACCGGAAATTATTCTCCAAAGATCCAGTTACAAACAGGCTCATAAGGCCTTCAGTGTACCTGCCAAAGTAACAATCGACAATGATTTGTCCGATGATTTTTCGGTGATTGAAATTGAATGTCTTGATCGTCCGGGCCTGCTATCGCAGGTCACCAGACAATTAGCCGACCTTAATTTGGATATTGGCTCTGCCCATATTGCAACCTTTGGTGAAAAGGCCAGTGACAGCTTTTACGTAAACGATTTGATTGGCCATAAAATCACCTCGCCTCAGCGTCAGAGGAAGATCAAAGAAGCTTTGATGGCAATACTGGAAAACAAGAAAAAACCAGAGTTGGAAAAGGTTTAGAGCGGCCAGATCTATTCCGCTGGTTGCAAAGCGGGCCGTGCCTGTTTTGCTTCCGGGCGTTCTGTAATTGCCCATTGAGGGCGGGTGAAAAGGAATTTTCCATAGCCGGTTAACAATATCGCCCAATAAAGCACCATAGTGCCCAGAATTCCAGAAATTGTAACCAGCAACGAAATGGTTCCAATATCGAGGAACGGGGCAAATTTTAGTAAGATTATCCGGCTAATTGCCATCGGGAAGAAAAACGCCAGATAGACCACAATCGAATGGCTACCGAGATAGCGCAGGAACCCGGTGAACGAAAATCTGGAAAGAAGTGCTGAGAACAAAATTACAGCTACAGCACCCAGCCCGCCAAGGAAAAGAGATATTCCCGGGTATTGAGCCAGATATTCCGGCATTTCCATCCCCAGCATTCTATGGGGTGCAGACATCCATTCAGCAGTCTGGGTGAAGGTCAACATACCGTTAAATGCAGCCCATGCCAGCAAGGCCAGTGTTGCCTTTGCAGCGTTATCCATGACCCATGAGGCCAATTGGAATATATAGGGAGCCAATTTGTAGCCGGCAAAGAAGTAGATGTATCTGGCTGCCGTTTCATCAATGATCATGGCTTCTGTATGGATTGGTAGAATTTCTGCCAGTGCCGCAACCGCGAAAATAATACGCCAGTCAATGCGCTCCACTAAGCGGGTCATCACGAAAAAGATTGGCAGAATATAGATGAACCAAAGCGTTCCAAATGGTTGAACAAAGGCAAATAGGAAGTTTTGAAAAACTTCCACCAGTGTTTGACCTTCGCCAATCCAACTTGGAGCTTTGATCGCGTATTGGATGGTCATCCACAGTATGTAGAAATAGAAAAAGTGCACCACTTTGCGGTCAATATAGCGTTTCCATGGGCGATTTATCACGCTGGCCAAAAACAGGCCGGAAATCATAAAAAAGTCGGGCATACGAAATGGCTGGGCAAATTGCACGATGTAGTGCATCCAGCCTGTGCTTTCAGCAGCTTTTTCAACACCCAAAGTTGAGTGCATCATGACAACAAAAATAATACAAACACCCTTGGCGTAGTCGACCCAGTCTATCCGGGGTTTATTCTGTGCGATTTGTGAATGATTCATATGATTTCCCTACCAAATTCCCAATTGGATAAAGTTTTAGCAAAAAATCAAAAAATTCCTGTTAACCATTTCATTAAAATTTTATCTAAATTCAACTGCCTTTTACTACCCATTAAATAGCCCCAATTAGAATGCATCCAATCTGGAGGAAACCCCTCAGATATGGTATAATTATTCCCGGTTGGTTGCGTAAATTATGATCCTGAATCGCAAAAAAAACTCTCGCCGCAAACAGGCTGAGCGGGTTGAGCCTCATTTTGGTGAGCCGGCTGGGAAAGCGTCTAAAAATGTGCGTCCGAGCGCTGATAATCGCAGCATTGCAAATGGCGGTAAGCCTCGCAAACCTCGTAAAACGACCAGTAATTCGCGCCGAAAAACTACGAAAAAATCACGCAACAAAAAACGCTCTTTGCTCTCACGTTTCATGCGCGGCGGCATTTACTGGGGTTTTGTACTGGGAATATGGGGTGTGATCGCGGCCACTGGCGTGGTCGGTTATTATGGCGCCCAATTACCTCAGACGTCCAGCTGGAGTGTCCCTGAACGCCCGCCTAACGCAAAAATTGTTTCGGTTGATGGCGCATTAATCGCCAATCGTGGGGTGACTGGCGGCGAAGCAATGATGCTGGGCGAGATGTCGCCTTATATTCCAATGGCCGTTATTGCCATTGAGGACAGACGGTTCCAAAGCCATTTTGGTTTCGATCCAATTGGTTTTACCCGGGCGATGGTTACAAACTTGGTTGCAGGGCGGCTTACTCAGGGCGGTTCGACATTGACCCAGCAATTGGCCAAGAACCTGTTCTTAAAACCGGAACGCACATTTGCTCGTAAGGTTCAGGAGTTGATTCTTGCCATTTGGCTTGAAGCCAAATATTCCAAAGATGAAATTCTGGAACTTTATTTAAATCGGGTCTATTTCGGCTCAGGTGCTTATGGGGTGGATGCAGCGGCCCGACGATATTTTCAAAAATCTGCCCGTGATGTTTCACTCGCTGAAGCCGCACTAATAGCCGGCTTATTAAAAGCCCCGTCAAAGCTTTCTCCTGCCCGCGATCCAAAACTTGCCAATGCACGCGCCCAATTGGTTCTGGCAGCAATGCGGCGCGAGGGTTTTGTGACCAAGAATGAAACCAGCAAAGCCCTTTCGATGAAGCCCAAAAAGGCCAAACGCTATTGGAGTGGGTCTCAACATTACGTAGCTGATCTGGTGATGAAAGAATTGCCGGGCCTGATCGGAGATTTTCAACAGAACGTGATCGTCGACACAACGATTGATCTCAAGCTACAAACCCTTGCGGGTAAGGTTATTTCCAAGACCCTGATAGACAAAGGCAAAAAGCTAAGAGTTTCGCAGGGAGCGCTGGTGGCAATGGATGCCAATGGTGCCATCCGTGCAATGGTTGGCGGCAAGGAATACGCCGATAGCCAGTTTAACCGCGCCACCGATGCCTTGCGGCAGCCTGGGTCCGCCTTCAAGCCATTTGTTTATTTGGCAGCGCTGGAACGTGGCCTCACACCCGCTTCCATTCGTATGGATGGCCCGGTAAAAATTGGTAATTGGACGCCAAAAAACTACGATAAGAAATATCGTGGTGAAGTAACGCTCTCAAAAGCACTGGCCAAATCATTGAATACGATTGCCGCCCAACTGGCGACCGAAGTCGGCCCCGGCAATGTAGTGGCCACAGCCCGACGGCTTGGTATTAATTCCAAATTACAAAATAACGCATCGATTGCCCTTGGCACATCCGAGGTGAAACTCATGGAATTAACCGGTGCCTATGTACCATTTGCCAATGGTGGATATCGTGTCACCCCCCATATCATCAAGCGAGTGAAGGATCTCAATGGCAGAATTCTCTTTGAGCGCAAGAGCGAAAACGCCGATCAGGTGATAAGGTCACGAGAGCTTGGTATGATGAATATCATGCTGCAGCAGGTTGTTGAAAATGGCACTGGCAAAGCGGCCCAAATCAAGGGCTGGCAGGTCGCCGGTAAAACGGGCACCAGTCAGAATTCGCGTGACGGTCTTTTCATTGGTTATACGGCTAATCTAATCACTGGCGTGTGGTACGGAAATGATAATGGAAAGCCGACTAATAAAATAACTGGTGGTTCCATTCCCGCAAAAAGCTGGAACTCCTTCATGAGTGCAGCTCTAAAAAACGTGCCAATTGCTGAATTGCCGGGCAATTATATTGGCGAAGTTTCAGTTATTCCAACCGCCCGGCCCTCACGCCCAATTGCGCAACATGCGCCTCGTACCGTCGCTCGCTTTGTGGCTCCGGCCAAACGACGAAACGATGAGCCAGTCATTGCAAGGCCGCGCCAAACCGCCCGTATTGCCGCCAAAGGTGTTGGACCCCGACCTTCGAAAGGTTTGGGCAGCTCATACGAAAACCGCCAAAAACCAAAATCCATTATGGACTTGCTTTTCGGCAGTTAAATCATTGGCGAATTGCCTGGTGCAACTTTGATTTGGAGCGCAAAATGAAAAAGTGCTCAAGCATTAAAGCTGACGTTCAAGGCTGCAAAAACCCGCTCGGCGTTGATGCGCCACCCATATGGAGGGCCCAATGCGTCATGTCGAAGACATGCAACAAAAATGCATTGGATGCGCCCGTGGGAACAAATAAGTTTAATCGAGTTTCGGGATACGCAGTATCTGACCTGGATAAATTTTCTCAGGATTGCTGAGCATTGGCTTATTGGCCTCAAAAATCTCCGGGTATCTTGAACCATTGCCATAATGTTTCGTGGCAATTTTCCAAAGACTGTCGCCTTTTTGAACTTCATGCAACACCACGTCTTCAGGTGCTGAAGCTGCAACTTTTACCTCGGTTGCTTCAACCTGTGAAACCCCCAATGTGTTTCCAAGCGCCACGATTGCCTTTTCAAAGATCGATTGACCTGCAACCTCGCCTTTAATAACGGCCTTATCGCCTATGATTTCTACGGTGATGTTCTCCGTGCCCAGATCATGGCTATCAAGTTCTTTTTTCAAATCATCAGCAGTTGGGGGTGTTTCTTCGCTGCCAATATCAAGTTTTTCCTCGCCTGATTTAGTCAAAATTGGTCTTAATTGCTGGCAATTGAACTGATTTGGAGCAAGAGAAAATATTTTTGAAGGCATAGTTTGGCGGTAAAACGTCTTTATATACGACCGTCCAAAATTATTCCCGCCACAATTTCCGCGTAATTCTGGCGCCAATAGCCACACTACCCTATATAAGTGTCCTATACGTAAGACAGATTTGACGGAGAATTTCCAAAATGCCTACAATTGCCCTAGTGGACGATGATCGCAATATTCTGACTTCAGTGTCGATTGCGTTGGAATCAGAAGGTTATCGGGTGGAGACTTATACCGATGGTGCGTCCGCTCTTGATGGTTTGAGTATTCGACGCCCCGATCTGGCGATATTCGATATCAAGATGCCGCGTATGGACGGTATGGAATTGTTGCGGCGATTGCGACAAAGCTCAGACCTGCCGGTGATATTTCTCACCTCCAAGGACGATGAAATCGACCAGCTATTTGGCTTGAAAATGGGCGCTGATGATTTTATCACCAAACCGTTTTCCCAGCGCCTGCTGGTTGAACGGGTAAAAGCCGTTCTGAGACGCGCCAGTACCGGACCAGTTTCCGGTTCAAAATCGAGCGATACAGAGAAAGCGTCCAATACTTTGGAGCGCGGCCTGCTGGCAATGGATCAGGAGCGTCACACCTGTACCTGGGATAGCAAGCCGGTTACACTGACGGTAACAGAGTTCCTCATTCTATTTGCGCTGGCGCAACGTCCCGGCGTTGTAAAAAGCCGTGATTCTTTGATGGATGCGGCTTATGACGACCAGGTTTATGTGGATGATCGTACCATCGACAGTCATATCAAGCGGCTGCGCAAGAAGTTCAAGGTGGAAGATGATGATTTCGATATGATCGAAACTCTCTACGGTGTTGGGTATCGTTTCCGCGAAAACGTTTGAGCGAAGGCCTCCGGTGCGTTATGCTTTGGGTCCTGGACTCATAAGCAGGGTCAGTTTTTTGGAAGATGAATGGATCTCGACCCGCAAAATTCGCGAGAACGCCTGCCCGACGACAAGCCTGTCGAAGGGAGCGCGGATTCGCGTGAAAGATCAGGCCCTGATCGTGCAGCTAAAACAACAGTCAAGACTTCATCGGGTCGACAAAACCCGGGGGGGCGAGTGAATTTTGGTATGTCTGGGGACGAAGAGGCGGCCCCGGTTAAAAAACATCCGATATCCAGACTGTTGCAGGTCATGCGGCGCACACTGGTGTCTTCCCTCACACGGCGCATCATCTTCCTCAACCTCACTGCCCTAGCTGTGATTTTATCCAGTATTCTTTATCTTAACCAGTTTCGTGAAGGTCTGATTGACGCTCGAGTAGAAAGCCTGCTTACTCAGGGACGCATCATTGCTGACTCGATATCCGTTTCTGCAACTGTTGAAACCAATACCATCACCATCGATCCAGAAAAATTGCTGGAATTGCGTACCGGCGAGAGCGTACTTCCGACCCTTGATAATTTCGACAGCCTCGATTTTCCGATCGACCCGGAAAGAATTGCACCGGTGTTGAGGGAGCTTATTCAGCCAACCCGCACCAGAGCGCGTATTTATGATCCGGAAGGATTGTTAATCCTTGATTCGCGCCATCTTTACGCCGGAGGGCAGGTGCTGCGCTATAATCTGCCACTGCTGGACGATGAAGAAATGGGCATGCTTGATTTCGTTCGCGAGACCCTGAACTGGCTGTTGCGTCCAAAAGATCTTCCCATTTACCGGGAAATTCAGGGCCTTGGAACAGAATATCCGGAAGTCGCATCCGCTCTCTTGGGCGCGCCAAAACCGGTTGTGCGGGTAACAGAAAAAGGCGAGATGATTGTTTCCGTTGCTTTGCCCATTCAGCGTTTTCGGGCGGTGTTGGGTGTCTTGCTGCTATCAACCCAGGGGGGGGATATCGACAGGATTGTTACCGAAGAGAGACTGGCTATTTTGCGTATTTTTCTAGTGGCAGCAATTGTGATGGTTATCCTTTCGATTGTGCTTTCAAGTGCTATTGCAACGCCCCTGCGCAAATTATCGGAATCGGCAAACAGAGTGCGGCGTGGGGTGAATTCGCGGGTTGAGATACCGAATTTTTCCGGTAGGCAGGATGAAATTGGTGATTTATCCGCAGCCTTGGGGGAGATGACCAACTCGCTTTATGGGCGCATTGATGCAATTGAGAGTTTTGCCGCTGATGTAAGTCATGAACTGAAAAATCCGCTGACCTCCCTTCGAAGTGCCGTTGAAACCATGCCACTTGCAAAAACACAGGCATCAAAAGACCGGTTAATGGCCATTATTCAACATGACGTCAGACGGCTTGATCGTCTGATTACAGATATTTCTGATGCCTCGCGATTAGATGCAGAACTGGCGCGTACCGATCTGGAACCAATTGATCTGGAGAAATTGCTGTTGACGGTGGTTGAGATTGCCGGCCAGATTAGCAAGCAGCAGAAACAGGTGGAAATTTCCACCGTTATTGAAGGTCTCCAGAATAAGAAAGATGGTTGTGTAATTCAGGGCCATGATAGCCGTCTGGGTCAGGTCATCAATAATCTGATTGATAATGCCAAATCCTTTGTGCCGGAATCCGGTGGCAAAATTTCTGTTTCGCTGAAAGCTGTGGCTGACAATTTTCAGATTATAGTTGAGGATAATGGTCCGGGCATTCAGGCAGAAGATATGAGTCGGGTGTTTGAGCGTTTTTATACAGATCGCCCCGATGGCGAGGCATTTGGGCAAAACTCAGGCCTTGGCCTGTCGATTTCCAAGCAGATAATCGAAGCCCATGGAGGCTCAATCAAAGTGGAAAATCGCCGGGCACCAGCCAATGGAGCACGGTTTATAATTTTACTTCCTGCTGGAAAATCTGAATAAAAGACGAAATTTGCCTTGCGCTGAGGCGGAAATCGGTAAAAATAGCCCAATAAAATGCCATTCTATCAACCGGGAAACTGAAAACATTATGATTGGGCTCGTACTCGTCACGCACGGACAATTGGCCAATGAGTTTCGGCTGGCGCTGGAACACGTGGTGGGACCGCAAGAACAGATAGAGACCATCGCGATTGGACCTGATGATGATATGGAGCAGCGCCGTCAGGATATTCTTGACGGTGTGTCACAAGTTAACACTGGTAGCGGTGTGATTATTCTCACCGATATGTTTGGTGGCACCCCCTCCAACCTTGCCATATCTGTGATGCAGGCTGGCACAATCGAGGTTTTGGCCGGCGTTAACCTTCCCATGTTGATTAAGCTCGCCAGTGTCAGAACTTCTGAAAATATGGATGAAAGCCTCAAAGAGGCTCAGGAATCAGGGCGCAAATACATCAATGTGGCCAGCCAGGTTTTGCAGGGCCAGTAGGGTGAGAGCAAAAACTGAAAAATGCTCTTGGGTCAGGACCATTTAACCAATGCCAGATGAACAGGCTTCGCCCCGCATTTTCAAAATCTCCAATAAACGCGGCCTGCACGCAAGGGCATCAGCCAAATTTGTCAAATGCGTAGAAGAATTTAATGCCAGAATCACCGTCAGCAAGGATGGCCATGTGGTTGGTGGTACCTCCATTATGGGATTAATGTTGCTGGCGGCAGGCAATGGCAGCACAATTCACATCTCAGCCAGCGGCCCCGAAGCCAGTGAAGCGCTTTTAGCGCTGCAAAGCTTGATTGATGACAAGTTTGGGGAAGGGGAATGAGGGCATTCTGTCCCAGCACCGAATCATATAAAGAATTCTTTATATGATATTGCTTGGTGCGTAGCATCCTGCTAAACAAGCGACTAATTCGCTTGGTAGACTTGAATTTGCTTATCTGAGTTTGATGCGAATTCCCCATTTAAAAGTAATTAAACCTCTCAAAGGATATCTCATGAGCGCATTCACAGACTACATTGTGAAAGACATCGACCTTGCTGATTATGGTCGCAAGGAAATCATCATCGCTGAAACTGAAATGCCAGGCCTGATGGCTTGTCGCGAAGAATTTGGCGAATCAAAACCACTTAAGGGTGCGCGGATTGCCGGTTCCCTCCATATGACCATTCAAACCGCTGTTTTGATCGAAACGCTTGTAGCGCTCGGTGCTGACGTTCGTTGGGCATCCTGCAATATTTTCTCGACACAAGATCACGCAGCCGCGGCAATTGCAGCTTCTGAGGTTCCTGTATTCGCTATTAAGGGCGAAACTCTCGAAGAATACTGGGATTATGCCGACAGAATCTTTCAGTGGGATAATGGCGAATTCTGCAACATGATCCTCGATGATGGTGGCGATGCTACAGGCTATATCCTGCTTGGCGCGCGTGCTGAAGCTGGTGAAGATGTGATCTCCACACCATCATCCGAAGAAGAAGAATATATGTTCGCCCAGATTAAAAAGCGTCTTGCAGCAAGCCCCGGTTGGTTTGCCAAACAACGCGATGCCATTATGGGTATTTCGGAAGAAACCACCACTGGCGTTAATCGTCTTTATCAATTGATGGAAAAAGGCCTTTTGCCTTTCCCTGCTATCAATGTGAACGATTCGGTTACCAAATCCAAATTTGATAATAAATATGGTTGTAAAGAATCCCTCGTTGACGGTATTCGCCGCGCAACCGATACGATGATGGCCGGTAAGGTCGCTGTTGTTTGTGGTTATGGCGACGTGGGCAAGGGTTCTGCTGCAAGTCTGGCTGGTGCCGGAGCACGCGTGAAAGTTACCGAAATTGATCCAATTTGTGCGCTTCAGGCCTGCATGGATGGCTATGAAGTTGTTCAGTTGGAAGACGTCGTTTCATCAGCTGATATTTTCATCACCACCACCGGCAATAAAGACATCATCCGTATTGAGCATATGCGCGAGATGAAAGACATGGCAATTGTTGGCAATATCGGTCACTTCGACAATGAGATTGAAGTTGCAAAACTTAAAAACTTCAAGTGGGACAACATCAAGCCACAGGTTGATATGATTGAGTTCCCGGGTGGCAATCGTATGATTCTTCTTTCTGAAGGCCGTCTGTTAAACCTTGGCAATGCTACGGGTCACCCAAGCTTTGTGATGTCCGCAAGTTTTGCCAATCAGGTGCTGGCTCAGATCGAGCTTTACACCAAATCGGAAAACTACAAAAACGAAGTCTATGTGCTGCCTAAACACCTTGATGAGAAGGTAGCCATGATGCATTTGGCCAAGCTGAATGCGAATTTGTCCAAATTGAGCGAAGAACAGGCCTCCTATATCGGCGTTACCGTCGATGGCCCATTCAAGCCTGAACACTACAGATATTGATTTAAACGTCACTATCCACAAGATATAGTAGCCATCGGATTGACAAATCCGGTGGTTTTATTTTTGCAAAAACACCTTTCAGGTGATTCGCTAATTGAGTATTGTTAAGCGAATCAGTTGCCAATGGCCCGTAGAGGCAAATCATAAAAATATGGCGTGATGAAGCAGGGCGGTCTCGGTAATCTAGCGGCGAGAGGACCAAAGGCATGCCAAAGAGTGGTTCAGGGGATACCCCGAATTACAGTTTATTTGATTCTTCGGATAAGCGTGTGTTGCGTAAAAATGTCAGATATTTTGACCGGCAGAGCTCCCTACCAAGAGGCTTCCTGTGCCGTCGAATTGCGCTTTATTCTAATTGTCGAGCATTGCTGAAATTGTCATTGTTCTTCTGTGCGACAGCTGGGTATGGAACATCAGCTTTTGCAGCTGGTGAAGGCTTATCGTTAAGCTTTGCCAGTATTTCAGGCTTTTTTGCACCTCCTTTCGGCTCCGTTGAAATTATGATGTTGGCAATATTTGGCGGCGCTATGAGTTTTGCGCTTCTGGCGGCCAACTGGCTTATCCGTGAGCGCTCACGGATTTCAGGCGAAAATCATTTACTGAAAAACCGCCTGTCCATATTACGCGCATCGCATGAACGCACGGACGCTTTGGTCAATATCAATGACCAGTGCACTGTGGTGTGGGACGGTTCGGCGCAAACCCCTGAAATTCTTGGATCACTGGCTTCCATCTCCGGAGTTCCGAAGGACCATTCTGCATTCTTGGCTTTTGGCATATGGCTAAAGCCCGATTCCGCGTCAGATTTTGAGAAAGCCCTGAAAGACCTTCGTTTGAATGCCGCAAGCTTCGATCTGCCCCTGCAAACCCGCGGTGGGGGTATCCTTGAAGCGCAGGGACGAACTTCCGGCGGGCATGCATTTGTGCGGTTTATTGAGTTGGGCAGCGAGCGGGCGGCCCTAGCAAAACTTGAATATGATCACGTCCAGCTGCTTTCAACGATTGATAATGTGCAAAAGCTGTTTGAAAAAATTGATATGCCGATCTGGTTGAAAGATAAGGAAAGCAAACTGTTCTGGGCCAATCAAGCCTATGCAAATGCAGTTGATGCAAATAATGGCGAAGCAGCGGTGACGCAGAACATTCAACTGTTTGACAGTGCGGAACGCAGTGAAATTATCGCAAGTCACCTAAACTCCAACTATTTTTCTGGGCGTTTGCCCGCGGTTATATCAGGCGACCGCCGCGTAGTAGATGTGGTGGATATCACCACAGAAAACGGTGGCGCAGGCATCGCAATTGACCGAAACGACATTGAGGTAATTAAAACAACCTTGTCAAAAACCATTGCCAGCCACGCAGTGATGTTGGATCAACTGGCAACGGCAGTTGCAATATTTGATTCGTCTAAACGGCTTCAGTTCGCTAATGCCAGCTTTCAGCAATTATGGGCATTGGAACCCTCCTTGTTAGAGGGTAATCCAACCCACGGTGAGATTCTTGATGCCATGCTTGCTGGTGGAAAACTGCCTGAACACCCAGACTGGCGAAAATGGCGGGAAGAACAACTAACCGTTTATCAGGCGATGGAACAAAGTGAAATCTGGTGGCATTTGCCCAATGGAACGACTTTGCGTGTCATTTCAAGCCCACAGGAACAAGGCGGTGCCACGTGGACATTTGAAAATGTTACCGAGCAGCTGGCGCTGGAGAGCAACTATAACGCACTGATAAAAGTACAGGGCGAAACGCTCGATCATTTGCACGAAGCAGTGGCGGTGTTTGGTTCGGATGGGAAGCTACGGCTTTCAAATCCCGCTTTTTCCACCATGTGGAAATTTGAGGAGAATAGCCAGACTTTGGAAGGTTGCCATGTGGGTGATTTACTCGATGCTGTTCGTGGACGAACCGACGCGAACGAAATTCTGGACGATATTATTCGCGAAATTACCGGGCTGAACGACGAACGTGAAACGATTGACGGACGTTTGGAACTGGACGATGGCACGATTGTAGACGTCATATTAGTACCCCTGCCACAGGCCCAATCAATGCTGACTTTCACGGATAAAACCGATACGATCAAAGTGGAAAGAGCACTTGAACAACGCGCTGAAGCGCTGGAGGCATCGGATCAACTGAAAAGTAAGTTTATTCAGCACGTATCTTATGAATTGCGCGCACCGCTTACCAGCATTTCAGGCTTTGGTGAAATGCTCGCCAATGGCACTACCGGCGCCTTGAATAGCAAACAAGGTGAATACATGGATCATATCAATGAAGCCTCGGCCACGCTGAAGGGCATTGTCGACGATATTCTTGATCTTGCCACCATAGATGCAGGAGTGTTGAACCTCGACATGCAGGATGTTGTTCTACATGAAACAATCCAGGACAGCCTTAGGGTGCTTCAAAACGAGATCAAGGAACGTGATTTGGCTGTGAAGATTGAAATTGCTGAAGAGGGCACAAATTTTATTGCGGACCGGGAGCGATTACAGCAGGTGTTGTATAATCTGATTTCCAATGCGGTGAACTTCTCGCCCGATGGCGGAAAAATTACTATTTCCGGTAAATCAAGGGGAACCATGGTTGAAATTGCTATTTCAGATGAAGGCCGCGGAGTTCCCGATAATATAAAGAACACCATTTTTGACCGGTTTGAAAGTGGTGGCGTTGCCAATCAGCGCAAGGGCACGGGGCTCGGCCTCTCCATTGTCAAAAGTCTGGTCAATTTGCATGGCGGAAGGGTTTTCGTAGAAAACATTGAAACAGGAGGTGCGCGGTTTGTGTGCCAGTTCCCGCGTAGCCCTGAGCAAAAACAGTCGCTGGATGCAGCGGAATAGATGAGAATATATGCGTCCAGACACCATCCTTCACTCGGGTCTTACCCGGGAAATAACAAGCGAATATGAAACCCAGTTACTCGGGCGCGATATTGCGCTGGCACTGAAATCTGGCGATTGTCTCGGTTTGCGCGGAGATTTGGGAGCCGGAAAATCAACCTTGGCCCGCGCCATCATCAGGCATCTGGCGGACGATTTGGGCCTTGAGGTTCCCAGCCCAACTTTTACTCTGGAACAGGTCTACGCAACCAAACCCTCGATCCATCACTTTGATTTTTATCGACTGGGCGATCCTTCCGAGGTTTTGGAACTGGGCCTTGATGAGGCGCTACAGGAAGCTGTTGCAATCATCGAATGGCCACAGAATGCTGAGGAAATGCTGCCGGATAATTTGGCAAACATTCAAATTGACATAGGTAGCGGCGACAATCGTAGAATAACGGTTTCCGGCCCTCAGGAGTTTCTGCACCGAATTGAGCGTTCCCTGAAAATTCGCACCTTTTTACAAGAAAACTGGGGCAAAAATGTTGAGCGTCAAGCACTCACAGGTGATGCCTCCACAAGGGCCTATGAACTGGTGAAAAACGGGAGCGAAACCCGTTTGCTTATGGACGCAGCGCGTCAACCTGATGGCCCACCTGTGCGCGATGGTAAGCCCTACAGCCAGATTGCCCATCTTGCAGAAGATGTATCAGCCTTCGTGGCAATTGATCTGGCCTTAAGAGGGGAAGGTTTTTATGCTCCGGAAATTTTCGCGCAAGACCTGAATGAAGGCCTGTTGCTAACCGAGTTCATGGGAAATAGTGGGGTGGTTGATACAGAGCGAAAACCTATTCAGCAACGCTACCTTGCTGCGGTTGAACTATTGGTGAAATCACATCTGACCAACTGGCCACAGGAAATTGAAATTTCATCCGGTGTAACCCATCAAATTCCGAAATATGACCGCGAAGCCATGACCATCGAAGTCGAATTGCTGGTTGATTGGTATATCCCCTCTATGCGTGGTGATAAACTGCCTGAGATGGAGTTGGAAAATTTTAATCGGATCTGGCAGGGGCTGATCGCCCGATTGCAGGACGGCGAACAAACTTTGGTGCTACGCGATTACCACTCGCCAAACCTGATATGGCGGGAAAATGCCAGCGGCCATGACCGTCTTGGCCTGATTGATTTTCAGGATGCGCTGATCGGCCCAACCGCCTATGATCTGGCCTCTTTGGCACAAGATGCCCGTGTTGATGTGAGTGAAGAACTGGAAGAAGAGCTTGTGGCACACTATATCGAACTGAGGGTCAGCGCCGAGCCAGCTTTCGATGCTATAGAATTTAGAGAGCTTTATACAATCGCTGCAGCAGAGCGCGCATCAAAAATTCTGGGAATTTTTGTCAGGCTTCATAAACGTGACAAAAAGCCGGTATATCTGAAGCATATACCTCGCATCCGTGCCTATCTGGAACGATGCTTTAAAAATCCCGCACTTGGCGAATATCGAGACTGGTTCGTCAGGTCATTAACTCATAAATAATGTCCCAATTTGTTTGACCGTAAGAAAGATGATAACGATGGAAAATATTGAATCACTGAATAAAAATCCGAAAAATGCAATGATCCTCGCTGCTGGCCTGGGTACGCGCATGCGTCCGATCACCGAATCAATTCCAAAACCTCTGGTGAAAGTTTATGGCAAGACATTGCTTGATCATTCACTCGACGCAGCAGAGCGAGCAGGCGTTGAGCATGCGGTGGTCAATGTGCACCACCATGCCGATCAAATGGAAACCCATCTTGCCGCTCGCCACAGCCCTGATATTGCGATTTCTGATGAGCGCGACGCCCTGATGAATTCAGGTGGTGGCATTGCCAAAGCTTTGCCAAAGCTCGGAAAAAACCCGTTTTTCCTGCTTAATTCCGATACATTCTGGATTGAGGGTTATACACCGAACCTTAGGCGTATGGCCGATTTTTGGGATGCCGAAAAGATGGATATTTTGCTAATGCTATCCGATGTGGCTCGCGCTATTGGCTATACCAACAAGGGTGACTTCACCATGGATGCAGATGGCAAGCTAACCCGGCGCATTGAGCGCACAACTGCACCTTTTGCTTATGCAGGTGCTGCCATCATCAATCCGGCGGTTTTCGATAACGCACCTCAGGGGGCGTTTTCCCTCAACGTTCAATTCGATGAGGCAATCGAAAAAGATCGCTTGTTCGGTATGAACATGGACGGTATGTGGCTGCATGTGGGAACCCCGGAAGCAATCAGGGATGCTGAAGAAGCCATCGCCAGAAGTGCTGCTTAGAGTTTGGTCTATCCACGGCCTATCTTCAGCACTCGCTGGTAGCGAACCTTCGAAATGACAGGCAGCTTTTTTCCGCTTTGACCTGATGTTGAATTCCATATATTTCTAGAATCAACATCAGGAGCGTGTAGGCCATAGATAATCCAGAAAATAATTCCGTACCGTCGGAATCTAAAGGACGCACACCCAATGTGTTCTCGATTCCGCCAGGCTGCAATTTTTTAAGAACCATTGCTCGTGCCCTGCTTGACGGCGAGCTTGTGGCCGGATTTGAGCCGCACAAAAATCCTTTGCTGCTATCAACGGCCACCATCTACGTGCCGACTCGGCGCGCAGCGCGTGGTCTTGCCGCTGAATTTCTTTCGGAGCTTGGTTCAGAGGCCGCAATCCTTCCCTCCATTAGAACTCTTGGGGATGCAGATGAAGAAGAATTGTTGTTTGAAAGCGGAGAGGTAGCGCTGGATTTCCATGAACCCATGCTGCCTCTAGAGCGCAAGTTTTTACTGTTTCAAATGGTGCAATCATGGACTACCGCCTTGTCAAAAGACACCATCGCACTCTTTGGCGATGAAGATATAATCATCCCCTCCTCACCTGCTGATGCCATGTGGCTTGCCGGCGATCTGGGCCAGTTAATGGACCAGATGGAAACCGAGGAAATTTCATGGAATGCTTTGCTGGCGCTGGTTCCTGATGACTATGCCCAATGGTGGCAGCTCACCCTTTCCTTTCTAAACATCGCCATGGAGCATTGGCCGGAAGTCCTGAAAGAAAAAGGTCGAATTGACCCGGCAAAACTGCGCGGCATGATACTGGACCAGCGCACTAAGCAATATAAGGAACGTACGCGCGGGCCTGTTATTGCGGCGGGTTCAACCGGTACGATTCCTGCAACCGGTCGATTGCTGGCAGCAATTGCCGGGTTGGAGCAGGGCGCGCTGATCCTGCCGGGGCTTGATCTGGAAATGGATGGTGACGATTGGAAAAACCTGCTCCATAGGAGAGGTAGCACCGGCAAAGCGTTGGACGAACCCATCACCGCTCCCTCGCAACCACAATATGGTTTGGCCAAACTGATTGAGAAAATCGGTATTGAACGCGATCAGGTAAAAATTCTAGGGTTCCCGGATACCAGTGCTATAGCGCGGGAAAAACTGGTCAGCCTCGCAATGCTGCCGGCAGAAGCAACAGATAAATGGAACCAGATTTCCCAAATAATTTCACCGGAGATGGCCAGTTCCGGCCTTGCTTCCATTTCTATCATTGAAGCGCCGGGCGAGCGGCAGGAGGCGCTGGCTATCGCTCTCGCCTTGCGCGAATCTCTGAAAGATGAGGGTAAAACCACAGCCCTTGTCACCCCGGACCGGGTATTGGGTCGGCGGGTCGCAGTAGAATTACAGCGCTTTGGCATCGAGGTAGATGATTCCGGCGGCACGTCGCTACGTAACAGTGACGTGGGCGTATTCCTGCGCTTGTTGCAGGATGTTTGCTTTGGCAATTGCACGGCCGTTAATCTTGTATCCTTATTGAAACATCCATTGTTTCGCGCTGGGTATTCAGTGCAGCAAGTCCAAAAACTTGCGCAATTGTTTGAACTGGCTCTGGTACGCGGCGTTATTCATACCCCAGTGCCTGGCAACTTCGGCGATGCCTGCGCCCATTTGATGGAAACTGGCGCATCTAAACATTATTTGAGCCAGCCTGTGCGGCGCATGAGCGAAGATGACTGGCAACAACTATTATTATTTTGTCGGCAAATAGATAATCAACTAAAGTATTTTTCCGACTTATCAAATAGTGTATCTGTGCATCCGTTATCTGAAATATTTGAAAAACTAAACTTCACAGCAATTGATTTAGCTTCTGAACTCATTGAAAATGAGAGCGTACATTGCGCATTGGACGATGCAACTGGCGGAGCGGAATTCAAGCAGTTTTTCGCGGATATCAAAAGCATTGGCACGGAAACAATCGAATTACGGACGCAAGATTTTGCTACTGTATTCGAGGCCACGGTGGGTGATGTTGTTATGCGGTCGGTTGCAAATACCCATCCCCGTCTTCATATTCTGGGACCACTTGAGGCTCGATTGTTGAAGTTGGACCGCGTTATTTTGGGCGGGTTGAACGAAGGTGGGTGGCCGCCAAACACAAGAAATGACCCGTTCCTGAATCGGGTGATGCGGGCAGAACTTACCATGGCACCCCCCGAGCGACGGGTTGGGTTGGCAGCCCATGATTTTCAACAATTCATGGGCTGCGACGAAATCATTCTTTCCCGCTCCCAGCGCGTGGATAATGCTCCGACCATCGCCTCACGCTGGCTGCAAAGACTGTTGGCGGTTGCCGGTAGAGATCACTCCAGCGCGATGGTGGCGCGTGGCAATGAATATCTCGGCTGGGTCAAACAACTCGATAAGAATGATGGCATGGCAACTGCCAGCGTACGCCCCAATCCTAAACCGCCGGTAGCCTTACGTCCCACAAGCATGGCGGTTACGGATATCGAAACATGGATACGCGACCCCTATGCAATTTACGCCAAACATGTATTGAAATTGCGCCAGTTGCCGGAACTTGAACGGGTTTCCGATCCTGCTTTGAAGGGTACTTTGTACCATGAAATACTGGCAAAATATCTTTCTGGAATCCCCGATCCATCCGCACAAAATGCTCTTGAACAATTAATGGAGATCGCCCGCGCAGAATTCTCCACCTTCGACGTTCCCGATGATGTTGCTGCCCTTTGGCTTCCCCGTTTTGCCGAGATTGCAAGGCTTTATTTAGCGTGGGAAGCGCCTCAAAACCTCCTTACGAACAAGGTTTATTGCGAGGTAGATGGCGAAATCGAGGTGGGTAATTTCACCCTTCGAGCCAGAGCCGATCGGGTAGATATTACGGAAGACGGGCGCATATCCGTGTTCGATTATAAGAGCGGTAACGGACCCTCTAAACGTGAAGCAAAAACCCTTTCACCTCAGCTGCCACTAGAAGGTGCCATTGCGCTGGTTGGTGGTTTTAGCAATACGGGAAAGCCGAAAGAACTCAGCGAATTGGCGTTCATAAGGCTTCGCCTCAATGATGATTTGAAGGTCGATGAACTTGGCGACAATAAAGAAAGCGCGCAGGAAATTTCGCAAAACGCTCTCCTCGCCCTGAAGACACACATCAAGGCTTACGAAAATCCCAGTCAGGGCTATCTCTCCCGCTATGCCCCCAAATGGGAAGTAGAGTTTGGGGGAGACTACGATCATCTGGCGCGAGTACGCGAATGGTCGATAGGCGATCCGGAGGATAGCAGCGATGGCTGAACTCATCGTACCGCAAAAGACACAGGAAGATCAGCACCGCGCAGCAAACCCGGAAAGTTCTGCATGGGTTTCGGCCAATGCCGGGTCAGGAAAAACTTATGTGCTGGCGCTTCGGGTTATTCATCTCATGCTTTCAGGCACCGCGCCCTCGCGGATTTTATGCTTGACTTTCACCAAGGCGGCCGCGGCAGAAATGTCCAATAGGGTGTTTGAAAAACTATCCCATTGGGCCATGCTGGACGATGCGGCACTTACCAAAGAAATAACAAAAGTAACCGGCCAACCTGCGACCGCAAAGGTTTTGCGCCGAGGCAGGCAGCTATTTGCTTTGGCACTGGATACGCCCGGCGGCTTGAAAATTCAGACCGTTCACGCCTTCTGCGAGGCTTTGTTGCACCAGTTTCCGCTGGAAGCCAATGTATCCGGGCACTTTCAGGTGCTGGACGATTTTGCCCAAAACGCACTGCTGGAAGAATCGCGAAAGCGGATACTACTTAAAGCTAATCGAGGTGATGAAGCTCTCTCCGGTGCCTTTGATTTAGCGATGAACTACGGCTCCGATGATGCGATGTTCAAGGCACTCGATACGTTGGTGAGTAAGCGTGAAGCATTTCTTGACTGGGCTGATATTGGAATCGATGCGGCTATGGCCCCGATGTTTGAACATTTCCAATTAACAATGGATAGTCAGCTTGAAGATATAGAACTACAAAGCCTTGCTTTGACGAGTATTTCAGATGAGCAATGGCTGGCAATTGCTAATCTGGCAAAGGAAATTGGCGGAACAAGAAATCAGGAAGCAGCGCTTTCCATCGAGCAATTTTTGGCTACTAGAGAACCTGCTCGTAAGTCTTCTTTGCGTTCAAAACTCCTGTTGACCAAATCCGGCACGCCCCGCGCCAGCGTTTTTACTAAAGCAGTCAATGAGCAAATGCCGGAACTCCCTGAGTTAATTATGGAAGAAACCGCAAACCACCTTGCTGGCATCGAGAAAATCAAAACTTGGAAGATGCTTGGCGGGTCCAGGGCACTGTTTAAAATTGCTCTCGAAACATTGGAGACCTACGGCCGGCTGAAACATTCCCGTGGCTTTGTCGACTATGATGATTTGATCAATCGTGCGGCTAATCTGCTAATGCGATCGGAAATTCGTCAATGGGTTCAATATAAACTCGATCGGGGGATCGATCATTTGCTGATCGATGAGGCGCAGGATACCAGCCCCCGCCAATGGCAAATTGTTAATGCAATAACCGAGGATTTTCATTCAGGTGAAACAGCGAGCCTGAGAACGCGAACAGTGTTTGCAGTAGGCGACGAAAAGCAGTCGATTTATTCTTTTCAGGGAGCAGAGCCGGAAGCTTTTGAGCGACAAGCCCGCGCATTGAAGAAGCGCGTGGCCCAATCGGGCAAGAATTTTGAAACGGTTAATCTGCATCTTTCTTTCCGCTCCACCAAGGCGGTGCTAAGCGCCGTCGACAAGGTTTTTGAGAGCTCTGAAAATGCAAAAGGCCTCAATCATGATGGGGCTTCGACCATTCACGAATCGATCCGTGGGAACGACCCTGGACTGGTGGAAGTCTGGCCGCTTTACGAAAAAGAAAAAACCGACAAGCCATCAGAATGGCTCGCTCCTCTGGATCATCAAACAACAGAAGATCCGGCTGTCGTGCTGGCAAATCGTATCGCACAGACAATCAAAACTTGGATAGGAACACCGTTGGAGGGTACAGGCAATCCTATCCGTCACGGAGATATTCTGGTTCTGGTGCGCAAGCGCGACCGTTTTGCAACGGCGCTCACCCGGGCCATGAAAAATGAAGGTTTGGCGGTCGCCGGTTCAGATCGATTGAAACTGACGGAGCACATCGCGGTTGAAGATTTGCTGGCGCTTGGTCGGTTTGTTTTAATGCCGAAGGATGATCTGTCACTGGCGGCATTTTTGAAATCACCAATAATTGGCGTTTCAGAACAAACTCTGTTTGAACTTTCGGTTGACCGGAAAAAAAGGAGCCTCTGGCACCATATAAGTTATCTGGCTAATGAAAATAATAAGTCGGCAAAAGTAATTTTTGAAAAAATCAAACGATTGCTGGAAAGTTCCAAAACGCTGCCGGTTTTTGAGTTTTATGCCCTGTTGCTGGGCCCCATGGGTGGGCGCAAAGCATTCATGCATCATCTGGGCAATGAGGTCGAGGAGATACTGGATGAGTTTCTCAATCAGTGTCTCACCTATGATCAAATAGGGCGCCGGGGATTGGAAGATTTTATCGGCAGACTCACGGGCAGTGCTCCCGATATCAAACGCGAGTTGGACCTTGGGCGGAACGAAATCAGGATCATGACGGTGCATGCCTCCAAAGGCCTGGAAGCGCCCATTGTATTTCTGGTGGATTCCTGCGGCCCGGCCTTTGGTGCAAACCACCGACCTGCTGTCATGAAAGTACAAATTGAGGATGATGAGTTCTTCCTGTGGCAACCAACAAAAAGTGATGGTATTGAGGCTACCCAATCAAGCCTTGCATTGGTGGAGCAGCGAGCCGAAGAGGAATATCGCCGCCTGCTCTATGTGGGTATGACAAGAGCAGCAGATCGTCTGATCGTCTGCGGTTATAAGCGCTCCGGCGACCTTAAATATTCCCATTGGCACCCGATGGTCTGGCGGGCACTTGAAGGAGAGGGGAGGGAAATTCTGGATGCTGATGGGGTTATAGCCGCAATACAATGGGTTGGAAACGAAATTTGTACAGCGCGCGAGCCAATACCTCACGAGAGCGTCAAAAAACCACTTGCAGTACCATTACCGGACTGGATACTTGCCAAACCAAGATTTGAACTGCCACCACCCCGGCCGTTGACCCCTTCAGGAGCCCATTTCACCATTGACGAGGATATCGGGAATGTACGATATGCACCATCGCAAATTTCTCACGCAGATGCAGCATTGCGTGGCACCGTAAGTCATAAATTATTGCAATATCTGCCGGAATACGCTCCCGATCAACGCCAGAGTGTGGCCGAACAATATATCGAGCGGCTTGGTTTGAACCGGGATGTGGCCCGTAAGCTGGTGGTAGATGTAATGGCTATATTGGAACATAGGGATTTTGCCCCAATTTTCTCCGATAATTCCCAGGCTGAAGTTTCAATTGCAGGTCACATTAATTTGAAGTCCGGGCGCCGCCTGATATCCGGGCAGATTGACCGCCTGTTGGTTGAGGATGATTGTATCTGGGTCATCGATTATAAAACCGGGCGGCAGATACCTGCGAACGCCGCAGAGATCAGCGGCTCATACCTGTCTCAGCTAGCGCTTTATCAGCATATCATCGCCAAGGTCTATCCGGATAGGCCTGTTAAATGTGCGTTATTATGGTCAGAGGGGCCTATACTGATGCCGGTGAATGATGCGTCATTGGCGAAGCAGCTTGAGATCATCATAAATGAATCAGCTAGCGCTTCTTGACGGAACCTGCTTGGCTTCCTACTTTCGCTTTAGATATAGTTTTAAGTCGCTCCCCACCCGGAGCCTGCAAGCGATTGCATCGAAAAGGAAAAGACATGGCTACCGTAAAAGTTGATAATTCTAATTTCCAATCCGCAGTTCTGGAATCGGATATTCCGGTTGTGGTTGATTTTTGGGCTGAATGGTGTGGCCCATGTAAGGCAATCGGTCCGGCGTTAGAGGAAATTTCCGATGAAATGGGCGATAAAATCAAAATTACCAAGGTCAATTCTGACGAAAACCCGGAAATTGCTGCTAAATATGGGGTTCGCTCTATTCCAACATTGATCCTGTTTAAGGATGGCGAACCGGCTGCGCTGCAAGTAGGTGCCAAGCCGAAAAATGGTCTTGTTACCTGGATTAACGGCGCGATCTAAAAATACTCTAAGCTGGCGGGGTTTCGTTTTCCAACAACACATCGCCAATGAGATATAGTGAGCCGGCAACAAGAATTCTTTGTCGGCTTTTTTCTTTGTTTTTTGCCAATATTTCCAATGCTTCTGACAAAGAATTCACGGCCATTGATTTTAACCCAGTTTGGCTTGCGATTTCAGCCAGTTCAGCTGCATCAATCCCTGCATCGCTCGATTGTATCGGTACCGTAATAATTTTCTTGACCAGGCCATTAAAGGCGTCAAAATAACCTTTTGGCTCTTTGGTGTTGAGCATTCCACAAATCATAATGGTGGGCATCTCGTTTTGTTTATTTTGCCGGATAATCTCTCGAGATATGGCCTGAGCAGCGGCAGGGTTATGCCCACCATCGACCCAGATTTCCCAATTTTCTCCCAATTTGTCAACGATGGTTCCGGTTTTCAATCGACTCATGCGACCTGGCCATGAAACTTTCTCCATGGCTGTTTCAAACTGTTCGTTAGAAGTTTTTACCCCGGTTGCCCGAATTGTTGCAATTGCCGTTGCTGCATTGCCAAGCTGATGTTCTCCGATCAGATGAGGCATCGGCAAATCAAGCAAGCCTTCTTCATCTTGATAGATGAAACGCCCGCCCTGCTCGTAATAATCAAAATCCTGTCCGGCGACAAAAATCTGTACCCTACATTCTTCGGCCTTTGCTTCAATTACTTCGCGTGCGGCCTCCTGCTGAGGGCCAACGACCACTTTTGCACCAGGTTTAATGATCCCCGCCTTTTCAAAGGCAATTTTAGCAATCGTATCACCCAGAAATGCCTGATGATCAAGCGCGATCGGCGTAATGGTACAAATAGCAGGCTTTTCAAGCACATTGGTCGCATCAAAACGCCCACCAAGGCCCACTTCAACCAGACAGAAATCGGCAGGGTGTTCGGAGAAGAGAACAAACATCACGGCGGATAGAATTTCAAAGACGGTGATCGGCTGGCCACCATTGGCTTCTGCTACGCGAGAAATAGCTTCTGCTAAAACGGCATCTGTGACCAACTGCCCCCCACCATCATGGCCGAGGCGATAGCGTTCGTTCCAGTTCACCAGATGGGGTGAGGTATGCGCATGAACCTTGTGGCCGGAGGCCTCCAGAATCGTGCGACAAAAGGCGATTGTGGAACCTTTGCCATTGGTTCCAGCCACATGAATAACCGGCGGAATCCTCTTTTGTGGATCACCAAGGAGCGCCAAAAGACGAGTCACACGGCCAAGGGAAAGGTCAAACCCCTTTGGATGGATAGCCATCAGCGAATCAACGAGTTCCTTGACTTTCATGCGGGTAGCCATGAAAAATTCTAACTGCTCTGACTGTCAGCAGGCATTGGTTCATCCTCTGAAACGGGCACCTCTGCTGGCTCTACTTCGGGTGAAGCGTCTGATGTCTCCGGAATATCATCTTCTTCCGGTTCTTCCACAACGATTTCCACTGCTGGTAAATCCAGCATCATGCGCACGATACGCGATATTGTTGGTTTAAGCTCAGAGCGCTCGACGATCATATCGACCATGCCGTGCTCCAGTAAGTATTCTGAGGTTTGGAAATCTTCCGGCAGTTTTTCGCGAATTGTTTGTTCAATCACCCGCCTGCCGGCAAAGCCGATTACTGCACCTGGTTCTGCGATGTGAACATCACCAAGCATGGCATAGGAGGCGGAAACGCCGCCCGTGGTTGGATTGGTGAGAACGACAATATAGGGCGCACCAGCTTCGCGCATCATTTGGCGAGCAATGGTTGTGCGTGGCATTTGCATCAGGGAGAAAATCCCTTCCTGCATGCGTGCACCGCCAGAGGCTGCAAATAGCGCCAAGGCACATTTATCTTCAGCGGCCTTTTGCATGGCGTTGACAATGGCCTCACCAGCGGCCAGACCGAGCGAGCCGCCGATAAAACTCATTTCATGGACAACGGCAATCATTTTGGTGCCAAGGACAAGACCGGATGCAGCGAGGATGGAATCCTCAGTTTCAGTCTTCCGACGCGTGTCTTTGAGCTTGTCCACGTAGCGGGTTTTATCGCGAAATTTTAAAGGATCAACGGCAACAATTGGTGCCTCAAACAGCTCATATTCGCCATCGTCAAAAAATTGTTTCAGCCGTTCAACCGCAGTAATTCGCATGTGATAGCCGGAAACGGGGATCACACCCATATTTTTTTCGAGATCTTTATAAAAGACCATTTCGCCGGATTCTGGACATTTAATCCAGAGGTTTTCCGGCATATCGGCCCGGTTTAGCAGGCTGCCGATTTTCGGCCTTACAAAATTGGTGATCCAGTTCATTTGTCGCTTCTTGCCTTGTTACATTGCCTGATGTCTAGAACATGCTCGTGTCTAAATTCGGGCTGGAATTCTACTTTTTTACGCTTTTCACGCCACCCGCCAGATCGGCTACCAGAGCAGTCACGGCAGGTACAGTATCCTGCGTGGCATTACCATCTGCGTCCAGAGATTTTTCAACTGCCGCAACGATTGCAGTACCGACCACCACGCCATCGGCAGCTAGCGCGATGCTCGCGGCCTGTTCTGCGGTTCGAACTCCAAAACCAACAACGATCGGAAGTTCGGTCTTTTCTTTGATATGAGTAACCGATGCTGCAACCACTGCTGGATCGGGCGCTGCAGCACCTGTAATGCCATTGATAGATACGTAATATACAAAGCCTGATGTGTTGGTCAAAACGGCCGGTAGGCGTTTCTCGTCAGTTGTCGGTGTTGCCAGACGAATAAAGTTCAAACCACGATCCATCGCCGGAATGCATAATTCATCATCAGCCTCAGGCGGCAGATCAACGATGATCATGCCGTCTACGCCGGCAGCGGCGGCATCATCAAGAAAACGCTCATTGCCGTAGATGTAGATCGGATTGTAATATCCCATCAATACGATGGGCGTATCGCTATTGCCCTCGCGAAACAGGCGCACCATTTCGAGAGTTTTTGCAAGGGTCTGACCGTTTTTCAAAGCGCGCTGGCCAGCCAACTGGATGGCAGGGCCATCGGCCATGGGATCAGAAAACGGCATGCCGATTTCGATGACATCCGCTCCGGCTGCGGGCAGGCATTTAATAATCTCCAACCCGGTCTCAAAATCTGGATCACCACCCATAACGAAGGTTACAAAAGCTGAACGACCTTCCTCAGCGAGGGATGCGAAGCGTTTGTCGATACGTGATTGTTTCATATGCTTTGCCTGTAAATTCTGATTAGAGCTCAACGCCCAGCGCCTTGCCAACGGTGAAGACATCTTTGTCGCCGCGACCACAAAGATTCATTACAATTATTTGATCTTTGCCCATGGTCGGCGCGCGTTTCATGACTTCCGCCAGAGCATGGCTTGGTTCAAGTGCTGGAATAATACCCTCCAGACGACAAAGAAGCTGGAATGCTTCCAGTGCCTCTGTATCGGTTGCGGGCACATATTCCACACGATTAGTTTCTTTCAGCCATGAATGTTCAGGCCCAATGCCCGGATAATCAAGGCCGGCTGAGATCGAATGGCCTTCCAAAATCTGCCCGTCATCATCCTGCAAAAGGTAAGTACGGTTGCCGTGCAATACGCCGGGGGTGCCTGCGGTGAGTGAAGCACAATGCTCATCCCCATCAAGGCCTTTACCGCCAGCTTCGACGCCAACAATCTGGATATCTTTGTCATCAAGGAAAGGATGGAATAAGCCGATAGCATTGGAGCCACCGCCGACACACGCAACCAGCATATCGGGCAAACGCCCTTCGGCAGCCATTATTTGCTGGCGCACTTCTTTGCCAATGACAGATTGGAAATCACGCACCAGTTCCGGATACGGGTGTGGGCCAGCGGCTGTGCCGATAAGGTAATAAGTATCTTCCACATTTGTCACCCAGTCACGCAGGGCTTCGTTCATGGCGTCTTTGAGGGTGCCAGCACCCGCTGTCACAGGTTCGATCTCCGTGCCCAAGAGGCGCATGCGGAATACGTTTGGCGATTGGCGCTCCACATCAGTGGCGCCCATATAAACTTTGCAGGGAAAATCAAAGCGGGCAGAAACAGTAGCTGCTGCCACCCCGTGCTGACCTGCGCCTGTTTCGGCGATGATGCGGGTCTTACCCATGCGTTTAGCGAGCAAAATCTGACCAAGGCAATTGTTGATTTTATGGGAACCGGTATGGTTCAGCTCATCGCGCTTAAAATAGATTTTTGCCCCGCCCAAATGATTAGTCATGCGCTCAGCGAAATAGAGCGGCGAAGGACGGCCAGTATAATGGGTGTTGAGATATTCAAGTTCGGCGATGAATTCTGGATCTTCCTTGGCCTCTTTATAGGCTTGCTCCAACTCCAATATCAAAGGCATCAGGGTTTCAGCCACATAGCGTCCGCCAAAAATACCAAAATGGCCGGCTTCATCCGGTCCGGTTTTGAACGAGTTTGGATCAGGGGGATTGGTCACTTGGCTTTTCCTTCAAAATGCAGATTAGATACAATTTTCAACAAAGTTTCGATCTTTGCAATGTCTTTTATGCCGGGCGCGCTTTCAACGCCGGATGAAATATCGATTGCCTCAGCTCCAGAGAGCAAAACAGCTTCTTCAACATTGTCGGCATTCAGACCGCCTGACAACATATACGGGGTGGAACTGGTAAAATCACGCAGTAGATTCCAGTCAAATGAGATGCCATTTCCACCCGGAAGATCGGCACCTTTTGGGGGTTTTGCATCGAATAGGAACTGATCGGCAACGCCCTCATAGGCTTTTGTAATTTCCAGATCCTGAGCTTCGCTGATCGAAAACGCTTTAATTAGTGGCAGGTTAAAACGACTTTTTATTTCGCGGACACGTTCCGGCGTTTCAGATCCATGGAGTTGAAGCAGATTTGGGCGAACTTTATTGACGATTTCATCCAAAAACGCATCACCCGCATTCACCGTAACTATTGTTTGAATAACTTTGCCGCGGGCAAGATCAGCAAGGGTTGCGGCGTTGTCTGGCGAGATATTGCGTGGGCTTTTGGCGAAGAAAATATAACCGATGTGAGACGCACCTCCGCTAATTGCCGTTTCAACAGCAGCGGGGGTGGTGAGGCCACAGATTTTGGTCTGGATTGCCATATAATTTCATCGGGTTCGGAGTTTTTATCTTAAGCGATGAAATTGCATGAATCCGACAGAGAGTCCATCCAAGATGGACCCTTGCGTCAATCAAACGAAATGGCGTGAAGGTGGTTGCCATTGATTTTGAGCCAGGCTTTATGTTTGTCCATATCCGGGCAGATTTCGCGCACGAGATTCCAAAAATCATCCGAATGGTTCATCTCGCGCAAATGGGCAACCTCGTGGGCCGCCAGATAATATAACACCTCCGGCGGTGCCATGATGATACGCCATGAAAACGACAGGGTACGCGTGGTAGAGCACGAACCCCAGCGGCTGGTGGTATCGGTGATACGAATGATCTTTGCTCGCGCGCCAAGGGCCTCAGAACACTCATTGATTGCCAGATTGAGGTCCTTGCGGGCTTCTTTTTTCAAAAATGTTATCATCTTGCGCGGGATCATCCCCGGTTCGCCGGGCACAAGTAAGCTTGGTTCGCCCACAATTAGCTTGGCTTCAACCACACCGCGCAAACGGTCAAGATGGATGATTTTGTGATCAATGCCCTTAAAGGGGATCATCGCGCCTTCTTCAATTTTTGTGGTATCGGGCATACGGGCGAGACGGCTTGCAGCCCAGTTTATGTTTCGCTCCAAAAATTCATTCAGCTCTTCGTCGCCCACATGGGGAGGAATGGTGACTTTCAGACCCCGCCCGCCCGGCACAATGCGCAAAGTAAGACGGCGCGCACGAGCATTTTCAACAACTTCAACCGGCAAGAATTCGCCGCCCACTTCCAAATCTCGGGAGCGGTCCTTTTTCTTATCTGCCGGTTTGGCGAAGAGTGCTGACTTCAATTTGGAATACATATTGCCTGAATAGCTGATTCTAAGGGTCTGCTACAAATGAAAACGGAGCCTGAAGGCTCCGTTTGTCATTACTGTCGCATTTTGGGAATGTAAGAAAAGACTTTTAGTCTTTATCGCCCTTGCTACCAGATTTACTATCCGGAACGCTTTTATTGCGTTTTCCTGACGATTTTGATTTGCGGGAATTCATGAAATCATCGAATTCGCCTTGATCCTTGGCACGGCGCAGTTCGCGGAGATGCTCATCAAACTCATGACGCATCTCGTCTAGCTTGTTGCGTTCTTCTTCAAGGCGGGAAATTTCTTCGTCACGCCAATCGTCAAAAGCCACATTGCCGGTACGTGTAGTACGCGATGAGCGCCTGCCGCGGCATCTAAATGAGCGATTAAAGTTTCCGGTAAAACTGTCGGTCGCACGGTTGATGTCCGTTTTCATGGTATCAAGCCGCTCACCCCAAAGGATATAAGCCAACATACCAAGGCCAAGTGGCCAAAACAGCATGAAGCCGATAATCATCATTGCGATAGTGGCTGGCGTCCATGCCGGACGAATAAGTGCGGAAGTGTTTAGTGTTGAAGCGTTCATATGCGCGTTACCCCTTAGGTTTTTTGATCGAGGACCAGTCCATGGTCAAACGTTAAGTGGGGATGCAAATATGGTAAATCAAGGCGAATTGGCCAAGATTCGGGCTAAAACGGACCAAAACCGCTGATTCTAGCCGGCTTTATGTGCGTTTTTTGCCATGAAGTCGATAATCCGAGGAGCGATTTCCGAGCGAAATCTTGAGCCGTTGAAGACACCATAATGCCCCACATCAGCCTGCACATAATGCTCCCGTTTTGCCTCTGGCAAATTGGAACAGATAGTGTGAGCAGCCTCCGTTTGGCCAAGACCGGAGATATCATCATTCTCGCCTTCGACCGTCATCAGGGCAATTTTTTTGATTTTTGTGCAATCAATCAGTTCGCCGCGATGGTTGAATGTACCTTTTGGTAATGAGTGATCGATGAAAACAGACTGTACGGTTTGCAAATAATAGGCTGCATCCAGGTCCATAACCGCTGAATATTCGTCATAGAATTCGCGGTGCCGTTCTGCAGAATCCCCATCACCTTCAATTAAATGGTTGAAGAAATCCTTGTGAGCCATCACATGACGATCAAGATTCATGCTCATAAAGCCTGATAATTGCAAAAATCCGGGATAAACTTCCCGCATGAATCCGGGTTGAGGAAATGGCACCTTCATAATGACGTTGTCTTTAAACCAGCCAATACCTTTTTCTACCGCAAGCTTGTTAACGGCAGTTGGATTTTTGCGGGTATCAATGGGGCCACCCATCAAAGTCATCGAAGCCGGTAGAATTTTATCCTTGCGGGTTTCCATGATTGCAGCGGCTGCAAGCGCTGGAACCGATGGCTGGCAAACCGCCATAATATGAGTGTTTGTTCCTAAATGGTGAATTATATCAATAATATAATCAATATAATCATCTAGATCAAAACTACCCATATCATTGGGTACCATGCGAGCATCTTTCCAGTCGGTGATATAGACATTGCCATGCTGCATCATTTGTTCAACAGTGCCGCGCAACAAAGTTGCATAATGGCCGGAGAGCGGCGCAATGATCAAAATGTTTGGGCCAGCGCCCTGACCTTTCTCTAATGCGCGTTCAAAATGCAATAGATCGCAATAGGGTTTTTGCCAAACAATTTCTTCACGTACCGCAACTTCAACTCCCTCAACAGTGGTATGGGTAAGGCCAAATTCCGGCTTGCCATAGCGCCTTGTGCTGCGCTCAAAGACTTCGCACATGGCAGCCAATTGTTTGCCGACGGGGGTATGGGAAAGCGGATTTAACGGATTTGAATATAGATGTTTTGCTGCATCTGCCGCCACCCGCATTGGGGTCATGGCCGCGTGAGACATCTCAAACATATGATAAAACATACAAAATCCGTTCGTAATTTAAATTGTTGCACTGCAATATAACGGATTCTTGGGTAAATTACCAGAGGCGGGTGAAACTAGTTCATCGCCAGTTGAATTTCCTGCACAAATTGAGCGGCAGCCACAGCTCTATCCTCTGCTTGAACGATGGGTCTTGCAACCACCAAGTGGGAAGCACCATTGGCAATTGCCTTTTCAGGCGTCATGACGCGTTTTTGATCGCCCATCTCGCCGCCCGCAAGCCGGATTCCAGGTGTAACAAGGGCCATGTCCGGGCCGATAAGTGGGCGAATGCTTGGTGCTTCAAGGGCTGACGCAACAACGCCGCCCATACCAGCGGATTTTGCGTCATTGGCTCTTTTTTTCACCAACTCTTCTGCGGCAAACCCGTATCCTGCGTCTTTTAGATCTTGATCATCCATTGATGTGAGCACAGTAACGCCCAAAAGGCACAAGGAACTACCAGCAGCAGCATCAACGGCTGCTCTCATTGCCTTAGGGTAAGCATGAATGGTCAGCATGGTCAGTCCCATTTTGACAATGTTTTCAACGCCTTTTGCAACGGTATTATCGATATCGAGTAATTTCATATCGAGGAAAATATTCTTACCATCAGCACGCAAATCACGCGCAAGTTCCAGCCCGCCAGCAAAGACAAGTTGATAACCTATTTTATAAAAAGAAACCGTATCACCCAGTTCGCGGACAGCCGTTTCTGCTTCGGCAATGGTCGGAACATCCAATCCAACAATCAGGCGGTCTCTTGCGGCGTGTTGCTTTTCGTCAATGCTCATGATTTCTCATACTCTAATTAAGATTAAACGCCGCAGCTTTGCTGACCAGCGATTTACAAGCCGCTTCCAGAAATTTGGCTGATGCTGCATTGGTCAGACTATCATCATCATTAAAAGCTGTCTTCATACTACCGATAGTTACCTGTTCACTAATCACCAACATGCCTATGCGCGATAGAATCGGCCTCAAATGTGCAAGGCTGTTTACCCCGCCCATCTGGCCTGGCGCTACTGAAACCATTGCAGCGAACTTATCCTTGTAGGGGATAATCTCACCAGCATCATCATTTGTTACTCGGCTCACCCAATCAATGGCATTTTTCAAAAGTGGTGTGATCGAACCGTTATATTCAGGGCTGGAAAACATGATTGCGTGATGCTCGTGGAATAACCGAGCCAGTTTTACGGCATTGGTCGGGGCACCATTGTCATTTTCGAAATCACCATCGAAAATCGGTAATTCATAATCATTCAAAGTAATTCTTGTCGGTTCGCAATCCATTTGCGACATAATTTTATGGGCATTCGCTAACAATCTGGTGTTGAATGAACCTGCGCGGGCGGAGCCTGCAATCAATAAAATTTTAGGTGTCATAGCTTTATTCTCTTTGTGGGAAAAAAGGGTTTGACGCTAATCGGCCAGACCATCAAATATATTTTTCATGCGTGAGAAAAACCCAGTGGTCTCTGGATTATTTTCATCGGATGAAATTTGTTGAAATTCTTCCAACAATTCGCGTTGGCGTTTAGTTAGTTTTTGTGGGGTTTCGGTAACCACCTGAATATAAAGATCGCCCACATTGTTTGAGCGCATCACCGGCATCCCTTTGCCTTTGAGGCGGAATTGTTTTCCGGTCTGGGTACCTTCAGGCACTTTTACGCGAGATTTTGAACCATCAAGGGTGGCAACTTCAAATTGTCCGCCAAGGGCTGCTGCCGCCATGGATATGGGAATACGGCAGAACAGATCCGAGCCGTCGCGCTGGAAAAAGTCATGGGGTTTGACGGAAAGGAATATATATAAATCTCCCGTTGGACCACCACGTGCGCCAGCTTCGCCCTCGCCGGAGAGGCGAATGCGGACACCATCTTCGATGCCTTCTGGAATATTGACGTTGAGATTGCGTTCCTTGGTAACCCGGCCCTGACCAGAGCAATGGCTGCAGGGATTAGAAATCATTTCGCCACGACCCTGACAGGTGGGGCAGGTGCGTTCCACCGAGAAGAACCCTTGCGATGCGCGTACGCGGCCATTACCGGCACAAGTGGAACAGGTGACTGGTGAAGAACCAGGTGTTGCACCGGAGCCGGAGCATTCCTCGCAGGAAACAGCAGTTGGAACAACAATGTCTGCAGTTTTTCCCGCAAAGGCATCTTCCAGGCTGACTTCCATATTATAGCGTAAATCGGCACCGCGCTCGCGGCCGCCGGTCTGACCACCACGGGCACGCCCACCCATCATATCGCCAAAGATATCTTCAAATATGTCTGAGAAACCGCCGCCGCCACTAAATCCTCCGGCCCCGCCACCATTGTGGCCGTTTTCAAAAGCCGCGTGACCAAACTGATCGTAGGCCGCACGCTTTTGTGGATTTTTTAGTACATCATATGCCTCACCCAGTTCTTTAAACTTGGCTTCGGCATTTGCATCATCTGGATTTTTATCTGGATGGTATTTGACAGCCTGCTTGCGAAAGGCGCTTTTCAGCTCTTTCTCATCAGCGCCCCGGAGTACCCCAAGGGTTTCATAAAAGTCTGCTTTTGCCATTCGACTTGTTCCTAGGGCTAAACCCTTAAACTCAAATACACCCCGACGAATTTAAGCCCCGGGATGCATTTATTTCAGGCCATTTCAGGCTTAAGCGGATTTCTGCTCGCCAGACTCGTCGTCGTCGATTTCTTCAAAATCGGCATCAACCACATCGTCGTCTGCAGCGTCTGAGGCGGCGTCACCTTCAGCAGCTTCCGTATCGGCAGCATCGTACATTGCCTGACCAAGTTTCATCGTAGCAGTAGCAAGTTTTTCCGACTTTTCCTTGATGTCGTCAGTATCATCGCCTTCAACGGCATCTTTCAATGCAACGATTGCCTGTTCGATTTCGTCCTTGTCCTCATCGGAGACCTTTTCACCAAAGTCAGCCAAAGATTTTTCGGAAGAATGAACCAGAGCTTCAGCCTGATTTTTGGCTTCAACACCCTCACGACGTTTTTTATCGTCATCAGCGTTGGCTTCCGCATCCTGTACCATCTGTTCGATATCTTCATCTGACAGACCGCCAGAGGCTTTGATCGAAATCTGCTGCTCCTTGCCGGTACCTTTGTCCTTAGCGGAAACGTTCACAATGCCGTTGGCATCAATATCGAATGTAACCTCAACTTGCGGTACTCCGCGAGGGGCCGGAGGAATACCCACCAGATCAAACTGACCGAGGTTTTTATTATCCGAAGCCATTTCGCGCTCACCCTGAGCAACCCTAATGGTCACAGCATTTTGGTTATCATCAGCAGTTGAGAACACTTGAGATTTTTTAGTCGGGATAGTTGTGTTGCGATCGATCAAACGAGTGAACACGCCGCCAAGGGTTTCAATACCCAAAGACAATGGTGTCACATCGAGAAGCAGCACGTCTTTAACGTCGCCCTGCAACACGCCAGCCTGAATAGCAGCACCCATGGCCACAACTTCATCAGGGTTCACACCACGATTTGGTTCTTTGCCAAAGAATTCCTGAACCACTTCTTGAATCTTAGGCATGCGGGTCATGCCGCCAACCAGAACAACCTCGTCAATTTCACCAGGCTTCAGGCCAGCATCCTTAAGGGCTGCTGCACAAGGCTTGATGGTGCGCTGAACCAGATCATTTACCAGTGATTCAAATTTTGCGCGGGTAAGTTTCATGGTCAAATGCTTTGGACCAGACTTATCGGCGGTAATGAATGGCAAATTGATCTCGGTTTGAGAGGCAGAGGAAAGCTCGATTTTTGCTTTCTCGGCAGCTTCTTTCAAACGCTGTAGGGCCATCTTGTCGTTTTTCAGATCGATGGACTGATCTTTTCTGAATTCCTTGGCAAGGTAATCAACCAAAAGCATATCAAAATCTTCACCGCCGAGGAACGTATCCCCGTTGGTTGATTTCACTTCAAATACACCGTCGCCGATTTCCAGCACGGACACATCGAACGTGCCGCCACCAAGATCGTAAACAGCAATCGTTTTGCCCTCTTTCTTGTCGAGGCCATAAGCAAGTGCTGCAGCAGTTGGCTCATTGATGATGCGCAACACTTCAAGACCGGCAATTTTGCCAGCGTCTTTCGTTGCCTGACGCTGGGCGTCGTTAAAGTAAGCAGGAACAGTGATCACTGCCTGTTCAACCGTTTCGCCAAGATAGGCTTCCGCGGTTTCTTTCATTTTCTGCAAAATCATTGCGGAAACCTGAGAGGGAGAATATTTCTCGCCATCGGCCTCAACCCAGGCATCGCCGTTTCCAGCTTCAACAATTTTAAAAGGAACCAGTTTTTTATCCTTGGTCACAGCCTTGTCGGTATAACGACGTCCAATCAGGCGCTTGACCGCAAACAGAGTGTTTTCTGGATTTGTAACTGCCTGACGTTTAGCAGGCTGGCCCACAAGGCGTTCGCCTTCTTCGCCGAAAGCTACCATGGAAGGGGTTGTGCGCGCGCCTTCCGAATTTTCAATTACTTTTGGTTCCTTACCGTCCATGACGGCTACACAGGAATTAGTCGTACCTAAATCGATACCGATTACTTTAGCCATATCTTATCTCCTTGGCAGCAGACTGTCAGAACCCTAAAAGGCATTCTCGACAAACGGATACAATCTGTCTGTCTCGCCAGTCCCTTAACATGTTTGGAACTTGTTACCATATGCAGTTTCGTTAATTCCAATTTAGCGAACTGCGTTGACCGCTATATAAGGAGGCAGGCTTATCTCTGCAAGGATTCTCGGTCGTTTATCTGCCCAATTTCACTTTTTTTGAATGATCGGGCCAAATGATGGTCGAATCGCAACCAAATCTTTGTAAAAATTAACATTTCAACAACGAATCAGCAGGGTGTCTATTAATAAATGCACAATCTTCCTAATGGCACATTATATTTCCCGGATTTTCTGGATGGTCTGGCACAGGAGAAACTCTTGAGTTCGATTCGTAATGTGGTCAGTGAAGCACCGCTCTATGTGCCAAAAATGCCAAAAACTGGTAAACCCATGAGCGTGCGTATGACCAATTGCGGGGCACTTGGATGGGTGACCGATAAGGAAAACGGCTATCGTTATCAAGCCACTCACCCGGAAACGGGGAAGGTCTGGCCAAAAATCCCGCAGCAATTACTGGATATTTGGCAGGAACTCTCAGGCTATCCACACCCGCCGGAAGCCTGTCTTGTCAATTATTATGAGCCAGATGCCAAAATGGGCTTGCATCAGGACCGTGATGAACAGGAATTTGATGCACCGGTGCTCTCGATCTCTCTGGGAGACAGCGCATTATTTCGCATTGGCGGGGAAAAGCGCAGTGATAAAGTAACGTCGTTTAAATTGAACAGCGGTGATGTGATGATGTTATCGGGCAAATCGCGGCTGGCATTTCACGGGATTTCGCGGGTTTATCCGGGAACTTCGATGCTTTTAAAACAGGAAGGCCGGATAAATCTAACACTCAGGCGGGTAACTAAAGCTTTCTGAGCGCTACTTGTTCCACCAGATGGTCCATACCTTTTTTCAGGATTAAATTGGCCCTTGGGCGCGTTGGCAGAATATTTTCCCGCAAATTGGCCAGATTGATGCGTTCCCACAGGCCCAGTGCGATTTCCCGAGCCTCATCCTCGCTGATTTGAGAATAACGATGGAAGAAGGAGCCCGGATCGATGAAAGCTGTTTCGCGCAGGCGCATGAAACGGTCCACATACCATTTCTCGATAACATTTTCCTCAGCATCAATGTAGATGGAAAAATCAAAAAAGTCGGAAACAAAAGGCACCGCATCGCCTTCTTCCGGCAAGTCCCTCGATTGCAACACATTGATACCTTCAAAAATCAGAATGTCCGGACGATCAACAATCTGAAACTGGTCAGGCATCACATCGTAGTTGAAGTGGGAATAGAGCGGTGCTTTGACGCTGGCCTCACCAGCCTTGATGCGCGAGAGGAAGTTCAGCACTTCCGAAACATTATAGCTTTCCGGAAAACCCTTTTTATCCATCAAATTGTTTTTCAGCAAAACCTTGTTTGGTAGAAGGAAACCATCGGTTGTGACCAGATCAACCTTTGGGCTGGAAGGCCAGCGGGCCATCAGTTCTTTCAGGATACGAGCGGTCGTGGATTTACCCACCGCCACGGAGCCTGCAATACCAATCACAAACGGGGTTTTATCCGGCGAAATATTCAAAAATCGCTGACGCAACTCGAACAATTGCTGACTGGATTCCACATGGCTCGATAATAATCTGGAGAGCGAGAGGTAAATATCGCGCACCTCGTCCAGTGAAATTGGATCATTGGAGGAGCGCAGACGAATGACCTCTTCGCTGGTCAAAGTAAGCGGCGTATCGGCACGGAACTTGGCCCAGTCATTGGCGGAAAAAAACAGATAGGGCGAGGGAATACTATCCGGCCCCTTTTGCTTGGACCAAAATCCGTTTCCAGCTTTGATTTTCGACATGGCGTCCACGAAACGCCTCCTATGAGTTCAGGACCTAGTTTGTTCGGTTAGCTTTTTCTTCAAGGCCGGATTGGGCGGTGCGCATTTCCAGTTCCGCCATGATATCTGACAATGGGATGTCCATTTTTTTCAGAACCACCAGCAAATGATAAAGCACATCGGCAGATTCTTTGATCATCTCCGGGCGATTTCCCGTCACAGCCGCAATCACAGCTTCGGTCGCTTCCTCGCCCATTTTTTGGGCGCATTTTTCAATGCCGGTGGTGATCAACATGGCCGTATAGGATGAACTGTCCATTGAAGAGGCTCGTTGTTCAACGATCGTTTCGAGGTCGGATAGGTTGAATTTAGTCATGGGTCTAACCTTACGGGAATACCGGCTTCATGCATATGATTTTTGGCCTCTCTGATCGAATAAGTACCAAAGTGGAAAATTGATGCCGCCAGAACCGCACTGGCATGGCCTTCAACCACCCCTTCCACCAGATGATCAAGAGTGCCAACACCACCGGATGCAATCACCGGAACGCTGACTGCATCAGATACGGCTCTGGTAAGCGGTAGATTATAGCCGATCTGGGTGCCGTCGCGATCCATGGAAGTGAGCATGATTTCACCTGCGCCATTGGCAACCATTTTTTGCGCAAATTCAATGGCGTCAAGGCCTGTTTCTGTGCGCCCGCCATGGGTAAAAATTTCCCAACGGTCTTCTTCGCCATCGAGAGAAACCTTTTTGGCGTCGATCGAGACAACAATGCATTGATTGCCGAATTTATCAGCAGCTTCCGCTACGAAATCAGGGTTATTGACCGCTGTGGTGTTGATCGAAACTTTGTCCGCGCCGGCCAGCAACAATTTTCGAATATCCGATATTTCCCGCACACCGCCGCCAACGGTCACCGGCATGAAACATTGCTCCGCCGTACGCGCGATCATATCGAAGGTTGCGTCGCGCCCATCCGATGAAGCAGTGATATCGAGGAAGGTTAGCTCATCCGCACCGGCAGCATCATAGGCGATTGCTGCCTCAACCGGATCACCGGCATCAATCAGGTCAACAAAATTGACACCCTTGACCACGCGGCCATTGGCAACGTCGAGGCAGGGAATGATACGAACTTTCAAAGTCATGATGCGTCTTTCAAAAGGGCCAAAGCTTCCCCAGCGTCAAGTCGGCCATCATAGAGCGCGCGGCCAGTGATTGCGCCTTCAAGAATGGCAGCATCTGGTTCGCACATGCGTTTGATATCGTCGATTGAAGCCAGTCCACCCGAGGCAATGATGGGGATTGATACCACTTCAGCGAGTTCGATCGTCGAAGGCCAGTTAATGCCGGTTAGAATCCCGTCGCGGTCGATATCCGTATAGATAATTGCTGCAACGCCTGCTCCTTCGAATTTTTTAGCAAGTTCGATAACGCCCAATTGCGAGGCTTCAGCCCAACCCTCAACTGCAACTTTGCCACTTTTTGCGTCAATACCGACGGCGACGTTGCCGGGGAACTTTTTGCAGGCCTCAATCACCAGATCAGGATTGCGCACCGCCACCGTCCCCAAAATCACCCGCGCCAGCCCTTTATCAAGCCAGCTTTCAATATGATCGAGCGTGCGAATGCCGCCGCCAAGTTGCACCGGGTTTTTTGTGGCAGCCAAAATTGCTTTCACCGCGGCACCGTTGACACTTTCGCCTTCGAAGGCACCATTGAGATCAACCACGTGGAGCCAGCTAAAACCATCATCCTCAAAGGCTTTAGCCTGCGCACCCGGATCGGTATTATAAACGGTAGCCTGATCCATATCGCCAAGCTTAAGACGTACGCATTCACCATCTTTCAGGTCAATTGCCGGAAATAAAATCATCTCTAAGGCTTCCATTTCAAGAAATTGGTGATCAGCGCCAGCCCCAGCTTCTGGCTCTTTTCCGGGTGAAATTGGGTGCCAATCATATTGTTACGAGCAACAATTGCAGTTACCGGTCCACCATAATTGGTGGTGGCTACCAAATCTTCAACCCGTTCAACTTTGAGGTGATAGGAATGAACGAAATAGGCGTGCAGACCATTCTCACCCGTAGGAATTCCTTCGATCACCGGGTGAGGGCGGCAAATATCCAATGTATTCCAGCCGATTTGCGGGATTTTCAAAGTCGGGTCGTCTGGTTCGATTTCAACCACATCGCTGGCAATCCAGCCGAAGCCGGGTGTACCAACATGATCGGTTTTTTCCATACCGCGTGTGGCCATGAGCTGGGTGCCAACGCAAATACCAAGGAATGGCGCGGCACGATTTTCCACCGCCTCAACCACAGCTTGACGCAAATCGGGAATGGCTTCCAGTCCTTCTTTGCAATCAACAAAAGCGCCAACGCCAGGCAGCACAATACGCTCAGCCTTGCGCACCACATCGGGGTCGTTGGTTAGATGAATTTTTACATCGAGGCCAGCTTCACGCACAGCGCGCTCAAAAGCCTTAGTTGCCGAACGCAAATTGCCCGACCCGTAATCGATGATAGCAACACTCATTACAAAAATGCCTATTCTGGAAACAGCCCGAAAGGGGCGACTTGCTTTATTGGTTTGGTGAAAAGCGGTGCTGTCGATTTAATTGGATTTGCCAATGTTGGAACATGTGCTGGCGTATAATCCTGTTCCGAAAAATATCGTAATTCAGCGGTTTTTTCATCCCCTGCTTCCACCACGCCATCGAAACGCCAGCCCTGACGCTCATAACGGCGTAGGATCATTTCACGACCCTCAAGAAACAAAAACAGTCCGGGCAAAACCGAAAGGAAAGAACCGAGTTGCGGATTGCCAAATTCTATCAAAGCCGCAAGTGCTACCATTGCCAGCACATAAAGCGCCAAAACCAGCCATAAACGCTGCCAAATCAACCAGATTGCCGGGACAAGCAACGCAAGCAGAGACTTGCCATCGGGCAAAAATGCGACGCGATCGATATCCGCGTCCGACATGTTTGGAACAGATGCATCAATCCCGGCTTCGGGCGGCAAATATACGGAATAAGTGGCCATGACCCTGTCATAGCGCCACTTGCTTGATTAGACAATAACTTTGGGAAAGCTTAGAGCAAGTTCGACCTAGGTTGACTCGGCTCAGGTGGCGAAGAGCCACCCGGCGCTAGCTGCGCCGCCCTTTCGGAGGGCCCAAGCGAAGCTTGGATGCGCCCGTGAGAACAAAAAAGCTTAGAGCGAACCTTTAGTCGAAGGTATCACGCCTTTTTGCCGTGGGTCAGCTCCGATGGCACTACGCAGAGTACGCGCGACCGCCTTAAAGCAGGTTTCCGCTATATGGTGGTTATTTTCACCATAGTGATTGGTCACATGCAGAGTAATACCAGCGTTTTGGGCAAAGGCCTGAAAAAATTCGCGGAACAGCTCCGTATCAAAATCACCCACCTTGTCTCGGGTAAAACTGACATTCCAGATCAAATAAGGCCTGCCGGAAACATCAATTGCCGATCTCGTGAGCGTTTCATCCATGGCCAGATCAAGGGACGCATAGCGGGTAATCCCTGCTCGGTCGCCTAAAGCTGAGGAAATAGCCTGACCAAGCGCAATCCCAACATCCTCAGAAGTGTGGTGCGCATCAATATGCAAATCGCCTTTGGCCCGGATTTTCATATCAATCAGTGAATGGCGCGATAGCTGCTCCAGCATATGGTCAAAAAACCCAATACCGGTGTGGATATCGTATTTACCACTGCCATCAAGATTGATTTCCAGTGAAATATCCGTCTCATTGGTTTTGCGGCTAATTTTTGCGGTGCGATTGATCGCCATTTGTTTACTCCGGGTACTTAGGTTCAGACCTTGCGGCCCAAACCCTATAAGAGTTCTCTTTAACAAGACATTGTTACGAAAGCCATAACTTGCATCAACTGAAAAAACCCATACATAGGGTGCTAGTGTAATAAATAGGACTAAATTCATGTCTGAAACTTCAAAACTTCCCTCTATGCACGCCACAACAATCGTCACTGTTCGCAAGGACGGCAAGGTGGTAATTGCTGGTGACGGGCAGGTAAGCCTTGGGCAAACGGTGATGAAGGGCAATGCCCGCAAGGTGCGTCGCATCGGTCGCGATGACGCTGTGATTACCGGATTTGCCGGTGCGACGGCTGATGCATTTACTCTGCTGGAGCGGCTTGAAAAGAAGCTGGATCAATATCCAGATCAATTGATGCGGGCTTGCGTGGAACTCGCCAAAGACTGGCGCACGGATAAATATTTGCGTAATCTTGAGGCAATGATGCTGGTAGCCGATGCCAAAGTTACCCTTTGTGTGACCGGTAATGGCGATGTGTTGGAGCCTGAGCAGGGTATTATGGCAATCGGTTCTGGCGGAAACTACGCCCTATCTGCTGCCAAAGCACTGCTTGATCTGGATTTAAGCGCGGAAGAAATCGCCCGTAAAGCAATGAAGATTGCCTCGGAAATCTGCGTTTATACCAATGAGAATGTCGTCCTTGAAATTATGGACACTGAAGACTAAACCAAAAATCTACCTTATTTCTACCGGAGCAAACAATGGTCGAACTGACTTCCAATTTTTCACCCCGCGAGATCGTATCTGAGCTGGACCGTTATATTATCGGCCAAAAAGATGCAAAGCGGGCTGTTGCCATTGCGCTCCGCAATCGCTGGCGGCGTCAGCAATTGGAAGGGCCGATGAAGGAAGAGGTCCTGCCAAAAAATATTTTGATGATTGGCCCCACAGGCGTTGGTAAAACCGAAATAGCCCGGCGTCTGGCAAAACTTGCTGGCGCGCCTTTCATCAAGGTTGAAGCAACTAAATTCACCGAAGTTGGTTATGTGGGCCGCGACGTGGAGCAAATCATTCGCGATTTGGTGGAGGTAGGCATCACGCTGGTGCGCGAGCGCAAACGCGAAACCGTAAAGGCAAAGGCCCATCTTTCCGCCGAAGAGCGGGTGCTTGATGCACTGGTAGGCCCTAATGCCGGCCCAACAACCAGAGATAGTTTTCGCAAAAAACTACGCGACGGTTCGCTGGATGAGAAAGAAATCGAGGTCGAACTGGTCGATAATTCCAACCCCATGGGCGGGATGGAAATTCCCGGCATGCCTGGCGCCAATATTGGCGTGATGAATATCTCCGAGATTTTCGGCAAGGCCATGGGTGAGCGCACCAAAACGCGCAAAACCACGGTGAAAGAATCGTATGAATTACTGATCACGGACGAGTCCGATAAAATGCTCGACGAGGAGCAAGTCGTTGCCGAAGCCATCGAATCGGTAGAAAATAACGGCATTGTTTTCCTCGACGAGATCGACAAGATTGCGGTCAGTGGAGACCGTTCATCGGGCGGCGTATCGCGCGAAGGTGTGCAACGTGATTTGCTGCCATTGGTGGAGGGTACAACTGTTTCCACCAAGCACGGTTCTGTCAAAACCGACCATATCCTGTTTGTGGCATCGGGCGCGTTTCACGTATCTAAACCATCTGATTTATTGCCTGAATTGCAGGGACGTTTGCCGATCAGGGTGGAATTGCGCCCCTTGGAAAAAGAAGATTTCGCCCGGATTTTGGTAGAGCCGGAAGCAAGCCTGATTAAACAGTATATCGCGCTTTTGGGCACCGAAGATTTAACTCTTGAATTTACCGACGGTGCTATTGATGCCTTGGCCGATATTGCGGTCGGGCTGAACACCACCATCGAAAATATCGGAGCGCGCCGGTTGCAAACGGTGATGGAGCGGGTCCTGGACGAGATTTCATTTGAAGCATCGGACAAACCAGCGCAAAAAATTGTCATTGACGCAGATTACGTGAATGAACATCTCGGCGAACTTGCCAAGGATACGGATTTGAGCCGGTTTATTCTGTAAAATTCGTGCAGCGAAACCTCGACATCGTTGATCGTTTTGTGCAATTCCATCTTTGGGGCAAGAAATCAGAAATTGAGATCATGCGATGATTAAGAAAATTTCGATATTGGCCCCGACTGCATTGGCCC
>JASFYT010000051.1:0-11464 GCA_045047085.1 Rhizobiaceae bacterium | reverse complement strand
TATTTGATTGCCATTTAATGATTGCACCGACAGATGCATTTCTGGCGGCATTTGCTGATGCGGGGTGCGATATTATTACGGTTCATGCCGAAGCGGGCCCGCACCTTGATCGATCCTTGCAGACCATTAAGGCGCTGGGGAAAAAGGCCGGGGTATCACTCAATCCCTCAACGCCTGAAAATGTGATTGAATATGTGCTTGATCGGCTTGATCTGGTGTTGTTGATGACGGTCAATCCCGGATTTGGTGGCCAGAAATTTATTGAACCGGTGGTTGAAAAGGTTCGCAAGATTAAAGCCTTGATTGGTGATCGCCCCATTGATATCGAAATCGATGGCGGCATCACAGTAGAAACTGCGCCTCTTGTTGCCGCTGCCGGTGCCAATGTGCTGGTGGCAGGATCTGCTGTCTTCAAAGATGGCAATCAAAGCAATTATGCGCAGAATATTTCTGCTATTCGTGAAGCTTCTGATCTGGCGATGTAATTCTCGCATTGGCTTGCTTGTACCCACTTGCCTGTGTCGAAAAATTGCGTATTTTATCATCAGCTATCTATCTACTTATTTGACGGGAAAATGAAATGACGCATGCAATTGAAGTTACCGAGCATGGTGGATCCGATGTTCTTGCTTGGGTTGAAAAACCAGTTGGTACACCTGGCCCAAATCAGGTGCGCATAAAAAGCACAGCTGTTGGCCTCAATTTTATCGACGTTTACTTTCGCACCGGTCTATACCCCAGTGAAACACCGTTTATTCCGGGCAAAGAGGGTGCAGGCATCGTCATGGAATTGGGCGAAGGGGTAACCAATGTGGCCGTTGGCGACCGGGTTGCATATTGCAATTTGATGGGCACCTATGCGGAAGAGGTGATTGCAAATTCTGAACTTCTTGCCAAACTTCCAGATGGTATCTCCGATGAGATTGCTGCCTCAATCATGCTTAAGGGCCTGACGGCACATTATTTGCTTTGTCTGACCTATCCACTCAAAAAAGGTGAGACCATCCTTTTCCACGCTGCCGCTGGCGGTGTGGGGCTGATTGCCTGCCAATGGGCTAAGCAAATTGGTGCAACTGTGATTGGTACTGTTGGTTCACCTGAGAAGGCAGAACTTGCCAAGGCCAATGGCTGTGATCATACGATCCTTTATCGTGACGAAGATTTTGTCGAGAGAGTGAAGGAAATCACAGGTGGTAAGGGCGTTGATGTGGTTTATGACAGCATCGGCAAGGATACATTTGAAAAATCTCTAGATTGTCTCAAAAAGCGCGGCATGATGGTTTCATTCGGTAATGCCACCGGTCCTGTTGCTATACCCAATCTTGGGGTTTTGGCTGCAAAAGGGGCACTTTATGTATGTCGTCCTACTTTGTTTACTTATATCGACACACCGGAGGCATTTGCTGAGAATTGTGATGTGCTGTTTGGTATGGTTGAAAGTGGCAAGATCAATATTACCATTGGTCAGAAGTTTGCGTTGAAAGATGCAGCCAAGGCCCATGACGCCCTTGAAGGCCGCGCTACCGTTGGTTCTACCCTGCTGATCCCTTAGGGTAGGGATAGAAAAGTGTGGATTACTTCGTTCTGAAGCATGTTAGATAAGTATCAGCAATCTGGCGGATGAGGTCTTCGTAAAACTGAGGTCCCGCCACCAGCTTGTTTCCCATCGCATCAAGGGTTTCAACTTTTGTACTGGTGCCTTCAAGCAGAGTGTTGAGGATGGCTGGATTTTCGCCAACTTCGCCAAATACACAAGCTACATTCGTGCGTCTAATCTCTTTGCGTAATTTTGTGAGAGTTTTTGCTCCCACAGCACTATTGCGTTCAATGGCTTTACCATTCTGCAAGCCAAAATTGGAATTGAACCCGCGATAAGTGTCGTGCAACGTCATGAAATGAGTGTCCGAAAATGGCGCCAGTGAAGCCTTGATTTCAAGGATCATTGAATTCAATTGCAGGAGAAGGTTTTTGGCATTCTTTTCATATTGAGATTTGTTCTTTGGATCGGTCGCAATGATTAATTCTGTTAGCGGGGCAATCAATGCGATTGCCTGTGCGGGATTGGTCCACCAATACACATTTTGGGTGATGAGATGGGGACTCAAGTCGTGAATTGTGGTGGTGTCCGCTACAGCGTTTAGGGCGTTTTCGATAAAAGGCTCTATTCCTGCTCCCATCCATACAATCAATTTTGCTGTGTGAAGTTTACGAATGGTCGAGGGTTTCAGGCTCATATGATGGATGGATGTGACGCCATCGATTATTAAATTTGCACGCGCGTTATTGCCGGTAATGCCTGCCACCAGAGAGTGGAGAGATTTGGTTGATACGCTTATGTCGTTAGCCACGGCTTTGCTAGATGCCGGAGCCATCATGAAAATTGCAGCCAGAAAGAACTGGAAGAAAAATTTTACTGTCACTGGTTTAAATCACTATCAATGTGCAGACATTTTGCTGGCTAAGAGGCGGAATTATGTTAGTTATTATCCCCACTCATGATCTGAAAGCTGCCCGATTGTCAACAAGCGCTCCTTCACCAAATAGCGATGACCAGTTACTGGTAGCCTTGCATAATGTGGGGGTGAACCGCGATGGGCGATGGCTTATTCGCGGCATAGATATCAATGTTCGACGCGGGGAAATTGTGACGTTGGTGGGACCAAATGGTTCGGGCAAAAGTACATCCGCCAAAGTTGCTTTGGGCATTATCAAGCCTGATGAGGGTAGCGTGCAACGCGCACCGGGACTGCGTGTTGGTTATGTGCCACAGAAGTTCGATATTGAATCCATGCTACCGCTTACGGTGACGCGACTTCTAAATTTGACCGCGCATCATAAAAAACATGAAATTTCAGAAGCGCTGAAATTAGTAGGGGCTGGGGAACATGCACAATCCAGAGTGCAGTCGCTTTCTGGTGGCGAATTTCAGCGGGTGATGATGGCGCGGGCAATGTTACGCAAACCTGATCTGCTGGTGCTTGATGAACCTGCGCAAGGTGTCGATTTTTCCGGTGAAATTGCGCTTTATGATTTGATCAAGGATATCCGCAATCAGACCCAATGCGGCGTCTTGCTGATTTCTCATGATTTGCATTTGGTGATGGCTGAAACCGATGTTGTGATCTGCCTGAACGGCCATGTTTGTTGTACAGGCAGTCCGCAGGCGGTGAGTGAGAGTGCGGAATATCGGGAATTGTTCGGTGCGCGCGCAGTTGAGGGACTGGCGGTCTATCAACATCATCACGATCACACCCATTTACCCGATGGCAAGGTGAGGCATTCGGACGGTTCCATTACCGACCACTGTCACCCGGATGACGGGCATCACCATGATTGATGATTTTTTTGTCCGTGCGATATTTGCCGGTATCGGGATTGCAATTATTGCCGGGCCGCTTGGCTGTTTCGTTGTTTGGCGGCGCATGGCCTATTTCGGCGATACCATGGCGCATTCAGCTCTGCTCGGTGTAGCTCTGGGGTATTTTTTGGGGATAAATATCGAGCTTGGTGTGTTGGTTGTCGGCGTGGTGATTGCACTGATACTCTTGTTTTTGGAACGTGATGGCAGATTGCCGCGCGATGCACTGCTTGGTGTGCTTTCTCATTCGACGCTGGCTATCGGGTTGGTGATGATGGCACTAATGACATCGCTGAATTTTGATTTGGTGCATCTCCTTACTGGGGACATTCTTTCGGTGACCAAGCTTGATTTATACATAATTTATGGCACTGGGGCGTTGATGATGGCCGGTATTATCTGGCTTTGGCGGCCCTTACTGGCTTCGACGGTCAATGAAGAAATGGCCATTGCGGAAGGCATGAAGCCAGAGGTCGCGCAGGCCGGTTTTTTGATGTTGATGGCATTGCTAATTGCCATCGCGATTAAAATTGTCGGCATTTTGTTGATTACATCCTTGCTGATTATTCCGGCAGCAACGGCGCGTCGACTGATAAGTTCTCCAGAACAAATGGCCGTTGCCGCCTCGTTGATAGGTGTCATATCAGTGTGTGGTGGCTTGTTTTCTTCTTATGAATTCGACACGCCACCCGGGCCATCAATCGTTGTGGCAGCGCTTGGTTTGTTTATAATTTCCCATCTTGTTTCAATGAATGCGAAGAATAAGAACTAAATGAAAAACCCAAAAGTATTTTTACAAAACTTGTTTGACGCTGCTGTGAAAGCTGCTGATCCGGCTCGCAATATTGCCTCGTTTTTACCGGAACCACCTAAAGGGCGATTGATCATTGTGGGTGCGGGGAAAGGTTCGGCGCAGATTGCTGCGGCATTTGAAAACGCATGGGAAGAGGCTGGTCACGGTACTGTCGAAGGTCTTGTGGTAACGCGCTACGGCTTTGGTGTGAAATGTAGAAATGTGGAAATTATCGAAGCCTCGCATCCTGTTCCCGATGCTGCTGGATTGGTGGCATCGGATAGAATTTTGCAAACGGTTTCTGATCTAAGCGAAGATGATCTTGTGGTTGCCGTGATTTCCGGTGGTGGCTCGGCGCTTCTTCCAGCGCCGCCGGAAGGCGTTAGTTTGGAAGATGAAATTGCCTTGAATAAGATACTGCTCGCCTCGGGTGCACCTATCTCTGCAATGAACTGTGTGCGCAAACAGGTGTCTCGTATCAAAGGTGGACGACTTGCCATGCAAGCTAATCCCGCGAAGGTTCTGTCGCTGATAGTGTCGGATATACCAGGAGATAATCTGGCTCATGTGGCTTCCGGGCCGACTGTTCCTGACAGGGGGACGCTAACTGAGGCTCGCGACATTGTAGCGCGGTACAAGATGGAATTGCCACAGTCAATCGTTGCCCATTTAAACAAAGACGCCTCGGATGCGCCGCATCCGGACGATCCTAAACTGAGCCGTAACGAGCATCACATTATTGCCTCTGCCCGCGTTTCGTTACAGGCAGCAGCAGAACTCGCGCAGAAAAAAGGCATTCGTGCTGTAATATTATCAGATTCCATTGAAGGGGAAACGCGCGAAATTGGCCGTATGCACGGAGCGATGGCACGAGAAATCTTGGCGATGGATCAGCCATTTGAAAAGCCAGTGTTGATGCTATCGGGTGGGGAGACAACGGTTACCCTGAATGGCGATGGAAAAGGCGGACCAAATTCGGAGTTTCTGCTCTCGCTTGCTCTGGAAATTGACGGATTTGATAATATCTATGCTTTGTCGGCAGATACAGACGGAATTGATGGCAGTCAGGATAATGCGGGTGCTTATGGTGATGGCACAACGATTACGCAGTTGCGTGAAGCGGGTATTGATCCAGCAGCACTACTTGCCAATAATGACGCGTGGTCGGCATTTGATGCCATTGGCGAATTATTCGTCTGCGGCCCGACTGGAACTAATGTGAATGATTTTCGTGCAATTTTGATTACAGGAAACAAAAATGACTGATGATATAAATCAGGCTCTGTTCAACTGGAACGGGCCTTTGGGATTGCCGGAATATGACAAATTCACCGATGATGATTTCGAAGCGGCGTTTGAATATGCGTTGCCACGGCATTTGGCAGAAATAGATGCGATTGCTGATAATGCTGATGCGCCGACATTTGAAAATGTGATTGAAACGCTGGAATTGAGTGGCGAAGAGCTTTCGAAAATTTCCGCTATCTTTTGGAATTTAACCGGTTCCTGCACCAATGACACACTGCAGGCGCTGGAGCGTAAGCTTGCTCCTGAAATGGCTGAACACCAGTCCAAAATCACCATGAATGCTAAATTGTTCGGCCGAATTGATGCGGTTTATGAGCAACGTGATAGTCTTAACCTTAGCCCCGAAGCGTTGCGTGTTCTTGAAAAAACCTGGAAGGGTTTTGCCCGCTCCGGTGCGAAGCTTGAAGGCGAAAAACAAAAACGCCTTGCTGACGTTAATCAGCGACTTGCGATGCTTGGAACGAATTTTGCCCAGAATATGCTGGCTGATGAGAGTGACTATTCGCTGATCATTGAGGATGAAGACAAGCTTGCTGGCCTGCCTGATTTTCTGCTGGCAAATATGGCGATGGCGGCTGAGGAAAAAGGCCATAAGGGCAAACATGCGGTGACGCTTTCGCGCTCGATTATTGAACCGTTTCTTTCGTTCTCTTCTATTCGTGAATTACGAGAAGAGACATTTAAGGCCTGGGTGGCGCGTGGCGAACATGAGGGCGATAAAGATAATCGTCCGATTGTGAGTGAAACAGTAAAGCTTCGTGCGGAGAAGGCTGCATTGCTTGGATATGAGAATTTTGCGGCGTTCAAGCTTGATGATACGATGGCAAAAACTGCTGAAAATGTTTCAGAACTTCTGCAAACCGTTTGGGGAAAAGCCAAGGCAAAGGCTGCGGTTGAAGCCGAAGATTTGGCTGAGCTGATTGCAGGCGAGGGTAAAAATCATTCTGTTGCTCCATGGGACTGGCGTTATTATTCCGAAAAACTGCGCACCGATCGCTATTCCTACAATGAGGCCGAGGTAAAGGCCTATTTCCAGCTGGATAAGATGGTGGAAGCCGCTTTTGATACGGCAGGCCGCCTGTTTGGTATCACGTTCAAAGAGCATTTTGGCATTGCTGCCTATCATGATGAAGTGCGTGTATTTGAAGTGTTCAGTGCTGATGGTGAGCAGATTGCTATTTTCCTTGCTGATTATTTTGCACGCAGTTCCAAGCGTTCTGGTGCGTGGATGAGCGGGTTGGAGCATCAACACAAATTGGGCGAGGGCGCGATCCCCATTATCCTCAACACGATGAATTTTGCTCAGGCACCGAAAGGTGAACCGGTGCTGATCAGCATGACGGACGCTAAAACCCTGTTCCATGAATTTGGCCACGCTCTGCACGGAATGCTCTCCAATGTTACCTATCCTTCGGTTTCCGGCACATCGGTTGCACGTGATTTTGTTGAATTGCCTTCTCAATTGTTTGAGCATTGGCTGACCGTGCCCGACATTCTCACCAAATATGCTGTACATCACGATACTGGTGAGCCATTGCCGCAAGATTTACTAGTGAAGGTTCTGGAATCCGAGACGTTTAATTCCGGTTTTGAGAATGTTGAATTCACCTCATCGGCGCTGGTGGATATGGAATTCCATGCACTGGATGAAAAAGCTGCCAGTGATGTGGACCCGATGGCGTTTCAATCTGAAAAGCTCGCTGCATTTGGTATGCCCTCTGAAATCGTTATGCGCCATGCTACACCTCATTTTGCGCATGTATTTGCAGGTGATGGTTATTCTGCCGGGTACTATTCTTACATGTGGTCCGGGGTTTTGGATGCGGATGCTTTCCGGGCATTTGAGGAAACCGGTGACGCATTTGACGCAGAGACGGCTGGAAAATTATTGCGTTATATTTATTCATCCGGTGGCTCGATGGATCCTGAAGATGCTTATAAGGCGTTTCGTGGTTCCTTGCCCAACCCGGATGCACTGCTTGAACAACGTGGTTTAAAGGAAGCGTGATATGTCAGATAGAATTGTAATCGCTGGTGCCCAAAGAACGCCAATGGCCGGGTTTCAAGGGGAATTTTCCTCTGTAACTGCGCCTGAACTGGGCGGGGTTGCGGTGAAAGCTGCAATCGCTGGCGCCAAGGTAGATGCGGCTGATATTGATGAAATTATTATGGGCTGCGTATTGTCTGCGGGCATCGGGCAGGCCCCCGCACGTCAGGCTGGTTTTGCCGGTGGATTGGGTAAGGAAGTGCCTGCGACCACGTTGAACAAAATGTGTGGTTCAGGCATGAAAACAGTGATGGTGGCCCATGATCAGCTCAAGGCTGGTAATGGCGATGTGATTGTTGCTGGTGGCATGGAATCGATGACTAATGCGCCATATCTGTTGGATAAAATGCGCGATGGTGCCCGGATCGGGCATAATCAGGTGATTGATCACATGTTTCTCGATGGGCTGGAAGATGCCTATGATAAGGGGCGGTTGATGGGCACTTTTGCCGAGGACTGCGCCGAGAAATATCAGTTTACCCGCGAGGCTCAGGATGAATATGCTTTGCGTTCTTTAAAAAACGCATTGGATGCTCAAGAGGCTGGGCATTTTAAAAACGAGATTTCAACTGTGACTGTGACCAGTCGCAAGGGGAGTGCAGACGTTGTTTCTGATGAACAGCCACGCAATGCACGACCGGAAAAAATTCCGCAGTTAAAACCCGCGTTTAAAAAAGATGGCACAGTAACAGCTGCCAATGCGTCATCCATTTCCGATGGTGCTGCCGCTTTGGTTTTGACGCGCGAGAGCGTTGCCAAGGAAAAGGGCATGGAAATTCGTGCAGTAATTTTGGGTCATGCCAGCCATGCTCAAGAGCCGGGCTGGTTTACCACTGCACCTGTTCCGGCGACTATTGATTTGCTGGCAAAAATCGGCTGGGACAAAAGTGATGTGGATCTTTGGGAAATCAATGAAGCTTTTGCAGTGGTGCCGATGGCATTCATGCGCGAATTTGGTTTAGAGCGTGATCAGGTGAACGTTCATGGGGGCGCATGTGCGCTTGGCCATCCAATCGGTGCTTCGGGTGCGCGTATTATTGTGACGCTTTTGAATGCGTTGGAAACCTATGACAAGAAACGCGGCATTGCTGCAATTTGTATCGGTGGCGGTGAGGGTACTGCGATCGCAATTGAAAGGGTATAATATGAAGCTGGATAATTCTCTTGCGGCGGTCGTCACGGGCGGCGGTTCAGGCCTCGGTGAAGCGACCGCGCGGGCTCTCGCCGCTGCTGGCGTTAAGGTCGGAATATTTGATTTGAACGAAGAAGCAGGCAATAAGGTTGCTGCCGAAATTGGTGGTACTTTTGCCAAAGTGGATGTTTCCGATAGCGATTCTGTTGCAGCTGGTTTCGAGGCCATCCGTGAGGCAAACGGGCAGGAAAGCATTTGTATCAACTGCGCCGGTGTTGGTTTTGCTGCAAAAACGATTGACCGGGAAGGCAACGCGCATGACCCGGCATTGTTTGGTAAGATCGTTGGCATCAATCTGGTTGGTACTTTCAATGTTGCGAGCCAAAGTGCCGCTGGCATGGTGAAGCAAGATCCCAAGAATGATGATGGTGAGCGTGGTGTTATCATCAATACTGCATCGGTCGCTGCTTTTGACGGGCAGGTGGGGCAGATTGGCTATGGGGCTTCCAAGGCTGCTGTGGCCGGCATGACCCTTCCTATGGCACGCGATCTTTCCCGAGACGGAGTGCGCGTAATGACCATTGCGCCGGGCTTGTTTGGTACGCCGATGCTAAAAGGCATGCCGGAAGAAGTGCAGACTGCACTTGCTGCAATGGTGCCGTTTCCTTCTCGTCTTGGCGAACCCGATGAATATGCACGTCTTGCGATTCACATTTGCGAAAACGGCATGCTGAATGGCGAAACCATTCGCCTAGACGGCGCCATCAGAATGGCACCTCGCTAGATCATGTCCACCTTCGGCGGAAAGGATCTAGCTTATTTGTTCTCACGGCGTTTCTTCGACATCCCTTTGGCATGTCTTCGACATGATGCTCAGGCCTGCGAAGGTGCTGCGCAGCTAGCGCCGGGCAGCTCTTCGCTGCCTTCGCGCTGCCATGCGGTGTGGATGCGCTCTGGGGTGTGTTCGGATGGCAGGTAGTCCGCGATGCATCATGTTTCAAGGGACAGGCTCTGATGTGGGTAAAACCGTATTGGTGGCTGGCCTTTGCCGTGTTGCGAAAAATCGAGGGATTAGTGTTGCGCCGTTTAAACCACAGAATATGTCCAATAATGCGGCCGTTGCCGACCCGGATAAATTTGGTGATGGCGGCGAGATAGGGCGCGGGCAATGGTTGCAGGCTCTGGCCTGCGGCAGGGCGGCATCCGTTCATATGAACCCGGTGCTTTTGAAGCCTCAATCGGCAATTGGCTCGCAGGTGGTGGTGCAGGGCAAGGTAGTTGGCACCGCGAAGGCACGTGAGTATCAATCGATGAAGCCGCAATTGCTCAATTCCGTGATGGATAGTTTTTCCAAAATTAGTGAAGATGCTGATCTCGTCCTAATCGAGGGGGCAGGCTCGCCTGCCGAGATAAACCTGCGCGCCGGTGATATTGCCAATATGGGCTTTGCTTGCGAGGCCCGAGTGCCAGTGGTGCTAGTGGGCGATATTGATCGTGGCGGGGTGATTGCCTCCATTGTCGGTACCCATACGATATTACCTGATGCCGACAGGGATATGATTGCGGGTTTTTTGATTAATAAATTCCGCGGGGATGTCTCACTTTTTGATGATGGTTTGCTGGAGATTAGCAAATATACTGGGTGGCCTTCCTTCGGGATTCTACCTTATCTCGATGCTGTTCGCCGCCTGCCTGCCGAAGATTCCGTGGCGCTGGAGAGATTGATTTTAGAAGGCAAGTCTGGCGTTAAAATTGTTGTTCCTGTGCTGGGAAAAATTGCGAACTTTGATGATTTTGATCCTTTGGGAGCTGAACCGGGCGTTGATTTGGTCTTTCTGAGGAAAGGTGATTCATTTCCCACTGATACGGATATGATTATCCTGCCCGGATCGAAATCTACCATCGCGGATTTGCTGGAATTGAGGGGTAATGGTTGGGAACAGTCTATCAAGGATCATGCGGCTAACGGTAAGCAGGTGATTGGCATTTGCGGTGGCTACCAGATGCTTGGACAGATTATTTCAGACCCTGACGGGCTTGAAGGGGAGGCGCGAAGCATTGCTGGTCTTGGGCTTCTCAATGTAGAAACGATATTACACCCGGAAAAAGTTACGCGAAACACCAAACCGGATTCGGTTGAATTTGATGTGGCCTTAACTGGCTATGAAATCCATATGGGGGCAACTAGCGGGCCTGAATGTGTTCGTCCGATGATCAAACTGGATGGTCGCCGTGATGGTGCGATTTCTGCCGATGGAAAGGTGCGTGGCTGTTATCTGCACGGGCTTTTTGGCAGTGATGAATATCGACACAAACTGCTTGAAGGGCTGGGCGGTAGTGCTCAGGTCTCATCCTATCGCGAGGGTGTTGAGACGGCGCTTGATGAACTTGCCGAACAGATTGAAGAGCATCTCGATGTGGATGCTATGTTTGATTTATCTTTGAATTAGCCTTCGGACTTTCCACAATTTGCCATTTAGTGTCGCAAATTGATTGACGATGCTGCGATATACAGTTTACACATGATGTCGAGTGGTTCCCGATTATGGCCTCAGGCTTCGGGACTAAAAGGGAATGAAACGGACTGACCCAATCAGGGGGTTCGTAATTCAGCCGACCCCGCGACTGTAATGTAGCGAGGTTTTGCTCATATCCACTGTGTGCTTTCGGGGACATGGGAAGGGGAGCAGGACCGTTTGAGTTGCTAGCCAGGAGACCTGCCATTTGGGTGCTGTCCGCATTGGGTGCATCGTAATTGAAACATTTGGGCAACCACGGAGGTTGATATGCTCTCACAAACTAATACACAAGCCAGTTCTTTGGCCA
>JASFYT010000050.1:0-10051 GCA_045047085.1 Rhizobiaceae bacterium | reverse complement strand
CACAGGCGTTAAGTTCACCGACGGAATAGAAACCACAAACAATCAGGCCGCTGCATGACCCGAAAATCTCAAACACCAGATTTGACAATAACTCCCAGCTCGCTGGTATGCGCTTCAAAGTTAAAACCACATGCAATTAGCGTGTCAAAGCGGGCATCTAGCGCTTCGCGAGCGGCGGCGATCAAATCGGCGCGGGTAACAGTGCCAAATTCAGGACCAATGAAAATACCGGCACGGCGCGTGACGTTGCCCTCGTTATATTCACCAACAGCGGCGATAAAGCGGTCGCCTGGCCAGCCGTCTATGGCTGTGAATTCTATTCGGTCGTCCTTGGCGGCTTGATGCACACCGGCAGATTTCAGGTTTTCCAGCACCATCTGGGCGAATTCTTGCTCGGCGGATGGGGCAGGGCGTCTGCCTTCCGTCGCTTCCAGGTCGTCAGATAGATCGTCTTCGTCGGCTGGAATGACCCTGTGTGGGGACAGGCTTTCAACTGTGAAAGGCCCAGCCACGCGGACCTTGTTTTTATCCTCATAAGGACGGTCATAGAGCATTTCAACATCGGCTTTTTGGGCGATGGATTTGTCGATTTCCTGCTGGCGCTTGATGCGCTGATCCCACCAACCTTTGTGAAGCTTGGTCGCATCCACAGCCCAGCCCTTGTCAGCCTCGCGCGGGATCTCCCATTCTTCCCATGCCTCGCTCAATGCCGCGTTCAGCGCCTCGCGCAGGGGTTCCAGACGGGTTTGGTAATCCTCCCAGATCACATCGATCTCTGCGTTGTTGGCGATGGTTTTCAACATGATATGCGGGGCGCGCTCGTAGACAAAACCTTGCCGGACATCGCCGCGCATCGGTGTGTCGGGCTGGATTTTGCCACTGACACCCTGTTCCTTGGCGCGGCCCTCGGGGCTGTCGGCCAACAGGTAATAGGGATAGCGCGCACCCATCAAACGGGCGCGGGCAAGTGCGAGGGATACGCGGGAAGTATCCATGGTGATCCAACGCCGTCCCCATTGCTCGGCCACAGTGGCAGTGGTGCCAGAGCCGCAGGTCGGGTCCATTACCAAATCCCCAGGGTCAGTGGCCATTAGGATACAGCGCTTCACAACCTCAGCAGCGGTTTGGACAACATATGTTTTTTGAACTTCTCCAGCGGTGTCATTCCACAAATTGCTCATGGAAAAGACGGGAAAATCGTCGAGATATCGAACATATCGTACTTTGTTTTTTGTTTTAGCAAGACGCCCAGCTTTTTGGAGCCGATACATACTCTCTTCCTGTGTTTTCCACCAACCTGGCTCGGGGCGATAGTATTTTCCCTGGTGCAAAACATCGTAGCGCGATCCGGGGTTTTGCGAAGTAAGATCACTTGTTGTAAACGAGCTACTTCCATCACCGGATTGACGATATGCTGAAGTTCCCGCATCTTTTGTTTTGAAGTAATAAAGTCTTCTAAACTTAAAGTTTGGACTCTTGCTGTACCAAATGATGATATCATGAACATTCTCGATTAAGTTCGACGTTGAAGACGTCGTTTTCCGAAAAACTATTTCACTCACAAAGTTGTTTTCTCCAAACACCTCGTCCATCAATGTTCTTACTCGGTGAACATTCTCGTCTCCGATCTGCACAAAGATGCTACCGGATTCACTAAGCATATCGCGCATTACCGTCATGCGGTCGCGCAAGTAGGTCAGGTAGGAATGGATTCCGTCCTTCCATGTATCTCGGAACGCTTTGACCTGTTCAGGTTCGCGAGTAATCTGGTCGAGCTTGCCATCTTTTACATCGCGGCTTCGGGTGGAGACTTGCCAGTTGGAATTAAACTTAATCCCATAAGGCGGGTCAAAAAATATGCATTGTACTTTGCCGCGCAAAGCTTCGCGTTCAGCCAGTGACGCCATCACCTGTAGGCTGTCACCCAGGATCATACGGTTGGTCCAGTGCTGGTCGTGCTGGTAAAACTCGGTCTTAGCTTCGGTATCAATCCCGTTAAAATCGGCAAACAGGTCAGGGGCTTCTGTTTCAGCCTCTCGACGGTCGGCTGTTTGTTTTTTCAGGTAGTCAATAATGGCCTTTGGGTGGATTTTTTCCTGAATATAAATCGGCGGAGTTTGCACCACCAGGTCAGACCAATCTTGCGTATCCTTGCCACGCCAAACCAGCTGCGCCTCGCCGATCTCGATCTTGCCGGTTTCCTTGATTTGTTCAATTTGTTCTTTGGTCAGGGTAATGGTCATCCCTTTCCAAACTATTTGCGGGTCAAGGTCGGTTTCCCGCTCGCGGGTCTCGCCCTCGGCCAGCGGGTAGGCGCGGGAATAGGTGATAGGTTCGCTTGGCGCACCTTCTTCAATGCGCTGCGCTAGTGATTGCAGCTCGGCCGTCGGAATGTTTTTGCGCGAAGCTTCGTCATGCACAAGGCTTTCAACCTGTTTGGGCGCTTTGGGTTTACGTGCCATTATTCTTGCCCTCGTGTTTTTGTAAGTGCGGCGTCGATCAACGCCTTAAATTCGCTCTCGATCAATTGTGCTTCTTGGAATTCAACAAAATCCCATCGCCCGAAATGACCAAGGTTATTCACACCTTTGATCCATTTCTGTTTGGTGGTTTCAGATTTCACCTTAACGTTTTCGTTGCGGTAACCTTTGATTTCCACCACCAAATGCAGTGGATCATCTGGCCCGTTCCCGTCATTCAGGTCAATGATGAAATCCGGAACATAAACGCGCGGGGTTGCGCCATCCTTGTAGGGGATTTCAAATCCAAGCCCTTGATTTTTGACATAGCGAATGACGTTTGGATGTTCTTCGGCAACACGCGCCATTTCTTCCTCCCAGCCGCTATCCAACACCACATAATTGATTTGGCAACGTTCGGGATTGGATTTGTAAACCGCTTTGGTGGTTTGGAAGCTCACATGGCTGGTTGAGCCGGTTGCATTGTAAGGATCTAGAACGGCCTTAACCACGGGCTCGTCATCGCTAGCGTTGATAATGGCGTTATAGATACGCTCGCACGCTTGACCTGCAACCGAAGGGTATTCCAACATCCACGCACCGGTGCCAGGTGGGCAGGTGAGCCAACCATCATTTATCCATTGGCGGCAAATGCGTTTGAGTTGCCCGTACAGGTGCATTTTGGGATCGCCATTATTATCTTTGAAGTGGGTAACCATAAGGGTTCGAGCGAGCTTAAAAGCAATGGTACTCGGGCGTTCATTTTTTGCTTCTGCAGCTGAGATTGTGATGCCCTCGCCAACAATACCTTCCAGTCGTGTTTTGCCTGGACCGATGGCTTCTATATCAAGGGTCAGTGAGGAGTTTTCGTTAAAATTGGCTGTCAGGCGTTCTTCTGGAAGTTCTACACGGTAGCCAACAACACGAGGGAAGGTGAGTTCCTGCTTTACGCGTTCTGGTACTGACCGGATGTGTTCCGTCTTTTTCGGGGCTTTGGGTTTGGCCACCTGCGGTTTGGCTGTGAAGTCGAAGGGTATTCCCAGGATGTCAGAGTATTCGACATCAAACAAACCGTCTTCATTGAGCTGATAAGATAGGCGACGCAATCCACGGCCTACCACCTGTTCGCAAAGTAGTTGGGTGCCAAATGCTCGAACGCCCAAAATATGTGTGACATTATTGGTGTCCCAGCCCTCGGTCAGCATCGAGACGGAAACAACACATCGGATTTTTTCGCCCAAGCGACCTTTCTTTCCGACAGTGTTCATTGCTTCACGCAGCAATTCGGCGTCACTTATGTCGCCAAGACTGGCTGCACCTTCACGCTGAGCCATTTCTCGTTTGAATTGCTCGATTTCAACTTCAGCCATTTTGCGGAAATTTTTGTCTAGTGCTTCACCAGATTCAAGCTGCATTGAGTCGATCAGCAGGGTAGGGGGGCGAGCAATCGCATTTCCATGTTCATCAAAATTGCGAAACAATTCGAGCGAGCCGTTTTTCTTGAAGACTAGATCCCCATCGTCATTTGGCCTTTGCCAGCCGGAAATCCATTCATAAACCAACTTAGAGGTAGCGGTGTTGTTGCAGACCACAATGAAAACAGGTGGGATATCAATTCCGGCACGGACCCAAGCATCATCTGTTTCTACATAATGAGAGTAGAGAGCGTTGAGCGCAGTTTTTAGTTTATCAGGCAAATCTTGCGGATCGGGTTCTAGTCCAGACCCACGACCTTTCTTGGGCATGTCTTTACCAATGTGTGCCCACAAATCGCGAAATACGGGCATTTCACTGATAGCGATGTGGTTGTCAGAAACAGGAACACGGGGAAGTTTAACAATGCCGGATTCAATCGCATCCATCAAAGAGAAGTCGCTCACTACCCATGGAAATAGCGTTCCTTCCTGATAGCCAGAGCCAGATAAGAAAAAGGGTGTGGCCGAAAGATCGTAGACAGCACTAACACCTAGTTTTCGCTTGAACGCCTCAAGGCCGTTAATCCATAATCTTGCAGCCTTATTCTCTTCTTGGGCATGCTTTTTTTCGTCACCTGTCAGATCACTAACGCTATCGTTATCTGGTTTTTCTCTATAGCAGTGATGTGCTTCGTCATTGATTACAATAATATTTTTCAAGCCCATTAGGTCTTTTGCGACCCGTCTTATCATTTCGCCCTCTGATTCTTTTGTTTGGAGCTCTTCACCCCGCCCCTGCAACATAGAACGCCCAACCTTGTTGGTTTCGAGCTTTTCGCGAAGGCCGAATGCATGATAATTGGTGATCACAATCTTGGCTTTACCCATATCCGTGAGCATATCTGGCGGTAGCAAGTCGCGTGTTTTGTAGTAACTATCTGGGTCGCTTGGGAGCAAAACACGTAGTCTATCACGAATTGTAATTCCTGGGGCGACGAGAAGAAATCCGCGTGTAAACTGTTTGCTTGTTGGGGAGCGGACTGAATTCAGTGTTTGCCATGCGATAATCATCGCCATCACTGTTGTTTTACCAGCTCCGGTTGCCATCTTCATGGCAAGGCGCAATATTTCCGGGTTGGCCTCTTTGTTTACAGATTTGAGTTGATCCCAAATCCATTTATGAGCTCGTTGTTTAGGTGCAACTTCGGTTAGCCAAATAATCGTTTCTACGGCTTCGACCTGGCAAAAAAACGGGCGGATACCTTGAAAGTCAAACTCTCTCCAGTGGCGAAGCAACTTTGCAGTCGTAGGCGAAACACCCCAATCGGTTGGATTTGGAATCCTCCTCCAGTTAGCAACATGAGAGCGAATTTCGTTTATTAAACGAGATGCATCATAATCCTGATCTTTTGTTGCAACATCTGGGAGGTTGGACAACCCAAATTCTTTTTGAGCGTCTTGGGCTTTTTTTGTTTTAGATTTTGGAACTGGTGTTATGAAGTCAGATCGACGGCGTCCTGTTATTGGTGGCCTATCTGTTGGCTGGCCAGATTCATCCAGTGCGTGATGCTTTGTGGGCTCGCTGTAAGGAGAGTTCAAAATTGGATTTTTAAAAAAACTTTCTGACATCTCAACCCTTTGTTTCTTTCAGCGCAATCAGAGAGTGTACTGAAGTTTACACCAGTAATAAAAATTTTCTTATAGTTACACATCTAGGAGTTGGGTGGAAAGAGAACTTTAAACTTTTGACTCTTCAAGCGTGTCTCATAAACTATACTATATGAGACAGCACGAAACGTTCATTTAATGCGTCTCAAAACTCGTCTCATATTGCTTTCTCATATTTATAAGATATATTTGAGACTATGAAAATTGGATATGCTCGCGTGTCGTCACTTGGTCAAAGCCTCGACACCCAAATTGAAAAACTTGAAGCTGCTGGCTGCGAGAAGATTTTCCAGGAAAAGAAATCTGGAGCATCTACGCGCAAGCGCGAAGCTGTAAACACCGCTCTCGAATTTTGTAGGGAAGGGGACGTGCTGGTGATAACCAAGCTCGACCGGCTTGCGCGTTCGATGTTTGACCTTCAAAGCATTGTCGCTATCCTGGAACGCAAGAAAGCAGATTTGGTGGTTCTAGACCAGAAAATTGATACAACGACGCCAACGGGGCGTCTGACGTTCCATCTTTTGGGCGCGGTCGCGGAATTTGAGCGTGATTTGATAAATGAACGCCGAAATGAAGGAACGCAACGCGCCAAAGAAAAGGGTGTGCGTTTTGGGCGAAAACCAAAGCTATCCGAGAGCCAGGTTGCGGAACTGCAAGCGGCGGATAGGGCAGGGGAGAGCCCAAAGGATTTAATGCAACGCTTTGGGGTGTCCAAAGCTACTTTCTATAGATATTGTCCCAAGGGTATATCCGACGAATAGGGTAGGGTGCTTGGTCTCTCGAGCCGGAATTGATGAAAAAGAAATAGAGAATTTGAATGCTTGAAGACCAAGGAATTGTGTTTCTGATACTGAATGCGTCGATTGTCTGGTGCGTGGTTGCCGGTGGATTGATGTGGCTGCTACGGATCAAAGCCTTGGTGTTGGTTATTCTGATTGCGCCTTACATCATAGGTTCAACATTTCGCGAAATTGCCGGTATGCCAGAGCTTATCGGCTTTTATGGCGCTTCGATGTTGTACGGAGCCCTTGGGATCGTTGTTGGCATTTTGTATGTCGAGTACGCTCGGGCAAAGGCATACCTGAAACGTGTTTCAAAATCATCTTTCCTTGCTCGAGGCGGCATAGCTTTGTCCTCACTTTATCTGTTGTCCTACTTTGGGCAGAAGATTATTTTCAATAATCCAATGGTGGAATTTGTTCTTGGCTATATCGACGGGGGAGACCGTGCCAAGGAAATTGTCAGCCAGGTGGATTATGATGGTGCGACAACTGCCGGAATTGCCATTGCCGGTAGTTTTGCAGTTTTGGCATTTAATAACTACAGGGAACGGAAAACGGCCCTGAAAGAACTCGAATCTAAAAATGAAATGGAAGTCCTGTGAAAAATAAAAAAGTAATGTTTGCCGCTATTGTCGGCATCGTTTTCCTATTTGCTGGTTATAATCTCTACAGTTATTTCAAGACGCAGCAGGCTATCCAAGTTGAAGAAGACCGCGTTGCTGAAGAGCGCCGCATCGAGCGCGACCAGGAACGCCAAACCCGAGAAGCTGAAGCCCAGGCTCAGCAAGAAAGAGCCGAAGCGGAACGGGCGGCAGAACGTGCCGCTGAAGAACAAAGACGGGAAGATGAAGCCGCAAGGCGGGAAGAGGCGCGGATTGCTGAAGAAGCACGACAAGCCGTTGCAGACGCTCGAGCTGAGGAAGAACGCCTCGCTCAGGAAGAAGAGCGGATGCAGGCGCGAATTCTGAAAGCTCGGACTTTACGCCAGATTGAAGGAATTTGGTCGGATACCGTGGAGGAGCTGAATTCCGTTTCGCCGCGATATATCACGGATCATCCAGACGAATTTCTGACCCAGACTTTTACAGCCGTAAATCTGGGGGCTCAGCGGAGTTCCATGAAACTGATGGTGGATGATAGTAATCCGCTCATGTTGTACGCTGCAATCAGTTCTGACATCCGCATTCTTCAAGCCTTGCTGGATATCGGAATAGATATCAATGCAGCGAACGAAAAAGGCTATACGGCCTTAATGTTTGCTAGTGCATACAACTCGCCAGAAGTTATCGAGTTCTTGATAGGGCAGGGCGCTGATATTTCGGCGCAAGCCTATGTGATGGACCTGAACGTTCTGCATATCGCAGCACTTTTCAACCCGAACCCAGATAGCGCAGAAGCCTTGATTCACGCTGGTTTGCCACTCGAAGGTAAAACCTCAAACGATTATACCGCGTTGCTATTGGCCGCATCTGATAACACAAACCTTGAAGTTGTAGAACGTTTAGCCCAGCTCGGCGCGGATCTAGGGGTATACGACCAAGGCGGCACGGATGCCCAAGGAATTGTTCGCAATCGTATTCAGGGCGATGGGGACCTTTACACGTCGGTAACACCTGAATTCAATGAACGCGTTTTGATGAGCTTAGGTGACGCGCAATGATTATTAAAAACAGAATTGAGCGCCTGATCTCAACAATAAGCACAGATATGTTTGAGCGTGAAGGTATCGTAGCTGTCGCTCTCTTGGGCGCACTAAGTGGGCAAAACACTTTTCTGTTTGGCCCCCCTGGCACGGCTAAAAGCCTGATTTCAAGGCGGATATCTAGCGCTTTTCAAGAACCGGCATACTTTGAATATCTTATGAATCGCTTTAGCACCCCCGAAGATGTTTTTGGGCCGATTTCTATAAAAGCGTTGAAAGACGATAAATACACGCGAAAGACTGAAAGGTATTTACCGACCGCTGAATTCGCGTTTCTGGATGAAATTTGGAAATCTAGCCCCGCTATTCTCAACACTCTTTTGACGTTGATTAATGAGCGTATTTTTAGAAATGGTGACACGCTTGAGAAAGCGCCATTGAAGGCGCTGATTGCTGCATCAAATGAAACGCCTGCTGAAAATCAAGGTTTGGATGCGTTGTATGACCGCTTCATTGTGCGAATTATGGTTCCCCCTATTGCCGAAAACCATCATTTTGAAAAGCTAATCAGCGCAAAACCCGCCTATACAGAAGTTACGGTTCCCGAGAGCGATATTATAAATACCAATGAGTGGGATAGATGGCGGGATGACATCCATGACGTTCAGCTTTCGGATGAAACTATAAAAATCATCCACATAATCCGTAAAGCCTTTGCTGGCTTGGATAAAGATCACGCAGTTTATGTTTCGGACCGCCGTTGGCAACGCGCCGCCATTCTTCTCAAGGCCTCAGCATTTTTCAATGACCGTTCCGTGACCAACCATAGTGATGCCCTGCTATTGCAGCATTGCTTGTGGACTAACGTAGATAACCGCGTTGCCGTCGAGCTGATTGTGAAAAATGCTGTTCGGGACTGTGGATTTGAGAGCAGCCATAATATTTCTAAACTAGACGATGAAAAGGAAAGTTTGGATCGCGAAATTCAGAAGGAACTTTTTTACAGCGACGACGTCTATGAAACGCTGGAATTAGGCGGCCAATCCCACTTTTTGAAAGCAACAGTTGTTTTCAAATACTCGCATCGGGGATATCATGGCGATGATAAAAGGGTAACTTTCTATATCCCATTTCAAAAATTCAAATCTAAATCTAGTTTTCACCCAGTAGACGATAAGGGGAATGAATTTCAGTCGATCTCTATTGAATTTGACAAGCAGGGTAGCTGCATCATCAAATATGAAGAGCGCAATGCAACCTACGAAGATTTTGTATTCACGCCACAGGTTCTTTTTCACAAAGGTGATAAGAAAAAAGAGGTGAATGAAAGGCTTATTGGTTCGATAGCTAAAAGCGTGGTTGCAACTCGTTCAAATTTAAGGTCCGCGCAGGAACAAGTCCAAACCAAGCTAAAGCAGCTTCAAACAGAACTATCCTCGCCTTTCGTGACTGAAGATGATTGCCGTGTCGCAGTTGAAGGCATTCATAGTCAAATTGACCAACTGAAGCTTCGGATTAAAGATTGTGATCGGCTGGAAAGCCTTCTCAAGTGACGGAGATAGAAAAAGCAGAACAAAATATTCGAAATGCACTAGAAACAGAGTTTCATTCGGTACTCCGTGATAACGAAGCCCTAAATTCCCAAGTAGACACTGCAATCGCAGATTGGCGGTTAGAAACAACACACCATGTTTATGCCGAATTTCCTTTTGCGGAACACGAAAAGGCTCTGCAAAGGTGGCAAAAAGCAGCTTTCGAGGGTCTAGCTGCCAGCGAGCATGATGAATTATTGTCTGAATATTCAAGGTTCTGTGGTTCCGCAAAAGTTTTTATAGATGCTGAATTTTGGCGGCACGAATTTGGGTTGAATATAAAAGATGAAACCCAACAAAACCTGGCTCAACCATCGAAATCTGATCTGTACGTTGCGCGCACGCTTTTATTTGAAGAGTGGCAAAAATCTTTAGACCAGGCTTTTATCGATTGGGAACTTGAAGAAATCAAAAGGCTGCAAGACAAATTCTTGCAGGATATTTTAGATCATTTGGAGGTTTTAACGCAGCTATTCGAGTCACTTGCTGAGCT
>JASFYT010000049.1:0-6777 GCA_045047085.1 Rhizobiaceae bacterium | reverse complement strand
TAGTGCGCCAGGATAAAAATCTGCAACTTCACCAGAGTAATCAAACTTCACTTTGTCATCGTCGAATTCAATGTCGACACGTCTACGCCTGCTACCAAGATCGGTGTTGTTCAACAAAACGCTCAAATGGTCGGGCATATCCCGTCTACTGGTGAAGTCGATGCCATCTTTTGCGACCAGAATTAGCTCGCCACCATTCATGTCCATTCGACCAACATTTTTCGCGCGAATACGACCTTCCGCAGCACTCAATTCAAAGGTAAGCTCGCCGCTTGTTGAGCGCACCTCGACACCGCTATCAATGCGAATGTCCCCAGCTGCAATCAAGGAAAGACGGGCATCCCCACCGCTGGTTTTGTCGATATCAGTTTTCAAGTGGATATCACCATCATCAGAACCGCTCGTTCCATAAGTGGTGACAACAACATTTGAGCCGTTATTAATACCGCTTTCGATAAGTTCTACATCCACAATAGAACCTGTATCTGTTGGGTAGATCGTTTGAGCCGTAAATGATCCACCATCAGAGGTGCTCCACACGACCGATGGGTCTAAGGTCCAATCACCATTCGCGTCAGTTAAGTCGTCAATAGTAATATCAAGTGGATCAAGCAACCAAGTCCCTTCTTCACCATTCGCTGCAGACGCATCAGCGGCCTTTTCAACTTGCAAGTATTTCCCCGATGTTTCGATAAAACCGCCATCTCCAGAAATGCTGCCACCACGTGCTGACAAATCAGCCGCCGTGAAAGTCGCCTCGTCACTCCAGACAATCAGCTTGCCACCATCACCTTCTTCAATAGCGCTCACATCTATTTGCGCGCCCTCTTCCAACACAACCAGCTTGGCTGTTTGGATCTGTTCGTCTTCCAATTCTATACCCAGATGGGCGATTTCATCGTTGGTGGTGTTCCCGCCGCGATAATCGCCACCCAACATGAACTTGCCACCGCCAGCTCGTCCAGCAGCATCAAAGACCGCAAACGCATCAGCCAAAATCTTTTCGCCAGCAATGGTGATCTCGCCGCCTCTTTCACCAGCATCATTCCCACGCGCTACAATGCGGCCTGACGTGCGGACACGGCCTGTGGTGCCGCCGCCAAGGATGATTTTTCCGCCACGCTGCGCAACTGTATTGGCTTGAATGACACCATCGGTGTTGATCACACTATCCACCACACCACGCGCGGCTGAAGCGGTAAGAACAACCTGACCGCCATCGGCGACAATTGTGCCCATATTTTCAACAAATGCCGATATCGGGTTGCCATTCGCATCATAGATCTGATGATCATTCGGGTTTTCAATTAGAAACGAGATCAGACGATCACCATGCAAATCGAGGGTAAAGCCATTTGCCGAGGCCAATGCAACCTTGCCCATATTCGCAACGATTACCCCATCGTTGCGTACATGCGGCGCAACAAATGCGCCCACACCATAATCGTTAATTGATATGGACCCATAATTGATAACGCTCGCCCCAGGATCACCTGGGATGTTGAATTCAAGACGACCAGCCATAAAGTCATCTGAGCGAATATCGTGTGTAGTTGCCACCAATCCACCAACATCCACGCGGGCATTGCGCCCAAACAGAATGCCACTGCGATTGATCAGATAGAAACGGCCATTAGATTGGAGCGTACCAAGGATTTCAGATGGATCGCCACTAAAGTCGCGATTGAGGGTCACAGAGTTCTGACCTGGCAGAACAAAGCGTGTAGTTTCATTCACGCCAATGTCGAAGTTCTGCCAGTTAATGATGGCCTTATTCGTTTGTTGAGTGATCAAGAGCGTATCAGGTGAAGTCGTTTCAATTGTTGCTGTTCCAGCTTCAACCGTACCACCATCCGGATTTGCCATGCCTGATTGGGCACTAATTAGGAGCGCTATTAATGATGCCGATCCCAAAAATGCGGGACGCAAAGCGAACGGTCTAATAAACATCAAAATTCTCCTGATAAACTAAAGAAGATACGTGGGTCATTGTCCGTTCCACCGCCTGAATTGCGCAGCTGTTTTGCAATCTCGACCGTTCCCGAATATCGTTTAAGAAAGTTGAAACGTGCCCCCAAGCCAGCGGAAGCCAATGACACGGAATCCGATGTTGTATCTGCATCTAGATTTGAGATGGAGCCAACATCGTAGAAGCCGTAGAGTTGCAACGCATCAGCTGGTCCGGTCCATTTTGATTGATACCGAACTTCAAGACTGGCGGCATAACATCGGTCACCAGAAAGCGTTGAGGAGTCAAATGCGCGGCCATAATCTGACCCGCCAATACTGCATTCCTCAGATGACATAAGTGCATCACCGGTAAATTGTGCCTGTGCTTTGCCAAAAACCGACCAAGCGGCTAGATCGCTATTGAAAAACCCAAGTTGCTGAGTGCGCGAAATATCAAGCGTTGCCTTTGAATAATCCACCCTCCCAAACTCGCGGGAATTTAACGGATCACTATTGGCATTTGCACCAAATCCTGTGAGGCCTTTGCTGACTTCAAACGATATGGCGTTCAATCCACCGCGCCGATCAGTGCTGTCAAAATCCATACCAAATCTAAGGGACCGCAGCCGGTCTTCGGAAAGAGATGTACCCAACGAAACCGTTTCCGAGTTTTTGGCTTCAAACAATCCATAAATTTCGAGGTTTCGGTTACGGCTTCTGATTAATGGGTGTCGCAATTCAATGAAGGCTGTCGTGTTCTGGGTTTCCAGCTCAATATCGGTAAAAATCAACGTTCCTGGCTCTGAGCGCGAGGCTTTCAATCCGAAGGATAACGTTGTTCCCCTCGGTGATATTACCGCCTTGTGTTCCAGTGTTGCAAAAAGCAGTTCGCGATTAAGAGATGCATTCACCAACCGCAGTTGGGTGCTGCTATTTTGATGGATAAGGTTATTTGCGGTTACCGAAAAATCTAACTGATACGGACCGACGGCATCAGAACCACGATTGTCTAGGGTAAAGCGGTATTCAAATGGCCGATCTTCTTTTGTGTCCAGCACAACTGTTGTGCCACCAAACGTGTCATCTGAGCGTTTCAATACTGATTGAACAGAAATACCAGGAAGATCATCCGAAAGCAGAAGGTTCCGTTCTAGTGTTTTATTGCTAATCGGACGTTCAGCTGTGATTGCTTCACTATGGCGGCGAATAAGTGGATTGGTTTTTGCATCCCCTTCAACAATCACCTCGTCTATGAAACCTTCAACCACCTGCAACCTGATCGTGCCTGACCCGTCAATTTCCTGAGCGGGAACAATCGTACGGGAAAGAGGATATCCGTGTTGGCCATAGAGGGAGGTAATCTGGTTCGCCAATCCGAATATTTGAGAAACAGATACACGTTTCCCAAGCAAGCCAGCATATAGATTTTGCAGCACTTGGTCGGAAATAACGGTGTTCCCAGAAACAACGACCTTATTCAATTGAAAGTGAATTTCGGCTGCGGCTGGTGGCGGATTTAGAGGATCAAATTTGGGGATCGCCCTGCCAGGTTGCGAGAGTGGCGTTCTTGCTTCATCAAAGCGACCCTCAACCTGATCAATCGTTTGCTGCGCCCATGATGCACTAGACAATGACACCGCTGCGGTGAAAATGATGCTCACACACGATATATTCAAAATGTGTGCGCGTGGATAAAAGGCCGTGCCTATTGCGGCCCGAATAAAACTATAAGTCACTAACTCTGTCCCATTTCCCTAGTATTCAGCCTGATATCCTTCAGGTTAAGTAATCATAGGTGGAATAGCGTTAACTTGTCGTGCTCAATCTATACTCACTAAAATCACCACTTGTCAAAAAGTGCTGAGTAGTTTCTATATATTACTCATTAGTATCTAATAACAAAGTGATTAAAACCATGGAGACTAAAAACGGCGTTCACCCGTCAGTTCAAGTTGACGGTAGCCTGCTCAAGAAAGATCGAAAAGAAGCTGGGTATACGCAAGCTGCTTTTAGCGAAGAATGTAGCTCAGTGACATTGGTTACCGTTAGGCGTGCAGAGCAAGGTCACCGTATCATCATCAGTTCACTTGAAAAAATGGCAAGTGTTCTAGGTAAGCCAATTGAAAGATACATTGCACATGATTTGATCAGTGAATCGACTGAGTATGTCATCCAAATCGAGGGCCTCTGGACGCAGTTTTTCATAGAAGATGATCGAGAGCAGGCACCGTATGTTGCCGAAGAAATTGTAACAATCAGACAGGATGGTGCGCGTATAGAAGGCGAAATGACTACATATTGCCCTCATGAGGTGCGACATGAGGAATATAACTCTTCCAATATCATCAACAATATTCTGTCCGGATTAACCTATTCAAAAGATTGGGCTCTTCCGTCTGGCTTATCATCATTCATCCAACTGGCCTCAAGAAACAACGATTGGCTTGAAGGATTTACATCATGGTACGATCCAGATTCAGATCAGATTGAAACCTCTCGGATTATCGCGGTAAGACAAAACAGCCCATCGTTCTCAAGGTATGTGGAAGACGCAAAAGCAATTATTGAACGTGATTTACCTGCTTTTCGGCTAAGAAAACTAATGGAAGCTGGATATGGCATAGAAGACGCCTTTGCTATGATGGCAGCGATAAATCATCCGCCCAATGTATCGCCGATTCTATTAACGGCTTCGCCCAAGACCCAATGCAAGACAAATCTTAAAATCGAAGGGCAAGAATATCTAGATAGAATGCGGATCACCTATGAGCAATTTCTCGAACAGCTGATCTCGCTCGATTACAAAAATATCGGCTATTCTAACGAAGACTTTGAGGGAACTGCCGAGCAGTGGGCACCGATATATAGCCAGCATCCAGAATGCTGGCGTATATTAACAAAAGGCGACCGGATTGTTGGGTATTGGCATTTCTCAGCGTTAAATCCTGAAACAATGGCCAAAGCCAAAGATGGGACACTTGTAGATTCTCGTTTAACGCTATCGGATATCGAGCCGCTTTCACTGCCTGGGGAGTATTCCATTTATGTAACGGCAATTATCTGTGAACCTGAATTCAGATTTGGGCGCTCGTTCAAAATGTTGTTCAATTCCATGTTTGAAGCAATCGAAATCCTCGCAAAAGAACGTGTATTCATAAAGGATGTTGTTCTGGCTGCATGGACTCCTGCTTCTGAAAAACTTTCTCAGCGACTTGGGTTCAAGAAAATTGGAGGGCTTAGGGAATCTGAAACAGATGTCGGCTTGTATCAGGCGCTATTTCAGGATGTGCTGGAAGCTGATGATCTGAAGGAATTCTCGACATTACGAAATTTGTATTGGAAGGCGTAACAACCTTGCAGGCCATATCTAGGTAGCATCATCTAGATTTTGCGCACTATCACCAGTCATCAATCAAAACATGATTTTGAGTTCTTTCGAAAGCTCATCTGTTCGACCTTCGTAGGATCTTGGGGGACCAAAAGAGACAGACCTATAGGCCTCCGCAATAGGGTTGATCAACGTGGCTTCTACTCTAATTACTTGCATCCGCTAAAATTCTATTCATGTCCCACAAATTTACCCCAACACATATCGAAGACTTGCGCCAAATATGTGAACACACATTCAGGCGAACATTCACTCACGAGGAGGCCGAAGCGATGGCGCGACAATTGTATGATCTCTACGAGGAGTTGAAGAAGGTGGCGTAGCGTCATGGCAGGGAATGTGTTGTGCGCGTAATGTTTCCGGCTCAAATTGATTGATCAGATTCTGCAAGGCATCGGTATCCTCTGAAGTAAGGTTTGCTAGTAACGTTCTTAAATCACCCTTCAGCCCACTACCGTTTGATAGCTCTCGGGTTCGAACAAAATCCTGTTTCCCGCACCAATAGAAACACCTGCTTCGGTAGGTGTTTCTCGTTGTTTATGGCTCAGTTGAGCGGTTGATAAAGCGGTGGGCCCACCACTTCATCAACACCCCAAGGGGAATCGAACTTTTTGTACGGCTCTAACAAGAGCTATGACTGAATCTGGTGTTTGGGCGGTTTGAAGGTTGGCGGCGTATCTGGTTGAATTGTTGTTGCGAGACAGCAACCCAACCAAAGGAGATACACCACCATGGAAACGACTAACATTATTGATTTTGCGCGTCGAGATGAGATGACGGACGCACTGACGGATTTGCTGAGAACAGGAGCGCAGCAATTGATAGCGAGGGCAGTTGAGGCTGAGTTTGCAAGCTATCTGGCGCAGTTTGCCGACTTGCGCACTCAGACAGGTCACGCGGCGGTCGTGCGCAATGGGCATCATCCTGAGCGCCCAGTACAGACCGGCATTGGTCCCGTGAGCGTGCGCATTCCCAAGGTTCGATCCAAGGATGGTACGCCGGTGACCTTCAGGTCTGCATTGGTGCCGCCCTATGTGCGTAGAACCAAGACGTTGGAAGCTACCTTGCCGTGGCTTTATCTCAAAGGCATTTCCAGCGGTGAGATGGCCCCAGCCCTCAAGGTTCTCCTGGGCCCTGAGCATCGCGATGCCCAAGGTTACGACTATACCTAGGTGGGCTGAGTGTATCTGTGAGAATTACAAATGACTATAGGTTGAAATGGAATCGGCATGTTTCGCTATGTTGCATCGTGCAAAGCGAGGTGAATTAGGTGGTCTAAAAGGTGGCCTGTATTTCTGTATGTGATTATTATTCATTAATAATAATCGTTTACAAAGTTCAGTGGTGCCCGAGGCGAGACTCGAACTCGCACAATGTTACCATCGGGGGATTTTGAATCCCCTGCGTCTACCATTCCGCCACTCGGGCCACTTGAAATG
>JASFYT010000048.1:0-50368 GCA_045047085.1 Rhizobiaceae bacterium | reverse complement strand
TGGGCTGCGCCAATCAGGCCGGAGAGGACAATCGCAATGTAGCGCGTATGGCATCATTACTTGCCGGTGTGCCTTCATCGGTTCCAGCTCTGACTGTAATGGAAGCCGCTTTCATACGCTATGTGCTCAGCCTTTTGTTTTTTGTCCCATATTTTTTCGCGTAAGCTTTGCGCTCCCTAACGGCAAAACTTTACTGGTCTATTTTATCAGGGGTACAACACATGCAGTGGCCGTTTCACTCTGGTTTTTTGCATTATCAAGAATTCCAATAACTGAGGTCATAGCCATCGGCTATACCGTACCGATCTATGTTTCTGTTGGAGCGGCATTATTTCTGGGAGAAAAATTGACGCTTAACAGATTGGTTACGGTTATAGTTGGCTTTGTTGGGGCGATGATTATCCTGCGGCCCGGCATAAGGTCGATTGATTCAGGAACGATGGCTCAAATGGTTGCGGCCATTGTTTTTGCCGGCTCATTCTTGATGGCCAAGCGTCTTTCGGATCGAGAAAATCCGGTGATGATTGTTGCAATGCTTTCCGTGTTTGCATCAATTGCATTGCTGCCTGGAGCAATTATGCAGTGGAAAACACCATCGCTTACTGAACTCTTTTGGTTGGGAGTTATTGCTCTACTGGCTACCTTCGGGAATTTCGCTCAGATCAAAGCATTTCAAGTTGCTCCCATCACCGTAACCCAGCCGGTTTGGTTCCTGCGACTTGTTTGGGCAGCGATATTGGGATGGCTTGTTTTTGATGAAATAATTGATCCGTTTGTTCTTGGCGGGGGGGCAATTATCATTCTTGCGGTCGCTTACACATCGTATCGTGAGGCGCAGTTTCCTAGCGTATGAGTTGATACAAGACCCAATAAATTCAAAAAGAAACATTGGGCTTGTGTTTGCATTAATGTGACAATATATTGATATAAAATTAGCCAGTAGGAAACTCAGATGAACAAAACGAAAAAGCGAACGGCGTTGATAACAGGTGCAGGTGGCGGGATTGGGTCGGCAATCGCATATAACCTGTCGAGAGCTGGGATAATGGTCGCAATTCAGGACATTGATCAAGTCGCGGCTGAAAAAGTGGCCTCGAAAATAAATGCAAATGGCGGCAAGGCATTGGCAGTCGTTGGGGACATATCCGATGACATCTCAAATGCCGATACAAAAAGCAGCGTTGAAGCATCACTTGGTCCGATTTCAATATTGGTGAACAATGCCGGGTGGGATCGAATTATCAACTTTGTGGATACTGACAAAGAGTTCTGGGAAAAAGCCATTGCAATAAACTTGCGCGGTCCCATTGGACTAACGCATCTTGTCGTAAAAGACATGCAAGCTACAAATTGGGGGCGGGTAATTAATATTGCGTCTGATGCTGGCCGGGTCGGGTCATCGGGTGAAGCTATTTATTCTGCATGTAAAGGCGGAATGATAGCTTTTGCAAAAACTCTGGCCCGGGAACTGGCTCGAAATGGCATTACCTGTAACACAGTCTGTCCAGGCCCAACCGACACTGCCTTGTTGGCGGCACAACTTGGGGAAGGTGAAACCGGTCAAAAAATCTACGAGAGTTTTAAACGGGCTATCCCTATGAAACGTCTGGGGCAACCAGACGACATTGCTGGCATTGTTGGTTTCCTAGCGAGTGACGAGGCGTCATATATCACCGGGCAAACCATTAGTGTTTCCGGTGGATTAACAATGCATGGTTGAGGAACGTAAAATGAATTATGAAGACATTCTATACGATGAGAAAGATGGGATCGTTCAGATTTCAATCAATCGTCCGGAAAAGTTGAATGCTTTCCGAGCAAAAACAGTTGATGAACTCATCCAGGCATTCAAGAAAGCTGGATGGGACAAAGGTGTGGGCGTCATTGTACTTACCGGTGTTGGTACTCGGGCTTTTTGCGTGGGCGGAGATCAATCTTCACATGAAGGTCAATATGATGGTCAGGGAACTGTCGGGCTTGCGATAGAAGATTTACAAAGCGTTATCCGAGACATTCCCGTACCTGTTATTGCTCGCGTAAATGGTTATGCAATTGGAGGTGGCAATGTTCTTGCCACGATTTGTGATCTAACCATTGCGGCAGAAAGCGCCCAATTTGGACAGGTAGGACCAAAAGTGGGTTCAGTTGACCCCGGGTTCGGGACGGCCCTTCTTGCTCGAACAATTGGTGACAAACGCGCCCGTGAGTTTTGGTACATGTGCCGACGTTACAAGGCGAGTGAAGCATATGAAATGGGCTTGGTGAACAAAGTCGTTCCTGATGATGACCTCGACGATGAAGTTACCCAGTGGTGTGAAGAAATCATGGAAAAAAGCCCAACTGCAATTACACTAGCCAAACGATCCTTTAATGCCGATACCGAGAATATTCGGGGAATCTCGATGTTGGGAATCCAGGCGTTGAGCCTTTACTATGACTCTGATGAATCAAAAGAAGGCGTTCGGGCAATGTTAGAAAAGCGTAAGCCGGAATTTCGCAAATGCCGGAAGAGCTGAAGATGGTCGAGGAAACTTCCAATAACTTTTCTTGCGGAAATGTCTCGCTGAAGATTAGGGGGAGCGTCGCAAAACTGACAATTTCCTCACCTCCCGTTAATGCAGTTGGCTTGGCTTTGGTGAGCGATATCTCATCAGTTTTGGATCACATCCTAAATGAAACTGATGCAACTGTTATAAGGATTACAAGCGATTTACGGGTTTTTTCTGCCGGTGCGGATCTCAAAGAAGTGGATGGTATATTAAATTCTGATACACCAGAAATAGAGATGCGAAATTTTGTAGAAACGCTTCATCGTTTGAATGATCGTATAGAAACAATGAGCTTGGTCACGGTAGCAGAGTTGCAGGGAGCAGCAATTGGTGGTGGGTTGGAACTGGCTCTTGCTTGTGATTTTCGTCTGGCCAATCATTCGGCCAAGGTAGGTCTGCCAGAAGCATCACTTGGGCTAATTCCCGGAGCTGGAGGAACCCAAAGGCTAAAGGAACTGGCAGGAATTTCAGTAGCAAGAAAGTTGATCCTGTCATGTGAAATAATTGATGCGGAAACGGCCTTATCTCTTGGAGTTATTGACAAAATTTTTGATGCCGATAGCTTCGATGTAAATGCAAGTCAGTTCGCCCACCAACTCGCAACCAATACCGACGCGGCTTTATCGGCTGCAAAGCTATGCCTCGCACAGTCCGGGAAGAAGGGATTTCTGACCGAAATTACAGAAATTTCCAAACTCGCTGGTCACGAGGAAACAAAGTCGAGGATAAATCAATTCCTTAAGCACGCCAAGTAAGCACAAACTGACCTATATTGGATTTTTCTGCTCAATCTGCAGTGCAGCAATTTATTAATTACATGATTTAAAACACTATTTTTGACAGCCAACTCCGCATTGAGACATGAAGTCCTCAATGCCTGATGGTTCAGTACGATCCACCAGGCACAGACCGTCATCAATATCTGGCTCAGACAGTACAATCACGTCTAACCGCATCAAGCCTTAAACATGCGCCCACCAGTGCCAGAAACTCTACGAAGAAATGGCACATGAAATTGGGGCTTTCAACAATCGATAGACCGAAGCTTTTGATACAAAATAACTTTCTGTGTCTGTGAAACGGATTGCCAGTTCCCGTGATGACAATACAGGTTCATCCAATGCAAGCTGGACCAGTCGCTCTCTGATATTATCGGGAATATGGTTCCAAACTCGTAAAGGCTTGGGAGAACAGTCTGTTAGTGCTGCTTCACCCCGAGTTAAACATCGATCATACCCTTTGCCCGGCAGGTGATGCGCAGAATCATCGAAAGGAGGTGATAAAACGTGGTTCGGGGAATGCCTAACTTCTCCAGAGTGCGTTTGGCTGAGATGTTGGATTGTTCAACCAACCGGATAATCTCGAGCTTCTCTGATGCGGCCCTCTCGGCGGTGTAAACATCACCGAGAGGCACGATCATGCTTTTTTTGAGAAGTCGCAATTCCAGAGCTTGTTCAGCAACAACCTCCTTCAAGTCGCGAGACTCTCGGCGAAGGTCTTTTACCTCACCACTGGTGGCAGCGCGTGCCGTATCGCCCGAAAGCCGGCGCTTGCCTGCTTCCATGAAATCCTTCGACCAATTGTAAAAGAGCCCTTGTGATATGCCTTCACGGCGGCACAGTTCAGCAATGCTGTCTTCACCACGAAGACCATCAAGAATAATCCTGATCTTCTCCTCGGCTGAATATTGCTTGCGAGTAGCTCGCTGAATGTCTTTTTCAAGCTTCTCTGACGCGGAACGTCGCGGTCCTGATCTTTGTCTCATCATTCACTCCTAGGTCATAACGATGAACCAGAAACTCTACCTCATCAAATTACCAACTTTGGTTCCATGAACGATGACGTCAGACATTTTGAAACTATCGGCTACTTGGAATGTGATAAGCGTTGCGGAAATAAGATCTAAACGCCTCCATTGCTGGAGTAAATTGCACTCCTTTTCTCCAGGCTAGCCCAACATCCATTGGTGGAATATGGTTGCTGGGAACGATAGTTTCTATCTTTTTGCCTTCTAGCGACCAAGGTCGGTGCACCATATCCGAGAGTATAGCGACCCCTTGATCGTTGGCGACAAGAGAACGAACGGCCTCAACAGATGACGTTCTCAGTGTTACCGATGGCTGATACGCAGTGGTACTCCAATATTTAAGCGAAGTATGCGCAGCCTCGTCTACAGTAAGCATGATGTAAGGTTCTTTTGATATTTCTTTAAGAGAGACGGATTCTCGTTCAAGAAGTGGATGTTTCGATGAAACCCACAGCCGTCTCGACGAGCTCATTAGTGTTTCTGTTACAATTGCTGGATTCAAAATATTTGCAGTTAACAGAACAGCTATGTCATATCTATTAGAAAGCAAGCCTTCTTCTATTGTTTCACGATTGTGCTCAAAAAGTTGAACTGCAAGACGTGGGAATGCTCTCCTGATTTTATCCAGGTGGTTTGGTAGAAAATATCCGATGACCGTATAGGTTGCTGCAACGGACAGAGTGCCTTCAAGATCATCTGTTAAAACATTCAGGTTCGTTGCTTCATTAACTTTTTCAAGTATTTCGTAGGCGAGGAACAAAAACTGTCTACCGGCTGTTGTTAATTCCATACCTTGTTGTGAACGTGTGAACAGAGAAACACTGATTATCCGTTCTAGGTCTTTAATCGCTGTTGTGACAGCTGATTGTGATATGGACAATTCGATTGCTGCTAGTGAAATTTGCCCACGTTCAGCTGTCGATACAAAGTATTTTATCTGCTTCAAACTGATTGACAATATTACAGTTCCATCTGTTTTTTTTATAATTGACCACAATTTTTTTGAAAATACAACAGATTGTTGAATCCTAAATGGCCAGCGAACAAAGGGAAAGCCCAGTATAATGTTGTTTTAAAGCAATTATTAGGCGCATAGACAAGTTTTCATAATATCTATTAAACAGAAAATACAGATATTAAAATTGAATTTTCCAATAATCATTTACCTTGGTAAGCTCGCTAATAACAAAAATGGTGCGTTAATTTTTCGTATCAGTAAAAATTGGAGGAGCATAGCGTGCCACTTAGTGCAGTCGATATCAATTGTGACATGGGTGAAGCTTTCGGCCGCTGGAGTATGGGCGATACTGATGATTCACGATTGATGAATCTGATTAGCTCTGCCAGCATAGCCACCGGCTTTCATGCCGGTGACCCAAATCTAATGGACCAGACAGTACGCCTTGCTGTGCAGCATGGAGTTAATATTGGAGCACACCCGGGATATAAAGATCTTCAGGGTTTTGGCCGGCGGAAAATTGATGGTAGCTGTGAAGAAGTCGTCAATGATGTTGTTTATCAAGTTGGTGCCCTACGCGAATTCTGTAGAAGACATGATGCAAGCATACAACATGTAAAACCCCACGGGGCACTTTACATGGAAATGGCAGTCAACGAGGCGCTATCCAGATCATTTATAGGAACAATGAGGACGATTGCGCCCAATGCATTTATCTTCTGTATGGGGATTTCCAAAACTTTCCAAGTTGCCAAAGAGGCTGGCCAACCAACAATTCGAGAGTTTTATGCAGATCGTGATTATGACGAATCCGGTTCAATTGTTTTCACGCGTCATGTGGGCAAGCTTAAACCCTCAGACGTGGCTGACAAAGTGGTGAGGGCTTGTACCGAAGGCAAAGTTCGCACTGTGACCGGCGTTGATATCAATATTGAATTTGAATCAATCTGCTTTCATTCGGATTCACCTGGAAGTTTTGAGATTGCCAGCGCAATGCGCGAAGCACTTGTCGCAAATGGCATTCGAATAGTGCCCGTTTCAAAAATTACGGCAGTTAAGAACAGTTAGTTGGGAGAAAACTATGGCCATTATCGAGATTAAATCACCAATACCAGGAACCTTCTATCGCAAGCCTTCTCCGGAAAACCCGGTGTTCAAGGAAGATGGCGCCGAGGTTGTTGAAACTGATGTTATCGGTTTGGTTGAAGTGATGAAAACATTTCATGAAATTCCCGCTGGAGTGAGTGGGAAATCTATCCGTTTTCTTATTAAAGACTCCGACCCAATCATGGCCGGGCAAGTGATTGCAGAGGTTGAGGCGTGAACATACGTAGCATTTTGATTGCCAACCGCGGAGAAATTGCCGTTCGGGTAATTCGCGCTGCAAAGGCGCTTGGATTGCGTACAGTTCAGGTCTATAGCGACGCGGACAAAGAATCATTAGCGGTTCAATTGGCCGATGAAGCTGTTAATATTGGGCCTCCTGCTGCAGCAAAATCCTATCTTAATATCGAGGCAATAATTCAGGCTGCCCAGCAGGCAAATGTTGATGCTGTGCATCCCGGTTACGGGTTTCTTTCAGAAAACGCTGACTTTGCTGATGCCGTTGTTGCTGGAGGTATGGTTTTCATTGGACCAAACGGTGCTTCAATCAGGCTTCTTGGCGACAAAATTGCGGCGCGGGATGTCGCCTCAAAAGCCGGTGTACCGACGGTGCCGGGCAGTGATGGTGTTGTTGCGGATTTGGATGCTGGGCGCAAGGTCGTTGATGGTATCGGCTATCCGGTAATGATCAAAGCTGCTGCTGGTGGTGGTGGGCGCGGTATCAGAATTGCCTCAAATCACGAAGAGTTTGAGAGGTATTTCCCACAGGCTTCGGCCGAAGCCGTATCAGCTTTTAGCGATGGCAGTCTTTACATCGAAAAAATGATTGAGTCTGCGCGTCATGTTGAGGTTCAGATTTTCGGTGACGGGGAGAACTTTGTCCATTGCTTTGAACGTGAGTGCTCGATGCAGCGCCGCCGCCAAAAAGTTTGGGAAGAAGCCCCGGCATTTTGCCTTCCAGAAGGTGTCAGGAAAGAGCTTTGTGAACGAGCTGTCGCGCTGGCACGGCAAGTAAAATACAAAGGCGCCGGTACTGTTGAGTTTCTTTACGATCCGAAAACACAGGACTTCTATTTTATCGAAGTTAATACCCGTATTCAGGTCGAACATACCATCACTGAAGCAATTACCGGCATTGATTTGGTTCAGGAGATGATCCGCATCGCCGGTGGTGAAAAGTTATCATTCAGACAAGAAGATCTGAGTGTTAATGGCCACGCGATTGAATGTCGGATAAATGCCGAAGATCCGTCAAAGGACTTCATGCCTTGGCCAGGTCTGGTGGACGAGCTGACTATCCCTGAAGGTGACGGTGTGAGGTTCGATACGCTGTTATATCCGGGTTATTCCATCCCGCCATTTTATGATTCTCTTTTAGGTAAACTGATTGTTTGGGGAACAGACCGCAGCGACTGTCTTTCGCGATTGAGAGATGCACTGCAAGAGTTGAAAATATCCGGAGTACCGACAACCATTCCGCTGCACATAGCATTGGCAAATGACGTTGATGTGTCGAATGGAGACTTCGACACAAAATTTCTTGAAAAATGGCTAGTGACCAAATTTGCGGTCGCTGACAAGCAAAACGAGGAGGTTGCTTGATGCAAAACCGATACTCTTTTGGTGGAGATGAACACCTGTTTGTAGAATGTAGCGAGGAAATGTCTCTTGATGCTTTTTTTAAAAGCTTATCGATGACGAATGCGATTCGCGAGAGCAACATCAAGGGAATTACTGAAATATGCCCTGCAAATGCTTCATTTCAAATCAAATTCAATCCCGACATCATTCATCCTGATGATATGTTGCGCCAAGTCCAGGCGATCGAAAAAGTGGCGGACAGATCCTCCGCGACTATTAATACGCGGATCATAGAAATCCCCGTCTACTATCAGGATCCATGGACCCACGAAACACTCATGCGATTCAGGGAAAGGCACCAAGACCCAGAAGCAACTGATCTGGAGTACGCCGCGGAGGTGAATGGGTTTGCATCGGTGAGTGATTTCATTGATGCCCATTCGGGCGCACCGTGGTTTGTCTCCATGGTTGGGTTTGTTTCGGGCCTGCCGTTTATGTACCAAATGGTTGACCGGCCTCGCCAAATCCAGGTGCCAAAATACCTTAGCCCACGCACGGACACACCAAAGTTGACGGTTGGATATGGTGGCTGTTTTTCATGCATTTATTCTGTTCGCGGGGCTGGCGGGTATCAGATGTTTGGCATTACCCCAATGCCTATTTTCGACCCCGAGCAAAAGACCGGTTACCTGAAAGATTTTATGGTCTTTTTCAAGCCGGGCGACATCGTGAAATTCAAACCAATTGATCGCGAAGAATATGATCAATGCGTTGATGACATTGAGCAAGGGAAGTTTTGGCCAAAATCGTGTGATGTCACATTTGATCTGCATGAATTTCAGCAGGGTATTGATGCGTATAATTCGAAGTTGGAGGGCCTGATCAATGAGTGTTAAAGTCTTACACCCTGGTTTGGCGACCACAGTTCAAGATCTTGGGCGACCTGGATATTTCCATCTTGGAATTCCAATCGGTGGTGCAATGGACCGTTTGGCCATGCGGGCGGCAAATTTGCTTGTTGGCAACCCGGAAGGCGCCGCCGGATTGGAAGCGGTATTTGTAGGCCCAAAACTTGAATTCATGCAAGATGTTGTAATTGCCGTGACTGGCGCTGAAATGCCGATCAAGGTGGATGATGATGAACAACCAACCTGGACAGCTATCCACGTTAAGGCGGGCCAGATACTGAGTTTTGATTTTCTCAAATCCGGTGCCAGGATTTATCTGGCTATATCTGGCGGGATTGATGTTCCCAAAGCCCTTGGCAGCCGTTCGACATACCCGATTGGAGCATTGGGTGGTTTTGAAGGTCGCGCCATTGCAGAAGGTGATATGCTTCCGATCGGAAATGCCAACTTCGTTAACGAAGGGCGCAGTGTTCCGGCTGCACTTCGCAGGACCCCGGGAACTCCAGCACACTTGCGGGTCCTTCCAGGGCTATACAATCACCGCGTCACCGAAGAGGCCGGCAACAAATTCTTTGACGACGAATGGAAAGTAGCACCCGAAGCTGACCGGATGGGCTACAGGTTTTGTGGCGGCAGGCCACTTGAGTTTGTAGATAGAGAACCACCTTTCGGGGCGGGTTCAGACCCCTCCAATGTGGTCGACTGTTGCTACCCATATGGATCGATCCAGGTTCCTGGCGGCAAAGAACCAATAATATTGCATCGAGATGCAGTATCTGGCGGCGGTTATTTTATGGTTGGCACGGTTATATCAGCCGACATGGATTTGATAGGCCAACTGCAACCACACACACCTACAAAATTCGTACGTGTCACGATGGATGAGGCTCTGCAAGCTCGGGCAGATCGGACCTCAGTGCTCAACGCCATTCGAACATCACTCGAATAAACAGACTATCCATTCGCAAAACTTAAAGGGAGAAAACTCATGCGAAATTCACTAAAACTACTTGCCGGTACAGCCTTGGCAATAACAATATCAGGACAGGCATTTGCCGGTGACTGGTTCCCTTATGATGCCCAGCAGGTCAAACCAGCTTTTACCACTGATGGTAAGAACTCAGATGTTTCTTACACACCACTGTCCAAAGCCTCAAAGGCGTGGGATATTTGTGTTTCATTTCCGCACATGAAAGACGCCTATTGGCTGGGTGTAGATTATGGCGTTGCCGATGAAGCCAAACGTCTGGGTGTTAAAATGAACCTTGTTGAAGCTGGTGGCTATACTGGTTTAACCAAGCAGATTTCCCAAATCGAGGATTGCGTAGCACGCGGTGCCGATGCGGTCATTATTGGTGCAATTTCGTTTGATGGTCTCAACAATCTTGTTTCAGAAATAACTAAAAAAGGCGTCCCGGTTATTGACGTTGTCAACGGCATGTCTTCAAAGGATATTTCTGCAAAATCTCTTGTATCTTTCTACACAATGGGATTTGAAACCGGTTCTTATCTGGCGAAAAAACATCCTTCCGGATCAGATCCGGTAAAAGTTGGTTGGTTCCCTGGGCCAGCTGGTGCAGGCTGGGTTGAAGGCGCTCACAAGGGCTTTATGGAAGCCGTTAAAGGATCAGCAGTAAACGTGCTTGAGCCAAAGTTTGGCGATACTGGCAAAGAAACACAGTTGAAGCTTGTGGAAGATGTGCTTCAGGCCAATCCTGACGTCCGTTATATCGCAGGAACTGCAGTTACGGCGGAAGCCGCCCAAGGTCTTATCCGTGAGCGTGGTCTCAAGGGTAAAGTTGATCTTCTTGCTTTCTACATGACACCTGGCGTCTACGCTGGCATCAAGCGTGGGTTCATTCTCGCAGCGCCTGCAGATTCAATGGTCATACAAGGTCGAATTGCTATCGATCAGGCCGTGCGTGTGCTGGAGAAAAAGGACTACATCAAACATGTGGGTCCAAAAATATTTGTGGTGGACCCCAGCAATATTAACGATGTGTCCAAAACCAATATTCTTCCACCGGACGGATACAAACCGGTTTTCAACGTAAAATAAAATCTCAAAAAAAGCCCGACCCTTGGTAACAGCCAGGGGTCGGAACAATCAGGCTTCATCCATGTCCAATTTACAAACGCCATTAGTAGAGATGAAAAATATCTCGAAGCAATTCCCCGGTGTAAAAGCGCTGGATGGAGTAGACTTCACACTGATGCCTGGTGAAGTTCATGTTCTTTTTGGTGAAAATGGTGCGGGAAAATCAACTTTAATATCAATATTGTCAGGCGTATACAGGCCAACGGCAGGAACTGTTGAAGTATCTGGAAATCGCGTTGACTTTAGATCAGTACACGACGCAACAGATGCAGGAATTGGCACCGTATTTCAAGAATTCTCACTTGTTCCTACCTTAACCGTCTTTGAGAATATCTATTTGGGCAATGAGTTAAAACGCGGACCATTCATTGATAGATCCGCGATGGCAAAAGGTGCGGAAAAATTATTTGGAGAACTCGGGTTCGAACTTAATGTTCATCAACCGGTTTCGAAATTGTCTCGTGCTGAGCAACAGATGGTAGAAATTGCAAAAGCATTCCATTCCAAAGCGGACATTTTAGTACTGGATGAACCAACAGCATCTTTAACAGAGCGAGAAACAGAAAAACTGTTTTCGTTCATTGGAAATGCCAAAAAAAATAATGTTGGGATTATTTATATATCCCACAGAATTCATGAATTTGAAAAAATTGCAGATCGAATAACTGTTCTCAGGGATGGCCAATTGATTGAAACTATTCCGGCCAAGGGAACATCGGAAGCGCACTTGATTGAGCTGATGACAGGACGGGAAATTGGCGATGTGTATCCAAAAATCAAACGCCTGAAAGATGGCGAAATAATCTTGTCACTGCGAGATGTGTACTCTTGGGGCGTTAATGGTGTGAGCCTGGATGTGAAAGCTGGCGAAGTTTTAGGAGTTGCTGGCCTTGTAGGCAGCGCCAAATCACGTGTGTGGAGAAGTGTTGTTGGATTGCAGCCCGTTAAATCTGGCTCCATCCTGCTTAAAGGTATTGATGTCACAAATGCAAAAACCAGAACGTTAATCCAGAATGGTTTGTTCTATTTGCCGCCAGATCGCAAGAATGAAGGTCTTCAACTGTCGGCAACCAGTCGAGAAAATTTGAACCTCAGCATTTTAAATCGTTCAGAAATTGTAGGCCGGGTTGGTTTGCTTTCACCGAATAAGAAAAAACGACTAACGGATAAAATTGGGGAGCGTGTCGGTCTGTCCGACATGCATTTTGATAGAACTGTCTCCAAACTGTCTGGCGGAAATCAACAGAAGGTTTTGTTTGGCAAGGGTTTTGGCGAAGACCGCGATATCTACATCTTTGATGAACCGACTGTGGGAGTGGACATGGGGACACGGGCGGCCCTTTATAGCCTCATAAAGGAAATAGCGGAATCTGGAAAAGCCGTCGTTGTAATCTCTTCGGACTTACCCGAAGTGATGAATTTGGCTCATAGGCTGCTGGTGTTTTCAAACGGCAAAATTGCAGCTGAACTGACTGGAAATGATGTAACGGAAGAAATTGTGCTCAAGCACTTTTTTGCAGAATTAAGGGCGACCACATGAATACCAAAATACAGAATTCTACAAATGAGCCACCACCAAATTTTTTGGCGTCACTTCCAGACAGGTTACTAAATTTATTTGTTAAAGTGGGTGTGCTCCCATTTTTTTTGATTGGAGCGCTGGTCATTTTCTCCCTGCTTTCCAGCCAATTTTTGTCAGTTCAAAATTTGACCAATGTTGCACGGCAATCTGTTTATCTTGTATTGGTTTCACTTGGTCAAATGATCGTTTTGATTACAGGTGGTTTTGATTTAGCTGTCGGTACAGCCATTGCTTTAACGTCAGTTGTTTCTGCAACTGCGATGGTGGCGATGGCGAACATATTTCCTGACCACGTCTGGCTTGTTATATTCCTTGGGTTTGTTGCCGGGTTTGGCGCAGCTGTGCTCATAGGATCATTGAACGGATTAGGCGTTGCTCAGTTTGGCGTATCACCGTTTATTATGACCCTTGGTGTTCAGTCGGTTGGGGCCGGTGTTGCATTGTTCATTACAGGAGGCGTGCCGGTCTCTGGGTTACCGTATGAATTTGGCGATTTTTTTGGATTTGGGCGAATTTTCGGGATTCCGATTCCGGTGCTGGTTGCGATTTTTTCGATAACCGTGATGTGGCTGATTATGAACCGCACAAAATTTGGCGCTCACATTTATGCAGTTGGGGGCAACATCAGGGCGGCTCACCTTTCTGGAGTTGATACCAAACGAGTGTTATTCTTTTCATATCTGGTTTGCGCATTGCTCGCGTCTCTTGCGGGACTATTGCTGACAGCACGCGTTGAGTCCGGTGAAACAAATTTGGGTGGGACAATCGCCCTGGAATCTATCGCTGCTTGCGTCATCGCTGGTGTTTCCCTGCGAGGTGGAATTGGCCGCGTGGAAAACGTCGTCCTAGGGGCATTCTTCATTGTTCTGGTTCAAAACGGAATGAATCTCACACAAGTTGGGTCATATATGCAGATGATTTTACTTGGTTCCTTACTAATTCTCGCAGTTATTCTTGATCAGTATCGATATCGCAGAATAGTCGGCGAGCGATGAATACATACGCCAATTCAATTTAACAGGAAGGAACTGAACATGTTTTCTACTCAATCAATACATCCTACGCTCGCTCAGCAAACCATTGGGGTTTGAATCCAGCCTTATCACCAAGGTATTATTGGCTATCGGTGGTTCTTTAGCGTTGTGAGTATCAGCCAAAATCCATATCCCGTTCTATCCTGTCCCAATGACAATGCAGACATTTGTAGTTTTGATAATTGGTATGTCATTTGGTTGGCGGCTCGGCACTGCGACTATCATCCTCTACCTGATTGAAGGTGCTTTCGGCTTTCCTGTGTTCTCAGGAACACCTGAGCGCGGAATTGGAATTGCTTATATGGCTGGCCCAACGGGTGGGTATCTCTTGGGCTTTGTAATTTCCGCAACAACGGTGGGCTGGCTGGCTGAACGCGGCTGGGATCGTAATGTGCTTACAGCACTGTTGGCGATGACAATCGGTACAGCCATGATTTTTCTCTCAGGACTAATTTGGTTGGGCGTCGTTATTGGATGGAAAAAACCAGTTTTTGCTCTCGGATTAACTCCATTTATCTATGGTGCCATTTTGAAAATCGCCATGGCGTCAGCTCTATTGCCACTCATTTGGAAAATAATACAGCGGGTCTCAAAAAGATAATACAGTTTTCCTCCCGAGACTGGCCTGGAGGGTGCTTAGATGTTGATTTACGCCCCTCTATTTTTTTCTAACAAAATATCCAACCTATAAATTTACAAGTAGTGGAAAAACTATGAAGAACACGGAAATAGCAGCGCGTAAAGACACTTCGATTTCCCGTGCCGTTGGCATGATGACGCAAATTTATGCAGACCGGGCTGAGAATTCGGAAATCTGGGATGTTGAGGGCAATCGATATATCGACTTTGCCTCTGGCATTGCAGTTGTGAATACTGGCCATCGCCATCCAAAGGTGATTGAGGCGGTCAAGGCGCAGATTGATCGTTTTACCCATACCTGTCATCAGGTTGTGCCTTATGAGAATTATGTGGCATTGGCAGAACGTCTAAACAGTCTTGTTCCCGGCGATTTCGACAAAAAAACCGTATTTGTAACCACCGGCGCTGAAGCGGTTGAAAATGCCGTGAAGGTTGCCCGGGCGGCGACTGGTCGTTCAGCTGTAATCGCATTTGACGGCGGTTTTCATGGGCGCACTTTTATGGGGATGGCCCTGACAGGCAAGATCGTGCCCTATAAGGCCGGCTTTGGTTCCATGCCGGGCGATGTGTTCCATGCCCCGTTTCCAGTTTCGCTTCACGGTGTTTCCGTCGAAGATTCTATTGCATCAATCAACAAGCTGTTCAAAACCGATGTGGATCCAGCACGTGTTGCCGCAATTATTCTTGAACCTGTTCAAGGTGAAGGCGGTTTTTACGAAGCCCCACGAGAATTCATGGTGCGATTGAGAACGCTTTGCGATGATCACGGGATATTGCTGATTGCTGATGAGGTGCAAACCGGGTTTGCTCGCACTGGCCGTATGTTTGCAATGGACCATCACGATGTTGCTGCAGATTTAACGACAATGGCCAAAAGCCTTGCCGGGGGGTTCCCGCTGGCGGCAGTAACCGGACGTGCTGATCTGATGGATGCACCAAATCCGGGTGGTCTTGGTGGAACCTATGGTGGAAATCCGTTGGGGATCGCAGCAGCCCATGCTGTTCTCGATGTTATTGAAGAGGAAAAACTCTGTGAACGGGCAGAGCAGCTCGGCAGCAGACTAAAACAGCGTTTACAATCACTCAGAGAAGATGTGCCGGAAATCGTGGATATACGCGGGCCAGGCTTCATGAATGCCGTCGAGTTCAATGATGTAAAGACCGGACTACCCAGCGCAGAATTTGCCAATTCAGTCCGTGCCAAAGCGCTCGAAAATGGCCTTATCCTGTTGACCTGCGGCGTCTACGGCAATGTTGTTCGTTTCCTATGCCCACTGACGGTACAAGACGAGGTTTTTACTGAAGCACTGGATATTCTTGAAAAGTCCATGATTGAAGCGAAAGTTGGTTAATCTGTATGGGTATTTCCAAAACATTGTTATCCAGATTAGACAATCCGGACTTGCTGCCTGCAGCCTCCTTGGTTGCGGGTGATTGGTTGAATGTCGCCTCCAGTGGAAAAACTTTTAATGTAACCAATCCATCAACGGGCGAGACAGTTGCCACCCTTCCTGACCTTGGAGCAAAAGAAACGCGGCTAGCTATTGATGCCGCCTATAGCGCACAAAAAGCCTGGGCTGCCCGCACCGGCAAGGATCGCGGCGCGGTGCTGCGCCGCCTCTTTGACCTCATTGTTGCCAATGCCAATGATCTTGCCACCATTCTTACCATTGAAATGGGTAAGCCTTATGCGGAAGCGCAGGGTGAAATCCTCTATGGTGCATCTTTCATTGAATGGTTTTCCGAAGAGGCCAAGCGAATTTATGGCGACACAATCCCCGGTCATCAGGAAGACAAACGTATTGTAGTCCTCAAACAACCCATCGGGGTCGTGGCAACAATTACACCGTGGAATTTCCCCAATGCCATGATCACTCGCAAAATTGGTCCGGCATTAGCGGTTGGTTGTGCTGTTGTCAGCAAACCTGCAGCTGAAACACCTTTATCTGCGATCGTCCTTGCCGAACAAGCAGGTATTCCAGCCGGTATATTCAATGTCATTACCAGCAATGATGGACCGGCTATTGGCGATGAATTTTGTAGCAATGACAAAATCCGAAAGTTGACCTTTACCGGTTCCACTGAAGTCGGGCGGATATTAATGAGACAGTGCTCAGATCAAATCAAGAAGATCAGTCTGGAGCTTGGTGGCAATGCGCCTTTCATTGTATTTAACGATGCCGATATCGATGCTGCCATCGATGGAGCTATGATTTCTAAATACCGAAATGCCGGCCAGACCTGTGTCTGTGCCAACCGCATCTATGTGCAGTCAGCGGTTTATGAAGAATTCGCCGACAAACTCAGCATCAAGGTAGCCGAACTCAAAGTTGGTGATGGATTCGACAAGGGAACAACCACCGGACCATTGATTGACAAAAGCGGGTTGGAAAAAGTGCAAATCCATATTGCCGACGCGCTGGCCAAAGGTGCTAATGTGACCATTGGCGGTGCCAAAATCGATGGGGATGGAGCATTCTTCCAGCCAACCATCCTGACCGGTGTCACCAGTGACATGACAATTGCCAGCGAAGAAACGTTTGGGCCGGTAGCTCCATTGTTTCGATTTGATAGTGTTGAAGAAGTCATCCAACAAGCTAATGACACCGAGTTTGGCCTCGCATCATACTTCTATGCCAAAGATCTATCCAAGGTCTGGCGCGTTGCTGAGGCACTGGAATACGGAATGGTTGGCATCAACACAGGTTTGATCTCAACCGAAGTTGCACCATTTGGCGGTGTCAAACAGTCCGGACTGGGGCGCGAAGGATCGAAATACGGCACAGATGATTATCTTGAATTGAAGTATCTATGCATCGGAGGGATTTGACATATCACAGCTGCTAGATCCAGCGTACAAGTTTTTCCAGCGTTGCATTGGGCTAGAAATGGCAGAACATGGTGTCTGCTTTTCTATAGTTGTATTAGAAGTTGCCAATTTTATGAATGACCGTGTCTTCCCCAAACTTACCGGTTGGAACGATGTTTGCAGGTTCACTGTTGGGTGAAGTAACTCGAAACCAACTTTGGTATACTCATGTTGTAACTGCTTCCCCCGACAGATGGCATGAAGAAACGATGACAAAAAACATCAAAATTGCTGCTCATTTTGCTGCACAATTCGCAACACACAACTTCATTAACCAATTGATATAACAAGATATTTTAAAATTTATAAATTAAGAAAATGTACATCCTATCCTCCAGCAACTATACGTACACACCTTCTTATGTCGTGGTATTTAGTGGCAATTTTTGTCATTCTCTCTGGATGGCGGATAACACTCCGAATTAAGTGGCGGTGGCAAGCAATCTCACTGATACAATTCAGGTCGTTGAACATCCCATGCCGCTGCAAGGCGATAAACCACTCTAGCTGTTGCAAAACGTTATCGCGAAACGAGAATACGGTGCACTCAGCCCTTTTCCGACCTTCGGGACAAAATGAAATTCTGTACCGCATTAAAGAAGAAATGCGGGCATTCAGTTAAGATATGTATTGGGGGTGTTCGAATTGCTGCAGTGCCGACCGACATCGAACTGTCCTATCTGGCTCATACTGACTTGAGTCTGAAGGTGAATTGGATGGCGCTTGCGAGTATCACCAAAACAAGAACGGTGAAGTAAATCGTGATCAGACCCGATTTGAAAAGCGTTGCGATGTTAGCTGCCCTAACCAATGCGCTTGATAGATCTGAATAGTGGCGAAGCATGAGAATGATAAAGAAATTTTCAAAAAAAGTCAGAGACACCTGCAGCCAATGCGGTCAACCGAAGAACACATTGGAACGCATGTAATTTGTAGGCAAGCCAAGTCACCAACAGGAAAAATGAAATCCCGAATAGTGCAGGACAAACCAGATCCAGCGGAATTTGCCGCCGGAGGTTGTTCGACCTGCCTTCAGCGCCAAGCGTGGTCAGAAGACTTCTTGCTTTGGGTTTTGGGAGTTATTCAACTCGCGATACGTCTAGGAAATCAGAAACATTCAGCGTACGTAAACCAAATTTATCGCTTCGGCATGCCTTTAGCTCGCATGTTACGTTTTTGAGCTGCGATGCGGAACTGGGCATTGGTGGCACCATAGCCTTGATAATTACCTCTACGTTCTACGATTTCGAAGAAGAAACCTTCTCCGTAATTGGGGCTATAGAATTGAAAGAATTCCCCATCATCATCCCGGTCATAAAGAATGTGAAACTCTCGCAGTTTACTCATCAAATTTTCATCCAGTTGGTAGCGAGCATCTAGGTCGCCATAATAATTTGGAGATATATTTAGAGGAATAAATTGATTGTCTCGCAACAGCTTTGCGGTCGCGAAAATATCATGGCAAGCGAAAGCAATGTGCTGTACCGCCGAACCAAAAACTTCGGTTATAAAATTGCCGGCAAATGTACGATGGTTCTCTGCACCGTTCAAAGTAAGTCGAAAACTCCCCTCGTCGTTCTCTACAACCTGACTACGGATAAGACCTGCCGGATCAACCACATCAACAATCGGGGGTTTCTGGGTTTTGAAAATCGACGTATAAAACAATGCCCATGTCAGCATTTCTTCATGGCGCATCGTCTGAGCAATATGGTCGATTGAAACGAGGTTCCCTGTTTCCTCGCGAGCATCACTGGTTGAAAACTCGATATCCCAAACGTTCGTCAATTCTGTTTTGGCATCCAGAAAATGAATCACGCTGCCACCAACACCGCGTATAGCGGGTATGTTCAATTCCTTTGAACCGACGCTTTGGTTAAATGGAGCAGCACCTAAAGCAAGCGCACGTTCCACTGCAGCTACGGCATCCCCCACTTTAAGTCCGATATCGCATACACCGGTGCCGTGATTGATATATGAAGTATGGGCAAAGCCATTGGTATCAGTATTGATAACAATGTTAATGTCACCTTGCCTCCAAAGGCTTGCATCCTTTGATATGTGCTGTCCAGCTTGGACAAATTCTAGTGTTGTGAGCACTTTCGACAGTTGCTCCGCTTCATTTTTCGTCGTGGCGAATTCAATAAATTCAATGCCTGAAACATCGACACGGTCTGGCATCGCGGGAACATCGATGGCGATTTCCGGCTCTTCCCGTTTCACCTGATCCATCAAAGCAAGAAGCGAGCGATGACCATCAATAGAAATCGAACTCGGCGATCCTCCACGGAATTGGTCATTGAAAACCTCTAATGACAACACCCCGTCATATCCCGTTGCCGCTACTGCTCGCATAAATGCTGTTACGTCGAGATCGCCCTCACCCGGCATATTTCGGTAGTGGCGGCTCAAGTGCAATAAATCCATATCAATCAGTGGCGCATCGGCTAGTTGAACGAAGAAAATTTTGTCACCGGGGATTGAGCGAATGGTATCGGGGTCAATTTGGCGGGCCAGTGTGTGGAAGGAATCGACAATTAATCCGATATTGGGATGGTCAGCGCGCCGTACAATTTCCCATGCATCTCGGTGATCATCAACATGTTTACCCCAAGCCAGCGCCTCATAGCCAACGCGAATGCCCTTCTTGGCTGCACGCTCTCCAAGCTCTGCGAAATCATCAACAGCACGGTCAATGCCACCCAGCGCTAAAGGTGACACACTGGAACAAACCAAAATGAGGTCGGTTCCCAATTCCTGCATGAGATCAAACTTTCGTTCAGCTCGTTCAAACGCTTGAGCCCGGTGTTTTCCGGGCATGCCTTCGAAATCTCGAAACGGCTGGAAAAGTGAAATTTCCAAACCGTGATCACGAACCATCTTGGCAACATCGCTCGGTGGACCGTCAAATGCCAGAAAGTCATTTTCAAAAATTTCTATTGCATCGAAACCAGCGGCTGCAATTGCGGTGAGTTTTTCACTTAAACTTCCGCTAATTGAAACCGTTGCAATGGATGTTTTCATGATTTCAAGTTACCCTCTGGATTGCTAGAGTTGACGATTATCAATGCCACAGCTCAAGATGGCGCATCTGAAACTCCAGTTGGGCATAGGCCATTTCATTTCCGGTTTGAATTTTCAAATGGCACTTTTGTGCTTCCACAAGAAGCGGTGTTATTTCCGGTTTGGTAACAACATCAGCAACTGTCCCCCCGGCCTTTACAAGGGCAGGATTAAACGGCAGCGGGTCACTTTTTTTCATACCAAGTGTTGAGGCGTTGATCGCAAGGTCGTAGCCATCTGTTTCAGATGAGGCGTTATCCAGCCGTATTTTCGAATAGTTGTCCTGCAAAAGGGATCGAATGCGTTCCAGCCTGTCGGCATTTGGTTCTATCAATGACAGTGTTGCTATACCTTCTTCACAAATGGCATCTGCAATTGCGGCACCAGCACCACCCCCGGCACCGGCAAGCAAGATTTTTGCTCCCGTCAGTTGCTGTCCTTTTAGTTTTAGAGCTGCAACAAATGCCACGCCGTCGGTCATGTCTCCAATCAACCGTCCGTCATTTTCACGTCGGATAATGTTGACGGAACCAACCCGCTTGGCTCGGGGAGTTAAAACGTTCACCGAACTGAACGCGGCCTGTTTGTGAGGGACGGTAACGGAACACCCTCCACAGTTTCGCCAGCGCTTCAGAAGTTGAAAAAACCCTTCTACCCCAGCAGGTGGTACATCCATGGCAAACATGGTTGCGTCCATCCCATTTTCAACAAACCAGTCGTTGATAACCGGAGGGGTACGCACCTGCCCAATAGGATGGCCTATCAGGGGGTAGCAAACGGTTTTCCCTGTAATTGTCATTCAATTTTCCCTTACGTTCTCTAAATTGATTAGCCTGCCTTCAGGCAACGTCAATACAGGCACCTGTTTGCGCCGCCTCTTTGATGGCACCCATTACCTTCAACGTAGCCAAGCCTTCCTGACCAGACATGATGGGTTCCGCATTCCGTAAGATAACATCTGCAAAGTGTCTGATTTGAAGTTGAAGCGGGTCACCATCATCATGGGCAAGAGGAGTTCGAGAGATTGGATTCCACCAGCTCGGGGCATTATCGTGCTGCCAAAAACCAAGATCAGGGATGGAAAGCGAACCGGCTGTACCACCAATCATGGTGCTTGTGGTGTCGGTCTCTGGATAAACCGGATTTTCACCGGCCGTCAGCTCCCAGCTCCAAGGTGCCGCGATTGTATCGGATACAGTCACTGTGCCTAAAGCCCCACTGGTAAATTTTAACAGGATAACTGCGGTATCTTCTACCGCATGGCCTCTCAAGGCATTGGATTGTTGCGCCTGAACGCACCGAACATCACCGCAAAAATGGCGCAGCAGATCCACGTCGTGAATCATGTTGACCAGAATTGGCCCGCCCCCTGAATCGCGTCTCCACTCTGCTGTGAAATAGTCGTCAGGTTTATAGAACCAGCAGCTTGTATGGACAGCAACGATGCGGCCTAATTTGCCTTCGTCAATGGCTTGCTTGGCCTTAGCAATCAACGGATTGTAGCGTCGGTGATGGCCAACGAGAATTGGCACATTTGTTTTCTTACCAATCGCCACAATACGCTCGGCAGCAGCCACAGTATCTGCGATTGGCTTTTCAATCAAAACAGGGATGCCAGCTTCCATACATTGAATGGCATGCTTTTCGTGCATCTGATTGGGCGTTGCAACGATAACCCCGTCTGGTTTGTCCTCATTGAGCAGATCATCCAGACTTGAATAGTGATTTACCGAATGCTTTTGCGCGACAGCTTTTGCCTCTTCTGCCGGATCGACAATCCCGGAAAGAATGGCCTCCCCCGTCACATAATCTGCGTGCCGTTTTCCAATTAGACCCGCACCCAAAATAGCAATGCGAACATGGGAGCGCGAAGAACTCATTTGCTTGCCTGCTTGTTTTTAGAATTGAGGAAATATGATGTTATCTTCGGCCAAAGCGGTGTCTGGGAAAGAAGAAGAAATAAGAATGAAATGCTGAGGACCAATGAAATCGGGTTAGATACAAAGTCCCAAAAGAAAGTACCAACATCGCCGCGTGCACCAATCATCGCTCGTCGATAATTAGCATCCATCATTGGGCCAAGAATAACGCCCAAAATAACTGGTCCGACTTGAAACCCATAGGTTTTCATAAAGTAGCCAACAACACCAAAGACCAACATCCAGCTGATATGCGTTGGATTGTTTTCAATCGCGTATGTTCCAACTGCTGAAAAAACAATGATTAGCGGTATCAATATCGCTTTGGGGCACTCAACAATCTTGGTAAAAACCCGAATGCCCGTGAGGCCAAAAATTAGGAGAAAGATGTTTGCCAATGCCAGGTTTCCAACAAGAAACCAGAACAAATGTGGTGTATCGATAAGCAGTAGTGGCCCCGGTTTCAAACCGTGAATGAACAGTGCCCCGATAATAACAGCAGTCACAGCATCGCCAGGAATACCCAAAGTCAGCATGGGAATGAATGATCCCCCCACCGCGGCATTATTGGCAGCCTCCGGCGCAATCAACCCCTCTTTTGCCCCTTCACCAAATGGCACTTCCGGGTTTTTTGTCGAACGCTTGGCATGATCATATGCCAGCAATGCAGCAATATCGCCGCCCGTGCCGGGCAGAGCACCGATAATGGTGCCAATACCCGATGTTCTAATTGCCAGCCCGAAATATTTTTTAATATCTGAAAACTTCGGAATGATCCGATCAATTTTCTGCTTAATCGATGGTAAATTGAGATTGTGAAGCTGAACGAAAGCTTCAGCTACACCGAAGAAACCAATCATCGCCGCAATATAAGGAATGCCTCCCATCATCTGGATTGATCCAAATGTAAAGCGGCCTTCGGCTGTCATCGGGTCTAGACCCACCATGCCAATCAACACGCCGAGCGCACCAGCAAATACGCCCTTGCTGAAGCTTTCCCCGGACAACGAACCAACAAGCAAAATTCCAATCAATCCCAGCAACAAATAGTCGCGCGAATTAAACTGCAGAGCAAAACTCGAAATAACCGGCGCAAAGAGGGCCAAAGCAAAAATACCGATGAACCCACCAAATACTGACATAACTGTTGTCAGTCCGATGGCCTCTCCAGCTTCTCCGCGCAATGCCATGGGATAGCCATCAATGGCCGTTGCGATTGCGCTGGGAGCGCCTGGAATATTGAGCAAAATTGCAGTTCTTGATCCGCCATAAACACCGCCTATAAACACGCCGGAAATCAGAGCAAGTGCATCATTGACCGGCCACTTGAAGGTGAATGAAATGAGAATTGATGTCGCCATTGTGACAGAAAGGCCCGGTATCGCCCCCACATAAATGCCGGCAAAAGTACCCATTGCCGTCAAAAACATCAACCATGGGTTGAACCAGGAAAGTGATAGATTTCCAAATATTTCCATCATATCAAAACAGCCCCTGAATCAGTGAACCTTTAGGAAGGACAACTTGGAACAAGATGCGAAACAGGCCGTAGATGAGCGTCAACGTAACGCCAGTCAGCACAATTGAAATGAGAATATTCTTGCGCCAAAGGTAGGAAAAGGACGCAAACAAAAAACCGGCGGAAGCTACCATAAACCCCAGATAGGGCATCGAAGCGATGTAGAGAAAGACCAGAGCCATCATTATTACCAAACGCGCCGTCAGAACTTTGTGTTCCGTTTCAGGGGCTTGAGTGATGACCCAACTCGAAAATCGACCAACGAGAATATCTTTAACAATGAAAAGGCCCGAGACCACCATGGCAAAGGCTGCCAACATCGGAAAAACGCCGGCCGTCGAAAGGCCTTTGAACCCGGAAATACTGTATGCCTGCCAAAGTGCCGCTATGCTGAAGACCAAAAGGGTCAGAGCAAAAGCCAGCTCCCCCGGTCGGCGTTCTCGCTGAACAGACATTGAATCCTCCCACTTTCAATTTGAAATTTTTTGTAGCCAGTCCCGATTTTCCGGGACTGGCAAACTCAATCGTTAGTAGTGACCCAATTATGGGCGCATGATACCGATTGTTTCAGGGTTCACTTTCGCCGCACCAGAATCCTGCAATGCCCATGCCGTAACCTGCTGCCATTTTTTCAGAAAGGCTTCTGCTTCAGCGCCAGAAATATTCATTATCACATTTCCTTTATTGGCCATGAGAGTTTTGAATGTTTCGTTGTCAGCAGCTTTTTTGAAAGCAGATTCCATGGTTGCTTTTACATCCGCAGGCACATCCTTGCGCACGAACACGCCATAAAACGGTCCCCACGGAAGGAATTTAGCCATTTTTGGAAGCGCATCTGTAATGGCTGGCACGTCTGGCAATGTATCAACTGATGTTGGATTGACCACCGCCAAAATTCTCATTTTTCCTGCTTTTACCTGTTCAGCCGCCGCAGAAATACCCGTTGGCATAAAATCAACTTCGCCACCAAGCATTGCAGTTAATCCGGGGCCTTCACCGCCGAATGGAATTGCGGTCACATCAAAATCAGCAGAATTTTTAATTAATGCACCAATAGTGCTTGGCAAACCACCAGGTCCGGTAGAACCCATCTTAACAACGCCCGGATTTGATTTGATGTCTGCCAATAGCTCTTGCATTGTAATATACTTGGAGTCCGCACGAACAGCGATCACAGCGACGCCACGCCCAAGAATATTAATTGGATAGAACTTGGAGTAATCCAAATCTGCAACACCCATGATTGGGTGCAATTGTGGATTTTCGGCTCCATAAAGGAACGTGTACCCGTCTGCCGGTGCTGCATTCACATAAGCGGTCGAAATTGCGCCTGCGCCGCCTGATTTATTCAAAACAACAATTGGCTTGCCTAGCGCTTCTTCAGCCGCTGGATTAATGGCACGGGCAACCGTATCTGTAGCACCACCTGCACCCCACATCACCACGCCTAAAACTTCGCGCTCAGGATAGTCTGCAGCAAACGAAACGCCAGCCATCATTGAAAGAGCCGCAACAGCTCCAATATATTTCCGTATCATAAAATTCCTCCAGACGGACGGTCATAGTTTACAAAGATCCGGCAAACACGCCGCGAACTCCCACCGGGCGAATAGTCCGTTATAATCGCCAACGCACTGAAATTATGAATAAAATTCAAACTTAACGCAAGTACCAATTATTGCATAAGATATAACATAATGTTCCTTTTCTAATTGCGTTACTGCATTTCTGCGGTTAGCAATTCGATAAAGTTCTTTGCAAAATGGCTTAATTCCCGATCGCTGCGAATGGCAACATAAGTTTGAAATTGGGTGTCTTCATCAATTGGAACGAGCGCAAGGTCTGGGCTGTCGATACCGAGATTGGCCACAGTGAAACTATCAAGCACGGCCACACCAAGGTTTTCTCTCACCAATGCAATGACTGTTGTTCCAAAGCGTGCGCGAACCGAAATTTCAAAATCTATATTCTTATCAATAAATATTTTTGCCAATATGCCGCCAAAGGGATCTTTTGGATCGATCCCCACAAGCGGGTGTCTGGCAATTTCAGCCGCCGACACAAAGGGCATTTTAGCTAGTGGGTGCATTTTGGGAACAAGGCAGATCAAACGGCCTTTCGCCAGAGGCTGAAAGACAACCGATGGATGCTCAAACTTGTGGCTCATGCAAACAGCCTCACCCTGACCCAGCATCAGATAATCAATCGCTTCTTCAATTTTGAGCAGATCGATGTTTACCCGAATTTCAGGGTGGCGAAGTTTCAAACCTGCAATAGCCTTGGGAACCATAACGTTGGCGATGCTGGGTACGGAGCCAATAGCCAGTTCCACACCCGATCCTTGCCTCAGGCGCTCGACTGAAAGCTGCAGATGTTTCAATTTTTGATGAACTTCCTGCAACTGTGCAAACACATCTCTGGCCTCTGGCGCAGGTACGTGTCGCCCGCCCTCGCGAACGAACAGTTTCATGTCTAGGCTTGCTTCCAGATGTTTCATCGTTCGGCTGACGCCGGGTTGTGCCACGTTCAGCAAGCGCGCAGCACCGGCAATTGATCCGGACACCAGTACAGCGCGAATGACTTCAATCTGCTTAAGGGTAAGTAACTTTTTCATAGTCATTAGCGTTGCGAGAATTGGATATGGTGTCAACCTCATAGGTTTGAATAGGCATGCTTCAACGGCTCTTACCTAAATAGGGCGTCTGATATGGAGGGTTTCAATTGCAGGCTTATGCTGCAGAAATTATTTCGTCGTACGAGAAGCCAGTCGCATACTTAGGTCCGTTATGCAATCAGAGACGAAATACTTCTAATACGTATGAACGGCTGCTCCCCCCCCCCCCAAAAAACTTACCGTTTGGAACGATGTTTGCAGGTTCACTGTTGGGTGAAGCAACCCGAAACCAACTTTGGTAATACTCACGTTGCAACGGCTTCCCCCACAGGTAGCATGAAGAGAGGATGATAAAAAACATCAAAATTGCTGCTCATTCTGCTGCACAATTCGCAACACTGTGTGTCGACAACAATTCGCTCACGCTCAATTTTCTTCTCAAGTCGCTTTTTCCGTTTCTGCAGTGCTCTTAGGAAATACACAATCCATGGCTGCCAATCAGGAGCATCGGTTCTGATTGTACCTTAGGTTTTACGAAGAGATGCATAGAAATTTTCCTTGGTCTGTTCGATAACACTTTCAAGTGAATTTGCGAATTCTGTTCTCGGTGCCGTCATAATAACTTAAGAGAGACACTGTATATTTCCACTGAGTGCTATATTCTCAGAGCACGCTTTTCTGACATTTTGATGTGTTCGCTGAGAGCAGCTGTCGCCTTTTCGGAATCTTTTGCGTTCAAATGTTTGATTATTTCTAAATGGACACCAATCACTGACAGTACAATTTCCGGTTGAATTCGTGAGAGTTCTTGCCTGATCAGACGTATCTTGATTGAATTTACCCGATAGATATCCGAAATTATTTTATTTTGCATGTGGTCGATCAATGCCTCATGAAAACCCCAATCAACCCTTTGGGCTTTTTCAACCAACGCATCAGTGATCCCATTCTTTGCTTCATCCAAAATACCGCGATGGCTTTGCTCGATTTCTGCTCGCTCCTCGTTAGTTGCGTTCAGCGCAAATTGTACGACCGCCTCCATTTCCAATATGTATCTTAATTGGAAAGCATCACGTATCAGGTTCACGTCAATATGAGTGATCTGCATCCCGCGTTGGGGAACGGTGGCCAGCAATCCGTCGGCTTCAAGGCGTGGTATCAATTCTCGGATTGCCCCAAGCGGCATACTGGTCACTGCGCTCAATTCTTTTTGGGTGATAAACTGGCCGGGCAGAATTTTGCGCGATAACAAATTTTCGGTAAAACTATTATAAGCTTGCTCTCTAAGTTTCATCACCATTCCGTTCCTGTATATGTGCCCAAGACCTAGGGGGCTCCTACCAGATCATACGCGCTCTTCAAGGTCTGGCAATCCGTGTCTGAAATTGTAACAAGGGGAGGTGTGGCACGGCGCCAGTCATTTGTTTGATATTTATGAGCAACAAGAGTTTTGATTGCCGCTGTTACAGGGAATTGTAGGACGGTGTCCACAAGTTTGTTGATTGCTGGATCGTCCTTACCGTTGGAAACCATTTGGCTTAGTCGTTCAGAAAATAGGTTGGCAATGCCGCTGATCGCTCCGGACGCGCCAAGCCGGACTGCATCAGCCAGCAAGCGTTCGTCGCCGACCAGAATTTCCAGCCCTTCCAGCTGTAATAGATTTTTGGTGTTTTCAAACGAACCGGAAGAATCCTTTACTCCAAGGACGATTTCTGGAAACGCTGACTTTAATTGCGCCACCATTTCTATCGGTAGCCCAACCCCAATCACCTGAGGAATGTGATAAAGAATGAACTTCGCATCTGTTCCCTGAAATTTAGATAGAACATGGCTAAACCAATCGAATAACCCCTGATCCTCCAGCCCGCCAAAGTAACACGGAGGAGGTAATAGAAATTTTTCCACTCCTAATTGAAGTGCTGTGTTTGCCTGCAAGACAATATCATCTGCCGCTGCCCCATGGAGGGTCAGGATAATTTTTGCAGGGTCGATCTCAGCATCAATTGCCGCACTAATTGCTGCAAGTCGCATTTCGCACGCAATAGAAGCACCTTCGCCAGTGGTGCCAAAAAATGTGACGGAATCGCAGCCCTCGGATAATACAGTTTTTATGTGATCATTAAGGCAATCAAAGTCGATTAATCCATCGACTTTAAACGGTGTTGTAAGGGCAGCTGATACACCAAACATTTATAAACTCCATGTGAATATTGAATATTACGCGTCATAAATGCGAAGCGATTTAGCAAGTAATACACTAACATGTTAGTTCTTGCAATGGATGTGTTTGTATGTTTAGCTTGCCTGTACATTAATTTAGGAGAGAGAATATGCCCATTAAATTTACCCGCCGGATACTGTTAACTGCTATTGCAGCAACGGCGCTTGCAGGTTCTGCGACATTTGCATTGAGCCAGGACAAAATTACATTACGCATGTCCACGCCCGCCACAGAGACAGACTTCCGTTCAAAGGGTTTGGCAACAATATTTGCTGACGGTGTCAGTGAATTTGCAACCTATGAGCCCCATTACAATGATACTCTTTTCAAGCAAGGAACCGAGCTGGTTGCAATCGCCCGCGGCAATCTTGATATGTCAATTACATCTGCACAGGAATTAGCCAAACTGATCCCTGAATGGTCAATTTTTACCGCAGGCTATCTAATGCGCGATCCAGAGCATCAGCGCAAAGTTTTTGAAGGTGATATTGGTGCTGAAATGTACAAGCTGGTGGAAGATAAACTGGGAGTGAAGCTTCTCTCTGTGATGTATTTCGGCACCAGGCAGTTGAACCTGCGCGGTGACAAGATGATCAAAACACCCGCTGATTTGGAAGGTGTAAATTTGCGCATGCCGGGTACAGAAGCGTGGCAGTTTCTTGGTAAGGCACTGGGTGCAAACCCAACACCTATGGCATTTACCGAAGTTTATACAGGTCTTCAAACCGGTGCTATTGATGGTCAAGACAATCCTATGCCGACCGATAAGGATAAGAAATTTTACGAAGTGACCAAGCAGATTGTATTGACCGGACATCTGGTTGATATGAACTTCCTTGCGTTTTCTAAGAAGGTTTGGGACGGCCTCACATCTGATCAACAAGCTGCGGTAATGAAGTCGGCAAAGGACGCTTCAGCCTCCATCACTGCGTCGATTATTGAAAACGAAGCTCAATTGGTGGCGTTCTTTGAGGGCGAAGGTCTTAAGGTTTATACGCCTGATGTTGCATCTTTCCGTAAACGGGCACAAAAAATGTACCTAGAATCAAGCTTCTCCAAGGATTGGCCTAAAGGTCTTCTTGATCGCATCAATGCGGTTAAATAACCAATCATGGCGCGCTCCATTCTGAATTGGCTTCAGAAACGAGCCGATAATGTGGCAGTGGGCTTGCTCACTGCCATCTTTCTATCGTTCATTCTGCAAATTATCAGTCGATACGTCATTCGCCAGCCATTGGGGTGGACGTTGGAGGCGTGCCTGTTGTCGTGGCTGTGGCTGGTGTTTTGGTCGACGGCATTTACCTTAAAAGAGACTGACCATGTTCGGTTTACAATTCTCTTTGATGTGGCCCAACCGAGAACAAAAAAAATATTCATGGTGATAACGGCCATTTGTATTGTCGGTGCGCTTGCTGTTTCGCTGCCTGCCACATTTGACTTTGTCTCTTTTATGAAAATTGAAAAAACATCATTACTGAAAGTGCGATTTGATTTTGTGTTCAGCATCTTTCTAATTTTCAGTGTGGCGATGATTTCTCGTTACGTGTGGCGGATAATCGAAATTTTCCGCGGGCGAGACGGGGATGACATAGTATGAGTTTTGCCTTTCTCATCTGTCTGGTTATTTTGTTTGGGCTGTCTGCATTTGGTGCGCCTATAGCACTGGCAATGCTCGTGGCTTCTATTTCCTATTTGGGGATGTCGGGGCAGGATTTGGCGCTCGCATCCGAGCAAATCATGCAGGGCCTTTACACCAGCTTTATCCTGCTTGCCGTTCCCTTGTTCATTGTCGCAGCCAACATTATGAACGCTGGCACGATCAGCGACCGCTTGTTGAATTTTTGCGTTGCGGCGGTAGGACGTTTTCGTGGCGGGCTGGGGCATGTGAATGTGGTTGCCAGTCTGATTTTTTCCGGCATGTCAGGGTCAGCAATTGCAGATGCGGCTGGGATCGGAAAAATCATTATCAAGATGATGACCAAGGATGGTCGCTATCCGATTGGTTTTGCTGCAGCAATCACCGCAGCATCCGCAACCATCGGTCCAGTTATTCCGCCGTCGATACCGATGGTGATGTATGCGTTAGTATCTGACACATCCGTTGGGTATTTGTTTCTTGGTGGTATAGTGCCGGGGCTTTTGATGGGCATGGCGTTGATGATTATGGTTGCACGGATTTCACAGAAACGCGGATTTTCCCTTGAAACTCCCACACCGTTGCGTGAGATGCCGCGTATTACCTTGAATGCTTTTCCCGCTCTGATGATGCCTGTAATTCTATTATTCGGTATTTATGGCGGAGCAACAACACCAACTGAAGCTGCAGCAGTCGCCGCAACATATGCATTTTTGCTGGCAGCAATATTCTATCGGGCTATCAGTCTGAGTGGCACTTATGATATCTTGTCAAGCAGCGCACGCTCTTCCGCATCTGTTGGATTGGTGATTGGTGGAGCGCTCATTTTTAACTACATTGTGGCAAGTGAAAATATTCCCAATGCAACTGCCGCGTATTTGAACACGCTTGATCTCTCGCCGATTGCTTTCCTGCTTATGGTCAATGTGGTGCTGTTGCTACTTGGCTGTGTTCTGGATGCTACAACAATATTGTTGGTAATTATTCCGTTATTCTTACCCGCAGCGCGGGAGTTGGGAATTGATCTGGTGCATTTTGGAGTGGTCGTTGTTGTGAACACAATGATCGGATTGATCACGCCACCATATGGAATTTTGTTGTTCGTTATCAACGCTACAACTGGTGCGCCAATGAAGGACATGATCAAGGAAATTTGGCCCTTCATGCTAGCTCTTGTTCTTGCTTTGATGTTGATAACATTTGTGCCAAACATTGTATTGTGGTTGCCCCGGTTATTAGGATATGGCGGCTAGTTGTAGTGGATATCGCGAACGTCCTGTATGCAAAAAACCTTAAATTCAACGCCTTGAAGAGATGCCTGACCAGCCTTTGATTTCAACTTCGGGCTGCCTTTCGCAGCCAACCATCTTGCCATACAGGTTGATGAGACTCGTTTCCGATAGGCGTATCTGCTGGGACAGCCATTCCCATCGAGTGCAGTGTGACGTTTACTAGTGTCTCACCATGCCCGCATCCACATTCAGGGTTTGTCCGGTCATCCAGCGGGCATCGTCAGAGGCGAGGAAGGATGCGACATCTGCAATATGTTGCGGTTGGCCTTTGCCTTTCACCGCCTGCAACATTTCTACAAATTCGAAGGCTTCATTGTGAGGGCTGTTCTTTACGCCGTCGCTTTCGATCAAGCCCGGGGTAATTGCATTCACCGTGATGTTGTGAGCTCCAAGTTCTGTCGCCAATGCACGAGTAAAGCCAATCACTCCGCCTTTTGATGCCACATAGGCAGCCATGTTTGGGGTGCCGGCCATGAAGGTGTTGGAGGCGATATTGATAACCCTGCCCTCAACTTTATTGGCACGCATCTGGTCCGTTGCAGCGCGGCTGACGATGAAATTGCCAGTGAGGTTGACGTTGATGATTTTTTGCCAATGGGCCAGATCAACATCGTCCCAAGCGATGAATGGCACGATGCCAGCATTGTTGACCACAATGTCCACGCCGCCATTATTGGATTGAATTTCTGCAAACATGGCCGTGACCCCGTCAGCATCGGATACGTCTACGGTCATGGCAATCGCACTGCCACCAATATCGGCTGCTGCGGCCTTTGCCCCGTCTCCATTGATGTCGCTAACAATCACGGTGGCGCCATCTGCGGCGAGACGGGTTGCAATTGCTTTGCCAATTCCTTGGGCTGCACCAGTTACAAGTGCGGTTTTTCCTGCAAGCTTTTTAGTCATAATGAACCTCTTTTTCTGTTTGAAGCAATGGTTTAGCTGTCAGCATCGATAACTTTAAGGGCTGTTGTGATACCGTCACCAACCGGGGTTGGATGGCCAAGTATATTAAGCGCACCACCCAACGCAGTCAGAGCCGCAATGGCGAAAATGGGCTGAGCTGTTGGTCCCATGTGACCAATACGGGTCAATTTACCAAGGGTTTCCGAACGCCCTGAAGAAAACACCACTCCGTAATGGGCACGCGCAGTGGCACGAAGTTCTGCCTCATCTATACCAGCAGGCGTCTTAATGGCCGTTGTCGTGGGCGATGCAATAGCCGGGTCTGCGGCCCAAATTTCCAGCCCCATGGCCATCGCTCCCTCTCGGGTTGCCCGGGCAGTGAGCGCATGGCGGGCCCAGACATTTTCCGGACCTTCCTCCAGATATAAATCCAGAGCCACATCCAGACCATTCAGTTCTGCAACCGAGGGGGTGAATGGAAATGGTTCCTTATGCGACCAGGTATTTTCCCAATCCAAAATGCTCAACATGGAAGCGGTCGGCGCTTTGGGATTGGTTTTCATTTTTTCCCAAGCCCGTTCACTGACCCCAACCATAGTCAAAGAGGGCGGAGCCCCGAGGCATTTGTTCGGGCCAGTAACATAGATATCTGCCTTGCAATCTTCCGGGTGGGTTTTCATGCCACCGAAAGAAGAGACCGCATCAACGATCATATAGGCTCCATGGGCCGAAACAATTTCCCCGATCTGATCAATGGGATTGATCGTGCCCGATGGCGTATCATGATGACAGACCGCCACAATGGAAATATGTGGATTGGCTCTCAGCATATCCACAACACTCTGCGGATCGATGGCCTCATTATAGGGCACTTCGATCTCCAGCATGTTGGAAGTATAGCGCGCAGCCCAATAGCCAAAGCCCTTGCCATAAACACCCGAGGCCAAATTCAAAACCGTATCGTCTTCGCCAATCAGGGAGGCCGCAGCCGCCTCCAACCCCAATACCGGTTCGCCTTGCATGATGACCGGACGGTTTGACAAGCGCATAGCTTGTTGGGTTTTTTCAATCAGGCGTTCATAGAATAATTGGAACGCCGGATCATAATCATAAAGCACAGTGCGAGAGAGCCCGCGCAGTACTTCAGGATAAGCATTAACCGGCCCCGATGTGAGGGTGATTACCGGTTCTCTTTCGTTGGAATAACGCATTTTATCTCCAAACTTGGTTTAGCCGTAAAACTGGGTGCCGGTTTTGTAGGTTTTAAAATTTTCCATGTCGTGGGAGAACATCAAATCTACCTCATGGTCTTCCGCCATTTTTTGTACTCGCCGCATGGAATTTACCCCGGCCACCGGATCGATGTGAAAAGAGGCTTGGCAAAGAGTTTCAAGGCTTCTTTGGGTATAGGCCGCATCGATGGTGAACATTATCGGCGAGCGGGTGCCAAACTCAACCAAAAGCGAATAATGCCCGATGGAATGTCCCGGCGTGAACAGCAGTTTCACGCCCTTTGCAAGTTCAATATCACCCTCAATGCCCTCAAAGGTCGAGTTGGCTCTATTGGTGCCGTCTAGCAATTGATCCGTTGCATCGCGGGCTTCAGCCGCTTCAGCGGAGAAGCTAAGATCGGAATAACCCAGCCCTTCAAAGGGTTCAGGATTGCAGGCTTGCGGAACTTCCAGCTTGTGGCAAATCTTTTTGGCATCAGGGAAAAATTTGTTTCCCCCGCAATGGTCGAAGTGAAAATGGGAATTGAAAACCACGTCAATATCTTTTGGTTCCAGACCGAGCAGCCCCAAAGCCCCGGGAATGGTTTGTTCTTTGGATTGCATCGGCTTTTCGAATGGCAACACCTTCATCACATGGTCATAGTCGTAACCCGTATCAATCAGAAAACGTCCCTCAGCATGTTCAATCAAAATCGAATAAACCGGAAATCTCAGCTCGCCGCCCGGTCCCTGATTCCAAAAAACGTGATAGCCGTCCAAAATCAATGAACCACCATCAAGCAAATAAACCTTTGTATCTGTCATTGTCTTCTCCCGTTTGTTGGCTGGGCGGTCTTCGCCCGGTCTAATTATTGAATCCTATCGCGCCCCGCGTTCGTAAGGAATACCAAGCGCTGCTGGTAGCGATGCCTGACGGCCAAATATCACCAGCATCACCATCACTGCAAGGAAAGGCACCATTTGAATTATGTCTGTTGGAATGTTGATCCCGGCGACTTGCAACGCCGTGGTCAGTGACAAGGACACGCCGAATAACAGTGCACCCATCATCACCCAGATAGGATGCCCACGGGCGAGCATGGCTAAAACAATGCCCAAAAACCCTGCGCCATTGGTGACGAATGGTACGAATGTTCCTGCCCCGATATTGGCCAGGTAGGCCCCGCCAATTCCGGCGAATGCGCCGGTACTAAGCACAGCAATTGTGCGGGTGGTATAGACATCCACCCCGGCAATATCTAGTGCTGCAGGTTTATCTCCAGCTGCCTGCAAATTGAGGCCAAGTTGGGTGCGTCGATAAATGTAGCTCATCACAGCTACCATCGCGATGGTTACATAAACGATCAGATGATGTTGAATCAATGCTGGTCCAATAATTGGAATATCAGATAAAAATGGAATGGATATTTTTTCGGGCGCATCAAGCCTTGGATAAGTTCTGGAAAACTGGAAATGATGGAGCAGAGCCGTCAACCCTTCCAAACCCAGCGTTAGCCCGATGCCGATAACGATCTGGTTTAAACCTAGGCGGACACAGAGCAACGCCATAACAGCCGCCACCCCAATGCCCGCCAAAGCCCCCCCCAGAAAACCCAGCCAAAGGGAACCCGTATTGAACGCAATCAGGAAACCCATATAGGCTCCTGCAATCATCATTCCCTCAAGGCCAATATTGAGTACGCCAGCTTTTTCAGACATTTGTTCGCCCAGCCCCGCAAGCAATAGGGGAATCGCGGCGGTGATTGCACCAAACAAAAGCGCGCTTAAAAACACATCACTCATGAGCATGTTCATCAGCTTTTCCTCGCATTTTGGTAGTGCAGGTCAATATATTCCGCGATGGCCAGAACGATTAGAACGATGGCAATCAGGATCAAAGTAAAATCAGTTGGCACACCAATGCGGCGCGCAGCACTCTCGCCACCGATTTGTAGAACGGCCAGCAAAAATACGAATGCTATGGACGCAAAGCCGTTGAGTCGGGCCAAAAACACCATGGGAATGACCATCAAACCATAGGCAGGATTCCAGTCGGCGCGAACATTTCCCTGTACGCCTAAAATATCAACCGCCCCGGCCAGTCCGGCCAGACCGCCAGAAATGGCAAATACTCCGACAGTGAGAATTGGCACGCCTAATCCAGCGTGAATAGCAGCACGAGGATTGGCACCTACAACTCGTAGTTTTAATCCGAATGCGGTGCGGGTCATCATTAAATGGACGATTATGATCGCTAACAAGCCCCATATCAGACCGCTGCTGACAGTGGTATCGAACAATCGAAACAGGCGATCTTCAACTGGCAAGGTGCGGGTCTGGGGCACCGTGGTGGCGGGATCAAGAAACACCAGCTTGACCAAAACATTGGCAAATGAAACGCCTAGAAAAGTCATCATCAATGTGGTGATGATTTCGTTAATGCCGTGATAGGCTTTGAGCAAAGCGGGCAATAGCGACCAAATCACTGCGACAATTGCCGAGGTTATAAACGCCAGTATCAGCGCCATCCATGTGGGCATGAAGGTGACAAATACCGGTGCGCTGGCGGCAGCCACTACCGCGCCAAGCAAAAATTGCCCATCCACTCCAAGGTTCCAAATGCCAGCCCTAAAGGCGACGATCAGACCAGACGCGATAAACAGCATCGGTGCCATGCGGGTGAAGGTTTCCTGCAGACCACTTGGCGAAAGCAAACCACGTCGAATAACTCGGCCGTAATAAGCCATCGGATCAACACCCATGGCCATTAAGATCAATCCAGCAATTATCAGCGCAACAATGATTGGCCCAACTGTCAGAAGAAGCCTGTGCAGGACGGCATTTCTGATAGCGGAGCTTTCTGCCTTGGTATTTGCGGGATTGGATTGTGCGGTCATACAGCCAATCCAATCATCAAACGGCCAACATCCGTGCGGGCATGTTCGCCATTGGCAACAATATCGACGATCCGGCCCCCATCCATCACAGCAATCCGGTCGCAAAGCTCCAGCAATTCGTCAAGCTCAGTGGAAATAAGCAATACGCCGACATTGGTTTCAGCAATTTCCTTAATACGTTTGCGGGTTACACGGGTGTTGGATACATCCAGTCCGTATGTGGGCTTGTTGAAAATCACAACCTTAGCGCCCTCACCCAACTCGCGGGCCAGCAATACCTTCTGGATATTACCTCCAGACAAGCGACCAATCGGTGTTTGTGTACTAGGGGTACGCACGTCAAACTTGGAAATAAGCTCGGCAGCGTTTTGGTCAATTTCAGCACTCATCTCAAATTGGTTTTTCCAGAAGGGCGGCGAACCAATCCGCTTGAGCACAAGGTTGAGGGAAACCGGAAATTCGCCAACAGTACCTTCGCCCAATCGGTCATCGGTGAGATATCTCAGCCCCGCTTTATTACATTCACTAACCGAGGCGTTGGAGATATCCGTTTGATCTAATTTGATACCGCCAGCGTCCGGTTGCGTTTGTCCTGCCAGCACTTCGGCAAGTTGCTTTTGCCCGTTGCCATCAATGCCTGCGATGCCCAGCACTTCGCCGGGAAACATGGAAAATTCTATTTTGGCAAGGCCGGGAGATGTGATAGTCGGGGCAAGGGTTAGATTTTGAACTTTCAGCACCGGCACCTGATCCGGCGATACCATGCGAGGCGTATGCGTTAGCTCTGCGTCGTGGTCGTGTTGGGTACCAAACATCAATTCAACCACCTCCATAATGAGGGTAGGCTCATCGAGTGATTTGAATCGTTCGGCTGAAATTTCCCCCACTTTGCGGCCCAGTTTAAGCACAGAAATACGATCACCAAAGGCAATCGCTTCTTTAAGTTTGTGGGTGATAAAAATAATCGCCATGCCTTCTTTAACAAGACGACGCATTAGTGCACCCAGCTCCTCAATACCAGATGGGGCGAGCATGGACGTGGATTCATCCAGAATGAGAACCCGGCTTTTGCGGATCAAAGCACGCAGGATTTCTACCTGTTGTTGTTCTCCCAGCGACAAATCCATCGCAAGCGCATCCAGATCAACATCAATTCCCAGAGTCTGGGAAATACTCTCCACTTCATCGCGCAAACTATCGATATGCGGGCGCTGCCACCAGGGGCCGCCAATCAATAGATTTTCAGCCACGGTGAGCGTTGGTACCAGCATGGCATGTTGAAATACCGTGCCAATCCCTAAAGCCAGAGCATTACGAGGGGAAGTGATCGAACAAGGCGAGCCATCAATCAGAATCAGCCCCTCATCTGGTTGCTGCAAACCAGACAAAAGACCAATTAGGGTCGATTTTCCTGCGCCATTTTCACCCAGTAAAACATGAACTTCACCAGGCATGATTTCGAGGTCAATGCTGTCATTGGCGATGACACCGGGAAATTTTTTGGTTACATTTTCAAGCATGATACAAGGCGTTGTCTGGGCCGTGTTCTGAAGGGACATATTGGTCACGCTAGCTGCTCTATCTCAAATTTTGTGGTACTTAATTCGTAGAATCCCGAGGGCAAGAATGTCGCCCCCAGGAAATTTAATTGGCGCAAGCCTATTCTTTAATATCAGACATTAAGGCACGAACTTCGGATGCGTCCCAGACCGGCTTGACTGATATGGCACCAGAAATAACCTCATCGCGCAAGGCCGAAATCGCGGTCCAAACGTCTGCTGGAATTTGCGGTGTTTTCAGCAACCGAACGGAGTTGTCTTTCAAACCAATGCCATAACCAACTGTACCAAATTTGTCGGATTTTAGATCATCAATCATTGCCGCATAAACCGGCTGAAGATCCCAAACGACTGAGGACAAAAGATAGCCCTTATCAATTGCAGTTTTGTCACCGATCACGTCAATGAAAAACACCTTTTTACCATCGGCAGCTTTGGTGGTTTCAACCGCCTGCAACATTCCAAAGCTGGAACCATTGCCCTGACCAAAGATGATGTCGGCTCCGGCAGCGATAACACTTTCGGTTACGCGCTTCCCGCCTGCAGCATCACTATAGGCTGCCGGTCCAATCACCGCATAAATAACACCGATATCAGATTTTTCAGCTTTGGCGCCCTGAGCAAAAGCGGCGGACTGAGAGTTCCATGATGGCGGCTCACCAGAAACGACGATACCCACGGTGCCTGAACGAGTCATCTTGGCGGCCATCCGGCCTGCAAGATAAGCACCTTCATGACCAGACAAAGTGTAGTCTGCAACCAGACCCGGCACCATCGCTTTGGGTGTATCAACCACGGCTACGGCAACCTTAAGTTCGGCTGAAATTTCAGGCGCTGCAGTATTATATCCACTGGCATGAGCGATCAAAAGATCTGCGCCTTCTTCGGCAAGCTCGCGCAATGTTGGGCGAACATCCCCATAGCCAAGACCTTCAGCAACAACGACCTTAATACCAGCAGCTTTTGCGGCGGCTTTCGCAGCATCAACGCCCTGTTGGTTCCAGCCATAATCCGATCCTTCCTCCGGTGTCAGAATAGCGATTGTTTTTACATCCGCTGCCATTGCACTGCCAAGCGTAAGCCCGGCAACAATGAGAGCGCTTGCACTGTGTATGATATACTTATTCATAGTCATCTCCCTTTTTCAGTTTGTAATTTAGTGCTAATTAGGTGATATTTTGATCGAAATGAAAACGATTGAGTTTTGAAAATGTTTAAAATTGCCAAATGGTTACCCATGATTTTCTGCGTGCTTTGTGCCGGGCCAGTGCAGGCTGTCGAGTTACACGAAATCGAAGTGCGTACCGGCACCGAAGGATTAATCAAAGTTCCGTTTTCCATTACCAACGCCACCTCAAAACCCATATCCTGCATTGGCGAATTAGCGCATTGGTACTCGACGGAAGTAGCCAAAATTTCAGATGATTCGACCACCAAATTCGACCTTTGGTTCGATCTAAAAACCGGCACTTTAACTTTGCTCAATGAGCATGACGAAAACATGCCGGTTGAATCACTCTGGTGCGGATTTACTGGTCGCGCATATGCAACGCGGTCGCGTTTAAATCTGGTTCGCCGCGAGGGGAAAGCCCCTGAAACAGTGCAGCTCTCCTGCCGTGAGAATGACGGTCGCCTACTCTGCGAATAAACCCACGAGGCACTGGCCGTCAGATTTGATTCTGCGGTGGTCCAATTGAGCGCGATCATTGGTCCCGCCCTTCAAGTATCCGACGCACAGCAACGAATTTTTGTGCCCGGCTTTTTTGCAGATCAGCCAATTCTTTGGGTGCATAGCTGTAAATACCCTCGCCTGATTTGATTCCAAATTTACCGGCTTTGATTTTTTCCTCCACCATCGGCGCAACGTCTTTGCGATCGCAAAGTTCTGTATTCAGGAAAGAAGAAACCGAGCGATAGATATCCATCCCGGCCATATCCAGCAGGGCCATCGGCCCAACAATGCCAAGTTTATAACCAATGCCCCACGAGACGCAGGTATCAATATCTTCGGGTTCGATTACCTCCTGTTCAACCAGGTCAACGACCTCGCGCAACAGCGCATAGAGCACACGATTTTCAACAAATCCGGGCACGTCTTTTTTCACCACCACCGGTAACAGGTCGAGACTGCGGATAAAATCACGTATCATCTTCACGGTTTCCGGGGCGGTTTTTTCACCACCAATCACTTCAATCATTGGGATGATATGGGGCGGGTTAGACCAGTGCATTCCCAAAAATCGTGCGGGCTTGCCGATACTGACCTGCAATTCAGAAATAGGAATTCCTGAAGTGTCGCTGGCAATGATTATTTCGGGTCCGATATGCGGCTCGATTTGCTTATATGTGTCAGCTTTGATCTGACGATCTTCCGGCACATTCTCTATAACCAAATCACAACCGACAACAGCCTCCTTAATAGAGGGAACAAAAGTGATTTCGCCAGCTCCTTGGGAAGGAACTTCAATGCCTATATTGTCCATGACTGCGTTGATGGTATCGAGCATTCCGCGCGTGCGATCGGCAGCGTCAGCGGCAATGTCATAGGCTTTCACATCAATGCCGCCACGGGCAAGCCGGGCGGCAATGCCCGGCCCCATCGTACCTAGTCCAATAAGAGCGACCTGCTTGATCATCAGCCGGCCTCAACTGGTTTCTTGGCCGGTGCCAAAGCAGCCTTGAATGCCGGACGGGAGGACATGTTTTCAAGCCATTTTTCAATATTTGGCATTTCGGGGCGATCAATTTTGAACCCCATGCAACGAATTAGGATGGGTGCGCAGGCTATATCGGCGATGGTAAATTTTTCCAATGCCATGAACGATTTGCCTTCCAGATGCCTGTCGATAATACCCAATTGTGCCGCCAAATCTTTGGTTTGAGCACCATATTCCGGGCTACGATCGGCGGGGTCCAGTTTGCCTCCTTTAAAGGCGGCCAGATATCCCGGATTAACAGCTGAAATCAGAAAATCCATCCAGCGTTCAACTTCGGTTGATTGGGCAGGACTGTCACCGGTTAAATTCTTTGCTTCTACCGCAGCAATATAGCGCAATATGGTATTGGATTCCCAAATCACAGTGTCCCCAGCTATCAGGGTTGGAACTTTTGAGGTTGGATTTAACGCCTTATATTCTGAAGTCTGGGTGTTTTCAAACAAGCGACCATAGTCTTCCCGCTGGAAAGACGCACCAATCTCTTCCAGTATGAAGAGGACTTTCTGGACATTGCCGGAGGTTTGTCGTCCCAAAAGTTTATACATATATTTCTTCTCCCAAATTACCCTGATGCACAGGGTTTTAGCTGTTACAGCGGTTTGTAGATGATCGCATCCATCTCGATTTTTGTATTGATGACCGCTTTTGCTTCAACGGTTGTGCGAGCAAGAACGGCATCCCCAATACCTTGAAGAAAAGCCCTGTTGTAGCGACCAAAATCGCGGACATCCTCTAGGTAAGTCGTGATGCGCACAACATCTGATAGGGTTGCACCCTCATGTGCAATTACTCTTTCAATTGTCTTGAGGGTTGCTAAAGTTTCGACCTCAATCGTCCCACTTATGACGTCGCTATTTTCGTCTTTTGGCACCTGACCTGAAACGAAAATAAAATCGCCTGCTCGTACAGCCGGGTGGAAGGGGAGATTGGGGTTTTTGTTGCCAATCGCATAATGCTTGTCAGATTTTTTTATGTTGCCGGTCACCATTCTCTCCTAAAATACATTTGTTTCAATGATGTCGACACCACGCAGCCGGTCGATCAAATAGATGATGCCTCGACTATCAATTGTCACATCATTGGAAGAAGCCTGATCGGCACCTGATGGCGGATCAGGCATAAAATGGCCGACCTCCTTAGGCGCAAATGGATCAGCAAAATCCACTAGGCGAAGCCCCTGGGCAAACCATGCAAAAGGAATGATTGAGCCGTTAAAACGTTCGGACGGTTGATGACAACCCGTCATATCTGGCTGGGGGGCACCGTCTTTATCCAAACCCGGAACTTGAAAGGTTGATATGGGCAATGGATTGGTTTCATCGGTAATGTCGTACACCCAGGTAAATGCTGGTGCGTGAGGACGCAATTTTGCAACATCTTCGTCCGCCACAATTAACACATCCCGGCCTTTGAGCTTTTGGGGAATAGGCAAACATGTATGGGTCGGATGAGGGAAGGATGGGCTGGAATTGATGTGCCCGACAAGCTTCGGCTTTGTGATGTCAGATATGTCCAGAATGAACATGCCGTGATGCCAATAGCTGACATAGAGTCTATCGCCCATACGCAAGGGATGGTGGCAGCGCGGCATGACATAGTCATGCCAAGGGTAATCTTCACCGCCCCCAGCCCATTGCCCGGGAATCCACCAGCGGCCAACCTCCACCGGATTTTCCGGATCCACCAGATCGAGTATCATTACAATATTGCCGATATACCCCTCAGCAGTTGGTGAAATATAGGCATATCGACCGTCAAAATCATAGCGATGCACCCCCCTGCCCGCAGTCGTCCATTTTGAGATCATGGCTGGCTTTTGAGGGTTGGTTACATCGTAAATCGCCAACCCGGCGCCAAACTCATCCGAACCCTCAGTACCAAGGCGCTCATGGTTGATAATCATCAAACCATCCTGCACCCTTACCTTGTGCGAATGCCAACCCTGAGGAACATCAATCGTGGTTATTTTGCGTGGATTACGCGGATCAGAAATGTCAACCAGAGTAGTGCCGCTGGGAGAACGCATATGCCCGATATAGAGAATGTCGCCATCCACCCAAACCTGGCCGCCGCCTGGACAGTCAAAGTGACCAATGGATTTTGTGTTACTTGCGGACACCAATTACTTTACCTCTGGTTTTCGTTTCTTGAATAAAAGGAGCGTGCGATGCACGTAGCAACGCAGACCAATGAATTAAACAAAGTTCAGCAGATCACCCGCCTGATTACGGCCCCATCGCTTGTACAATTTTAGTGCTTTTTGGGTTGGCGCATCGGTGGCACCAAAGAAAATCAATGGTTCAGTTGCAGAATCATTGACATGCTCAACCCAACACCCTCCGGGCACAGCAAAGGTGTCAAACTGTTCCCAGTCGTACCGCTTCCCATCAACGATGGAATGCCCCTTCCCACGGAAGGGAGCGAGTAGCAGGCTGGCAGTCTCGCGTTGTGGCAAGGTTTTTTCACCTGGACGCAACATTTGAACGTAAAAATTGATCGTGGCGAATACCGGCCCGCCAGTTAGCGGATCGACATAATCAATAACGATCCCCTCATGAGGATCACCATCTCTATCCATCTGCGCCTCAAGCGCCTCTTCCATATTCTCCCAGCGAAACACATACATGGGAGAAGACAGGCCGCCGCCCCGATTGTGGTCCGCAAAACGTGGCCGCATACCGCCATTGCCGTATACCCGCTGAGAATAATCATCGGCAAGGCGTGAAGACTGCACCTTCTTCTCGACTTCTTTGCCATTCTCCATCTCGGTGTAATAGTGATCAAAACTCAAGGCATGAAGACCCTCAACCAAAGGAAAATCAAGCACGGAGAGGTTTACCGCCTGCTCATCTCCAACAGTACCGTGATTGTGCCAGGCATCGTTGGGAGTCAAAACCAGATCACCGGGACCGAAGGTAACCGCTTCACCTTCAACATTGGTGAAATTGCCCTGCCCCGTAAGGCCAAATCGGCATGCACTGGCCGAGTGCTTGTGCGGTGGCATGATTTCATCAACACCATTCAGTCGATAGGATGTGTACATAGTGCTGACGGAAGCACGTTTCGGCGCCAGCCCTGGATTAATCAATACAAGAGAGCGCCGATCACTATCCGCCGATGTAATAAGCTGGGCGGCGCGCTGTAAAATTGGCTCAATGGTTTTATATTTCCAGACATGGGGAATAGCCTTACTTGCAGCCAGAAGCTGCTTAACCTCATCATGCTCTACATCAGTGCTGGTTGCCCAGAATGGAAACATGTCATTTTCGGAAATGTCGTCATAGAGCCCCTTAAGCGCTGACTCTCTGTTGCTGTTGCTCGGTGTATCGCCCATTTTTCAACATCTCCCATGCAAATTTTGGTTCAACCAAGCCAACCGTAACATCATGGTTGATTTTCATCAAGAGATAAAAACGAACACATTTGGTTGGTTGAATCCTCCGACCAAAAAATCAAACTGACAAAATTTTTGAATTTATCTATTATTTACAATATATTATGGATTTTCTTGGCATAGCCACCACACGAATTCAACAAAATAAGAATTTCAGCCTTCAACCAAAAATATTTTGGTTGGGAATATTTCTAAAATAGTGGGTCATACACCCAATATCTGGTCTGCGACCTTCTCAGCAATCATGATAACCACAGCATTAATATTGCCACTAACAAGGTCAGGCATGACGGAAGCATCAATTACTCTCAAACCGGACACCCCCCGCACCATCAGGTTTGAATCAACCACGGCTCTTTCATCCGTTCCCATTCGGCAGGTGCCCGCAGGATGATGCACCGTGATAGAAGTATTCTTGATATGCTCATCTATCGCTGCATCATCATTGGCATCTGGACCGGGGAAGAATTCATTTTCAATAAACGGTTTCATTGCTGGCTGCTCCGCCAGTTTGCGTGCAATTTTTACGCCTGCGCGGAGGGAATCCCAGTCGCTAGTCGAAGACAGAAAATTTTGAAAGATCAATGGTGCGGCCATGGGATCGGTAGACGCCAATTTTACGCTACCGCGACTTTCCGGCTGGACCGCTACAATGCGTGTGGCGAACCCGTCGTCAAACGGCTTCTTGAACGGAGAAAAATACGGCCAAGAAGCCAATGGCGCGGCAGTGAAAAGCAATTGCACATCAGGTACCCTACGACCCTCATCGCTCTTAAGGAATGCTACGCCACCACCCGGCACATCAGCTGAAAAACCCTTGCCTGTCAGATAGGTTTTTACAAAATCGAAACCGATCCGGTCAGCCCGCATCATCCTGTGAAACGGCCCCGGTGTTTTGCGCCGATACATCACAATGACCGAGACATGATCTTGCAAATTTTTACCCACCTCAGGTCGGTCAACCAATAAAGGAATATCCATTTCCTTTAACTCGTTTTTATCGCCAATACCTGATAACATGAGCAATTGCGGGGAGTTAATCACTCCACCCGCCAAAATTATTTCACGATTTGCATTCACTTTGTGATCAATTCCGTCACGGCGATAGGTAAGGCCCTTGGTCTGCTTTCCCGCAAAAATAAGCTTAGTTACATGGGCGCGGGTAATCACTGTTAGGTTTGAACGCTTAAGCACCGGACGCAAATAGGCGGAGGCCGTGGAGCTGCGCCGCCCATCCTTAATGCTCATTTGCAGGCGCCCGAACCCTTCATGTTTTTCTCCGTTATAATCATCCGTCTGCGGGAATCCTGCCTGTTGGCTAGCAGACAAAAAGGCCGCCACCAGCGGATCTTCATACTTGCAATACTGGCTGCTAATCGGCCCGGATTTCCCTCGTAAATCACTGGCTTTTCCACGCCAAGTTTCTTGTTTTTTGAAATATGGCAGCACTTTTTCATACGACCAGTCAGGTAACCCATTGGCCGCCCAGCGTTCATAATCCAATCGATTACCGCGCACATAGGCCATGGCATTTGTGGAAGAGGACCCTCCGATAACTTTCCCTCTTGCGCACTCTACGCTACGCCCGCCCACATTGTCTTCGGGTTCGCAGAAATACATCCAATCATGCCGACGTTCAGTGAATATTTTTCCCCAACCCAATGGAATATGGATCATCGGGTCGCGGTCCCAGTCTCCGGCCTCAAGCAGCAAAACAGAGTTTTTTGACTTTGCACTTAGTCGGTTTGCCAATACGCAACCAGCTGAGCCGGCGCCAATTATGATGTAGTCATAGCTGTTCTCTGTCATCACGTCTGACTCCAAATGTCGAAAAACTCTAGCTGAATTAACTGTCAACCAACATCAACCACTACATAATTACGGTTGTCAACCGGTTTAGATTTCGCTATACAGTGAGTGTTCGAAATTATCAATGGAATCGCACTTGTTTAGTTGGGGTGTTTATGGGACAGCGCATGCTTTGTAGGCTTTTCGGATGATGACCTCCTTCTTGGAGGTCTTGTGTAGAGCAGGATGCGTGATTGCCGAAATACCGAAGGAAAGGGAGATTCTGGATTGACGACGTCACAGATTAGCGAAAACATTTCCGATGTTGACCAAATTGTTAGCAATATTCTTGCTTTGCAAAAAGATGGTGAACAACTGCCCTCAGAACGAGATTTGGCGGAAAAGCTGGATGTAAAACGCCATCAATTGAGAAAAGCTTTAGCTGTGTTACGTAAAAATGGGGATTTGCGACCTATTCAGACACGGCGTGCACCAACAGCATTGGCACGTTACGGTGAAGAACTTGTACGCCTTACCAATCCACTAGAAATATTGGAATTGCGCCTAATTATAGAACCAGGCTTGGCGCGGTTAGCATCTTTGCGCGCCACATCTTTGGAAAGCGCGCGCATTACTGAATCGGCAACAACCCGTGATAACGACAAGGCAGGGGCCATTGATCTGGCCTTTCATTTGGCCATAGCGGAAGCGGCGCGAAACCACTTGGCCGAGGAGTTTTACAAGACGATGCGCCAAATTGCTGTTGATGCACGGTTGCAGGTTGCCAACAAAGTTTCAGTCACCTGTCCCAAGCGTGTTGCCCAACGGGATGCGGAGCATCAGAAAGTCGCTCAGGCAATAGAGCTACGTGATCCCGAAGCTGCAGAAGCTGCAATGCGTGCGCACATTCTATCAGTGTTTCAGCAAGTCAACCAGCGCATAAATGCCGGTTCGGGCCAAAACTAATATCTAGTTCAGGTTTGCTGTCGGATTTTATGTAATTTTTGAAGCGTAAAAATATGAATGATTTTGACGTTTTGATAATCGGAGCAGGATCTGCTGGTTCGGTGTTGGCCAATAGATTAAGCGCGCACCCGAAAGTTTCTGTCGGTCTGCTCGAAGCTGGTGATTGGCCTGATGACCCAGATATCGCAGACCCTTTAAAGTGGCCGGAATTGCCGGGCCGCGACTATGACTGGGCCCATTGCACCATCCCACAGCCCTTCACCGCCAACAGAGTTCACCAATGGCCCCGTGGCCGAATTGTCGGAGGCTCCAGTTGTTTACATGCAATGGCGCATGTGCGCGGACATCCTAAGGATTTTGACCACTGGCAGGAAGTCGGCGGGGAGCGCTGGTCTCACAAACAATTGGCCAGCGCATTTGAAAGCAGTGAAATTTTAACAGGTGATCACGGCAAATCAGGAAACGAACCCGGTTTGGATGTTTATCTGCCTTCGGATGAAATCAGCCCTCTTGTTCGCGCCTATATGGAAGCTGGACAGGCGCTGGGTGTGCCAGAAATCGGCAGCCACAACGGCACTGAACTTATCGGAACGGCTCCCAATTCGCTAACCATCCGTGCGGGAAAGCGGGTTAGTCTGGCCGATGCATTTCTAACCAAGGAAGTTTTGGCACGCGACAATTTCAGGTTGCTATGCAATCACCGGGTCGAGACGTTGCTGATCGAAAATGACCGAGTTGTTGGGGCATTGGTGCAATCAAAAACCGGCCCAAAACAGATATTCGCTGACCGGGTTATTCTGAGTACTGGTGCTGTTGCATCTCCTCTGCTCCTGATGCGTTCAGGAATAGGCGAAGCAAAAATGCTTGAAAGCGCCGGAATTAACTGCCGCCTTAATCTGCCAGAAGTCGGTAAAAACCTGCAAGATCATTTGCTGGTTCTTGGCAATGTTTATGAATCCAGAATTCCTATTCCACCATCTAAATTGCAGCATTCAGAATCACTTATGTATCTGGACAGTTCAGATCTCGCCGCGACCAACGGCGTACCCGATATCGTACTAGCTTGCGTGGTTGCTCCATCTGTGGCTGAAGGGTTTGAGGTGCCTGCCTATGGTCAGGCATTCACATTGCTGTGCGGGGTAACTCATCCAACCAGCCGCGGCAGTATTTCTCTGACTGGCCCGGCACTAGACGATGCACCGCTGATCGATCCTCATTATCTGGAAACTGAGCATGATAGAAATACAATTCGCCGGGCACTAAAAATTGCACGCAAAGTTGGGAACCACAGCGCTTTAGATAAATGGCGGCAATCAGAAATATTACCCGGACCGGAAGTTCAAACGGATGAAGAACTGGACGCATTTATTGCAAAGACGGCCTCTACCCACCATCACCCGGCCGGCACTTGCCGGATGGGCAGGGATGAAAACGCGGTGGTTGATCCCGATCTCAAGGTAAATGGTATCGACAATCTTTATGTAGTAGATGCGTCAATCATCCCTTGCCTTCCCAGCGGCCCAATCAACGCACTGGTGGTAGCGATTGCAGAAAACTGGACATCATCTAAAGCTTCCAAGCCTTGATTTTGTATACAGAGTTAAGGCAGATTGCATCGTCGTTTTATAATCAACATACCTACAGTCCATCAATTGGCGCTGCAGGACGAGGTATCGCCGTATTACCGGACTATTTCATTCAAATTATTGAAGCCTGCCATCTGTAGCGGTTAGTGTCTGACGTCAGCGCTCATTGAAGCAGGGTTGCCCAAGCATCTGAAAACACCAACTTCTCTGCTTCAGCATTTGCCCCATTAGCAAAGACGGGTTTCATTTTAATTGGATGGAAACAGATGGATAAATGGATGAAACCTTGAACGTAGATATACTAAAGATCACTAACGAGATTCTGGCGCTCATTGCGCCTGGGCGGCTATAAGCCTGCGTCATGTTGCGACCATTGAAAGCATCGGCTCATCAACCCGAATTGAAGGCGCTAAACTCACTGACCGTGAGGTGGAGAAGCTTTTGTCCAATCTTGAAATCATGTCCTTTAAGACACGGGACGAGCAGGAAGTTGCCGGATATGCAGCGGCGATGGAAATGGTCTTGCGCCAGACCCAAGGAACGATCAGAACCGATAAACCGAACTGGCAGCCATGGGTGGTGTATTTCCTGAAAGCGCTCAAGGCGCAAAAACAAACGCTGGAAAAGAAGATCGAACGCGAGCGCATTATTCTGGGCGATTTGCCTGAATTGTCCGTGAGTATTCTGGAATTGGCACGCGAGCGTGGCCGCATAACAATTGCAGAGGCCGCAAAGACAACCAACGCAAGCCGCAATACAATCAAGGATCATGTTAAGGCACTTACCGGTGCGGGTCACTTAAGCCGCCACGGCGCTGGTCGCGGAACATGGTATTCGATTTCGTAGGCTCGAAAGCATTGCATAAATGCACATTCATTCGTCCACGAACAGTCAAGAATAAGTTCAACTAAAATTGCTACACAATCTTCGACACGCCAACTCCATAACTTATTGAAATAATTAAGTGCTTTCGAGTTAAAAATTTCAAAAGAAGGACTTCCTCTCAGCCATCCTCCAGATTCATCTATGAAGCCGGGAATATACTCACTCAATGAAATAGTCGATCTTTGAAAACTTGATTTGATACAACTGAATCGATCAGCCTCGATTTTTCAGTGTACACGACATTTTATGGGTATCTGATCAATATTATTTTGCGTCCGGTCCATCGCTGGACAGGCACCGGACGCACAGAATTAAAAGGTTGGGTCTGCTGCGTAGAGTGCCAGGTCTGGCGGGAGAATAACTGGTGACCGTTTTTCACCTGATGCCCAGGCATCGATCAGGTCTGCCCATTCCTGAAGCATGTGCCGTCTTTGAATTTCGTATTCTGCCTTATTGTAGACTCCACGTGACGTGTGCCCCTCTTCATGGGCTAGACACTTTTCTACCCAGTCTCGATTAAATCCCAACTCGTTCAACAGCGTTGCCCCTGTTCGACGCAGATCATGGACTGTAAAATGCTCTAGAGGCAAGTTAGCCACTGCTGCTCGCTCAATTATTGATTTTGTTACTCGGTTGAATATTGCTCGCGACATGGGAGCGTCAGTGTCATAGCGCGACGGCAACAGATATCTGGAAATTCCCGAACAAGTCTTCAGTGCAATTAAAATGTCCAATGACTGATGGGACAGGTAAATATTGTGCGGCCTCGATCTTTTCATGCGCTCTTTTGGGATGCTCCAAACAGCATTCTCAAAATCTACTTCATCCCATACAGCGTCCTGCAATTCACTTTTACGAACCATCGTCAGAAGAATGAGGCGCAAACCAAGCAGAATTGTTGGTAGCGTCGGAACCTGCTCAAGCATCATAAGCATGACGCGAATGTCGGTTGGTGAAAGTGCACGGTCTCTAGGAATGAATGTTGCAATGGAAGATGGTCCTACTTCATCTGCCGGATTTTGGATTTGCTCACCATGAAGAATGGCGTAACTAAAAATCTGTTTGA
>JASFYT010000047.1:0-36913 GCA_045047085.1 Rhizobiaceae bacterium | reverse complement strand
CTACCTTGTAGCAAGGAAAGACTGGCTGCAAGTCACAGGTGTTGTCGCCACCACGAACTATGGAGTTGTTGACAGAAAAGAATGCGGCACTAAACCAGCATCAACTGGTTTTTCTGCAAGATTCAAATATTATCTATTCTGACCAGCCGAGCTTCCGCTCAAAATCGCGTCCTTATCTACCACAAAGTATTTTTTAGGAATTTTCACACCCTTTTCCACGTTGAACACCATCACGGAAGTTTCCTTGCCCTGAGCGTCTTTAATGGTCCATTGGCGAAGATCATAACTTGCCGGATCAAACAACAATGTGATTTCAGATTTCCCGAAAGCCTTCTTATTGTTCATAACAATGGTGGTGATGTCAGCCTCAGTCGTCACGCTTTTGACGGAACTGTCGTTCAAATCAAGTTTATCATCCAAAAGTAGTTTAAGCGGTGTTTTTGACAAGGGGTAGAAATTCCAGGTTTTCAATTTTTTGTTGTTAACCGCAACTGTACGCCCATTGGAAATAATCCTAATGGGTGACGGCTCTTCATAATTGAAACGTATCTTACCCGGGCGCTGAATATAAAACGTACCGCCGGACTGTTCCCCGTTGGGACCGAACTGCACGAATTCACCCATCATCGTAGGAACAGCGGTAAATTCTCTGGAAATAGCCTTGAGAGTTTCCTCATCAGTTGCAGCTTGCGCAAATGACGTTAGATTTCCAGCCATAGAAAATCCTATTGCCAGTAAAAAACCGCCAACCGAAAAACCGATTTTGCTTTTAAAACTTCTAATTTGCATTGCTGCTTTCCCGTGCTATCTAACGAAAAGAGGATATTACTACTGATAATGATATTTACATGGCCTAAAGATGGCAGTTCGACAATGTGTCATGCTTACCAAACCTCATATGGTCTCGTTTTCGTCAGGAACAAGTATCTCGCGTTTTCCTGCATGATTGGCTGAACTTATCAGCCCTTCCTGCTCCATCCGCTCAATCAAAGAAGCCGCCCGGTTATAGCCAATGGAAAGACGTCGCTGGATATAGCTGGTTGAAGCCTTGCGATCACGCAGAACAATTGCCACTGCCTGATCATAAATATCATTGGATTCAGAAAGACCGCCTGCAGCGTCCCCGCCAACGCCGCCATCAGAGCCATCCCCATCATCCACGGTAATCGCTTCAAGATATTGCGGTACACCCTGAGATTTAAGATGAGCAACGACCTTTTCCACCTCATCATCTGCTACAAAAGGCCCGTGAACACGCTGGATACGGCCACCACCGGCCATATAGAGCATGTCGCCCATACCAAGCAATTGCTCCGCGCCTTGCTCACCCAAAATGGTGCGGCTATCAATTTTTGAAGTCACCTGAAACGAAATCCGCGTCGGAAAGTTAGCTTTAATCGTACCGGTGATCACGTCAACCGACGGACGCTGTGTCGCCATTACCACATGAATACCAGCCGCACGCGCCATTTGCGCCAATCGCTGTACCGTACCCTCAATATCCTTACCCGCAACCATCATCAAATCGGCCATTTCGTCGATAACAACAACGATATATGGCATTGGCTCTAGATCAAGTTGTTCGGTTTCGTAAATCGCTTCACCCGTATCCCGGTCATAACCGGTTTGAATGGTACGGCTCATGCTCTCGCCTTTATTGCGAACCTGTTCCAGGCGGGAGTTATAGCCGTCGATATTACGAACGCTGAGTTTCGACATTTTTTTGTAGCGCTCTTCCATCTCGCGCACAGTCCACTTCAGCGCTACAACGGCCTTTTTAGGATCAGTCACAACTGGCGTGAGCAAATGGGGAATACCGTCATAAATCGATAATTCGAGCATTTTTGGATCAATCATGATCATTTTGACCTGATCGGGAGTAAGCTTATATAGGATCGAAAGGATCATCGTATTAATAGCAACTGATTTACCAGAACCGGTAGTACCAGCCACCAGCAAGTGAGGCATTTTTGCCAAATCAACGATTGTTGGTTCACCGCCAATGGTCTTACCAAGCACAATCGGTAATTTGGCTTTGCTTTTTTCATAATCGAGGCTGGCAAGCATCTCACGCAAATAAACAGTTTCGCGTCGCTGGTTTGGTAACTCGATACCAATCGCATTACGGCCGGGAACCACAGCAACACGGGCTGCAATCGCGCTCATAGAGCGGGCAATATCATCCGCCAACCCGATAACACGCGAAGATTTAATGCCCGGAGCCGGTTCCAACTCGTAAAGGGTAACCACCGGGCCGGGGCGTACATTGATGATTTGGCCCTTAACACCAAAATCATCCAGCACACCCTCTAACATGCGCGCATTTTGCTCAAGCGCTTTATTTGAAAGGCTGGCATCCTTGGCAATATTTTTTACTTCACCCAGAAAATGCAGTGATGGCAACTCAAATTCTGCACTCTTGATAAAGGAAGGCTGAGCTTCGCGGGACATCCTTGCACTAGGTTTTGGTTTGGCACCCATTGGTTGAACGCGTTCAGGAGATGTTTCCTGATTAGGCATCTCTTTGGGTGCTTGCTCACCCCATTGCTGGTCGATCGATGCAACGGTGGCATCATCACGGGCGTAAACATTTTCCCCGTAATCTGGTTGATTGGAGCCAATCTGGCCATGTTGGGTGAACGAACCACCGCCAGCTGCAAAGCCTGGCTCATGGCGGGTGGCAGAATCATAAGTTTCGAGCCCATCATCAGGCGGTGACATCAATTTTTCGTAGCCAGATTTCATTCCCGTAAAAATGGCGCGGAGCATTGGTTTCTTAGGTCGAGGTTCAGCTTGACCTCTTGAAAGATCCGATCGCTTCACGAGACCTGAAGCGTCCGCACCCAGTTTAGCTGCTTTTCTGCGCCGCGATTTTGCTTTGGACATCAGGTACAAATGGGCCAATGCACCCATTATCCACCCCATGGCCGAACCACCGCCAGTTTCATCCTCTTCCTCAGCTTCGGTATGGCCATCCTCCAAAGCTGGTGTATTACTACCAAAGCCCGTCGCAAGAAAAACTGCACCAGCACCGGGAATTGCAAAAACAAAAAAGAGAATACCTGCCAGAATACCGTTTGGATAAGCACCAGTAACCAACGCCGGTAGTTTCAAAACCAGATCGCCGATAACTCCGCCAAGACCGGATGGAAGCGGCCAACTTGCAGGAATTGAAAGGCAGCCAAAGGCCGCAGAAAACAATACAACTCCGATTGGCCAGGCAACCAAGCGTTTCCTCATATGGCCGATGGGTTTTTGCATAAGGCTCATCCAACCCCAAAGAGCAGGTGGCATGAGCGCAATGGCTGCAGCCAGGCCACAAAACTGCATGGCAAGATCAGCTAGTGCAGCACCGGCAAAACCGCCACTATTTTGAATAGCACCACCATTGGCATTAGAAAAACTGGGGTCAGTAACAGACCACGTGGCTAAGCTGACGAAAGAAAAGCCCACAAATACCAAAACGGTCAGCCCCACCAGAACTGCAAGTTGCCCGGTAAGTTTGCTTTTGTAACTTCCTTCGCCCCCGCCACGGTAGGCCGAATTCCCGGCGTCTATCAACTGCATACCCTACTCCATACGAACTGAAAGCATATCTTCATGCTGCAATTCTATTGTAGGAAGGTTAAGCGCCTGTTAACCATGGGTCTCAAGCGGGTAAATTTATATCCAAATATTGAAAGCTTCCCTGACCCGATGATTGTTCAACAAACTGTATTTCGAATTGCCAAAATGAGCGAGTTGGATACGATTGTTGCTTTGCATATGAGCGCATTCGGTGCAAAGAGCGAAGGGGTGCTTGTGCGGGAACTGATCTCCTCAGAAACAACAACTTTTTCATTACTGGCAGAATTCCGTGGCGAGATCATTGGCCATGTTTTATTGTCGCAAATTAAAGCTCCGATAAAGGCAGCGGCCCTGGCACCCTTGGCTGTTCATGCACCTTACCGCGAAATGCAAATCGGAAGCGAGCTGGTACGCCACGCCATAAAATTGGCAAAAGAACACGACTATCATGCAATTTTTGTGTTGGGCGACACAAATTACTACGAACGCTTCGGTTTCTCTGGCGCTCTGGCCGATATTTTCAAATGCCCATGGCAAGGCCGAAACTTCATGGCCAAAGAGCTGAAAGAAAACGCCCTGAAAGGCCAAAGCGGAACTCTGACCTATCCAATACCATTCTCTGAGCTAGACGGATAAGAAGAAAATCTCTCAAGAAAAAAGAACGCGAGCTTCGAAGGCGAGCATGGGAACCCGGCACTAATGTGCCGCCCGTTCGCAGGCCTGAGCGTCATGTCGAAGACATGCCACTCAGAATGTATGGATACGCCGTGAAAACAAAAAAGCGAGACTAATGCCCTGCAGCTACCAGTGCCGCATGGCTTTCTTGCAATTGATCAAGGGCAGCTTGCGCATTATTGCGTTTGTCGTCTGTTTCAGCGTCAGCCAAATCTTCTTTTAGATCGGTGATATGCTGATCGATTTCGGCCAAATCAAGGTCTGCAAGGTTTACTGCATATTCTGCCAAGACCGTCAGGCCACTTTCTGAAACGTCCGCAAATCCACCGCGAACGAAATACTTAGTATTTTCACCGTCGGCCATTTTCACATCGACAACGCCGGGCTTGATGGTGGACATCACCGGCGCATGGTGCGCCATGACGACGAATTCACCATCGGTACCTGGAATTTGAACTTCCATCGCTTCACCGGACAACAAAAGTTTTTCCGGTGAAACGAATTCAAATGCGAAAGAATCGGCCATATTACGGTTTCCTAAGCAGCTTCAGCTGCAAGTTTCTGGGCTTTTTCAACGGCATCTTCGATAGAACCAACCATATAGAAAGCAGCTTCCGGAAGGTGATCATATTCACCTTCAACCAAGCCTTTAAAGCCAGCAATTGTATCTTCCAGTGCTACCAGTTTACCCGGCAGACCGGTGAAGATTTCAGCAACAGCGAATGGCTGGGACAAGAAGCGCTCAATCTTACGAGCACGAGCCACAGTGATTTTATCTTCTTCAGACAATTCGTCCATGCCCAAAATAGCAATGATATCCTGCAGTGATTTATAGCGCTGCAAAATTTCCTGCACTTGGCGAGCAACTGCGTAATGCTCTTCGCCCACAATTTGTGGATCGAGAATACGGGAAGTTGAATCAAGCGGATCAACCGCAGGATAAATTCCTTTTTCAGAAATCGCACGGTTAAGCACGGTCGTCGCATCAAGGTGAGCAAAGGTCGAAGCAGGTGCCGGATCGGTCAAATCATCTGCAGGCACATAAACGGCCTGCACCGAAGTGATAGAGCCTTTGTGAGTAGAAGTAATTCGCTCCTGCATTGCGCCCATATCAGTACCCAGTGTTGGCTGATAGCCCACTGCGGAAGGAATACGACCAAGCAGAGCAGACACTTCGGAGCCAGCCTGAGTAAAGCGGAAGATGTTATCAACGAAGAACAACACATCTTGTCCTTCTTCACGGAAATGCTCGGCAATAGTCAGACCAGTCAAAGCAACACGGGCACGCGCTCCTGGCGGCTCATTCATCTGACCGAACACGAGAGCACATTTGGAGCCTTCGCCACCGCCTTTAACGTTCACACCCGATTCTACCATCTCGTAGTAAAGATCGTTTCCTTCACGAGTACGCTCGCCAACGCCGGCAAACACGGAATAACCACCATGGCCTTTAGCAATGTTATTGATCAATTCCTGAATAAGCACGGTTTTACCAACACCAGCGCCGCCGAACAGGCCAATTTTACCGCCACGGGCATAAGGTGCGAGCAAATCAACAACTTTAATACCAGTAATCAGAATTTCAGCTTCCGTTGCCTGATCAACAAAATCGGGAGCTGGCTGGTGAATAGCGCGTTTAACTTTGGTTTTCACCGGACCGGCATCATCGATTGGTTCCCCAATTACGTTAATGATACGTCCAAGTGTTTCTTCGCCAACAGGCACAGTAATCGGTTCACCCAGATCAACAACTTTTTGACCACGAACCAAACCCTCGGTGGAATCCATCGCAATGGTCCGAACGGTATTTTCACCCAGGTGCTGAGCAACTTCCAAAACCAGACGCATATCGCCATTCATGGTTTCCAGAGAGTTCAAAATATCAGGCAATTGCTCGCCAAACTGAACATCGACAACAGCGCCAATAACCTGGCTAACTTTGCCAACCGGACCTTTACTGGCCACAGTTTTTGATTTTGATGCAGTTTTTCGTGCTGCCGGTTTTTTTGCAGCTGCAGTTTTTGCAGCAGCTTTGGTAGTAGCTTTAGCCATCGTCTAACTCTCCAGGCTTTACAGCGCTTCCGCGCCTGAGATAATTTCAATCAGTTCTTTAGTAATCTGCGCCTGACGCTGGCGATTATAGCTCAGTGTCAGTTTGTCGATCATTTCACCAGCATTACGCGTGGCATTATCCATTGCTGACATCCGTGCACCCTGTTCAGATGCTCCGTTTTCCAGCAATGCACGGAAAATCTGCACCGAAATATTACGCGGCAACAAATCATCCAGAATTTCTTCTTCACTTGGCTCATATTCATAACAAGCCAAACTTGGCTCCTCATCGCTCTTTTCCTCATTTGCCACATTAGCAGGAATAATCTGCTGAATGGTTGGGATTTGCGTGATGATGGATTCAAATTCTGAGTAAAACAGAGAGCAAATATCGAACTCGCCATCCTCAAACATTTTCAGAACTTTTTTGCCAACAATATTAGCTTCATTGAAACTCATATGGCGCACTTCGCGAAACTCAATGGTTTCAAGAATGATGCTGCCAAATTCCATTTTGAGCTGGTCAAAACCTTTTTTGCCAACACAAAGCATTTTAACCGTCTTGCCTTCAGCCTTCAATGCACGCGCTTTATTGCGAGCCATACGGGCAATCGATGAATTGAAACCACCGCAAAGGCCACGTTCAGCCGTCGCCACGACCAAAAGATGAACATCATCCTTGCCCGTGCCAATCATCAGTTGCGGCGCATCATCACTGCCTTCCATAGCAGAAGAGATGTTGGCCAGAACTTTTGCCATACGCGCAGAATAAGGACGTGCAGCCTCAGCCGAGGCTTGCGCCTTACGCAGTTTTGCTGCAGCAACCATTTGCATGGCTCTGGTAATTTTCTGCGTCGACTTAACCGAAGCAATCCTGTTTTTTAGGTCTTTAAGATTTGCCATTTATCTTATCCGTTCAAACCTGATTTTACGCAAAGCCCTTGGCGAATGCATCAAGCGCTGCTTTCAGTTTTGCAGTCAAATCATCACTCAATGCCTGTTCTGTACGAATAGCATCAAGCAGATCTTTATGATCACTGCGCAATGAGGCCAGCAGCCCTTGCTCAAAAGGCCCAACCTGTGTGAGTTCCAGATCATCGAGATAACCGTTCACACCAGCAAACATCACCGCAACCTGCTCTTCCATCGCCAAAGGCGAGAACTGAGGCTGTTTCAGCAATTCCGTCAGACGGGCACCACGGTTCAGCAAACGCTGGGTTGAGGCATCCAGATCGGAACCAAACTGCGCAAACGCAGCCATTTCGCGGTACTGCGCCAATTCACCTTTAATGGAACCAGCAACCTGCTTCATGGCCTTAACCTGAGCAGATGACCCCACACGGGAAACAGACAGACCCACATTCACCGCAGGACGAATGCCCTGGAAGAACAGATCAGTCTCAAGGAAAATCTGGCCATCGGTAATGGAAATCACGTTTGTCGGAATAAAGGCCGACACGTCATTGCCCTGTGTTTCAATAATTGGCAGCGCTGTCAAAGAACCGGCACCATTTTCTTCATTCATTTTCGCTGAACGTTCCAGCAAGCGGGAGTGAAGATAGAAAACATCCCCCGGATAAGCTTCACGGCCCGGAGGACGACGAAGCAACAGGGACATCTGACGATAAGCAACAGCCTGCTTGGAAAGATCGTCATAGCCAATCAGCGCATGCATGCCATTATCGCGGAAGTATTCACCCATGGTGCAACCGGCAAACGGTGCCAAAAACTGCATCGGCGCAGGATCAGAAGCGGTCGCCGCAACAATAATTGAATACTGAAGCGCACCGCGCTCTTCCAGAATTTTCACAAACTGTGCAACGGTTGAGCGTTTCTGCCCGATAGCCACATAGATGCAATAAAGCTTTTCATTCTCAGTGCCATTCTCGTGAACAGCTTTCTGGTTGAGCATAGTATCAAGCAGGATAGCAGTCTTGCCAGTCTGACGGTCACCAATGATCAATTCGCGCTGGCCACGCCCAACAGGGATCAAAGCATCAATCGCCTTGAGACCGGTAGACATAGGTTCATGCACAGAACGACGAGGCATAATGCCCGGTGCCTTAACGTCCACACGGGCACGTTTCTTGGCTTTGATCGGGCCTTTGCCATCAATCGGATTACCAAGCGCATCAACAACACGACCAAGTAATTCCTTGCCAACCGGCACATCCACAATAGAGCCGGTACGTTTAACCGTATCGCCCTCTTGCACACCACGGTCATCGCCGAAAAGCACAACACCTACGTTGTCAGCTTCAAGGTTTAGGGCCATACCCTGAATTCCGCCGGGGAATTCAACCAGCTCACCCATCTGAACATTGTCCAGACCGTAAACACGAGCGATACCATCGCCCACTGAAAGTACCTGACCAACTTCGGAAACTTCGGCTTCCGAGCCAAAATTCTTGATTTGATCTTTGAGGATTGCAGAAACTTCTGCTGCACGAATATCCATCTAGCTGACCTCTTTTAATGCGATTCTGAGGGAAGAGAGTTTGGTACGAAGTGAAGTATCGATCTGACGAGATCCCACTTTCACAACCATACCACCGAGTATCGAAGGATCTACAATCGTATTGATTGTTACATCCTTGCCGACAACGCTTTTCAACGCTGCCTTCAATTCTTTTGCTTGAGCTGCACTTAGTTTCTCGGCGACAGTTACATCTGCCGAAGCTTCACCACGATGATCAGCTGCAAGTTTGCGAAATGCGCCCAGCATACCGTTCATAGCGAACAATCTGCGGTTTTGCGCAACAACGCGAATAAAGTTTCCAACCAAACCAGAAATCTTGGCTTTGTCCAAAATAGCGCTGATAGCGCGGGCCTGATCATCGGCGGAAAATACGGGAGAACTAATAAGACGCTGCAAATCATCACTGCCCTTGAGCAGGTCATCAAAGCGCGTCAAATCTTTCTCGACAGCTGGAAGTTTCTTCACAGCTAGAGCAAGGTCAAACAGCGCTTTAGCATAGCGCTCTGAAACACCTGACGTTAAAGTATCAGAATTGGCCAATTATTTGTCTTTCTGGCAAATATCTTGGGTCATTACACCAATAAATGTGCATACCTCATCCGGTTAAAACACATTTTTTGAAGAATGCCCCTTAGGGTTCGATGGCCCGTCATCTGCTAGCGCAATATAACAAACCGCGCTTCACCTAGCACATGAAATATTGAGTCGCAACATACCTAATGAACAAGATGGGGTCTGATTGTCGCATTTGGGCAAAATTATTGTGAATCTTCCAATTCTTGCCCCGAATCAGGCCAAAAATTCAGCCTAAAGTTCAAGAAATTATTTTACCAGATTCAAAATAACCACGAACGGCAAGGCCGCCAGCAATAATTCCAAAATCAGTGAAAACCAATTGAACAATGTATTGCCCCGATCAGACAACATGGAGATCATCCGCCCAAATGCGCTCATTATCCAGCATATGCCAAGGGCAAACCCCATGAAGAGACCGGGCACAGCGCTCACATCAGGGCTCACCAATAGCAGAACCGATACGCCAAGATAAAATCCGGCCAATACACCGCGAGGTTCCCCCTTGGCCGATGCACTTTCATCTTGAGTTTTCATCCGCATGAATACCAACATGCCGCTGGGAACCAAAAACGAAACAACTCCCATCAAAAAGGTAATAGCCGCCGCAACCCATGGCAAAAACACGGTTTGGCTTTGCGGAACAATAAACTGAAAATCTTTCAACCCGTCTGGAATACCGGTTTGTTTATAGGAATAGCCAGCCAGCGCCGCCGCAATTGCAAAACGAACCAGATTGGTAACCGGCCTTTGCCTCAAGCCACCATCCAACACCAAATGAACAAGCTTACCCACAGCAGCAATGCACCAGCTAAGGGTTAAAGCCTGATTGAGTATCGGTTGCTGAAATAGAATACAGACAACAGACAAACCCACCATGAACCCGCCAAAATTGGAGCGCCCGGCACCAATGCCTTCAGGGTGATTCGCCCCGCCCTCAAGCCCAAGCCGACCCAACACCAACTTCGGCATCAACAAATAGCCAAGCCCTATCAGCAGAGTAACCAACGGCACCAAAAACGGCAGCCATTCTTCAGGAGTTTGGGGGAGTTCAATAAAGGGCATGGGCAAAACTTCGTTTTCAACTGATTCTGTCCGGCAGGATGCTATCAGTGGAATGCCGCAATTATCAACAGCCTTTCTATAGAACGGTCACGTATATCTAAAGCGTAAACCGATAGATTAGATGAAAACCCAATGGTGGCCAATTCTTCAAAGGAAGAATTCGAATCTTGCCATACTTCTTGCAACTGTCAGGTGGCAGCTTCGCGTCCTTAGTGACTGACATCACTGACCCTTTTAAGGGTTCAATCCCGTGTCGAAATTTGCCTTATTACTGCACCCCGTCTACCATCACCCAATGCCTCAGGGTTTTGACTATATCGTAATTGGTGCCGGATCCGCAGGATGCGTCGTAGCAGCACGGCTGTCGCAAGACCCTGCTGTGTCAGTCCTGTTGCTGGAAGCCGGTGGTCCCAATGATGACGCGCGCATAAAAACTCCTGCCAAATTCGGCACGCTTGTGAACACAAAGTTCGACTGGGGATTTCGTACTTGCGCGCAGACAGAACTCCACAATCGCCAGATTTACTTTCCACGAGGGCGGACGATCGGTGGTACTGGCTCGATCAACTACATGATTTATCTGCGCGGGCACCCATCTGATTTTGATTATTGGAGTCAGCTTGGGTGTGAAGGTTGGGGATGGAACGGCGTTCTTCCATACTTCAAACGGTCCGAAGGCAATCGCAAACACAACGATGATCTGCACGGGACCAAGGGCCCCGTCGTCGTGGACGACCAATCCGAACGGAGTCCGTTGACCGAGATTTTTATTGACGCCTGCCAAGACACCGGAATTCCTTTCAACCCTGACCTCAACGGTGCAGAGATAGAGGGTTGCGGCTATTTCCCCGCAACGCTCGAAAACAACGAACGCTGCAGTTCTGCGGCTGCCTACCTCAAACCAGCGGGGGAGCGAAAAAACCTCACAACTGAAACCGGCGCGGCTGTCTTGCGGATCGTCATGAAAGGAAGCCGGGCAGTCGGAGTGGACTATCTGAAAAACGGGCAAAGCCACCACGCCCACGCGGACGCAGAAATAGTTCTCTGCGCGGGGGCCATCGGGTCGCCTCAACTGCTCCAGTTGTCGGGCATTGGACCGGCAGCATTGCTCAAATCTGCAGGCGTGGAAGTCTTGCATGATCTGCCGGGAACCGGTGAAAATCTGCAGGATCATCTGCACTATCGGTCCCGATGGGAGATCACCAAACCACTAACCTTTTTTGGGCGAAGTCGCGAGGAGTTGGAGGATGTTCAACGTCGCTACGATACTGACCGATCAGGAGCGCTCACCACCAACCATTTCGAATCCGGTGCGTTTCTGAACTCTAGAAGCGGTCTTGCCGCGCCTGATATCGAGCTTTTGATGATCCCGTTTTTCATAAGCATGCAAGCCCCGGAACTCCGCCCGCCGGATCGGCATGGCTTTACGATTTCGGGTTTTCCAACCCGCCCGCAAAGTCGCGGCAGGGTCTCGATCGTATCAAACGATCCATTTGATCGCCCTGTCATTGATCCCGGTTACCTCACCGAGCCGGATGATTTGCGGTTGATGGTGGAAATTGTGAAACGGACCCGTGACATCGTGGCGTCCGAAAAATTCGACGACGTGCGCGGGCGCGAAATATCTCCCGGCTCAAAGGCCCAATCCAATGCCGAAATCATCGAGGATATCCGGGCAATTTCCTCCACCTCCTATCACCCGGTGGGAAGTTGTAAAATGGGCTCGGATGAGATGGCTGTGGTCGATGCTCAATTGCGCGTAAGAGGAATCACCAGCTTGCGCATTGCAGATGCCTCGATCATGCCCGAGATGATTACAGGCCACCCCAATGCGCCAACTATAATGATCGCAGAAAGGGCTGCGGATTTTCTGTTGTCCGAAGCGTAACAGGAAGCAATTACCGCAGAAATGACCAGCAACTTTGTCCGCACAGCAGACATTAGGCCAAATCTATAATCTATTATCCTCATCTCAACTATGTAGTCGAAAAAAGGCTCCTACTCACCACGATAGTATTTCCAACTCCGGCCAGACAGATTTCGCCCGCGCGCCTTTCTCTTCATGGGTGGCTTGATTCTCTGCCCCGTGATTTGGTGCCATTTGAAACGAGAATATGTAATCCAACCCGAACGGTGCATGAATTGTCATTTGATCACCTGCTTCCAGCCGAATGGCTACCGCATGGGTTTTTGAAGCATATTTTTGAAGGCTCTCCAATGCACTTGTTAATGGAGCATAGGGCCGCCCAAATTTCTTAAAATACCAAAGATGCACACGGGCTTGATTGCGCAATTCTATGGGAATAGTTGCATCCTTAAACATCTCATCCACCAGGGAAATTTGCCTGTCTTCAGCTTCATAACTCAAATCACTGTCATCGAAATATATCACATCAATGTCCTTGATGCCTGTCTCTGATGGTCGATTGGTGAGATGGTTCCAGACGGTATTATAGATGGCACCCGATACAATCCACCAATCGGGCAGGTCGATCTCGCGCATCCCCTGCAAAACCTCCATCAACAAAGGCGTTTTACGAATAATCGTCTCCAGCGCATCCTGCTGCTCTGCGTCCGTTTTTCCTGAAAACCTCAGATGATCCATCACATGAAGCTTTGTGGATCGATATCCACCTGCACCCGAACGCCGCCACGTTCTTTTGGTGCAACGGTGAGCCAGTTTCGGATCCAGTTTTGCAAATCAATGTTGCGCTGCGCCTGAACCAGAATACGAAAGCGATACCGCCCCCGTATCATGGAAAGGGGCGCCTCCGCAGGGCCAAGCACATTGACCCCTTCAAGCATGGGAGCGGTACGACGCAAAGCTTTGGCATGAATTTCTGCCTGCTGCCTGTTATCGGCAGAAATGATAATCCCGGCCAACCTGCCAAAAGGCGGCAAAGCAGCGCCCTGTCTTGCCGCAATCTCGCGCTCATAAAACGCTTCACGGTCACCGGAACAAATCGCCTGCAATACCGGATGCTCCGGCTGATAGCTTTGCAACAAGCCAAGGCTCTTTCCCCCAGCACGCCCGGCACGCCCCGTCACCTGCGATAAAAGCTGAAATGTTCGCTCGGACGCTCGTAAATCACCATGGGCCAACCCCAAATCCGCATCCACCACGCCCACCAGTGTCATCAACGGAAAATTGTGACCTTTAGCCACTAATTGCGTGCCGATAACAATATCAGCTTCCCCCTGGGCAATCGCCTCCAGCTCCACGCGCATACGTTTCACACCACCAGCCATATCGGAGGAAAGAACAATCGTGCGTGCATCGGGGAAAAGTTCGAGAATTTCTTCGCCCACCCGTTCAACTCCTGGTCCGCAAGCCACCAGATGGTCAAGCGTACCACACTCGGGACAAGCCTCGGGACTTGTCTCATGATGGCCGCAATGGTGACATTGTAGCTGCTTTCGAAAACGATGTTCCACCAGCCATGTGGAACAATTATTACACTGAAAACGATGCCCGCAGACCCTGCAAAGGGTCAAAGGTGCATAGCCACGTCGATTAAGGAACAAAAGAACCTGTTCCTTGCGCTCCAGCGTTTTAGCAATCTCCCGCGTCAAAACCGGTGATAAAAACTTACCCCGTGGCGGAGGGTCTTTGCGCATATCGATAACACCGATATCCGGCAATTGCGCACCGCCAAAGCGTTCCTCCAATCGCAAATATCGGTAGCGGCCCTGATCCCCATTGACCCGGCTTTCAATCGAAGGCGTGGCAGAGGCCAGTACCACCTTAGCACTACCCAAATGCCCGCGCACCACGGCCATGTCACGGGCATTATAAAACACCCTGTCCTGTTGTTTATAGGCCTGTTCATGTTCCTCATCGACCACCACAAGGCCCAGATCCTGAAACGGCAAAAACAACGACGAACGCGCTCCCGCAACCACACGCACCTGGCCTTCAACCACTTGCCGCCAGGTTTTTTCGCGCATTTTGGGACTGATATCTGAATGCCATTCCGCAGGCGGAGCACCAAAACGGGCTTCAAACCGTTTAAGGAATACCGTTGTCAAAGAAATCTCCGGCAAAAGAATCAAGACCTGCCGACCCTGTTCCAGACAAGCAGCAATGGCTTCAAAATAAACTTCGGTTTTTCCGGACCCTGTTACCCCGTCAATCAGGGTCACAGAGAATTCCTTTTTGGCAACTTCTTCACGCAAAGCGTTTGCGGCCGCTGTTTGATCCTTATTTAGTTTAGCCACCACATAGTCTGTCCGAGGCAGCGCAACCACCGGTGGTTGTGGAATTTCAACCCGGTTCAACGTCCCCTGCTTGATCAGACCCGTGACCACAGCACTGCTGACACCAGCCGCATGGGCAAGTCCTGATTTGCTCCAGGCCATTCCTTCACGCGCCAGTTCCAGAACTTGCGAGCGTGCCGGCGTAATGCGCTCTGGTTCCTTGCCTGAATAGACCCAACCCTCAATCGGTGTCAGCGGATCCAGCCCGCCTTTCACCCGCAACACCATGCGCAACACCATGCCGGGGGCGCTCAACGTATAATTGGCAACCCACTCCACGAACCGCCGCATTTCTTCTGCCAACGGCGGACAGTCAAACCGCGCAACCACTTCGCGCAATTTTTTGACATCCACCTTATCGCCACCACCTTCAGGCGCTTCCCAAACCACAGCCGCAACCTCGCGCGGACCAAGCGGCACCGTCACAAAATCGCCCGGCAAAAGGTCTAAACCTTCCGGGACGCTATATGTATAGGGCCGGTCCGCCGGGATCGGCAGCAGGATGGAAACTGTTTTGGTCAATAATTGGTCCGATAATCAACGAATCTAATCCAATTAGCGTAATGACCTTGAGCAAAATTTGCTATAAGGGAAGCGATAACGAACAGCTCTATAAGAGGAATATAATATGAAATTTTTTGTCGACACCGCAGATGTGGATGAAATTCGCGAAATCAACTCAATTGGCCTGCTTGATGGGGTCACCACAAACCCGTCACTGATCATGAAATCAGGCCGCGATATCATCGAAGTAACCAAAGAAATTTGCTCCATCGTCGATGGTCCGGTTTCTGCCGAAGTTACAGCGCTTGATTTTGATGGCATGATGAAAGAAGCTGCCACTTTGGGCAAAATCGCCGATAATATATGCATCAAACTGCCACTCACCATGGAAGGCCTGAAAGCCTGTAAGGCACTAACTTCTGACGGTCATAAAACTAATGTGACCCTTTGCTTCTCGGCAAATCAGGCGTTACTTGCTGCGAAGGCTGGAGCAACTTACGTTTCACCATTCATTGGGCGTCTGGACGATATGGCAATCGATGGCATGGAGCTAATCGAAGACATGCGCATGATTTTCGATAATTACGATTTCGAAACTCAAATCCTTGCCGCTTCAATCCGTACCGTCAATCATGTAAAAGAAGCGGCCTTGGCTGGCGCTGATGTAGCAACCATCCCGCCTTCAACCCTCAAGGCATTGGTGAAACACCCGCTAACTGACAAAGGCATTGAAGGATTCTTGGCCGATTGGGCTAAAACCGGTCAAACAATTTAGCAATATCTTCTCGGTTAATTGATTGCTAACACGCCCGGGCTTATAGTCCGGGCGTTATGGTTTCAAACACATCTTCCGCTGAATTACTCGTCATTTGCGCTCCTGATCTGGCACGCGAACGCGTGTTGTGGCTGCAATATTTGTCAGCTGAGCGCCGCATGACTGAAAAAACCAGCGAAGCCTATGAGCGTGATTTGCGCCAGTTTTTCAACTATCTGACCACGTATTTGGCCCAACCCCCCGGACTTTCAGACGTAAAAGACTTGCGCCCAATCGACATGCGCGGGTTTCTTTCAAGCAGACGTAGAGGCGGCGCAGGTGCAAGAACCTTGGGCCGCAGCCTTGCCGGCATTCGCTCTTTTATCCGTTTTCTGGAGAAAAAAGGCCTCGCCAGTTCCGCAGGCCTTGCCGCCACAAGATCACCGAAACAACCAAAAACCCTGCCCAAACCCATCCCGCCAGACCAAGCCATAAAACTAACCGATGCCAGCCAGCATATGCATGAAGAACCATGGATTACCGCCCGCGATGCAGCAATTCTCACCCTGTTATATGGTTGCGGCCTGCGTATTGGCGAAGCTTTGGCACTGACACCCAATAGTTTGAACGATCGCTCAGCCCGCACGCTATCGGTAACCGGCAAGGGCAATAAGACGAGGCTCGTTCCGTTACTCCCGATAATTCATGAGGCTGTTGATAATTATAAAAAGCTCTGCCCCTATCATCTGGAGAAAGACGAGCCAATGTTTCGTGGAGCCAGAGGCGGCCCATTGCAGGCTGCTATACTGCAAAAATCCATGCGATTGCTGCGCTCGGCTCTCGGCATGTCGGATAATGCAACCCCCCATGCGCTCCGACATTCCTTTGCAACGCATCTGCTCTCAAATGGGGGAGATTTACGCACCATTCAGGAGCTGCTCGGCCACGCCAGTCTTTCCACCACCCAAATCTATACTCTAGTAGACACCGACCACCTGATGCGAGCCTATAATGCGGCCCACCCGCGTGCGAACCGATAAATTTGATTCCAAACATTTAACCTGATCTACAGCATTTTTTGCAATTATTAGGCTGAATATTCAAGTATTGGGGCAATCGAGCATGGCAAACCGGATTAGTGAGACCGTTTTAGTAGCAATTGGGCTGATTAAAATTGCCTTGATCGGCGCATTTCTTGCGTCTCTTTCATCAGCTTCCGCAACGTTTGCCGCCAATGAACCCGATGCTAATCAGAAAAAGGCCAACCAACAAATAGTGTGCGGTGGCATCAATCTGATTGAAAAGATGCGACAGGAAGAGCCGGAAGAATACGCCAGCCTCGTCAATGAAGCCGCCAAAATCATCAATGCCTCTTCGGTTTTTTGGAAAATCGAAAAAGATGGCGTAGCACCCTCCTATTTGCTCGGCACCATGCATGTGAGCGATCCGAAGGTAACAACCCTTTCCCCCATCGCAAAAAGTGCCCTGAATAGGGCAAAAATCATCATCGTCGAAAATACCGAGACATTTGACCCGCAAAAAGCTGCCGCCGCCATGGTTCAGCTCAAGCATTTGACTTTCCTGAAGGCCGGCCAAACCCTCGACGCACAACTCGAAGGCAATTTGAGAACAAAGTTGCAACAAGCCGTTGCAAAGCGCGGCGTGCCTTTCCAGATCGTCAACCGGATGCAGCCATGGGTAGTTGCTACAATGGTCGCCCTGCCAGTTTGCGAAATGGCGGCTAAGCAAAACGGCAAAAAAGTCCTAGACCACATCATCGCCGATCATGCCATCAAAAACAGCAAAAAGCTGATCGGTCTTGAAACTATGGAAGAGCAATTCACGGCCATAACCAGCCTGCCCCCGGAGTTTCATTTTTCAGCCCTAAAAGAAACTCTGGCCATGGGCCCAAGTCAGGCCGAAAACATCATCGCAACCATGAAAGCCTTATACCAAACCGGCAGCATAAGCATGTTAATGCCCCTGATGAAGGCCGTTTCCCCAAAAGCCTTCTCTGGCAAAGGCACAACAGCTTTTCAGGATGTCCTGATCACAAAACGAAATAAAATCATGGCAGAACGCTCCCAACAATACCTCGAAAAAGGTAGCACATTCTTAGCAATCGGCGCGTTGCATTTGCCAGGGGAAACGGGCGTAATAAACCTGCTGCGGGAACAAGGGTTTAAGGTTACAGCTGTTAAACCTGCTGGTTGAGAACCCAACTACATATGAATAGGCTTGCCGTGGGTTGCCATTGCAGCTTCCCTCACTGCTTCCGACATCGTTGGATGGGCGTGGCAGGTTCTGGCTAAATCTTCGGATGAACCACCAAATTCCATTAGCACCGCTGCTTCGTGGATCATTTCTCCGGCACCAAAGCCTACGATATGGACACCCAACACCCGGTCTGTGTGCTTATCTGCCAAAAATTTGACGAAACCATCGGTTTTTTGCATGGCGCGGGCGCGACCATTGGCTGAGAACGGGTATTTACCGCTATTATATTCAATGCCCGCTGCTTTTAGTTCTTCCTCGGTTTTACCCACGGAAGCCACTTCCGGCGAGGTATAGACGACCCCCGGAATAACATTATAATTTACGTGCCCCGCTTGACCGGCAAGAACTTCGGCTACTGCTGCACCCTCATCTTCAGCTTTATGCGCCAACATTGGGCCATCGATCACGTCACCAATGGCATAAATGCCTTCGATATTTGTTTGCCAATGATCGTTGGTTTTGATCTTACCACGATCCATTTCCACGCCGAGCGCTTCAAGGCCTAGACCATCCGTGAATGGTTTGCGACCAGTAGCAATCAGAACCACCGCAGCTTCCAGTGTTTGTGCATCTCCACCTTTAGCCGGTTCAAATGTCACGGCAGCACCGCCATCGGAAGCTGCAACGCCGGTCACCTTGGCTGATAGTTTGAATTTTATACCTTGTTTAGCGAGCATACGCTGGAACTGTTTGGAGACATCATTATCCATCGGCCCCAAAATACTGTTAAGATATTCAACCACCGTAACTTCTGTGCCAAGGCGGCTCCAAACAGAACCAAGTTCCAGCCCGATAACACCGCCACCCACCACAATCATGGTTTTTGGAACTTCGCCAAGTTCCAGTGCACCGGTCGAAGAAACAATGATCTTCTCGTCAATATCAACATCAACACCGGGAATACCTGCTACTTCTGAACCAGTAGCAATCACGATATTTTTGGTGTCAATCTCGATGACTTTGCCTTTGTCATCGGTAACCGCAACTTTGCCAGCCGCCACAACGCTTCCGAGGCCCCGGAATGTATCAATTTTGTTTTTCTTGAGCAGAAATTCAACCCCATCCACATTAGATTTAATGGTCGCTTCCTTGTGAGCCATCATGGCTGCAAGATCGAGCTTGGGTTTGCCAACTTTAACGCCAAGACTTTCAAGACCGCCTTCCATCTCATGGAAAACTTCCGATGCATGAAGCAGCGCTTTGGAAGGAATACAACCCACATTGAGGCAGGTGCCGCCATAGGTCGGGTTTTTCTCGACCACTGCGGTTTTGAGACCTAGTTGGGCTGCTTTGATTGCGCAGACATAACCGCCAGGGCCACTGCCAATGATCACTAGATCATAGATATCGCTCATATTATTGCTCTTTCCTCAAGATATTTCAGCGTCCGCCGGACACATCCAATATGGCTCCCGTCACATAAGATGCTTCATTTGACATCAGCCATATAATTGAATTGGCCACTTCTTCAGCACTGCCTTCGCGCTGCATGGGAAGGGACGCTCTTATTTGTGCAACCCTATCCGGTTGCCCGCCACTTGCATGAATATCCGTAGCGATAATGCCAGGCCGCACCGCATTCACCCGGATGCCTTCGCTGGCGACTTCAAGGGCAAGCCCCTTGGTAAAACTATCGATCGCCCCTTTGGAAGCTGCATAATCCACGAAATTATTCGGCGCTCCAAGCAAGGCCGCAACAGAAGATAAATTGACTATCGCACCACCCTTGCCACCATGCGTTGTCGACATGCGTTTGACCGCCTCACGAGCGCATAACATGCTTCCCAAAACATTGACGTTCAGCATTTTGGAAACCCTGCTGGCAGAAAATTCCTCCACCCTCGCAGCCACATCGACGATACCTGCATTATTAATCAGACCGACAAGCTGCCCATGGCTGTCGGCAGCTTCAAACATTCGTAAAATGTCAGCTTCTTCTCCTACGTCACCTTGAACAGCAGCAGCATTGCCACCCTTTGCCACAACCGCTTCAACGACAGCATCGGCAGCGGGCCTATTGCCCACATAATTGACGATGATCGTAAGAGAAGGAGAAGCCATCTGTATAGCACAGGCCGCACCTATTCCACGGCTTCCACCCGTGATGATAACAACGTCTGACATGTCATTTACTCCAAAATATAAGGCGTTATCCTAGGCAAGCAATTGCCAAAGGATGATGGCCATACCAGCGGTTGAAATCAACCATATTACAGAGCGAACAAACGGAATTCCTGCAACGTAAGCCGGCACATAGGCCACTCGGCCCCAGAAATAGATCTGCGCACCAAGCGCGGTCAGTTCGTTGACTTTACCCGTATAAAGACCAATCAGCACAAGCGCTGCAAAGGGAGGCATGGTTTCAAGCAGATTATAATAGGCTCGTTCAAATCGCCCGCCGATAATACCCGGCTTAGGATCTTCATCACGCGCACTTGCCGCATAACCCGCTCCAGAATCTATCAGTCCGGAACCAAATTGGGTAAGCAATTGCACGAAGAATAGCACGACCGTATAAAGCAACATCGTTAGTTCAACTGACATGATATTTTCCTTTATTCCTTGCGTTCATGACGGGGTAATTAAAGATCAAGCACCAGACGTTCTGGGTTTTCCAGGCTTTCCTTAACACGCACAAGAAAGGTCACCGCTTCCTTGCCATCAACAATCCGGTGATCATAGGAAAGTGCCAGATACATCATCGGGCGGATAACGACTTCACCATCCAGAGCCACAGGGCGCGGCTGGATTTTATGCATACCAAGAATGCCCGATTGTGGCGCATTCAAAATCGGTGTCGACATCAGCGAGCCATAAACCCCGCCATTAGATATAGTGAACGTTCCGCCCTGCATATCGGCCATAGAGAGCTTGCCATCACGGGCTTTGCGACCGAGATTGCCAATTTCCTTTTCGACGTCAGCAATCGACATCCGCTCAGCATTTCGCACTACCGGAACGACAAGACCTTTATCCGTGCCAACGGCCACGCCAATATGGCAGAACTGTTTATAGATGATGTCCGTGCCGTCAATTTCAGCATTGACCGAAGGAATTTCTTCCAGCGCATGACAAATTGCCCGAGTAAAAAATCCCATAAAACCAAGTTTTACGCCGTGTTTTTTCTCAAACAACTCTTTGTATTTCTTACGCATCTCCATGACGGCTGTCATGTCCACCTCATTAAAGGTAGTTAGCATTGCAGCGGTATTTTGCGCGTCTTTCAGGCGGCGGGCAATGGTCTGACGAAGCCGTGTCATTTTCACCCGTTCTTCGCGGGGGCCTTCATCGCTTGATGAAGGCGCAGGTGCAGCAACTTGCGTACTTGCGCCACCCGTTTCAGCCTTCATCACATCTTCTTTGAGAACCTGCCCGCGTTTTCCAGAACCTGAAACATCGCCATCGGCCAGACCTTTTTCGGTCATCATCTTTTGGGCCGCAGGAGACGCCGGCATTTCTGATGGTTTCTCGGTTGGCGCCGCAGCAACAGGGGCAGGTTTTTCAGCGGGAGCCGTAGCAGTGCCCGCAGCGCCTTCTTCAAATTTGGCCAGCAAAGCACCCACTTCCACGGTTTCACCGTCGGGCGCAACGATCTCGCTCAACACACCATCCGCCGGTGCCAGAACTTCCTGAGCCACCTTATCGGTTTCAAGCTCCACCAAAGGTTCATCCGCCTTCACCGTTTCACCAACCTGTTTCAGCCACTGGCCAACGGTTGCTTCGGTTACAGATTCGCCCATAATTGGTACGCGAATTTCAGTCGCCATGGTTCAATGCCCTTTTATGCTTTGATTATAGAAGTGTTGTTTCATGCCAGATCGTCTCTCAAATATTGGTTATTCACCAAGCGCATCTTCTAAAAACGCTTCCAACTGCGCCAGATGCTTAGACATCAGGCCGGTCGCGGGAGAGGCTGACGCTGGACGCCCCGCATAACGGGCCCGCTTATGCGTTGCTTCAATGTGGTTAAATACCCATTCAAGATAAGGTTCAATAAACGTCCAACTACCCATGTTTTTGGGCTCTTCCTGACACCAGACAAATTCTGCCTGTTTAAAACGACTTAGTTCCGTAATCAGTGCTTTGGCCGGGAATGGATAAAGTTGCTCTAAACGCAGGAGATAAACATCATTGATGCCGCGTTTTTCACGTTCCTCATAGAGGTCGTAATAGACCTTGCCGGAACAAAGCACCACTCGCTTGATTTTATCATCCTTGGCAAGTTTGATTTTCTCACCTTTTTTGGATTCCGCATCATCCCATAACAGACGATGGAATACGCTATCCTCAGCCATTTCGGAAAGTCCAGATACAGCTCGCTTGTGGCGCAGTAACGATTTAGGCGTCATAATAATCAATGGTTTACGGAATTCACGGTGCAACTGACGTCGCAAAACATGGAAATAGTTTGAGGGCGTTGTGCAGTTTACAATCTGCATATTGTCTTCCGCACAAAGCTGCAAAAACCGTTCCAGCCTTGCAGAAGAATGTTCCGGTCCCTGACCCTCATAACCATGGGGAAGTAACAATGTCAGTCCGCTCATGCGTAGCCACTTACGTTCGCCTGACGAAATAAACTGGTCAATGATCACTTGAGCCCCGTTAACAAAATCGCCAAACTGGCCTTCCCAAATAGTCGCCGCATTAGGGTTTGCCAGTGAATAGCCGTATTCATAGCCAAGCACCGCTTCTTCTGACAACATCGAATTGATAACTTCATAATCTGCCTGATCTTCAGACAAATGGTTCAACGGAATATAGCGATCTTCATTATCTTGATCATAAACCACTGAATGGCGCTGAACAAAGGTGCCGCGTTCCACATCCTGACCGGAAAGGCGTACCTTATGCCCGTCAAGCATCAGCGATCCAAAGGCCAAAGCTTCGGCCATTGCCCAATTGATGTTTTTGCCGGTTTTGATCATTTCCGCCCGACCATCAAAAAAGCGCTTAATCGTCCGGTGCATGTTGAAGTTTTCAGGCACCGCAGAGATTTTAGAACCAATTTCTTTCAGAGTCTTCAAAGGAATCCCAGTTTTCCCCCGGCGCGGCTCCTCTTCATGGTCAGCAACTTTCATGCGCGACCACGCCCCGTCAAGCCAGTCAGCTTTTTGGGGTTTATAGGATTGACCAGCGGTAAATTCATCTTCCAGATACTGGCGCCACTGCGCCTTCATATCGCTGAATTCGTCTTCCGTAATCAACCCCTGATCAATCAGACGTTTTCCGTAAATTTCGGTAATGGTTGGATGAGAACCGATTTTCTTATACATTAACGGCTGAGTGAACGAAGGGTCATCGCCCTCATTATGGCCGTAACGACGATAGCAAAACATATCGATCACAACGGGTTTCTGGAATATCTGACGAAACTCCATAGCCACCTTCGCAGCAAAGGTTACAGCTTCCGGGTCATCTCCATTCACATGAAAAATCGGTGTTTCAATCATCTTAGCCATGTCTGAGGGATAAGGTGATGAGCGAGAGAAGCGTGGATTGGTAGTGAAACCAATCTGGTTATTGATGATGAAATGAAGCGAGCCACCGGTGCGGTGCCCTTTGAGGCCAGAAAGTCCGAAACATTCAGCGACAACACCTTGGCCCGCAAAAGCTGCATCCCCGTGGATAAGCAGGGGTAAAACCGTATCGCGCTGGCGCGTACCATCTTCGCGCGCATCTTCAATCAAATCCTGTTTTGCCCGTGCTTTACCAAGCACCACTGGATTTACAATTTCCAGATGAGACGGGTTAGCCGTTAGCGACAAATGCACTTTGTTATTATCAAATACCCGGTCCGAAGAAGCGCCGAGGTGATATTTCACATCACCCGAACCTTCGACTTCATCCGGTTTATAAGAACCACCTTTGAATTCGTGGAAAATTGCCCGATGCGGCTTTGCCATCACATTGGAAAGCACATTAAGACGCCCACGGTGGGCCATGCCAAAAACAACTTCCTTCAGGCCCATTTGGCCGCCGCGCTTGATGATCTGTTCAAGTGCCGGGATTAAGGATTCCCCACCATCAAGACCAAAACGCTTGGTACCCTTATATTTCACATCGAGATATTGCTCAAAACCCTCCGCTTCAATCAGCTTGTTGAGGATAGCTTTTTTACCTTCGTCCGTAAAAGCAACGCCTTTGTCTGGCCCCTCAATACGTTCCTGCAGCCAGCCTTTTTCTTGCGGATTGGAGATATGCATAAACTCCACACCAATGGTTGAACAATAGGTGCGTTGCAAAATTTCGAGCATTTCCGGAATGGTGGCAAATTCCAAACCGAGCATATAATCGATGAAAATCTTGCGCTCATAGTCCGCATCGGTGAAGCCATAGGTGGAAGGATGTAATTCGTTATGGGCTTCGCGGGTACGGGCAATTTGCAACGGATCAAGATCTGCATGCAAATGACCGCGCATACGATAGGCGCGGATCATCATAATGGCACTTACGGAATCGCGCGTCGCACGCTGGACAAAATCACCATCCGGCACAGCACCATTTGCACTGGCTGCAGTTTTAATCTTATCAACCACATGGGCTTCAATCTCACCCCAGTCGCCATCCAGCGCCGAGACCAGTTCACCATTGGCATGGATTGGCCAGTTCGGTTTTTTCCAGGAAGCACCCTTGGCATTTTTGACAACATCATCCCCATCATCATTCAACTGGGAGAAAAACTCCTGCCAGTCAGAACTTACCGATGTGGGGTTTTGTTGATATTGGGCATATAGTTCTTCGATATAACCTGCATTCCCTCCATAGAGAAAAGAGGTTTGTTCAAACACTTCATTAGCTTCTTCACGCGCCATGATATTAAACGGGTTCCTGCCCGCCTCCTCGATTATAGCCTTGCAATTGATCCGCCAAAAACCCACCGCATTTTGCCGCGCAAGGTTTAAAGCATTAACCTTGCGCAAGCATTGTTATTTATTACTTCAAATTGGGTGCAATTTCCCGGCAGGCATCGCACAATTCAGCAACAGCTCCAACGGAACTATCGAACATTTTTTGTTCGGTTTTATTGAGGTCAATCTCGATGACGCGTTCAATACCGTTGGCACCGATGACACAAGGTACGCCCACATACATATCCTTGACGCCATATTCGCCCTTAAGAGCTGCAGCGCACGGAAGAACCCGTTTCTTATCACGCAAATAGCTTTCAGCCATGTTGATGGCGGAGGCCGCTGGCGCATAATAGGCAGAACCGGTTTTCAACAACGCAACAATTTCGCCTCCGCCTTTTCGGGTACGGTCAATGATTTCATCAAGACGCGCTTTGGTAAGCCAGCCCATTTTCACCAGGTCAGTAAGCGGGATACCAGCCACGGTAGAATAACGCGCCAAAGGCACCATGCTGTCGCCATGCCCACCCAGAACAAATGCGGTTACATCCTGAACAGACACATCAAACTCTTCGGCCAAAAAATGACGGAAGCGCGAACTATCCAGAACGCCTGCCATGCCAACAACTTTGTTCTTTGGCAGACCTGAGAATTTCTGCAAGGCCCAAACCATCGCATCAAGCGGGTTGGTGATGCAGATAACAAATGCGTTCGGGGCATATTTTTTAATGCCGGCACCCACCTGCTCCATGACTTTAAGATTGATACCAAGCAAATCATCGCGGCTCATGCCGGGCTTGCGGGCGACCCCTGCTGTAACGATACAAACATCAGCACCTTCAAGCGCCTCATAGCTTTGCGTACCCGACAATTTCACATCAAACCCATCAACCGGCGCAGATTCTGCGATATCCAGCGCCTTGCCTTCCGGCAAACCTTCGGCAATATCAAACATCACCACATCGCCCAATTCCTTGAGCCCTGCCAGATGTGCCAGAGTACCACCAATCATACCTGAACCAATCAATGCGATTTTATTACGTGCCATAAGTAAATTCTTCCCTTTACGTAAATGTAAAATTTTGCTGCAAATTAGACAAACTGCATCCTTAGATCGGTTTTAGCGAAGTTGAAGAAACATTACAAGTAACACTTTTATACGTAATGTTTTCAAATACTTAACAATTAGGGCATTTACGTAAACGTAAGAAATTACCACTTCTGCAAGATCGTCCCTAGGAAGAATTAGCTTCTTTACCACCCAGGTAATCCATGGATTGCATTTCAATCAACCGTGAAGCAGTGCGTTCAAACTCAAACGCCTCCGTCCCGCTTGTTGCCTGATAAAGGGCGTCTGGCTTAGCCGCCGCTGAAACCACCAGCTTGATGTGATTATCGTATAATGTATCGATTAGCAGAATAAAGCGCTTGGCTGCATTCCGCTCGGCTTTACCCATCACAGGAACGCCATCAATAAGCAGGGTATGGAATTGCCGGGCAATAGCCAGATAATCTGCGGCCCCCCTTGGCTCTTCGCACAACTCCTCAAATGACATGCGCGCCACCCCGCGCTTAGCCTTGGCAATATGCAATTGCCTACCTTTAACCTCGATATTCTGGGAGCCACCGTCCTTGGTACCACTTAAACGCAGCCAAGCTTCATCCATCGCCTTTTCCGCTGCCCCATTAAGCGGGGTTAGATAAACCGGCGCCCGGTTCAGTTTTTCCAACCGATAATCCGTCCGGGCATCCAGTTCAAAAACCCTCACACGGGATTTCAAAACTTCAATAAACGGCAGGAACAATGAACGGTTCAACCCTTCCAAATAAAGATTTTCAGGCGCAACATTGGAGGTCGCAACCACTATCACACCATTGCTAAACAGTTCAGAAAACAGTCGCCCCAGCAACATTGCATCGGCAATATCTGTTACGGAAAATTCGTCAAAGCACAAAACTTCTATCGTATCGGAAAGGGTCCGCGCCACAGGAGGAATTGGGTCTTTCTCCTCAATCTCACCGGCTTTAAAAGCCTCGCGGTGTGCATGAATGCTCTCATGCATATCCTGCATAAAGTCGTTGAAGTGAACCCTCTTGCACTGTTTAAATGGAATTTGTTCAAAGAATAAATCCATCAACATGGACTTGCCACGACCAACCGATCCCCAGATATAAATACCTTTGAGCGGCTCGCTCGCTTTAGTGCCCCGACCAAACAGCCAACCAAGCGAACTGGATTTAGAAGATAGGTGTTTTCTATCAAGCGCCACCAGCAGGGCTTCGAGATGTCGAACCAGACCCAGTTGAACCGGGTCACTTTCAATTGTACCAGCCTTCACAAGTGCGGCATAAGCATCAGCCATCCTGCGCCCAACCAGATCAGAAACACCGTCATCTAGGGAAGCGCTGGCCACTAACAAATCTTTCAGCTGATATTATCTTGAAAATGCAATGGGTTTGCCAGAAGCGGTCGAACCGTCATAACGAACCGCGCTGGAAGAATAGAGACTGGCCACCTGATCGCCGGATCGATTAAACAACACAACACGTGAGCCCTTCACATCCCAGGCCCCAATGGTTTTGAGCTCCTCAGAATTGCATCGCCGCGTGGTGGCACGATATCCACCATCCCATTTGGTAAAGGCCAAAATGAGAATACATTGAGAATTGTCTGAAGGCACATTCCATGAACCGGCCATGCCTTCACGGGTAATCTCCCGACCACCTTCCGGTGGAGGCGTAAGGCTTGCAATCTGTTGATTGGAATTGGCATCACCAGCACTCTGGATTTCCGGATTGCTACCGTCTGCTGGCTGCAATTCACCCGAAGTCACAGGCTCTGTCGGCGAAGACACCAAGGCCTGAGGCCGGGTATTTTGAGAAAACGAACTGATAGACCGGTTACAACCGGTTACCGCCAGCAAAACGCCCAGCAAAGCGAAAAATTTTATCCCATTCATCTTCGTGCCCTTTAGTGCCCTGTTCAAAGAACTGTAACCCCAATGTGTGGAAATACGAGTTATTTATGCTGTAATTATGGCAATCACTGTAAGAAAACAAGGTAAACCATTGCTTAAACAAGCCCGAGACCGAACCAATTCAGCTTTTTAGCAGACTATTAATGACATCAGCTACGCTTCCAAGGATAAGGAAGATAGGTGAGCCGGAAAGTTACGAACCTTTATGATCGCCAATTCCGAAATAGGCCTCACTGCCCCACAACGCCTTAACGGCTTTATTGCGACCACAAGACCGGCGATAGAAACCATAACGCAATGGATTCTTCTTGTAATAATCCTGATGATACCCTTCAGCTGGATAAAATGGTGTAGCTTCTCGGATTGGCGTTATGATAGGCCGATTGATAATGCCGGCATCATTAATTTTCTTTTTGGAAGCCTGCGCAGCCCTCAATTGTGAATCATCCTGAGCAAAAACTGCTGTCGTATATGAATGGCCACGGTCACAAAACTGGCCACCCGCATCGGTCGGGTTAACGCTACGCCAGAAAATATTCAGCAGGGTTTCATAATTCACCTTGGCCGGATCATAAACAATTTTCACCGCTTCAATATGTTGGGCTTTCATGTGGTTCTTATAGGTAGGGTTGTTGGACGTACCACCCGTATAGCCAGATTCTGCACTCACCACACCATCCACAGTTTCAAAATCCGATTCAACGCACCAAAAGCATCCACCGGCAAAAACCGCTGTTTTCGTCTCGGCATTGGCAGGTGCAACCGAACTGCCCGCAATAATTGCAAACATCAATCCCGCCAAAACAGGGCCAATTGATTTATTGCCAGGTGTTTCCTGTGATTTTTGGAAAGAAAATTTAAAACCCGTTTTCATATTGGTGTTCCTCGTCATCAAACAGTTGATCAGTCACATTCAAAGATAGCTACCCATTCCCTAGGATGCACCGACTAGCCAATCAAACCTGATCACGCTTTCGTATAAATCACACTAGATCACGACCTAATCTGGTTTATTCCGATGATCAATGTTCAAGAACCCCAGTGCAAGAATATTTTCCAGATCTGTACGAACTTGATAAAAATCCTCGTCCTGACCAAGATGCCCTGCATGCCTTAGCGTGAGCAGCCCATGAATTGCAGACCATAAAACCGGATCCAGCCGCTCAGGTGGCATAGAAAGCATCCCCGCAGCATATGCACTTTGCATCGGTGACATTATTAATGCGCGGTGCTGTTCAATCGCCTGGCAAAACTCAGGTGAAATATCTTCATCCGGCAGACCGGAAACAAAAATCAACCGGTAGAGCACCGGTCGGTTAAGCCCAAAATCCACATAAACAGATCCCAAACGCCTCATATATTCAATATAATCACCATCAACTTTTATGTCCGCAACGGCATCCCTACTTGATTGAGTTAGACCCAGCAAACCATGAATCCGCATCGCGTCTATTAAAGCCAATTTGTCTTTGAAATAGAGATAAGGCGTTGACCGACTAACACCCACCTTATCTGACAAACGCCGTAAAGTCAGCTTATCTAATCCGCTTGTTTCCAGAATTTCCACAGCAGCCAACACCAGTCCGGTGCGTTTTTCTTCTATCTGCGCAGGGGTTAAAACAGCGGGCATCAGATCAAATCCTCAAAGCATTTCAACAATTACAAATTTATAATTGACACTGTCAATAATAATGACTTACACACCTGTCAAGCCAAAGGAATGTCGGGAGACCAAACCCTATGAACGAGAAAATCGCTGAACCAGACAATATGTTCCTTTCCGGCTCTTTGCCGGTATTATTCATAAAAACCGCAGCCCCCATCATCCTCATCATGATGGTCAATGGCTTCCATACCCTGATTGATGCCTATTTTCTTGGCGAGTTCGTCGGCGCCGATGCACTGACTGCTGTAACCCTAATGTTCCCGGCCTTCATGTTGCTGATAGCTTTGTCGACGCTGGTTTCCAACGGATATTCTTCGGTGCTTGCCAGACTACTGGGCGCTGGAGAAAGAGGCCGGGCACTGAATGCCTATGTGGATGCCATATTGCTGGCTTTGGTCGTATGCGTTGTATTGATTGCAATGTTTTTAGCTGGCGGTGACATGCTGATATTATGGGTCACAAAGGGCTCAACCTCCATTGCTGCAATGGGTTATACTTATATGGCAATCCTGATTTTCCTTTCCCCGCTGGCATTTGTATTGGGTATTTCCATCGACACATTGCGCGCTGAGGGGATGCTTGGCACCATGGCAGCCATTACATTAATGTCCGCGCTGGCGAACATTTTTTTCAACTATATTCTCATCGTGGAGTATAATTGGGGCGTCGCAGGTTCCGCTTATGGAACAATATTGGCGCAGGCCTGCGCCATGGCAGCCATTATTGCTGTCAGAATCAAAAAACCACAATCCTTTAGCGTTCAACTAAGCAATTTTCGCATCGACTGGCACAATTGGAGCAGGTTTTTAGCCCTTGGCGCGCCCACAAGCCTCAGTTATGTAGGCATATCCTTTTCCGCTGCCGCCATTTTATTCTCCCTGCAATTGTGGAGTGGCGACGCCTATGAATCTACCGCGACAGCCTACGGCATAGTAACGCGAATCATGACATTCATGTTTTTACCCCTGCTTGGTCTCTCCATGGCGTTTCAAACCATAGTCGGCAATAATTATGGAGCACAAATGTTTGACCGCACCAATGCCTGCATAAAGATAGTTCTCAGCACAGCCTTTATATATTGCATAATATTTCAGCTGGGCCTTTATGCTTTCCGAAATGATATCGGCTTTATCTTTGTTGATGATCAGGCAATAGCCATCGAGCTCGCCAGAATACTGCCCCTGACAACGATGGTATTATTCATATTCGGCCCATTGATGATGATTAGTGTTTATTTCCAGGCGATCGGAGATGCAACCAGGTCTGCAATTATCAGTCTAACCAAAGTATATCTCTTCAGCTTGCCCCTAACCTTCATCCTGCCGGTGTTCATCGGTGAAATCGGAATTTGGTACGCCGGACCGCTGTCTGAGATCTTATCATTGGTGCTGACAGGTGCAATTCTCTATCTGAGGTTCCAGAGATCGCAAACCCCGTGGGGTCTGTTTATCAAGACAGCCTAACCCTACATACAAAAACGGCGACGGATAAAATCCATCGCCGTTTCAATATTCAAATATTCTTTAAGAACTAGTCGAGCAACTTCAAAGCGCCAGCTGATTCTTTGCCATTGCGGCCAGTTTCAAGCTCAAAGCTAACTTTTTGGTTGTCGTTCAAGCCCTGTAGGCCTGCCTGTTCAACGGCAGAAACATGTACGAATACATCTTTTCCACCATTTTCAGGTTCAATAAAGCCATAACCCTTAGTAGAGTTAAACCATTTGACGGTGCCATTTGCCATCCGTCTTCTCCTTAGATAGTGCCGCTCACATTATGTAGCGGTCGCGGTGCAGCTCGGTCTTCGTATTGGAACCGTCAGTCTGCATAAGGCGTCGGCGGATCAGCGAAAATTTAACGTCACAAATGTCATATGGCGTAAGAATGTGGAAAAATCAAGGTGAAGACCAAAATGCACTTAATTTTTATAATAAATGCAAGATTAAGAACTCCGAATATCCCCTTCACGCGCTCTGGACGGTAGTTTAAAGAAGCTTCATGAAACTAACAGCAGAAAATCTATCAGCGATTCGCGGTGAGCAGACCATTTTTTCAGATGTCGGCTTTTGCCTTGAGGCCAACAGCCTGCTTCTGGTAACCGGCACCAATGGTTCCGGAAAGTCCACCCTGCTAAGGGTTATTGCCGGTTTGTTGCTCAGTTTTTCGGGAAAAATTGAAATGTCTCCTGATAACAGGCCAATCCAGCAACAGTGCCACTACCTTGGGCACCAAAACGCTCTTAAGCCATCCATGAGCGTTGGAGAGAATCTGGAGTTTTGGCAAAGATATTGCGGTTCGCCCGATGATGAAATTAATGAGGCTCTCGAAAAAGTAGGCCTTGCCGGAGTGCAGGATATTCCCGCCGGCTATCTTTCTGCCGGGCAAAAACGGCGAATTGCCATCGCACGACTGCTGGTAACCAGACGATCGCTCTGGCTGGTTGATGAACCTACCGCCGCCCTGGACAAGGCATCGGAAGCCATGTTTGCAACAATCCTGCAAGCCCATCTGGATAAGGGTGGCATTGCTATTGCCGCAACCCATCAACCTCTTGGAATAAAATCTGCACAGAAACTCGACATGGACGCCTATCAGGCAAACCTTCCGGTTGATGAAGGGGAATTTTTGTGATGGCTCTGTTCTGGCGTGAACTAAAACTGGCCTCATCCGTAGGCGGCGGCATATTAACCGGCGTCCTGTTCTTTCTGGCAATCGTTGCTGTAATGCCTTTTGCCATTGGCCCGGACTTGAAACTACTGGCCCGTATCGGACCGGCAGTCCTTTGGACCGGGGCCCTGCTCGCCAGTTTACTGGGCCTCGACCGGTTATTTCAACAAGAGCGCGAAGATGGCTCACTTGATATTTTAATAATGCAAGATACCCCGCCAGCTTTGCTGGTCTTTATAAAAGCACTTGCCCACTGGATTGCAAATGGCCTGCCCTTGGTATTGGCGGTTCCGGTATTTGGCCTGATATTGAACATGAGCGCCATCGGCATTGGCGCTTCCATGCTGACTCTCGCGGTTGGAACCCCCGCAATCACCTTTATTGGCGCAGTTGGTGCCGCAGTCACGGTATCTTTACCGCGCGGCGGGTTATTGATCTCAATCCTGATTCTGCCACTCACCGTGCCGGTTCTCATCTTCGGTGTCACAGCCATTTATGGCGCAGTGGAAGACCCCGCTCCATTTTTACCGCCATTTCTGATACTATGCGCTCTCACCCTATTCTTTTCCGTCCTGGGCTCACTTGCCGCAGGTTGGGTATTGAAACAATCTACAGACTAAGCCATTTATAGCCCCATGAACGAAACGATTACCAAACGCTCATCAATCTGGGATTATGCAAACCCCACCCGCTTTATGGGAATTGCCGACAAGCTGATCCCGTGGCTTGCCGCTGCAACCGCTCTTAGTATCGGCCTTGGCCTTTATATGGGTTTTTCAGCCCCCGAAGATTATCAACAGGGTTCGACGGTTCTGATCATGTTCATCCATGTGCCCGCCACTTGGGCTGCCATGATGTGTTACGCCATAATGACCATGTCGGCCATCGGCACGCTAGTTTGGCGACATCCATTGGCTGATATTTCGCTCCGGGCAGCAGCACCTATCGGGGCGGCATTCACCTTCCTGGGATTACTCACGGGGAGCCTTTGGGGCAAACCCATGTGGGGCACCTATTGGGTTTGGGATGCAAGGCTCACATCTTTTTTGGTGCTACTCATCATCTATCTCGGGATTATCGCCCTTGCCAAAGCCATTGAAGAGCCAACAGTCGCTGCCCGATCACTGGCAATTGTCACCCTGATTGGCTCCATCAATATTCCCATTATCAAATTCTCGGTCGACTGGTGGAACACATTGCATCAGCCAGCCAGCGTATCAAGGCTGGCAAAACCGGCCATGGATGCGGTTTTTTTATATCCCTTATTGTTAATGGCAATCGGTTATTCGCTGCTTTTTCTTACCTTGCACCTGATGAACATGCGCAATGAAATTCTAAAGCGGCGCATCCGCACCATGAAGATGGGCGCAGCCCGTCAGGCGGAGAGAGCATAAAAATGTTTGGACAATACACAGCCTTCATTCTTCCATCTTACGCCGCAAGTGCTCTGGTCATAATCATAATGATCGTCCGCATCATGATGCAGTATAGGGCTCAGCAACGTGAGATCGCTCGGCTGGAAAAGGCTGGCATCAAGCGGCGCTCGGCCAAATAGAAAACCCAATTAGGAAACGCCATGTCGGGTGAAGCAAAACAATCTCAAAACCCACGATCAAAGCTGATCGCAGCTCTGCCGCTGATCATCTTCATTGTATTAGCCGCAATTTTCTTCAAACAATTGATGAGCGATGGCGATAAATCCGCAATCCCCTCAGCCCTGATCGGCAAACAAGCTCCAACCTTCGAACTGGCTGCCCTTGAGGGCCTGAACAAATCGGGTGAAGTGATACCGGGTTTCAGCAGCGAGCTATTCAAAGGCAAAGTAAGCATAGTCAACGTATGGGCCTCATGGTGCGTACCATGCAGACAGGAACACCCCATCATCAAACAATTAGGCGAAGACCAGCGCTTCCAGCTTTTCGGCCTAAATTATAAAGATAAGCCCAAAAACGCCCTGCGTTTCCTCGGCCAGTTAGGCAATCCATATGAACGCGTCGGCGTCGACCCCAACGGAAAAGTCTCCATCGACTGGGGCGTCTACGGCATCCCGGAAACGTTCATAGTCGGCAAGAACGGTGCCATCCTGCATAAACACGTGGGGCCATTAAGTCCAGAAATTTTGAAAACCACCTTCATGCCGATGGTTGAACGGGCTCTTGCTGATTAGTAAAAAAAATTCACTTTTTGAAAACCTGCGAGGCTCTCTTCGGTAAAATATAGACACTATTAAGCAGATTTATTATCACCTCCCACGCCAAATCAAGTTGGTCTTGTGGTTGAGGTTTTACCTCGTGCGCAGACACGTTACCTATTGCGCGTACATTATGCAAAATCTTTGCGCCATTTGTCGTTAGCACTCCAACTTTGACCAATCCGTCAATTTTTATATATAGGTCTTTGCCTACTGCTTTTTGATCTTTGCAAACTGTTTCTAATATCGCGCGCATTCCAACACCCGCAAGAATCAGAAGTTTGTTATCCATTGCCGCATCAGTTTCAGCATATATATCTCGAAGCTCAATTGGGAGGTACATGGAATACCACGCCAGTTTTGTACGACCACTTTCACGTTTCGGATAAAGCAATTCTTTTACAACGCAAATATCAGTCTCGCCATAATATTCATCTGAGTTCGAGCTTTCTTCCCGAAAAGATACATTTTCACACCCTAGGCATTTTACTATTTCATAATTCACATACCAATGACTATGATACTCAGTAACCCCAGACGTTTGTATGGATTTAATCACTTCGTGATTGGTAGAATTGTTACAACTGCCAACACACGCAAATTTATGGGTTTTCCCAACAGATTCGTTCTGTTTTATTTTGGTGCCGCACATTAGATATCTCTCAAGAAAACGGTCATACAAATAATGTTACAATTATACTGGTGAACTCACAATTCCCTATTCTTCCCCTAGCGGTTCCGTAGAATGCCGCATGATCAACGGCATCTGGCTGAGCGTGAATGCCATTGAAATTGGCATCATTCCCCAAACCTTGAAGCTCACCCAGAAATCGGTCGAAAAATTACGCCAGATAATTTCGTTCAGCACTGCAAGGCACAAAAAGAAAACGCCCCACCGAAAAGTGAGTTTTCGCCAACCCTCGGCATCAAGCTTGAACACCTCACCAAAAACCACTCCCAAAAATGTTTTGCCAAAATAGAGACCACCCAAAAGGATGGTGCCAAACAAGGTGTTGATGATGGTGGGTTTGAGTTTGATGAACAATTCATCCTGCAAATAGAGTGTCAGCCCGCCAAAAACCAGCACCACAACCCCGGTTACCACCGGCATAATGGGCAAAGTTCGGGTGAGCCAATAGGACACCACCAGCGAAATCGAAATGGCTACCATAAAGACAGCGGTTGCGAGAAATATCGGTTCATCGCCCAATTGCCCAAGCTCCGGCCACAAGCCTACCAGCGATTTTCCCTTTGCATTGGCAACAAAGAACGCCACCAAAGGACCCATCTCCAACGCCATTTTCAAAAGTGGATTGACCTTTTTTCCGTCAACAGTTTTCATTTATTCAAGTCCTGCAATTGAGCGTGCGAATTGTTCCGCTTCAAATGGTTCAAGGTCTTCTACCTGTTCACCAACGCCGAGGAAATAGACCGGCAATTTAAACTTGGCCGAGATTGAAACCAAAATCCCGCCTCTGGCTGTACCATCCAATTTTGTCATGACAAGGCCGTTAACACCCGCAACATTTTGGAAAATTTCCACCTGATTAAGCGCATTTTGGCCAGTGGTTGCGTCCAGCGTCAGCAGCACGGTGTGGGGTGCCGTTTCGTCCTGTTTTTTCAGAACACGGACGATTTTTTCAAGTTCAGCCATTAATTCGGTGCGATTTTGAAGTCGACCGGCAGTATCCAGCATCAACACATCCTGCCCCTGCTCTTTCGCCTGCTTATAGGCATCAAAGGCAAGGCTTGCCGCATCACTGCCCAATTCATGGGAAACCACCGGAGAATTAGTACGTTTACCCCAAATTTTAAGCTGCTCAATGGCCGCCGCACGGAACGTATCGCCAGCACCAAGCAGAGTCGAATGTCCGCTATCGGACAGCTTTTGCGCAAGCTTACCAATCGTCGTTGTTTTACCAGACCCGTTCACTCCCACCACCAAAATCACATGGGGTTTGTGGTCCAGATCAAGTTCCAGCGGCAAAGCCACCGGTTCCAGCACCTTTTGAATTTCACGGGCCATGATCTGGCGCACTTCTTCATCGGTGACATCCTTACCATAGCGCTCAGCTGACAAGGTTTCGGTGATTTTCATCGCCGTTTCCACACCCAAATCGGCCTGAATCAGAATATCTTCCAGATCCTGCAACGTATCCTCATCAAGCTTTCGCTTGGTGAGCACAGCCACAATGTTTTCCTTCATCGCATTGGAAGTGCGCGAAAGCCCTTTACGAAGGCGCCCAAACCATCCAACTACGTTGGCTGGCTCTGGCTCTGGCTCTGGCTCTGGCTCTGGCTCTGGCTCTGGCTCTGGCTCTGGCTCTGGCTCTGGCTCTGGCTCTGGCTCTGGCTCTGGCTCTG
>JASFYT010000046.1:0-112752 GCA_045047085.1 Rhizobiaceae bacterium | reverse complement strand
GGTGGCGAGGGGAAAATGGCAGAAGAAAATACGGCCTCCAATACGGAGAAGCCAAAGGTCGCACTATTAAACGACCCAAAATTTAGATCCTATATCTTTCAGGGCATATTGTTTGCGGTGATTGTATGGTTCTTCTGGGGTCTGGCATCTAATGCCGCACGCAATCTTGAAAAAGCGGGCATAGCCTCGGGCTTTGGATTTTTGGATGCATCTGCTGGCTTCGGCATCAGCTTTTCTCCTTTTATTGATTATATTGAGACTTCCTCCTATGCGACCGTCTTTTGGGTCGGGCTACAAAACACTTTGTTGCTCGCCGTAATCGGCATAATTTTGGCAACCATATTGGGTTTTACTTTCGGGGTGGCGCGTCTTTCGTCAAACTGGGTGATCGCAAAAGTCGCAACTGTTTATGTTGAAGCATTACGGAATGTTCCTTTGCTTCTCCAAATTCTGATTTGGTACAAAGGGGTTGGCGCACTTCTGCCTTCCGTAAAAAACTCCGTTGATATGGGTGCCTTTGGGCAATTAAACTCCAAGGCGTGGTTCGCTCCAAAAGTTGTTCTGGCTGAAGGTGTCGGGCTTGTTTTCTTGGCCTTTGTTGCCGCCTGTGTCCTTAGCTTTTTTATCAGAAAATGGGCAACGCGTCGCCAAGCACAAACAGGGAAAACGTTCCCTGTATTCTTAACAGCTATCGTTCTGATGATCCTTTTGCCGCTCATCACCTATTTCTTGAAGGGGCAGCCAATGTCGTTGGAATACCCAACGGTTGGAAGGTTTGGCCCAAGAGGTGGCGCGGGTGTTACTCCTGAATTTATGGCCATGCTTATTGCGCTGACAACCTATACAGGAGCATTCATCGCAGAAATCGTGCGCGCCGGTATTTTGGCCGTTCCTGGTGGTCAGTCTGAGGCGTCTGCAGCCCTTGGCCTTCAACGCGGGCAGGCTTTGCGCCTCGTAGTTATTCCACAAGCCATGCGGGTTATCATTCCGCCATTGACCAGTCAGTATTTGAATCTGACCAAGAACTCATCTCTCGCGGTGGCTATTGCCTATCCGGATCTGATGGCAATTTTCGGCGGCACCGCGCTAAACCAAACGGGGCAGGCGGTAGAGATATTGTCCATAACAATGCTGACATATCTTGCAATCTCTCTCATAACATCAATGTTCATGAACTGGTATAACAGCCGTATGACCTTGGTCGAGCGATAGGAGTGGAATTATGAATAACAAACCAAACATCGTTTATGTTCGTGAACATATGGATGCCGCAATGCCTCCTCCCGCTTCGGAGGTTGGGGTATTGGGCTGGATGAGACGCAACTTGTTTTCCAGCGTATCAAATACCATTTTGACATTGCTTGCGGCCTATATCATCTATCTCATTGTGCCTGGTAGTTTGTCGTGGAGTATCACTAACGCTGTCTGGGAAGGTGCCGACCGTTTGGCTTGTGCCACGACCCAACAGGGAGGTGAACTGCCGGTTGGGTGGCATGCCGCTTGCTGGCCCTATGTCATAGCCTATTCCAAACTCTTCATTTATGGTCGCTATCCCAGTGAGGAGTTGTGGCGGGTCAACCTTGTATTGTTTATGTTCTTTGGAGGGTTGGTGCCGCTACTTATTCCTTCTTTTGGGTTTAAGCGTATAAACCTCATCTTCATGCTGGGCATATTCCCGGTACTTGCTTTGGTATTGCTGTCAGGCGGTAATTTCGAATTCGACCTGTCATTCTGGGGAAAGTATGTGGCGTTCTCTCTAATCGCACTGGTTGCCGTTTTTCTGTATATGCGTGCAACTGAGAGCAATTCTATGGGGGCCATCAAATCAACGGCAATTGCGTTGGTAATATTTGCAGGGACGCTACTCTTCATCTCCGTTGATTTTGGATTGATGCCGGTTGAGACACCTTTATGGGGCGGTTTCGTTATGACGTTGGTGATTGCAGTCACCGGCATTGTTGTTTCGCTTCCATTGGGAATAATACTGGCTCTGGGGCGTCGCTCGCATATGCCGGCGGTAAGATTGTTCTCGGTCATATTCATTGAGTTCTGGCGGGGCGTTCCTTTGATTACGGTCTTGTTCATGTCATCAGTGATGTTGCCGCTTTTCTTGCCGGATGGTGTTAGTTTCGATAAATTGCTGCGAGCATTGATTGGTGTGGCGCTATTTGCCACAGCCTATATGGCCGAAGTTATTCGCGGTGGTATGCAGGCGATACCCAAAGGACAATATGAAGGAGCCATGGCGGTCGGTCTCAGTTACTGGCAGTCGATGCAGATGATCATTCTGCCTCAGGCTTTGAAAATCGTGATACCCGGTATTGTGAACACGTTCATCGGCCTCTTCAAAGACACGACACTTGTTTCGATTATCGGGCTATTGGATTTCCTCGGAATGATCGGCCTTTCCCATTCCGACTCGAAATGGGCAACACCAGTTCAGGCACTGACAAGTTATCTTTTCTGCGCCGCAATATTCTTCATCTTCTGCTTCTCGATGGGCAGATATTCAATCTTTATGGAAAAAAGACTAGACACGGGGCACAGGTAGAAAATCATGGTAAAAAAAGCAAAAATAGCTGCAAAGCCTGCAGCAACAAAAAAACCAAAATCCATCAAGAAGCCTGCGTCTCCTGATGATCTGAAACGCATCACCGGCGTTGGGCCAAAACTTGAGGGTACCCTTAATTCTGCTGGTATCTATAAATTTCAGCAGATCGCCGATTGGAAGAAACCCGAAATTGAATGGGTTGATGATTTCCTTAGTTTCAAGGGGCGCATTGATCGCGATGACTGGATCAAACAGTGCAAAGCTTTCGCCAAGGAGGCAGCAATAGCTGCCCCACTCGCCAAAGCGGCTACGGCTAAATCAAAATCGACTTCCAGTAGGGCAAAACCGACTGCACCAGCCAGTAGGGCAAAACCGGCTGCACCAGCAAAACCCAAAAAACCGGCTGCACCAGCAAAACCCAAAAAAGCGACTTCTCCGCGTCAGGCTCCTGCTCGTAAGGCAAATGGTTCCACTGCCGCTGGATTGGCAGCAGGTGGTGCCGCAGCAGTGGTTGCAGCAACTGCAAAAACCGCAAAAGCAGCCAAATCGAGCCGGTCTACAGCCCATATTTCCGACACAGAAGTCGCCATTGAGATCAATGGCATGCACAAATGGTATGGTGATTTCCATGTGCTTAAAGACGTCAATTTAAAGGTCATGCAGGGTGAGCGAATTGTTGTTTGCGGCCCTTCAGGTTCGGGAAAATCAACCCTTATCCGTTGCGTCAACCGTCTTGAAGAGCATCAGCAGGGTCAGTTATTCGTTGATGGCATCGAACTCACCAATGATCTGAAAAAGATCGATGAAGTTCGCCGCGAGGTGGGCATGGTGTTCCAGCACTTCAATCTGTTTCCGCATCTGACCATCATGGAAAATTGCACTCTGGCTCCAATCTGGGTTCGTAAAATGCCTAAGAAGGAAGCCGAAGAAATCGCAATGCATTACCTGACCAAGGTGAAAATCCCTGAGCAGGCCGATAAGTATCCCGGCCAATTGTCCGGTGGTCAGCAGCAACGTGTGGCAATCGCCCGTTCGCTCTGCATGAACCCACGCATTATGTTATTTGATGAGCCGACCTCGGCACTCGATCCTGAAATGATCAAGGAAGTGTTGGATACCATGGTGGAACTTGCCGAAGAGGGCATGACCATGATCTGCGTAACTCACGAAATGGGCTTTGCCCGTAAAGTTGCAGACCGGGTAATCTTCATGGATGAAGGACAGATCGTCGAACAAAACGAACCAGCAGCCTTCTTCGATAATCCTCAGCACGAGCGTACAAAACTCTTCTTGAGCCAGATCCTGCATTAATCGGTTATATTCGGTTGATCTGACCGGGTGGCGAAGAGTGCCCTTCGCACTGGGCTACATCGCCCGCGCAGTGGGGAGAGTTACCCTCGCCAGCTATAAAGCCAATCTTGCCGCCCCAGAAGCATCTTGGGCGGCATTATTTTTAAAGCGCCATCGCGCATCGCCGCCATTACTCCGGAGCCATGATAAATTCGGGAATTCGTCTGGGCCAGTCGCACTGCACGCATTGCCCTGGGCATGCGGGCAGCTTCATAGGCTTTTAGCGCATCGGCGGTATCATCAATCGAACCGAGTTTATCGGCCAAAACCCAAGCATCTTCGATTGCCATTGCCGCGCCTTGGGCCGCAAAAGGCAACATGGCATGAGCAGCATCGCCCACCAGTGCCAGATTATCAATGGCCCAGCGTTTCGAGGCCGGGGCTCCATATAAGGGCCATTTTGTCCATTTTGTTTTCACCTGTAAAAGGTCCGTAAAACCTGAATGCCAGCCGGATATCCTGTTTTGCAACTGTTTGATATCCGCAGGCAAATCCCACTTTCGCTCCGCTTCTGGTTCCTTCACCACCACAACCATATTGAGATAATTATAGCGCCGCACCCCATAGGTGACGCCATGGGCATCAGGCGATAGCCAAAGCTGGGTATGTTCCAGCCTTTTGGCTCCCACCTGTTCTGCCGGGACAAGTGCCCGCCACGCCATAAAACCTGAATATACCGGCGGCTTTGCCTCAATATATTCCGTGCGAAACTTCGACCAAACCCCATCGGCGGCGATCAACGCCCTGCCTGAAAATTCATGCATCTTGTCATCATGATGGGACATCACGGTAATGCCATTGGCATGGGGTACAGCGTCCACTACCCGGTGTCCAAGGTGCAATTCAATATCCGGATGGTCGTTACAGGCAGTTGCCAGTATCTGGCACAAATCCGCACGGTGAATAACCAGATAGGGCAGACCATAGCGCGCTACCGCAGTTTCCCCCAGTGGTACTCGGGTAATCTCTTGACCAGTAGCCGCTTTGATGAGGCGGATACAATCTGGTGCGGTTGCAAGCGCCTTTAGCTGTTTTTGCAATCCAAGAGCATTCAAAATATGAAATGCGTTGGGAGAAATCTGCAATCCGGCCCCAAAAGCCTTTATCCCGGCAGAGCGTTCAAGAACGCTAACACGAAACCCGGCCTTCGCCAGACATAGCGCCGATGTGAGTCCTGCAACGCCTGCTCCAGCAACAATAATACTTCTACTTCGCTTCGCCATGATTGCGCAATGCTTGAGATTGTCTCGCTAAACCCTTTTCTTAGGCAGGTTCGTGAAACAAGCACCCTTCGGGCCGTGTTTCTTTAGCACCCAATTCGCTCGCATGTTTAAAATGTGTCGAGCAATAGGGACAAATGATATCGCTGTCTGACCCCATATCAAGAAAAATATGTGGGTGATCATGAGGAGAACTGGCACCACAGCACATGAATTCCTTCACGCCGATTTCGATTTCCTTGACACCTTTGTCATTTTGAAAGTGTGTGACTGCATGATCTGCCATGTCGAATTTTCCTGTTAAGGTGAACCCAAACGACTTTGGGGTTGCTACCCTGTTCTAAAAGAATGATTGGACGTTGCAAGGATTTTGTTGCCAGCCCACGGAAATTCATGGATTTATACAGCCGCGACTCCCGAAAGTAAGAACAAGGATCCTAAAATGCCCACAGCCTCCCTGAACAATCTGGACTTATCTTATATTGACGAGGGGGAGGGGTTCCCCATTCTGCTGGTTCATGGTTTCGCATCCCGCAAGGAAATCAACTGGGTCAATACCGGCTGGGTTAAGGCGCTGAATCAGGCCGGTTTTCGTGTCATCGCTCACGATAACCGCGGCCACGGCGAAAGTACGAAATTCTATTCAGAGGCCGATTACTCTGTCGATATCATGGCCGAAGACGCAAATGCGTTGCTCAATCATCTGGGCATCGAAAAAGCCCACCTGATGGGATATTCCATGGGCGCACGTATTTCCTGCTCCCTGGGCATTAATCACCCGGAGCGCCTTAAAAAAATTATTCTGGGCGGCAATGGCTACGGTATGGTTGAGGGGCATGGTGACTGGAATCCTGTAAAGGAAGCTTTGCTGGCCGATGATCCAGACACAATTACTGATGAAAGAGGCAAGACCTTCCGCAAATTTGCTGATCAAACCTCAAGTGATCGTTTGGCGCTGGCAGCTTGTGTTGGTGGTGTTCGCCAGTTGATTTCAGCAGACAGGCTCGCTGGAATTACCAATCAGGTATTGATAGCCATTGGTACGAGAGACGATGTTGCAGGCTCCGGTGAAGCGCTCGCTGAACTTATGCCGAATGCAGAATTTCTACCGATTCCAAATCGTGATCACATGCGCGCCACCGGAGACAAAGCCTTTATTTCCGGTGCATTGGAGTTTTTGGGTGTGCCTTTGAGTTAAGCCACAATTCACCAATTTTCATTTTTACTCTTGTTGCACGGATATGCGTACATATACTCTAATGATGTAGAATTTTGGAACCGTCTCCGGAGGAACCCACAATGTCCAGTATTTCAGATCGAAAAATCACAGGCGACGGACCAAAAGCCGTTGATCCCGTTTGGCAGGCAGTGCGCAATGAGGCGCAAGCTGCTATTGATAATGATCCAGTAATGGCAACCTTCATCTATTCAACGATATTGTCTCAGGATTCACTTGAAGACGCCGTCATTCACCGTATGGCCGCTAGATTGAGCAGCAATGACGTATCGGCGGATACCATTCGCCAGAGCTATGAAAATATGCTCGAAGACTGGCCTGAATGGTCCAACACGCTACGCATCGATATTGCGGCAGTCTATGATCGAGATCCGGCCTGCGACCGTTTCATCACGCCCATTCTGTATTTTAAGGGCTTTCACGCCCTACAGTGCCATCGTCTGGCCCATTGGAACTACAAACAGGGCAAAAATGATTTCGCGCTCTATTTGCAGAGCCGTTCATCGCAACTTTTTCAGGTCGATATCATGCCTCCGGCCCAATTGGGCAAAGGTATTTTCATTGATCATGCTACCGGCGTCGTGATTGGTAGCACGGCAGTCGTAGGTGATGATTGCTCCATATTGCATGGGGTCACCCTGGGCGGCACTGGCAAAGAGGGCGGAGATCGTCATCCAAAAATTGGTAATTGTGTCCTTCTCGGCGCTGGCGCATCTGTGCTAGGCAATATCACCATCGGTGATTGTTCAAGAATTGCTGCTGGGTCACTGGTGTTAAAAAATATCCCGAAAAATGTAACAGTCGCGGGCATTCCCGGTAAAGTGGTGGGCGTTGCCGGTTGTTCAGAACCATCGCGGACCATGAACCAGATTATCACCGAAGATTTTTAAGCTTCGCGGATAAACTGTGGTTGGGCGCGCGTTTCTGCCTTTACAGGGTGGGGGCGGGTGTGTCAGAAGGCCTTTAATGGGTGCGACGTGCACATATATAACATCGGAGAATGCCGTGAAACCGGATGAAATCAAAAGCCTGGAAGCCTATTTCGGTAAAATATTCCAGACCCCCGGCCTAGCTGTAAAAGCTCGCCCGAATAAGAATGATTCATGCGAAGTCTATAAGGGTGACGAGTTTCTCGGCATCATCTACCGTGATGAAGATGAAGGCGAACTTTCTTATAATTTTTCTATGGCAATTCTGGACATCGACCTGGACCTTTAGAGCACGACTTGAAAGATCTCTAGGGTATCAATTATCCTAATTGACCAGCATCAAATTGAACCGCTTCCTTATCATCTGGTCCATGCTTGCCCATTCTGGCAAGAGTGACTTGTGAAAGCGATAGGTGAGGCTCAGATTCCGCCCCATGAATATATCGCGCAAGCAATAAGGTTTGCCAATCGTGGAGTTTTCGCGTACGCATCGCGTCGCAAATGGATAAGGACTACCAATCTCCAGATATAAATCTTCATCTACAAATCCAGATGACTCAGCTAATGGCTGGCGCATCAGGCCAAAGGCAGTTGGTTGTGCAGCACCGTCAAAAAACTGATTGTAAATTCGAGCAACCCTGCCTGCCATATCCCGTGACACGCTACGCCTTTCCAACGCAAGAAAAATCAGCTTATTGCTGTCCTCACCGGCGTTAAATGCGCTGCTGTTTTCATTGTTATATCCACTCATAAGTGGCCAAAGCGCGTATAGGTCCAGGCGATCACTGCTGCCGGAGAAACGTTGATTGGGAAACCTGATCATGTTGGCGATAACATTCAACACATCGTTGCCGATGATAATTTCATGGAGCACCGTGCTATTTGAGTGGCCGCCATGGGAAATATTGCCGCTGATGGATTTGATCGCCAAAAGCGCAATTATTGCCGCGACAAGCATGGTTAGGCTCACCCAGAAAACTATCCGCGATGTTCTCGTCGATAGGAAGAAAGACGAACTGGGCGGCGAAAGGCTCTCGGATTGTTGAATTATACTATCTCCACGATGTCGGTCCACAGCGCAACATTGGCACGAAACTTGCTTTGTTTTCTATGAGTGGGTGCTTCGAATTATTAAAGCATTCTCAATAAATATGGTTAACAGAGGGTGAAATTCAGTGCAGAGTTTGGGAATTCTATTGTTCATACTAGCCAGCGGTTTCATCACTGCTGGATTTATTTCAGCAATGCATCAAACGGTATCTGGTTCAAAAGCCGGTTTCCGGGTGTCGTTTTCCGGCCCTTTGGTTGCTTTATGGTCATTGTTTGTTTGTCTGTTTGCCGGGCCTTATATCGTGATCAAAAGTGCTGGAGTCTTCTGGTCTAAAGGTGCTCTCTCTGGAGCCGTTATGGCTTCTTGCGCGTTACTTTCCATGTTTTGGAGCTTCTGTTCAGGGATATTTGTGGTGCAAACATTGTACATTGTTGGTCTCATCTAGGGCAAAATTTTGCGAGTACGAATCGTGAAAGTGCCTATCGGCTCACTTTAAGGCACAATAACCTGAAAACCTGTTGCCACTTTTCGCAACTGTGCTCTAGCCAACCCATCCCTATTATCGCAAAAACCAACAATGTAGTGCTTGAGGCGATGGCCCCAATCGTTCATGTTGCCGTGAAAACAATTCTTTAGATCGACGGAGAAACAAAAATGTCCCTTTATGAACTGGATGGAAAACAACCTGTGCTTCCCGACGGGTTTTACTGGGTTGCTCCCAATGCCACCCTCATTGGTCATGTCATAGTGGGTGTTGACGCCAGTGTTTGGTTCGGCACAGTCATTCGGGGTGATAATGAACCGGTTGAAATTGGTGCTGGTACTAACATTCAGGAAAATTGTGTGTTGCATACCGACCCCGGTTTCCCGATCACTATCGGTGAGGGATGTACCATTGGCCATAAAGCCATGATTCATGGATGCAAAATTGGCGATAATTCTCTAATCGGCATGAATGCCACCGTTTTGAACGGTGCAGTGATTGGCAAAAACTGCCTGATTGGTGCAGGCGCACTTATTCCACCGGGAAAGACTATTCCTGATAATTCCCTGGTGATGGGAATGCCGGGAAAAGTGATCAAAGAGCTTGATGAACAAGGGATTCAGGAATTGCGCGGTGCAGCCCTGCACTACATCACAAACGCCAAGCGCTTTTCCAAAGGCTTAAAAGTGCTTTGAAGCAATACGTTTTTATTTTGAGGTGATAAAAAGGAGCTGGCCTCCGGGACAAAGAGGCCAGCTCGAGCTTGGTCTGGGACGGGGGGTAGGGATCGACCAAGCTATACTAAATTCCCTATATACGTTCGCAAAGCATCTGATGAGGCCCGTCATTCCTCGTTATTGCCTATATTATCGCACTAGATACGCCGGTTATCAGAGATCTTGGCCCAATGGCCCGAATTCTTGACGGATTGGCGTTTGAGATAGCGATAATCAGTCTGGTTCCAGGGTTTGATGTTGCTTTCCAGGTTGTCCAGAATGTAATCGGCCCTGTCCGTGCGCACGGTCAACACCGCATGCCCGTCACCATTGGCTTGCCGAACAACCGTCACTAGCAGGCTTGATGCCGGCCAGCCGCGTTGCATCAGCATATGGCGTTTCATCAAGACGTAGTCTTCACAATCGCCATATTTTGTCGGATAGGTCCACAATTCTTCTACTTTGTAATATTCCTGATCCGTCACCGGTTGGATTGTGGTGTTGGAATGCTTGTTTACTTCCACCAACTCTTTCCAACGAGCGCGTGTCAGTTCAAGCGGACGTGAATTGCGCGTTCGGATGTTACAATCCGCACGGAATTTTCTGCAATATTCGTAGTGACCAATCGGCTGAGATGTACGCCCCGTTGTTCTCATATGAGATTTCCCGGACGCATATACCGGCTGTATTGCTCCAACAAATACCATCAGCCCTGATAGCATTGCCATTTGTATTTTTGTTTTCATGGTTTACTCCCCGTGATATGGGGAACATGACAGTAACAACAGTATAAAATCAGAATTGTGGAGGTGTTACTTTAGATAAAACTAATACAAATTGTAATAAAATTGGATTTATATTTAAGATAAATTGAAATAAAATTTGTCTAAAATTTTATACATAAAGATGGTTTGGTGGTAAATTCAAAAAAACAGTAAAAATAACAATGAGTTATGCGGATGATGTTTTCAGGAATGGAGAGAGGTTCATGCAGGAGCAATTAGTCAACCATAGGAAACGCAGCGATGTCAGCCGAATTTATACCGGGAAATACGGCAATAAAATTTTTGAAACTTTCAAAAAAGATAGAATTTTTTCTGCGTGGTCGTTCTAAAGATCATAACCAAGCGCCATAATAGTCCTGACCCAAGTTAAAATATACCGGATTTGGAATAAACGGGTTTGCTAATTGCCCATATTTTCGAGAGTTTCCCGATTTTGGACCGCTGCAAACTCTATCGCGATACCTTCGTCGAAATGCCTGACTACCCGACCACGCATATTTGCGATCCATAAAATAGTACCAATGGCTGGTCGCACAGAAAGTTCGATTGCTGCCCCGGAAAGGGAAAGGTCGATAATACGCGCTGTATAGGCACGCCCGTCCTCAAGTTTGATTTCCGCCGTGGGCTGTTTAGGCGTAATACGCTCATGTCGTCTGTCTTCAGGAAGGTTTAGTTCGTGACGATTGGCAAGCCATGTAAGTTTGGCGGCCAGTTTATCTCGTTTTTGCTCGCTGGCATTGACGCTCATTGCAAAGCCACCGTGAAATAAGCGCAAAATCTTGCCTTCAATGCGTCCCAGATGATCCACATAGGCGACCACGCGCTCACCAAGTTCACCAGAAGCCGGCGTAACCATTGACGCGCTTCCCGGAGACATGTTGAGCAACTGACATGGAAACTCTTGTTTGTTGGATAACATATAGCGCCCAAACAGCGTCAATTCCACACGTTGGAACTGCCGTTCGTGCTCGCTTAAAGTTTGTCCGTCATCCGCTGCAATCGCAACCATGTTTAAATCCGACTTAAAGGCATATTACTGTCAATATCAATTGGCGTTATTATTAACCTTGTAGGTTAAGGAAAGGTTTTCATTCAATGCAATGTGAATATTTATTTCGGTTGCTTCAGAGCATGTAGCAGACACAAAAAAACCCGACCATAACGACCGGGTTCTAAAACAATAGCCCTATTTGTGAGGGAATGATCTAGGTTTTGCCGCCATCAAGAATTCGAAGGTGACCAAACTGTCTGCCCTCAGTTGTTGCTGAAATGACACTGGGTGCAATTTTTAGATCGCCGGGGAAGGGGACCAGCGTGGCTTCGCTTTCATCCTTGCTGTCGACACAAATATTATAGGCCGACAATACCTTATTGGTGACGATTGGTTTGCTACCGAGCCAAAACGGCATTTCCTTGGCGGTTGATATGCCAAGTAGACGGATATCCCCGTCATGGGTTGGAAGGAGAGGGAGAACCAGCGTTTCAAATTCCACTTCGCGCTCGTCTGCCGTTTTTCCCCTATGAGAAATAAGGGTTGGTTTATAGTCACGATAGGAGCGGCTGATTGCGCGCAGAACTCTCAAATTATCTTCTTCACCCCAAAGGTTCAAAAATCCCAGACCTTTAAGTTCCTGACCATACGCATTGCACAATCTTGTGCCAGCAAGCCTGAAACTGATTGTGCGCAGAGATTTATTCACCTCAAGAATGAATGTATCTCCCAGATGTTCACGAATATCACTCGGTTCGATTTCACCACGTGTGGGTGCCTTGCGTTGGTTGCGTAACCTGCTCCAATAAGAAAATATATTTTTAGATGCTAGATGTCTCATAATAAAACCTTTCCCCAATTCAGGGTTTTCAATGAGAACAGGTAGGATTTACCTCGGGTCCCGATTTGGCACACCATTTTCCAAACTATCTGTTCCTGCTCCATGAAATGCAGGAAACATGCCAGTTTCTGATCGCCTCAAAATTCAAATTATTAACAAAATGTAAACAGGGCAATTTTTAATCGAAACCAATCGTTGTTAACCTTAACAACCGGTTATGATTGCATAAGCTGCTGAAATATGAGAGATTTTCATCAACTCCACGAGGCGCAAGTGTTAAGAACCATGGGCCTCGCTACTTAGGTGATACTGCTTATTTCGTTTAGGGACGGGTTTGCAGAGGGATCGACCAGCCGCTCAAAGATTTTATGTCTTTGAGCGGTTTTTTTTGCCTTTTTTCAAACGCCTCTCTGTTCTATAAAACCGTAACTGAACGCTGTGGTTTTCAAGAGATTCGATAAAATTAATGAGCAATGAAAATGAATTCGGCAGAGAACGCCTGAACGGTACGTGGCTGCATTCCGGTGAAAAGCAACCAGTTCCACCTATGATGAATGTCCCACCCATCATGACGATATTTATCGCCTTGCTGATTGGAATTCATGCGATGCGTGAGTTTTTCTTTTCAGCTTTACTGAATTTAAAAACCCTTTTGGCGTTTTCCTTCATTCCGGCGCGATATTCTCCCAATATGCCGGAATTTCCATATCCGCTGGCCGAGTTATGGTCCCCCGTCACTTATGCGTTGCTGCATGGCGATTGGGGGCATGTTGTTATGAATGTTATCTGGATGCTGGCCTTTGGTGCAATCATTGCAAAACGCGTTGGTGAAGTCCGGTTTGTGCTGTTTGCCATCGCTACAGCTCTTGGGGGAGCTGCGTTTCATTTTGTTTTTCATGTGGGAAGCGCTGTTCCTGTCATTGGGGCATCAGCAATTGTTTCCGGTTTTATGGGAGCTGCATCAAGGTTTGCTTTCGGGCGAATGGGCAATGGCAGGGATATGACAAAAGTCCCGATGCTCACCCTTAAACAAACCTTCACCAACTCTCAGGTGCTGACATTTCTGGCTCTCTGGTTTGGTATGAATTACCTGTTTGGCAGCGGCCTAATCGCAATTGCTGGCGAAGGTCAGGGAGTTGCATGGCAGGCCCATATTGGTGGTTTCATTACAGGGTTATTCGGGTTTTCGTTCTTCGACAGAAGCACCAATATTCACAATTGAATTGCTCAATACTTGCAAATTAGCTGAATTTGCACCATCTTGATTCTCTGGGGGTTGTGCTCATGCGGTGCGATTCTTGTTGCGCGTTGTCATGAGGCCTGACCCAAAACCATGGATAAAGGAGAATTACCCATGACTGTTTCAGCAATTCTTGCCGAAAAAGGCACAAGCGTATTTACTGCCAATAAGAGCAGCAGTATCACCCAAATCATTCACCTTCTGGCAAAAAACAAAATCGGTTCCATTGTTATTACCGATGAAACTGGTAGCGTTTGCGGCATCGTTTCCGAGCGCGACATCGTACGCGATCTTGCTATTGCTGGAACAGATGCGCTGGATGCAGATGTTTCCCACTGCATGACGGAAAATGTAATATCCTGTACTCCGCACGACACTATTTCTCACGTAATGGCAGTCATGACCGAAAATCGTTTTCGCCATATGCCGGTGATTGAGGATGGAAAACTACTCGGTCTGGTCTCTATCGGTGATGTTGTGAAACGCAAAATCGAGGATACTGAACGCGAAGCCGAGGAAATGCGCAGCTATATTGCCAGTTAGAGTGCAATTGTGAAAAGTAGTATCTGGTTAAGGTTGCGCAAATTCGATATGCCCTTGGGCAACCAACTCAGCGATCCGCTGGCGGCCGACTTCAAGGCCGAGGCGGATTGCTTCATCTGCCATATGAAAATCTGCCATGCCGATATCCTTCAACCTTGGACGAATGGTGTAATCCGGTGGGTCGCCGGCGAGGCGCGAACGTGAGATACGGTCCTGAATAATATCAAAGGATTCCATCATCACACCGGTAAGGCCAATTTTGATGGCAGTTGAGGCGCTTTTTGCAGTCCTGCTTTGTCCCATGAAAGGAAGCCATGGTTTTGATGATGCTTGTTCAGCTCTTGCAATCTCACTGCCGTTCATATCGCCATTATTATCATAATGTGATGAACGGATAACCGTTCCCCGGCCAAAAGTTTCAGCGTTTAAATTAACAGCAATCACCATATCGGATTCGTATGTCCGGCAAGCCGATACAGGCACCGGATTAACCAGAGCCCCATCCACCATCAAACGGCCATTATGGACCACAGGCTGAAACACGCCGGGCAAAGCATAAGAAGCGCGAATGGCATCAATGATCGGCCCATCATGCAGCCAAATCTCGTGGCCGTTCTGGATATCCGTAGCAATCGCAATAAAGGGCCGGTCCAGTTCTTCGATATTGATATCAACCAAATGGGGGGCCATGCGTTTCGCCAGACGGTCACCGGAGATCAGGCCCGATCCGCGAAGCGCAAAGTCCATGAATCGCAAAATTCCGGTTTTGGTGAGGGAACGGGCAAAATCTTCCAGTTCATCCATCTTGCCAGCCAGATAACATCCCCCAACCAAAGCACCAATAGAGGTACCAGCAATCATGGAAATAGGAATTCCGGCTTCATCAAACGCTCGTAAAACACCAATATGAGCCCAACCACGTGCAGCTCCACCCCCAAGAGCAAGGGCAATACCCCCACTCGGTGGCGCCTGCTTTGTAGCACCATTAAACTGAATACGCGTTACGTTGTCGCCTTCTGCTTCAGCATTTGCATCAATGACTTCTGTCCCGGGCATTCCCATAGTTACTGTTCCTGTAAAACTTACTACAAGCGATCATACGCTTAAAACCTAATAAAATTATGAACAAGGATGTTTGTAGTGCAATTTGGCACATGGAGCACCAATGTCCAGTTCACGATTTAAACATCGTTAACCAGAGAAATCTCACCATTCTCATTGGTAATCACGCGATAGAAGCAACTAACCTTGCCCGTATGGCAGGCCACTTGATCGCCACTGATACGGGCTGTGAGCCATATGGTATCTTGATCGCAGTCTGTGCGCAGTTCCACTACTTCTAAAATATTGCCGGATGTTTCGCCCTTCAACCAAAGCTCGCCACGAGAACGGCTCCAAAAGTGTGCTTTTCCGGTAGATAGGGTGAGGCGCAACGCTTCCTCATTCATATAAGCAAGCATCAGCACGTCGCCGCCATCCACATTTGTGACAATGGCTGGTAACAACCCGTCCGTATCAAACTTTGGCGTAAGTACGCTTCCTTGCTCTAACGATTTTTTATCGCCGGGCGGGGCAAATTTTTCCTGAAAACTCATTGGCAATTCACTGGTAACTCACTGGTTTAGGCGAAGCATATTCATGAAATTGGTCTGCTCATTGGGATCGTTACGAAATTCACCGGTAAAACAGGTGGTAATCGTGGTTGAACCCTGTTTTTGAACTCCGCGCATGGCCATGCACATGTGTTCGGCCTCAATCATCACCGCAACGCCGCGTGGTTTAAGAACACTATCGATGGTTTGCGCGATTTGTGCCGTCATATTTTCCTGAGTTTGCAGGCGACGGGCAAAAGTATCCACTGTGCGGGCGATTTTCGAAAGGCCCAGCACACGCTCATCCGGCAAATAAGCCACATGCGCCTTGCCAAGAATTGGCACCATATGGTGCTCGCAATGGGAGTGGAAGGTGATGTCTTTCACCAGAACCATATCATCATAACCGCCCACGTCTTCAAAGGTACGACCAAGTGTTTCGGCTGGATCGACGTCATAACCGCTGAATAATTCGCCAAAAGACTTGGCAACCCGGGCAGGGGTGTCTTTAAGGCCTTCACGGTCCACGTCTTCCCCGATCCACTTTAACAACGTGAGAACTGCTTCTTCAGCCTGTTCTCGCGTCGGGCGTTCAGTCTCAGGTAATACACGACGGTTTTTGGCATCTATGATGGTGTTGAGAATTGCATCCATATTCAGCTTCCGCACATTTTGCTCCAAAGAGGCGTTACGTATTCGATCGATTTCGGACCAGACGCAGCCATATGAAGTCTCACGCCAGTAAAGGCAAATGAAACGGGCTTCGGCCGGGTTCCGGGGCTTTCAGGGCTTTTACAGAAATAAATTCCGCAAAAATCCCTCCGGCACGGTGACCAGACAATCCCAATATATGCTCTTTTTCAACGATCTCAATCATAAAATTTTGTTTTGATGTCGACCCGGTAGCTTCGCGTCACTATATTGAGACCTGATGACCACAGGAATAGACTATGCTCGATTCAATCTATAATTCAAAAATACTCGATTATGCCGGCAATATCGAACATATCGGTAGGCTTAATGCGCCCGATGCATCTTCGAAACAGCATTCGAAATTGTGTGGTTCAACAGTGATTGTTGACCTGAAATTCAGCGACGGCGTGGTTGTCGATTTTGCCCATGAAGTGAAGGCTTGCGCACTGGGGCAGGCGGCAAGTTCAATCATGGCCCAAAAAATCATCGGTAGCACGTCAGATGAGCTGCGCAATTTGCGCGAAACCGTCTATAAAATGCTCAAGGAAAATGGTCCGGCACCTGGGGGGAAATTTGCCGAATTTAAATTTCTGGAACCGGTGCGTGAATATAAAGCAAGGCATGCTTCAACACTTTTGACCTTCGATGCGGTGGTTGATTGTCTCGAACAGATCGAGGCCAAGGCTGAACCTGCGGAGTAGTCCCATGTGCCCGGTTATAAACTCACAAGACAAACCTGAATCTGTGACAAAAGAAACACCGCCAAGTGGTTCAAAAGATTCAAAAAAACCAACCACCCGCAACTGGCAAGGCAAGTGGCCAAAGACACCGGGGCGATTGCTTGGCACCGGACTGATCAGGCTTTACCAACTCACATTGTCAGGCTTCATAGGCAATTCATGCCGCCATCAACCCACCTGTTCCGAATATGGTTATGAAGCTATAGCGCGTCATGGATTTTGGCATGGCAGCCGATTGACTCTATGGCGGGTCGCCAAATGTAACCCATTCGGTACCTCCGGATATGACCCTGTTCCCAAGGGCAAAAAATGAAACAATTTGATAAAGCAATCATCGAGGTTTCGCGCGGCAAAATCGTCGAGAGTATTCACGTTGCAGACATGGCGATATGCGATGCACAGGGAAATCTAATCGCAGCATTTGGTGATGTGGAAAAGGCCGTGTTTCCACGCTCGGCAATAAAGTCGTTTCAAGCACTTCCGATGATCGAAGCAGGCGTCGATGAACAATACGGATTTGGTGACAATCACATCGCGCTTTCGTGCAGCTCCCATCACGGGGAAGCCATCCATGTGGAGGGCGCCAGCGAGATACTCGCCATGGCCGGATTGGAAGGGGCCGATCTGGAATGTGGCGCTCAATTCCCTGAGCAGGAAGCAGATAAAGCAAAGCTCCATATTGCTGGCCAAAAACCATCCGCACTTCACAATAATTGCTCCGGCAAACACAGCGGCATGTTGGCTTTTGCCAAGTCGCAAGGCTTTGATACCCAAAATTATATTAGCCGCGATCATCCCATCCAAAAGGAAATTGCAGCCAACCTCACTAACCTCATGGGCGTTCCCCATTCAGAAGCCGTTTGCGGCATAGATGGATGTTCATTACCCACCTATGCGGTGCCTCTAGTAAATATCGCCAAGGCCGCCGCAAAATTTGATAGCGGTGAGGGCATGGGTAAAGTTAGGGCAAATGCCGCTCAAAAAATCATCCATGCCTGTTGCGACCGGCCAGTGATGGTTGCAGGATCTGAAGGGGTGTGCACGCAAATCATGGAAGCGCTGGGACGTAAATGCTTTGTGAAAATGGGCGCAGAAGGCGTTTATCTGACAATTATTCCTGAACTTGGTATGGGCGCTGCGATCAAGGTCAATGATGGAGCAAGGCGGGCAAGCGAGGTTTTGGTGGCGCAACTCATCGCCTCAATACTCCCAATGGACGATGATCAACGCACACGAATTGAGCGAATTGCCAATCCAGAATTGAAAAACTGGAACAAAATCCTCGTCGGCGGCATTCAAACTTCTCTTGAGACAAGGAAAATACTGAATTCGCTTCGCCCATAATACCCTTGCTCCCTGCACCCAAATCACCTACATACCGCTACGGGCATAACGACCACACCCAATAGGGACAAATGTCCCATGAGCCTAACGGCTCTCCGATCAACCACCCGCGTTCGTATGCGGGACTGGATAGGAGACTTTTTAAAAATGTCTGACCAGATTTCTGTAACTTTTCCCGATGGCAATGTGCGCCAGTTTCCAGCCGAAACATCCGGCCGCGATATCGCAGAGGGAATTTCCAAATCACTCGCAAAAAGAACCGTTGCATATGCCTATGATGGCGAATTGCGGGATTTTGCTGAACCAATTGGTGCTGATGGCGCAATTGAATTTATCGCCCGTACCGATGATCGTGCCCTGGAATTGATCCGTCACGACTGCGCCCACATCATGGCTGAAGCCGTACAGGAATTGTGGCCCGGTACACAGGTGACCATCGGTCCGGTAATCGAAAACGGCTTCTATTATGATTTCGCTCGCGATGAGCCGTTTACACCTGAAGATCTGCCAAAAATCGAAAAGAAAATGCAGCATATCATTCAACGCAACGATGCTTTCACAAAGGAAGTGTGGTCGCGCGAGGATACCAAGAAATTTTTTGCCGATAAGAACGAAGATTATAAAATCGAGTTGGTTGATGCCATTCCCGAGGGCGAGAACATCAACATCTATAAGCAAGGCGAATGGCTTGATATGTGCCGTGGGCCGCATATGCGCACCACAGGCGATACGGGCAAAGCCTTCAAACTGATGAGCATTGCCGGAGCCTATTGGCGCGGCGATAGCGATAACGCCATGCTTACACGCATTTACGGCACTGCATGGGCTGACGAAAAACAGCTTAAGCAATATCTCTTTATGCTGGAAGAAGCAGCTAAGCGCGACCACCGCAAACTTGGCCGTGAAATGGATTTGTTCCATTTTCAGGAAGAAGGTCCGGGCGTGGTTTTTTGGCATTCCAAGGGCTGGAAAGTATTCCAGAACCTGATCAACTATATGCGTCGCCGGGTTGAAAGCCATGGCTATGAAGAAGTCAACGCGCCAATGATCTTGGATAAGGCCATGTGGGAAACCTCCGGCCATTGGGAATGGTACAAGGAAAACATGTTCGTCACCCAGACTGAAGACGACCGCGTTTTTGCCATCAAGCCCATGAACTGCCCCGGCCATGTGGCAATCTTCAAGCACGGCCTGAAAAGCTACCGCGATTTGCCGGTGCGGCTGGCTGAGTTCGGTGCAGTACATCGCTATGAGCCATCAGGCGCTTTGCATGGCCTGATGCGTGTGCGTGGCTTCACGCAGGATGATGCTCATGTATTTTGCACCGAGGAGCAATTGGCGGCTGAATGCATGCGGATCAATGATTTGATCCTCACAACTTACGCTGATTTCGGCTTCGAGGAAATCACGGTTCTGCTCTCCACTCGCCCCGAAAAGCGGGTTGGCGACGATGCAAGCTGGGATATGGCTGAAAAAGTCATGATGAACGTTCTTGAAAAAATCGGTGAACAGTCTGACGGTAAAATCACCACGGGCGTAAACCCGGGTGAAGGCGCATTTTATGGGCCAAAGTTCGAATATGTGCTGAAAGATGCCATCGGTCGAACATGGCAGTGCGGTACCACTCAGGTAGATTTCAATCTGCCAGAGCGTTTTGGTGCCTTTTATATCGACCGTGATAGCGAGAAAAAACAGCCGGTTATGGTGCATCGGGCAATTTGTGGTTCGATGGAACGCTTCATCGGTATTTTGATGGAAAACTACGCAGGCCATTTCCCGCTTTGGCTGGCACCTGTTCAGGTGGTGGTCGCGAGCATCACAACCGATGCCAATGAATATACCGAAGAGGTGGTTGCCAAGTTGAAGAAGGAGGGTCTGTCGGTTGTCGCCGATACGCGCAACGAGAAAATCAACTACAAGGTGCGTGAACACTCATTGGCTAAAGTCCCGGTAATTCTGGTTTGCGGCATGCGCGAGGCAGAGGAAAAAACCGTCAATATGCGTCGTCTCGGTTCAAGGGATCAAAAGTCATATGAATTGAATGAGGCAATTGCAGCGCTGGTTGAAGAAGCCATTCCACCAGATTTAAAAAGGTTGGCAGCGGAATAATTCCACTGCCAATATCATCTTAAGCAGCTTCAAAATTCAATGATAACCCATTGATACAATGACGTTTTCCTGTCGGAGCAGGGCCATCATCAAACAGGTGGCCCAAATGCCCACCGCAACGACGACAGTGCAATTCTGTACGAACTATGAAGAGCAAGGTGCGGTCGGTTCTCGTTGCCACAGCATCAGGCAACGCTTCCCAGAAACTGGGCCAGCCGGTGCGGCTATCAAATTTGGTCTTCGAAGCATAGAGCGGTAAATCGCAGCCTGCGCAATTGAAATTGCCTTCACCGTGCTCATCCAAAAGGAGGCTGGTGAATGCTCGTTCCGTGTCTTCATGGCGCAGAACCTGATAACTCGCTGGTGACAAAATCTTACGCCATTCTGCGTCTGTTTTTGTGATTTCAAATGTACCGCTGGCTTGAGCCTGTAGTGCAAATGTTGAAACACTGCTAAGGGCAGCAAGTCCGATGCTGGATTTAAGAAAATTGCGTCTGTTCAAAATCAAAGTTCCTTATTGCAAGAGGTCGTTTCAATGATTTAGTGCCTCTTTAATTGATTGCAAGAACCTCTATATCACCAAACACACCCGATTTAACTTCAAAATTTGTTGAATAGATCGTGCCTTTGTGCTTCGCAATGGCCGAATATGAGCCTTCTGCCAGCACCATTGTTGGAAATGTGCTGCGGCTTTCGGTAATCAGATCACCACTCTCGGTGAGGATAGACCAAGAGGTGTCGGCAATGGCGTCCCCGCCTGCGCTACTAACCAGTCTGAAGGTTAAAATGGCGGCGCGATGTTCGAGATTTGCTGCGGTAACTTTACCCGGTTGCACCCGCAAATCAGCACCGATTTCTGCATTGGTCTCACCGAACCGTGATATCACGTGATAAGTACCCGCCGGAAAGGGTATAATTTTTCCTGCGCCGACTGCTCTGGCGATCAGTTTTCTCTCACCAAACTCGTTTTGCTCCGAATCGTAGACATCAAATTGGAGGTATTTGGCCGGAATGGGTGTATCAATTGCTGCAATTGCATCAAGTTTGAGGCCGCCAGCATTCAGTTCAAAAACCACAGTAGAGGCTTTTTCAACACTGACCTTTCGGACCAATGCCGCATGGCCATAGGCCACATGCACCAGATAGTCCCCTTGTGTGATATCAAATGATTTAGTGCCGCCAATAGTCTCAAGCAGTAATGGAAGCTTACCGTCCGGCCCAAGATTTTGACCGAAGATACGCCATTCCAAACCGTTCTCAATCGTCTGACCATCCTTGGTCAATCGCGCTTCAAGCGTCAAACGGGTGATGTTTTGACTATCTTTGCCACCTTTGTTCTGGGCATTATTTTGTGCATAGCTCTGTTCCGGCCCAATCAGCAGTAGAGCAAGGACGATAAGCAGAAATCTGAAAGGGTAAAAAAAAATCAAAAAACTTGGTCCGTGTTTTCGAGGTTCTTATGAAATCAGGTTCAGTCTTATTATCAGTGACAATTCGAAATTGCCATGGCAAAAGGGGCAGCGTAGAAACAACAAGCAGAGTTTTTGTCTCCCATGACCGGCCTAAATCCAGAATATCCAGAAACCTTTGCCTTCCTGCAAAACCGTCGTTCCGTTCCAGCAAAAGCGATGTCTGGGCCGGGGCCGGATGAAAACCAAGTGCGTGCATTGATAGAAATTGCCTCACGGGTTCCCGATCACGGCAAGATCGCTCCCTGGCGCTTTGTTCAATATGGGGCGGATTATTGCATCAAACTTGGAGAGATGATTGAAGCTCGCTTCAAGGAATTAAATGCCGAATATTCAAACGAAATCCTAGAAATCGAAAGAGGTCGTTTTACCCGCGTACCGGTGGTGATCGGGGTAATCAGTGCACCAAAGGTCCATCCGAAAGTGCCTGAATGGGAGCAGGTGCTCTCGGCAGGTGCCGCCACAATGAATTTGCTCATGGCCGCCAATGCGCTTGGTTACGATGCTCAATGGTTGACCGAGTGGGTGGCATTCGATGATGTTCTTGCGCCCAGATTTGGCGTGAATTCCGGTGAGAAAATTGCCGGATTTGTTCACATTGGCAAGAAGCAAATGCCAAAAACCGAACGTGGACGCCCACAAGTTGACGATGTTTTTTCGTTTATGAATCAATAGATTATTAGCCTTCAAAAAGGACAATTTAGTAAATGTTTTATAGTACAAAAGATAATAATCACGGTCTGAGCCATAACCCCTTTAAGGCAATTGTTGCGCCGCGCCCGATTGGTTGGATTTCGACCCTGTCAAAGGAAGGCTTTCCCAATCTTGCGCCATACAGTTTTTTTAATGCTATCGGTGCAAACCCTGATTTGATCATGTTTTCCTCCGGTGGCTGGAAAGACAGTGCTACCAATGCCCGTGATACCGGCGAATTTGTTTATAATTATGTTGGGCAGGATCTGGTTAATGTCATGAATGAAACCAGCGTGGATGCCCCCCATAATACCAGCGAATTTGAATACGCAGATATTGCATCAGCTCCCAGTGAGATGGTGAAACCAGCTAGGGTACGCGATACCTGCGCAGCACTTGAGTGCAAAGTGACGCAGATCATCGAAACCGTAGACATCGATGGCAACAAAACCAACGATATTGTCGTTATCGGGCAGGTTATGGGCATTTATATCGATGACAGGGTAATCACCGATGGTCGCTTCGATGTAAATATTGCAAAACCAGTCACACGACTGGGCTATATGGATTTCAAAGGTCATGGTGAAATATTCGAGTTGCTGCGCCCCGATTGGAAGGGGTGATAGTCAATTATTTTCACCGGTCTTTGAACTAAATTTTATAGTGAATAATTCGTTAATCCTTTCCAGCTACCTTCCGTACGAATCTCATGTGTTCGCGTGAAAGTAGAGCTGTCAAAATATGATTGTAGAACGTTTCTTGGAGTGGGTTGATACTGCCGCCGTGTTAGATCGAGTGCAGGCAACGAACGCGCTTTCGCGCGCGTTTTTGCTTTCCGATCTCGAAGATGAAGAGCGTGAAAGCGCAGAAGCAGCAATGACTTTGCTGCTAGAAGATCCATCTCCCGATGTGCGTTTGTCGATGGCCGAAATACTTGCTGTCAGTTCAATTGCCCCGCGCCATATCATCATGACGCTGGCAGCCGATGTGCCGGAAATATCAACTCTGGTCATTGCCCGTTCGCCAATATTTCTTGACGCAGAACTGGTCGATCTTGTGGCAACCGGTTCCATCCAGCAACAAATTGCTATCGCCTGCCGTAGTGACTTATCACTTGCAGTAGCCGCAGCAATCGCTGAAGTCGCGTCTCTTGAGGCCTGCCTTGGGATGCTTTTAAATTCCGCAGCGACGTTTTCAACCAAAAGCCTGCACCGTTTGGCCGAGCGTCACGGGGAAGCTGCAGAAATTCGCAATGAGCTGTTCAAGAAAGAAAATCTGCTGGCAGAAACCCATATTTTGCTGGTTGAAAAACTTGGAACCAGCCTGAACAAACTCGTTACCAGCCGCGCATGGCTTCCTTCCCGCAAAGCAGATGATTGCATACGCAGCGCTTGCGAAAAAGCTACCATCAGATTGGTTGCCAATGCGGATGAGGCGGACGTGGATAGGGTGGTTTCCAGCCTGATAAAGGCTAAGAAAGTCAGTACATCCTTCCTGCTTCGTGCAATTTGCACGGGCAATATAACGCTTTTTGCCCGATCGCTCAGCCAGTTAAGCCAAATTCCCGCGAGACGAGTAGAGGCAATGCTGGCTAACGATAAACAGGCGGCTTTGCGTGCCGTATTCGCCAAGGCAGGGCTTCCAGAGGACGCATTTGGTGTGTTCCTTTCAGCAATTTCCGCTTGGCGACGCTTGCTGTCTTCGGGTAAGTATCTCAACGCTTCACGTCTTGCCTATCTGGTGACACGAGAAACTCTGGACGCATATTTGAAAACGCAAGCAGCATCTGGCATCAGCATTGCCGATAATTTACTGGTGCTGTTACGCAAACTGGCGGCTGAAACCGCGCGTGAATCTGCCTTAACACGGGTTGGTGAAATTCAAAACAAAAACGCCATCCGCGAAACCATGGCTCTTCCTGCGCCAATTTCCATAGTTGCAGAAGTAGATATGGATGCATTCGAGAAGGATATGCTTGATGAACCGGATTTCGAAGGTTTTGACCTCGAATTCCAGGCGATTCTCAATAAGGAAGTGTTTGCAATCGCAGGTGACTGTGTGGACATCATCTCTGACGATGATTTCGAATTGAACTTTGAAGCAGTGTTCGACAAGTCCGCCGACAACACCAACACCGAGTTACCACAAGCAGGCAACATCATGCCGGCCAACGAGCGCGCCTTTCTCGATGAACTGGTAGCTTAGGAACTCTGATTTAATTGCGGCGGAAGGCTACGTTCAAGATGGCGATGGGCCGCCAAGAGCTAGAATGTTGATCATCTAATATTGAAATTGCTCAGCCAAAATCCTGTCATCCCAAGAGTGTTGGGCATCAAACAGAATATACGCCTTGGATTTTTTATCTAACGCCACTTCAACTCTCACAACGGATTTGATTTCCGTATGATCTGCCACAGCGTTCACAGGGCGTTTTTTGGGGTCGTTGATATCAATGGCAATTTTGGAAGAATCCGGTATCAAGGCCCCACGCCAGCGGCGCGGGCGAAACGGGCTAACTGGAGTGAGGGCTAATAAAGGCGCGTTGAGGGGCAATATCGGTCCGTGCGCAGATAAATTATAGGCTGTTGACCCGGCAGGCGTTGCCACCAGAACTCCATCACATATCAGCGATTCCAGCTGCTCTTTGCCATCTATACAAACCCGCAAACTGGCTGCTTGATAGGATTGGCGCAACAGCGATACTTCATTGATGGCTTTGGCGGTGTGCACTTCTCCAATAATATCCGTTGCAGTCATATTAAGCGGGCTGATCCTGCTTTTTACGGTTTTCTCAAGACGCTCAGGCAGGCCATCTTCCTCATAATTATTCATTAAAAAGCCGATGGTGCCTTTATTCATGCCATAAATCGGCGTGCCGCTATTCATAGATTTATGCAAGGTGTGCAGCATATAACCATCGCCCCCCAGCGCCACGATCACATCACAATCGGTCTTGGAAGCGTTTCCATAGCGTTTTGTCAATTCAGCAAGTGCTGACTGGGCGTCCGCTGTGGAACTGGCGGCAAAAGCAATTTTCATTCTTTAATCTGCATTCCGTAACTTAAACAGGTCCTTAGACCCACAGGTGTGTTTAATTATATTGGTTCTAATTGATGCCAGAAATTTAATCGTTTGGCTATCTTCAATTTGCCATCGTTTAATCAATGATTCGCCCGATTTTATAATTATTTATTAAGCATATTGGGTGAGGATTGAAGCTCGATAAGAAGGCAGTTCTGCCAATCTTGTAACAGCGTAAAGGACAGAATATGATCAGGCCATCCAGTGAAATCGAATATCCGCCATCACCTGCCCAATGCATGCGCGCGCGGATGTTAGTGCGTATGGAGGCACTCTCAACGAGCAATGACGCTTTAATGTCTGTGATCGCAAAACGCATAGGCGCCGAAAAGATCGAAGACGATTTGCAAATTTCTCATTTGTCATATGAAACAGAGCGCCTGATTGAAAACATGCGCAATCTGATCAGAAAAGAAGTTGTAAGCGGTTCAATTTAGTAAAACCGCCTAAAATTTAGCTATTTTCCCAGAATTATTCCTTCGCGGCGCGGATCTGCGCCGCCTTCAAATCCGTGTTCAGTGATCACAATGCCATGCAGGCCAGAATTCAGGCCACGCACGCGCACTTTGAAACCCATCGCCTCAAGCGCTGGTTTGAAGCGTTCGGCATTGGTTCCTTCTTCCAGATCATAAGTGCCAAATCGGTTGACCAGATGGGGGAGTGAAATTGCCGCCTGTACATCCATGCCCCAGTCCAGATGGGCAATGATCGTTTTTGCCACATAGCCAATAATCCTGCTTCCCCCCGGAGATCCAATTGCCATATAGGGCCTTCCATCGCGCATGATGATGGTAGGAGACATGGAAGATCGAGGCCTTTTTCCGGGCTCCACCCGATTGGCGATTTTTTTGCCGTTACGCTCGGCCCTGAAGGAAAAATCGGTCAATTCATTGTTCAAAAGAAAACCGCGCACCATCAGCCGTGAACCAAAGCCGTTTTCAATTGTCGTGGTCATGGAAACCACATTGCCTTCACCATCCACAATCGAAAAGTGACTGGTTGAGGGAAGTTCAATAGCTTCATCATCTGAATATAGCAGCGCATGGTCTGTTGGTGGATTGCCAGGTTTGACCTCTTCTTTGGTCAATGCCGCATTGCCTTTCAGCAGTTTTGCACGTTCTTTCAAATATTGCTCATTGAGCAGGCCTTTGGGCATTTTCACGAAATCATTATCAGCCATATAGCGACCACGGTCAGCAAAAGCCAAACGCGAAGCATCGCCAATCAATCGCCAGCTTTCAGGGTTAGCCGGACCGAGTGCAGCTAAATCATAGGGTTCAACCAGTTTCAGAATCTGCCCAACCGTCAAAGCACCGGAAGAGGGGGGACCCATGCCGCAAATATTATTTTTACGATAAGTTGCGCAAACCGCCTCACGCTCCTTAATTTGGTAATTGGCCATATCTTCCATCGACAATACGCCCGGATTACCATCTGTTCCCCGCACAGTGTCTACGATGTCACGGGCAATAGCCCCATTGTAAAACACATCAGCACCGCCCAAAGCAATTGCACCTAGGGTTTGCGCATAAGGTTTATTGATGATCAACGTGCCGGGAAAGAGCGGCACGCCTTCCTCGCTCAGGAAATAATTACGGGTGGTCTCATAGCGATACAATGATTCCCCAGCCCTTGTGATCAGCGCGTTCAAACGTTCAGAAACCTTGAAACCGTCCCCAGCAAGCTTAATTGCCGGGGCAAAAACATCTTTCCATGCCAGCTTGCCGTGGGCCTTATGCACTTCATGCAATAACCGGACAGTTCCAGGCACTCCAACTGAGCGTCCGCCGATCACAGCGTCAAAAAATTTTAGTGGTTTGCCATCTGCATCAAGAAATAATTCGCTGGTAGCCGCAGCAGGAGCTGTTTCACGCCCGTCAAAAGTAGTTAGTTTTTTGGTTTTTTGATCCCAGTAAACCAAGAACGCACCACCCCCAAGACCAGATGATTGCGGCTCGACCAGCCCCAAAACCAACTGAACTGCTACCATCGCGTCTACCGCATTGCCACCGGCTTCCAATATAGCGTTCCCTGCCTTGCTGGCATGAGGATTTGCCGTTGCAATCATGTGATCTTGGGTTTTGACCAAAGAATTGGAACTGAGCCCGCTCGCAAATTCCGGCGCAATACCATCGGCCAGTTGTTCGCTGAGGACAGGGCCAGAAATGAACACGGAAAAGAACAATAAAAAACATGCAAAAAGAGATAAAATTCGGGTCATTTCATTCGCTTTCACTTTGTTAAGTTTGGGGTCGCCCCTAAGAGGTCCGCAATCCACCGTCAATCGACAGGGTTTGTCCGGTATAATAGCTGTTTTCATCGCTACAGGCCCACAACATAGCTTGTACGATTTCATCCACTTCACCAAGACGCCCCATGGGGTTGAAAGCCAACAACTTGGCCTCAGCAATATCGCGCCCATGTCGTGAACCGTCCAGCATATCTGTCACCATATTGGTGCGGGTGAAAGACGGGCAGAGCGCGTTGACCCGAATGCCTTTGGTTGCATATTCGAGTGCAGCAGAACGGGTGAGCGCCACAACCCCATGTTTTGCAGCGGAATAAATTGCGAGGTTTGGCGATCCCATAACACCTGCCGCCGATGCTAAATTGAGAATTACAGAAGGAACGCCATCAGCTTCGGCAGTTTTTAACATAAGCGGAATTTGATGCTTCATGGCATAAAATACACCCATCAAATCCACATCAATCACCCGTTTTGCCACGGTCGTATCGGTCTCATGCAAACGGGTCATATCCTGTGCAATGCCCGCATTATTGATTGTGATATTAAGGCCACCAAATGTCTGGTCAGCCAATTCCACCAGTGTTTTGGAAACATTTTCATCAGCAATGTCGCCAGCGGCCCCGCAAAGCTTATAGCCTTTGTCACCAAGTTCCTTGAGGGTTTCTTCCAAAATGTCGGCGGAATAGTCATTTAAAACCAGCTTTGCGCCTGCATTACCAAAACGCTCCGCTGCACGTTTGCCCAAACCACGGCCAGCACCCGAAATCAGCACCACTTTATTTAAGAAATCATACTCCGTCACGCGTCATATCCTGTCATAAAATTGCAATATTGGCAGCTTAGGACGCAGGAAAGAAAAGCGCCATAGGCGCTTCGGTCCTTGCTGAAAAGCACGGGTTGGAAATTGTGGAAAACTCCAAACACATGAATAATTCGCCGAAAAAGTTGAATTTTATTGGACTAACCCCGTAATTTTGTGGTCTAAGCACCCTCAAGAGTGCGGTGTGGGATTCAGGCGATTTGAATTATTTGGTTCACGTAATTGCCATAAAATGGCTTGATTCCCGGAATAAACGCAAATTTGGTGAACTTTTGTACCAGTTTATTGGATGGTCCGAGGGTTTAAAACGAGTGAAATTGAAAACGTTTAGTTGCTACCAGGGCGTCGAGCATTAAGGCTCGAAACAACTTCGCGAAAGCCGTATGACAACGGCCAATTTTAAGCTCCATTCTGTGGCGGGATGAGGCTAAAATGATGGATACCTGAACTGCGATGAATTCCTTTCAGTCAAACAAGTTTCTTTCGACGAAAAAAGTGCTTAGCGGCAAGTTTTCGGCCGAGCAGGCTATAGATACAGCCCCAGCGTCCGGTGCAGCTGGCATTGCCATAACTGCAATTGAAAGCATTATTGGCATTAAAAAATTCAACGACATCATGATGGAGCTTGGGCCGCCATGGCCGGACGCAGATCAAATTATTGATTATTTGTTTGAAGAATTGAACATTAAGTGGACGATCGATAACCCGTCAGCTCTTGAAGAACTTAGCGATGGCCCAAAGGTGTTCGTCGCCAACCATCCCTATGGCTTACCAGACGCGCTGGGCATGTTTCGCCTCTTAACGCACCATCGCCCGCGCATGAAACTGTTTGCCAATACCATATTGGCCGCAACCCAACTTAACGATGATCGGCTGCTATTTGTTGATCCATTCATGGCTGAGAATAATCGTGGCCTGAATAGAAAGTCTGTGGCAACAGCCCTGAGGCATTTACGGTCTGGCGGCGATCTGGCATTATTTCCTGGCCGTATCTGCTCTCATTTAAAAACCTCCGACTGGACTATATCAGATTCCGCATGGACAGATCAGGTGCACCGTTTTGTCGAGATCAGCGGTGGAGAAATGGTGCCCATGCACATTTCCGGGCGAAATTCGATGCTGTTCAACCTGTCCGGCCTGATTCACCCAAAATTACGCACCTATATGCTGCTGCGCGAATTTTTACGTGGTGGCCATGATTTTCGTTTCCGTATTGGTCAACCGGTATCCGCGCCGCAATTAGCACAAATTGCCAAAGCCATTTCTCCGGGACAGTTCTCTCGTAGCCTGACCTATGCGCTAAAAACTGATATGCCGAAGAAATCCGACCCTATATTAAATGGGGGTGAAACTGCTCTCGCAAAGCCGGGGTTTCGTTTGGCAGGAAACACTGAAAATCTGGTGAAAGGCGCTCAGCACCTCGTCACCCAGAAGAATTTTTCCGTCTACAATGTCGATAAGGATATTTCGCCAGAATTGTTGAAAACAATATGTGACGTGCGATTTGCCGCCTTTTCCAAAGAGACAAAACTCAATAATGCCGACGAGATGCAGGACCAATACGATAAAATCAACAGCCATTTGATTTTGTGGGATAATGACAAAAATCAAATGGTTGGCGTCTATCGCTATATGCTGCCAAAATTTACCTCCGCTGCTGAGGCTGAGGAAAAATTGGTGTCATCCTCAATTTTCAACCTGTCACCACAATTTTTGAAAATCCTGCCCCGCTCAATGGAGCTGGGACGCGCCGCTATCATGCCTGAATATCAAAGGCACTATACACCATTACTTTTGTTGTGGCGCGGCATATTGGAAGTCGCCCGTCTCAATAAGGAAATTAAGTATCTGTTTGGCCCGGTCACGATGGGGCAAACTTTCACACCTATTTCACGCGAATTGTTGCATCGCTTCATTATGGATAAATGCCTCCAGGAAGGCATGATAAATTTTGTCACTCCTAAACGCCAGATAAGCCTCGATATCCCGCGTGAAGTGGCGGTCGATGATATGGTGAAAGCCTGTCACAATTTTGCTGACGTTGCCAATTTCATCAATGGTTTTGAGGGCGGAAAACGCAGTCTTCCGGTACTGTTCAGGCACTATAAGAACATCGGATGCAATTATCTTGGTTTTGCTGAATGGCCGGAGCTGGATAACGCCGCCGTGGGGCTGACCATGCTCGATTTGAAGAACATCCGACCCGCCTTTTTAAATCGAAATTTTGGTCAGGAAGGTTCCCGCGAGTTTATGCTGGGAAGGTAGGAAGTAATCGCCCCTTCAACATTGCTGCATGCACCTTGGTCTGCTACTTCTAAGCCGAATTCCAGATAATATTTCGACTTAGATAAAAGGCCCGTATCCATGCCCAGTTTTGTTTTTGAACCGTTTCCGACGTCTTCCTTGCCGGTAGAGGGCATAGGTGAGCGTTTCCCAATTCGCCGTATTTTTTGTGTGGGTCGCAATTATGCTGCACACGCGCGTGAAATGGGCCACGATCCGGACCGCGAAGATCCGTTTTTCTTCACCAAGCCTGCCGATGCAATTGTCAGCGATGGCGCAGATGTTCCCTATCCAAGTGAGACGAATTCACTGCACCATGAAATTGAACTGGTTGTTGCAATAGGTAAGGATGGATCAAACATTGAGGTGGATAATGCCAACGACCATATTTTTGGTTATGGAGTCGGCGTTGATCTTACACGTCGCGATTTGCAGGGCGAAGCCAAGAAAAAAGGCCGTCCATGGGATCTCTCCAAGGGGTTTGATTATTCCGCCCCTTGTACAACACTGGTTAAGCGTGCACCTGCCGATCTCGAAGGGAAACGCATTTGGCTCACCGTCAATGGTGATGGTCGACAAGACGCAAGCCTCAACGAATTGATATGGTCCGTACCGGAAGTCATCGTCTATCTCTCCAGATTTGTAGAATTGAAACAAGGTGATCTCATTTATACCGGGACGCCTGCGGGCGTGGATGCCGCCGAAAAAGGCGACGAAGTCAAAGGCGGTATTGATGGAATCGGCGAAATTTCCTTCAAGCTAATTTAAGGCCTTATAGTCAGACGGCAGAATTTATACGCCATCAATTTTTCGGAAGTTTTTCTTCATATTGTGTTCGTACCGCATTGAAATTAAACGGTATTACTCATAATCAGGTGGCGTGAGATTTGAAAAAAACGAACAAAAATCTGAAAGCCATCTGAATTTAGATCCACAAGCATAGTCCTGATGTGGATTTTTCATCCCCCCATGGCCGGGAAAACGTTGGTTAAAACGTTCTCTGAAGACTCAATTGAACCGCTTCGGGATATTCAACGACTTATATTGTAAGGTTCGTTGAAACACTCGAAAGTAAATTGCCATGCGGCGGAACGTTGCGCGCAAATTTGATGAATATCTGGCTGCCAGCGCCCGCACCGGCAACAGTGCCGCTTTTGAGCGTTTGGTAAAACACTGGCAGCCACGATTAATCGCCCATGCCTATCGTTTATCTGGCGAAATGGAACTAGCCAGAGACATCGTTCAGGATAGCTGGATTGATATCTATAGGGGCCTGCCGGGTTTAAAGGATGTGGTTGTATTTCCCGCATGGGCCCACAGAATTGTCACAAGGCGCACAGCCGATACAATTCGCAAAATCACCCGCAAACGCCGTGATGGCATGGCATTTGCCGCAGAGCCTGAGGCTGTGGACAATTCTCAAGCTAATATTGAAGCACAGGCCGATCGAACCCCACTCAACAAGGCGATGGCGGAACTTTCGAAAGAACAGCACGCAACAATTGCCCTGCATTACATTGAGGGTTTCAGCATTGCCGAGATTTCAGTTGCGTTAAAGGTTCCGGCGGGAACCGTAAAAACCCGCCTTATGCATGCCCGTCGCAATTTGCGTGCGGCATTAGAAGGAGAAAATGAAAATGACCAAACTTGATCAAAGAATCGAGGAAGCGCTCGAAGCTGAAGATCGCGCATTGATGGAACAGTTAGGCGAACAGAGCCTTTTGGGTCAGTTCGGCGGATTGTTTCAGGGCAAAATGGCATGGATAACGGTGGTAACCCTTCTTGCCGGATTGTTCCTGACGGTTGTTGGCTTCTACGCTGCATGGAAATTTGCCACCGTGGATGACACCAACACAATGCTCCGCTGGGCAGGCATTGCATGGTTCGGTTTAACGGCGCAGATGATGATCAAACTATGGAGCTGGATGCGTATGGAAACCAACCGGACATTGCGTGAGGTAAAGCGACTCGAACTCCAAATGGCGCGGTTACTGGAGAAAATGTCCGATTAAAAATATCGAGGATGCAGCGTGTGCAAGTGATGATTTTGTTGGCACCGGGATAAATGAAGTCACCAAACATACGCTGTACATAATGTTCAGGAGCCACTTCGTGCCAAAAGCCCGAACCGGTTTCGATATTCTCCCGCGGTCAGGCCAGTGGTTGCACGGAAAACCCGGCTGAAGGCTGACGTGTCCTGATAACCCACATTCCAACTGATTTCGCTTACTGGTATGCGCGTACGTTCCAGCAAGCCCCGCGCCTTCTCAATGCGCAGTTTCTGGACATAATTGTTGGGTGTAAAGCCGGTGGCTTTTTTAAAACGCCTAAGGAACGTTCTACCCGATAGTTTCGTCCGTTCAGCCATTGCTGCAACTGTAATTTCGCTATTCGTGTGTTCTTCCAACCAATGTTGAAGCGTGAGAATGGCCCTGTCACCATGGTGAAGAGGAGGCATGAAACTTCGATAGTTACGTTGTTCCCGCCCGCTGGGGTCTATCAACAAGTGGCGTGCGGTTTGTGAAACCACCTGTGGGCCGAGCCAGCGATCAACGATAAACAATCCCAGATCCAGCCAGGCCATCAGCCCACCAGCAGTCACAATATCATTGTCATCAATCAGCAAATGTTGGGCACTAAGCTGCGTATCTGGAAAACTATTGCGGAATTCCTCTTCAAGTGCCCAGTGGGTTGTCGAAGGACGTCCCTTTAAAAGTCCGCTATGCCCCAGCCAGAATGCCCCCGCGCATACCGAGCACATTAACGCGCCGCCAGCATGTTGTTCGCGCAGCCAGTTGTGAATGGCAGTTTCACCTTCGCCCCGCGAGTTCCCTAACGAAGGCGGCAGGATGATTGCGTCAAAAGAGTCTGTTGTTTCCAGCATCATCTCATCGCTTAGTTGATGTACCTCCAATCGGGAACCACCAAGTTTCAGGCTATGGCGATTAGCAATCGTGAACAAATCAGCGAGCCCGAGTACAGCCGACATCTGGACATCACGATAGGCAATGATTGCAATGGAATGAGAAATTGAGGTCATTTGGCTGATATAGCATATTAAATGTCATTTACGCCAATTATATTGAACGTGCTCAGAGTTTAGGTATTGGACAGTCAACAATTGGAGTTTGAAATGTCAAATAATGCGCTAGTTCTCATCGATATCCAGAATGATTATTTTGAAGGTGGTATGTGGCCGGTAGATAAGATGCAGGAGGTAACGGCAAACGCTGTTCGCCTGCTCGAACACGCCCGCAAACATGGTTACGAAATTATCCATATCCGTCATGAGATACCATCACAGGAAGCTCCGTTTTTCAGGCCTGGAACCACTGGCGCAGAAACCCACGCCTCCGTTGCTCCAAATGAAGGTGAAACGGTTATTCTGAAACATAAAGCCAATAGCTTTCAGGATACCTCCTTGGGGGTGGAACTTGAGGCGAGGGGAGTATCCAAAATCACCATTTGTGGTGCAATGAGCCAGATGTGTATCGACGCCACCACCAGAGCCGCCTCTGATTTTGGTTATGAAGTTACAGTGGTTGAGGATGCTTGTGGTGCAAAAGAAGTCATGTTCAATGATGTGGAGGTGCCCGCATCACAGGTGCACGCTGCCTTCATGGCGCCTTTAGCAATGAGTTATGCCAGTGTCATCTCCTGTGAAACATATTTCTCGGAAGATGGGCGATAAATAGCGTCAGGCAGTCCGGTTATTATCAAAATATTCCCGCAGTTTTTCAAGCTGCGGGAGTATTTTTATCAGCGCTTCCAAATCGAGCTCCTTGCCCATCTTCATAAGAAACGGCTCAAGTGAGGCAATTGCTCGCTTTTGAAATACCCTGCCGTCCGAAGTAATAAACACCAGCTTGCTGCGCCCATCTGCCGGGTTATTTCGAACTTCAACAAGGCCACGCGCAGAAAGTCTTGCCAGTGTGTTGGTCATTGTGGCCTTTGTTACCTGAAAGGCGTTCGCAAGGCGAAGCGGTGTCCAGCCATCTGCCACCCGGCAAAGGTGGTTGATAACGCCGAATTGGGAAATGTGAAGTCCATCCGGCATCAAATGGTTGAACTCTGTCGTCATCAATTGATTGATAATGCCGATTTCCGTTAATAGGCCGAACAAATTCTCTTTGGGTGTCTTTAACTGATCAGGCATCTATAATTCTTGTATCCAATGGCCATCGGGGACTCGGTGCAATTTTTTCACCATAACCCAATCGCCCCAGCATTTGAACCGTGCCGCCATCAGGTGCCAAAAGGGCGTGGCATTTATCATAATGCACCTTCATCTCAGGCCATTCTTGCAGTGCCTGGCTATGCGGATGAAGTCCAAGCCCCATGGAAGTCGTCGTCAAATTCACGCGCACCCAATCACGCCCGGCATTGAGCTGGTCGAGACGGCTATTGCCTTTGGTGACAAGCCACACATGACCCATGGCGCTATCGCTTTGAGCCAACAGCATTTCCTGCCCCTGCTTGAAGATAGATGAGGTTGGGTCCAGTGCGCCTTCGCGTGTGAATAACCCAAACATCGATAGCGCTTCCATAAATGGGCCACCAAGATCAATGCCATCGGGCTTGGCTTCAATCTCCGATTTCCCGATACGTGCCAAATCAATGCTTTCCTTATTCATGCGATGGGTATGCAATTCCGTGATGGATGCTTCATTGGTCAACTGGCGGAGTTGTGAAACTTTCGAGGCCGCAATCGTGCCGCTGATTTGCACATCACCATTCCCAAGAGTGACCAGTTTTTGAAGGTCAGGTTCCGGTATTCTGCGCTCCATATCATAGGGAACTTTCAACGAACGGCGTTCCAGCACAAACGCAAAAAGTGGGTCTTTTTGGACAGTTTTATCTGCTTCAAATGAGAGAATAGCCACGGGCCGCTCATCAAGGTTCTCACCACTTCCTTCCGGAAAAGCATCCGTTGTAACGCGGTATCCGTCTTCCGCCGCTGCCATGCGCAGAATTTCAAGAAAACATCCAAGCCCAATCGTAATTTGTCGATTATACGGATCAGTATGAGGTAGCAGACGGCTCGTATCCACATGGAGAATGATCCTGTTCTCCTTTGATAGATCAACCAGCCATGGCTGGCGGTTGTGAGGGTTGGGCGCAAGGATTGCATAGGAGAGGGCGCGTTTTCGAGGTTCGCTATAGAGCGACCCAGCCTGTGCCCAGGGAATAAGTGCTTTCTTGGGAGTGCGAGTGAAAACAAACCCTGCAACACCCGCGCCCGCCGCCACAATAACGCCACCACCTGACAGGGTCAAAAATTTCCGTCTGTTCATTCATCTCTCCTAGTATGACATCAAGCTATATAATTAGATATCGTACTAAATATTGAATTTACAAGCGCTGTTTGTTAAAAAGATGAAAAACAAAGAAGGGTCGGATCCGAAATTTCACTAACCCATACTGTTCAATATAAGCTATTGCACAATCGGACTTGCGGACTTGGGAAAATTTGTCAGTTCTCAGGTAAAAAATATGGTTCTACCATATCACAGGCTTCATCTATCCAGCATTAGCGTTTGGGTTAGCTAACGCTGCGCCGCTCTTAACCAGCAACCTTCGCCAGATAGACGCTCTGAACAGCTTCGCGGTTTTGTAACGGATTATGAAACGTTACCACTTCGCCCCGTGCTTCATCGAAGATTTCTTCTAGCCTTCTAATAAAGCGCTCATCTGGTCGGTCATTGGACCAGAGGCCAAATACACCGCCGGGGCGCAGGTGATGGGTGAGTTTCTTCAAGCCTTCCGGCTGATAGAATGAAGCGTTTTGTGCATCGAGGAAAAACTCTGGAGAGTGGTCGATATCAACCAGAATAGCATCGAACTTCTTGCCCGGTTCATCGGGCGAAAACCCTTCATCAGAGGCAGCAAGCGCAAAGAAGTCTCCATGCCTGAAACGACAACGTGGATCGCTGGTTAATCCTTCACCCAAAGGTAATAACCCGCTTTCATGCCAGTCAATCACCGCTTCCAGCGCATCAACCACTATCAGGGATTTGACGTTTTCATGCTCCAATACAGTACGCGCTGTATAGCCAAGCCCAAGTCCACCGACCACTACATCAGCTGATCCGGTGTTCAGTTCTGCAAGTCCCAAATTAGAAAGGGCGACCTCGGAAACCGTAAACAGGCTCGACATCAAAAACTCTTCGCCGAGTTTGATTTCGATGACATCCACACCCAGTGACATTTCGCGTCTGCGTCGCAAGCTCAGTGCGCCAATCGGCGTTGGACGATAGTCCAGTTCTTCAAAAAATGCACTCATGTTCCGGTACTCAATTTTGTGACGATATGTTCCCATTCTTCCGAAACATTGCCACCTACGCGTTCCTTGTCCACACGACGATACCAGTAACTGGCATTGCCCATATCCCCTTCAATCCAGTGAGAAAGCGCATGAACCCAGTCATAATCGTGAATGCCTTCGGCGGTTTGGCAAATTCCATGACCCTTTTCCCACTCGGGCCCGATGGTCAGATTACCTTTTTTCAACCACCAAAGGGCTTGCAAAGGAGCTGAAAGACCATGAGGCGGCTCGGCATTTTCGACGTTTAAATGAATGAAATTGCTCATTCTTGGCTCCAATTACACTTGATCCAAATTATATGCTAGCAGACGCTGGCACGCAAATTCAGGTGCGTCCGAATTCATCCTCGACCCGGATGATATCGTCCTCACCAAAATAAGTCCCGGTCTGCACTTCAATCAATTCCAGCAGAGTTTCTCCCGGATTATAAAGTCGATGAAGTTCGCCAACAGGAATATAAACGCTTTCGTTTTCTCCAATGGTCATGATTTTTTCACCGATCTGCACCTCGGCGGTGCCAGCAACCACGACCCAGTGCTCGGAGCGGAAACGGTGTTTTTGCAGCGAAAGCCGCTTACCCGGTTTAACGAACAGGCGCTTAACCTGAAAGCGCTCGCCGATTTCCAAAGATGAATATCCACCCCACGGGCGATAGCTGGTCCGATGATCTTCTGTCAGCGCCACCGTATCGGGGTTTTCCTTGAGACTATCAACAATTGAACCAACGCTTTGAGCATCAGACAAACGCCCCACATAAACCGCATCCTGCGTTGCAATAACGGTTACGTCATCCAGCCCGTTCACAACCATATGCAGCTTTTCAGAAATGACGATGGAATCGGTGGTGTTGCGCAGGGTCACGCTTCCTCGCTGTAAATTGCCGTCTTTATCGCGGTTCCCCGCTTTCCACACAGCATCCCATGCACCAAGGTCAGACCAGATGATCGGGGAGGGAACGACGGATGCCAGAGAGGTCTTTTCAAAAATAGCATAATCGACGGAAATATTGGGAGAGGCAGAAAATCCATCTGTATCAAGCCGGATAAAATCCAGATCTTTCGTGGCTTTTTCTACCGATGTTTTTGCGGCTGCATAAACTTCTGGAGCATGAGTTTCGCATTCGCTCAAAAACACATTGCTGGCAAACAGGAACATGCCTGAATTCCAGTAAAAATTGCCAGAGGCAATCATTTCTTCTGCACGCTCTGCATCCGGCTTTTCTACAAATCGGCTAACGATATTAGCACCGCTTTCCTCGCGTTCGCCAGCCTCGATATAGCCAAAGCCCGTCGCCGGCTCATAAGGTTTGATGCCAAATGTCGCTAACCGCCCGGAAAGGGCCGTAGCCTTTGCCACACGAAGCGCTTCAAGATAAGCCGCATCAACTTCAATCACATGATCGGAGGCGAGCACATGTACCAGTTGAGATGGGGTGTCGCTGGAAGCTACAATACTTGCCGCCGCAATTGCTGCCGCGGTATTGCGCGCCACCGGCTCTAGCAAAATAGCACCAAGTTCGACATCACATTCAAGCGCCTGCTCTGCAACGATGAAGCGATACTCGCTATTGGTTATTATAATCGGCGCTTTATAAATCGACGGATCCTGCAAACGCTTTAAAGTCTGTTGAAACAATGTGAGATCACCCGTAAGGGACAAAAACTGTTTCGGACGCGCGGTCCGCGACATGGGCCACAATCTGGAACCCTTACCGCCAGCGAGAATAACCGGCAGGATCAAATTATTTTCAGCGTTCATTTAGTGAGAATCCCAAGACCAATATAATCCAACAATTATACCAAATATTCTAACAATTATCCAACGCCATTTCGTTTCTCATCATCGGTTCGCACTTCATTAACAAAGTAATGTACCTTTGACGCCTATCTGATGGCCAGCCTTGTCAATTGTGACCAATAAACCAGACAGGTCATTTTGAAACGAATCCTTCTGTTCAGTTTCACTTGTCTTATGCCTGGAAATTGCTTCGCAAAAACTTCGATACTTCCCGGAATTTTCAGTACACATAATTTTAATCCTTCGCTCCGCTTCAGGGCGGACAACAAGCCACCACACCGCAAAAGCCCCATTCACCGCTTTTAAATAATTGCTACACAACACGCAGTGAATGGCGCATTCATATTCAGTTCATTATGGGAAATGAAAAATTCTATTTGGGGCTTCATTGCGATCATCCTGTACAAGAACGCCATTAATCTGTAAAAACGCCATTAATCTGTAAATAAGGGGTTGAATTTTCAGGATTCCCTTAAACAACCCCTTGCGCTTTTCAACCCTACGTTTTATGTAGAGGCCTCTAGCTGACGCGCGTATAGTGAAGAGATTCTGCTGTACGCGCTAAAATGTGTGGAAAATTGGTTGCTTTACAACGGTTTTCGTCAACATTTTTAGGTCAACTGGGGTAAGTATAATCGAGTTCAAAAATCTGAGCGAAAGCGTTCTAGCACATGGCCGCCAAAATTAATCCATTCACCTTTATTCAGCAGGTGCGAGCCGAGACTTCCAAAGTCACATGGCCAACCCGCCGCGAAACTGTGATCACCACTATCATGGTGTTCATTATGGTGATCATCGCGGCGTTGTTTTTCTTCGCTTTGGATCAGTTGCTTGGTTGGGGTGTTGGGCTGATACTCGGTTAATTAAAACAGGTTCCTGAAAATACGGGTTCATAATTTAGGTTTTAGTCCAGTCTTTGGTTTAATGGCTGGGTTAATAAGGATACGACAATAGATGGCGCACCGCTGGTACATCGTTCACGCTTATTCGAATTTCGAAAAGAAGGTGGCGGAATCGATAGAAGAACAGATTAAGCAAAAAGGTCTTGAGCATTTGTTTGAGGCTGTTTTGGTGCCGACTGAAAAGGTCGTTGAGGTTCGTCGGGGTCGCAAGGTCGATGCTGAACGTAAGTTTTTCCCGGGCTATGTGCTTGTGAAGATGGAAATGACCGATGAGGCGTTCCACTTGATCAAGAATACTCCGAAGGTAACAGGCTTTCTTGGTTCCGACCATAAGCCTCAGCCAATTATGGAGCGTGAAGCTGAGCGCATTCTTAATCAGGTTCAAGAAGGCGTTGACCGTCCTAAGCCCTCTATCATGTTTGATGTGGGTGAGAGTGTTCGTGTTTCTGATGGCCCGTTTGCTTCGTTCAACGGTATCGTTCAGGAAGTGGACGAGGAGCGTGCGCGCCTTAAAGTGGAAGTTTCAATTTTCGGTCGGGCTACCCCGGTTGATCTTGAGTATGGTCAGGTCGAGAAGACTTAGGCCCTGTTAAAGCGTGCCTCCCAAAATTGGTTTTCGGTTTTGGGGTAAGGGTTCGTAATAAAGAGTGTGGGAGCTTGTTTGAACTTTTGCCGGTTCAGGTCGAGCCTACCACGCAACTGCGACGCCGGAATTTGTTCCGGTTAATTTGAACCGCGTCACTTGTTTTTCGGCAGGTGATGCAAATAGCAGAGTGAATTATGGCTAAAAAAATTGACGGATACCTGAAGCTTCAGGTTCCAGCAGGAAGCGCATCGCCTTCGCCGCCAATCGGTCCGGCACTTGGTCAGCGTGGCCTGAATATCATGGAATTTTGTAAGGCGTTCAACGCTAAAACCCAGGAAATGGAAAAAGGGGCTCCGGTTCCTTGTGTAATTACCATTTACCAGGACAAGTCCTTCACCTTCGTGTTGAAGCAACCGCCGATGTCTTTCTTTATCCGTAAGGCTGCTGGGTTGGCAAAGGGGTCAGCAGAGCCTGGTCGCGAATCGGTTGCTAAATTGAGCCGCAAGCAGGTTCAGGAAATTGCAGAAAAGAAGATGGTTGATCTCAATGCAACCACCATCGAAGCCGCAATGAAGATTGTTGAAGGTTCCGCCCGCTCAATGGGCGTGGAAACGGAGGGCTAACTGATGGCTATTGGAAAAAGATTTAAATCTGCCTCAGAAGGCATTGATCGCGAAAAATTGTACGGTTTGACTGAGGCTGTTGCCATGGTCAAAGAACGTGCATCCGCCAAGTTCGATGAAACCATCGAGATTGCAATGAATTTGGGCGTTGATCCTCGTCACGCTGACCAGATGGTTCGCGGCGTTATCAATTTGCCAAATGGTACTGGCCGTACTGTTCGTGTTGCTGTGTTCGCTAAGGACGATAAAGCCGAAGAAGCAAAAGCTGCTGGCGCTGATATTGTTGGTTCAGATGATCTGATGGCTGATGTTCAGGCCGGCAAAATCGAATTTGACCGCTGCATTGCAACTCCAGACATGATGGCCCTTGTTGGTCGTCTGGGTAAAGTGCTTGGCCCACGCAATTTGATGCCAAATCCAAGAACCGGAACGGTGACTATGGATGTTGCTGCTGCGGTTAAGGCTGCCAAAGGCGGTTCAGTGGAATTTCGCGTTGAAAAAGCTGGTATCATTCAGGCTGGCGTCGGAAAAGCTTCCTTTGGTGCTGATGCGCTGGAAGAAAATATCCGCGCGCTGACCGATGCGGTCATTAAATCGAAGCCAACGGGCGCCAAAGGAACATTCCTTCAGCGCGTAGCAATTTCTTCTACCATGGGTCCCGGTGTCAAAGTTGATCCGGCATCTATGACTGAATAAAGCTCTAACGGGCTGAATAAGATTCGGTGGCTTGCCACCAAAACAAGATTTCGGCGGCTCGCCGCCGGAGTTTCAAAATGCGAATTGGCGTGAGCCTGCCGTGTTTTGAATAATACCTGTCCGAGACTGTGGGTGGCCTACCTTATGGTTGGTGCCTTAATCCTTGGGGATAGAATTGAAGTTCAGCGATGGATGGAAATTTTGAAACCATAGACCTGCAATAGATGGAAGTGAGAACGAATTTTGAGGTGAATGCCTCACTGGGATGAAAATCCCTAGTTCAAACTCGTAAGCCTTGTGGCAATCCCGCGTTATTGGGGTGTCTATCAGGGACAGGACCTCGAAACGTCGTTTGATGTTACCTAGGTAGCAAAGAATGGCACTTAACCGGAAAACCATCGTTTCGATGGGGATCTAAAACGGAGAGAGACTGTGGATAAAGCGGAAAAAAGTGAATTTGTAGCTTCCATGAATACTGTGTTCCAGGAATCTGGCGCTGTGGTCGTTGCTCACTATACCGGTTTGACTGTTGCTGACATGAGTGCCCTGCGGGCAAGCATGAAGGAAGCAGGCGGAACCGTTAAAGTCGCGAAAAACCGTCTTGCCAAACTCGCTCTTCAGGGCACGGATGCAGAACACATTCAGGATTTGTTTCAGGGTCAAACCGTGATTGCATATTCCCCGGATGCTGTAACTGCACCCAAGGTAGCTGTCGAATTCTCCAAGAAAAACGAAAAACTCGTTATTCTTGGTGGAGCAATGGGCACTACCAACCTCGATGTTGATGCTGTGAAGTCTTTGGCTGCACTACCATCACTGGATGAACTGCGTGGTAGACTTGTGGGTATGATTTCAACCCCTGCAAGCCGTATCGCACAGGTAATCAACGCACCTGCCGGTCAATTGGCGCGTGTGTTCGGGGCTTATGGCCAGAAGGATGAGGCGGCGTAAGGTCGTTAGTCACAACTAAAACGAAGTTTGAACTTAAGGAATACTATTATGGCTGATCTAGCAAAGATCGTAGACGAGCTTTCAACCTTGTCAGTTTTGGAAGCCGCTGAGCTTTCTAAAATGCTTGAAGAAAAATGGGGCGTCTCTGCGGCAGCTCCTGTTGCAGTTGCTGCTGCTGGTGGCGATGCTGCCGAAGCTGTTGAAGAGAAAACCGAATTTGACGTCGTTTTGACTGAAATCGGCGCTTCTAAAATCAACGTGATTAAAGAAGTTCGCGGCATTACGGGCCTTGGCTTGAAAGAAGCTAAAGACCTTGTTGAAGCAGCACCTAAAGCAATTAAGGAAGCTGTTACAAAAGCTGAAGGCGAAGAAATTCAGAAGAAACTTGAAGCAGCTGGAGCAAAAGCTGAACTCAAGTAATTTTGATTGCCTGACCCTAGCGGGTCACCAAGATAATTGGCCTCGGATTCGTCCGGGGCCTTGCCTGTACAATGTGCTAAATTCGTTTGGTGTTGAGGGCAGGGTACTAATGTAACATTACTGGCTAGTAATTTTGAACCGATTTGCCACCGGTTCTTGGCGCAAATGACAGATGACGCACGAACCTGTGTCCCGAAAGCCGATTGGATGGGCTTTCCAGAGACTGGTATCGGGCGAAAGCTGCGTACAATCAAGGAGCAACCATGGCTCAAACCCATGTTTTTAACGGTCGTAAACGCGTAAGAAAATTCTTCGGAAACATTTCAGAAGTGGCAGAAATGCCAAATCTCATCGAGATTCAAAAACAGTCCTATGACAAGTTTTTGATGGTTGATGAACCTGAAGGTGGTCGTGGTGACGAGGGTCTGCAAACGGCATTCAAATCCGTTTTCCCAATCAGTGATTTTACTGGTTCATCCATGCTGGAATTCGTGCGTTACGAATTTGATAAGCCAAAATACGATGTGGAAGAATGTCGCCAGCGCGACATGACTTATTCCGCACCGCTGAAGGTTACCCTTCGCCTTATCGTGTTTGATATCGATGAAGATACAGGTGCTAAATCCGTCAAGGATATCAAAGAGCAAGACGTCTATATGGGCGATATGCCTTTGATGACTGGCAATGGTACTTTCGTCGTCAACGGCACCGAGCGTGTGATTGTTTCCCAGATGCACCGTTCACCGGGCGTATTTTTCGATCACGATAAAGGCAAAACCCATTCATCCGGCAAATTGCTGTTCGCTTCCCGCGTTATTCCATATCGTGGCTCATGGCTTGATATTGAATTTGATGCCAAAGACATCGTTTTTGCCCGCATCGATCGCCGCCGCAAATTGCCGGTGACAACACTGTTGATGGCTCTTGGTCTTGATCAGGAAGAAATCCTTTCAACCTTCTACACCTCATCTGAGCTGAAACGCGATGGTGACGGATGGCGCATGCCATTCGACGGTGAAAGCATGAAGGGCATGAAAGCTGAAGCCGATTTGATTGATGCCGATACAGGTGAAGTCGTTGTCGAAATTGGCAAAAAACTTACTGCTCGCACAATCAAACAATTGATCGAAAATGGCCTTAAAGCCATCAAGGCCACCAATGAGCAAGTCTACGGTAAATATATTGCTGAAGATATTGTCAATGTGAAAACCGGCGAAATCTACATGGAAGCCGGCGACGAGCTGGACGAGAAAACCATTGAAATTCTTGATGAAAATAAAATCAAGAAATTCAATATTCTCAATATCGACCACATTAATGTGGGTGCTTTCATCCGAAACACACTTGCTGCTGACAAAAACGACAACCGTCAGGGTGCTCTGTTTGATATCTACCGGGTAATGCGCCCGGGTGAGCCGCCGACTATGGATACTGCTGAAGCAATGTTCAAATCATTGTTCTTTGATTCAGAACGCTATGATCTATCTGCGGTTGGCCGTGTTAAAATGAACATCCGCTTGCAGCTTGACGTAGAAGATACCGTACGTGTTCTGCGTAAGGAAGATATTCTGGAAGTGGTAAAAACCCTTGTCGGTCTTCGTGACGGCAAAGGCGACATCGATGATATTGATAACCTCGGCAACAGACGTGTTCGTTCTGTTGGCGAATTGATGGAAAATCAGTATCGCATCGGTCTGCTACGCATGGAACGTGCCATTAAAGAGCGCATGTCTTCCATCGAAGTTGACACGGTGATGCCGCAGGATTTGATCAACGCTAAGCCTGCTGCTGCTGCGGTGCGTGAATTCTTTGGCTCTTCACAGCTATCCCAGTTTATGGATCAGACAAACCCTCTGTCTGAAATTACCCATAAACGCCGCCTTTCAGCGCTTGGCCCCGGTGGTCTGACGCGTGAACGTGCTGGCTTTGAAGTGCGCGATGTGCATCCAACCCATTACGGTCGGATTTGCCCGATTGAAACACCAGAGGGTCCAAATATTGGCCTGATCAACTCACTGGCAACTTTCGCACGTGTCAATAAATATGGCTTCATTGAAAGCCCTTACCGCAAGGTGAAAGACGGTAAACTGACCGATGAGGTCATTTATCTCTCAGCCATGGAAGAAGCGCGTTATCATGTGGCGCAGGCAAATGCGAAAATGGAGAATGATAATACTTTCACCAATGAATTCGTAACCTGCCGTCACGCAGGCGACGTAATGATGGTGCCGCGCGAAAACGTATCTTTGATGGATGTGTCACCAAAACAGCTGGTATCCGTTGCGTCTTCCCTTATTCCATTTTTGGAAAACGATGATGCGAACCGTGCATTGATGGGCTCCAACATGATGCGTCAGGCCGTGCCTTTGGTACGCGCTGAAGCACCATTCGTTGGCACCGGCATGGAAGCAGTTGTTGCCCGAGACTCAGGTGCAGCTATTGTCGCACGGCGTTCCGGCGTTGTGGATCAAGTGGATGCAACTCGTGTGGTTATTCGGGTGACCGAAGATCTTGATGCCTCTGCATCTGGCGTTGATATTTACCGCTTACAAAAGTACCAGCGTTCAAACCAGTCAACTTGCATCAACCAGCGTCCGTTGGTAACGGTAGGGGACAAAATTTCCAAAGGCGATATCATCGCTGATGGTCCTTCGACTGATTTGGGTGATCTGGCTCTGGGTCGTAACGTGCTGGTCGCGTTCATGCCTTGGAACGGTTATAACTACGAGGATTCAATTCTTCTTTCCGAGCGCATCGTGCGCGACGACGTCTTCACTTCAATCCATATTGAAGAATATGAAGTCATGGCTCGTGATACCAAGCTTGGACCGGAAGAAATCACTCGTGATATTCCAAACGTTTCTGAAGAAGCTTTGAAAAACCTCGATGAGGCAGGCATTACCTATATTGGTGCTGAGGTTGGCCCGGGCGATGTTCTGGTCGGCAAAATCACTCCAAAAGGTGAAAGCCCGATGACACCGGAAGAAAAATTGCTTCGCGCAATCTTCGGTGAAAAAGCCTCTGACGTTCGTGATACATCATTGCGCATGTCACCGGGTGCCTTCGGCACCGTGGTGGAAGTTCGTGTTTTCAATCGCCACGGCATTGAAAAAGACGAACGCGCTATGGCAATCGAGCGTGAAGAAATCGAAACTCTTGCAAAAGACAGAGACGATGAGCAGGCCATTTTGGACAGAAACGTTTACAGTCGTCTATCCGCAATGCTGAATGGCAAAACAACCGTAGCCGGTCCAAAAGACTACACCAAAGGCAAGCTTACTCTTGAAGAGATGGAAATCTATCCACGCTCACAATGGTGGATGTTTGCCGTTTCTGACGATAAACTTCAAAGTCAGTTGGAAGCCCTTCGTTCACAATATGACGATTCCAAGGATCGCCTTGAGCAGCGTTTCATGGATAAGGTTGAAAAACTACAGCGTGGCGACGAGATGCCACCAGGTGTCATGAAAATGGTCAAGGTTTTCGTGGCTGTTAAGCGTAAACTGCAGCCCGGTGATAAAATGGCTGGCCGCCACGGCAACAAAGGTGTGGTTTCCCGCATCTTGCCTGTGGAAGACATGCCATTCCTTGAAGACGGTACACACGCTGATATTGTGCTCAATCCGCTTGGCGTGCCAAGCCGGATGAATGTGGGACAGATCCTTGAAACCCATCTGGGTTGGGCCTGTGCCGGCATGGGCAAGAAAATTGGTGAGTTGATCGACGCTTATAAAGCCGCCGGTGATATCAAACCTCTACGCGCAGAGCTGGAATCTATCTATCCGGACAATGATCGCAACGAACCGGTCAGACAATACGATGACGAATCGGTACTACGTCTTGCCGGCCAGTTGAAGCATGGTGTTTGTATTGCAACGCCGGTGTTTGATGGTGCGCATGAGCCGGACATCGTTGAACTGCTTGAACAGGCGGGTCTGAAAGGGTCTGGTCAGTCCACTGTTTATGATGGACGTACCGGCGAACAATTCGATCGTCAGGTGACTATGGGCTACATCTATATGCTCAAACTTCATCACCTGGTGGATGATAAAATTCACGCCCGTTCAATCGGACCGTACTCGCTTGTTACTCAGCAGCCGCTGGGTGGTAAAGCGCAGTTCGGTGGTCAGCGCTTCGGTGAGATGGAAGTGTGGGCACTTGAAGCATATGGCGCTGCCTATACGCTTCAGGAAATGCTCACGGTTAAATCCGATGATGTTGCCGGTCGTACCAAAGTGTATGAAGCAATTGTTCGTGGTGATGACACCTTCGAGGCAGGCATTCCGGAGAGCTTCAACGTTCTCATCAAGGAAATGCGTTCTCTGGGACTGAATGTGGAGCTGGAAAATACCAAATTGCCGGCACCTGATTCAGATTCAAAGTCTACTGACGAAGGCGACGAAGACATCGCTGACGCTGCGGAGTAAGTCTTAACGGAGTGAGCGCCGGTTGCATTGGCGCTCCTCCAATAGTTTGCGTTTGTAAAAGTACTTCCCGAAAAGTGGAACCCGGTTTTCGGAACAAGAGGTACGGTGATAAATGAACCAATATTTAAATTATGGCGGATGACTGTCTTGGTAAACGACAATTTGATGCCGCAATTAAGGGCATAGCCCAAAAGGAGAAGACCCCATGAACCAAGAGGTCATGAATATCTTCAACAATCCTGCTCAGTCGCAGAATTTCGATGCCATTCGAATTTCTATCGCTTCACCTGAGAAAATCCTGTCATGGTCATTCGGCGAAATCAAAAAGCCGGAAACCATCAACTACCGTACGTTCAAACCTGAGCGGGACGGCTTGTTCTGCTCGCGCATCTTTGGTCCGATGAAGGATTACGAGTGCCTGTGCGGTAAATATAAACGCATGAAATATAAAGGCATTATCTGCGAAAAATGCGGCGTGGAAGTAACTCTTTCAAGGGTCCGGCGCGAGCGCATGGGTCATATCGACCTTGCAGCACCTGTTGCCCATATCTGGTTCCTGAAATCTTTGCCTAGCCGCATCGGGCTTCTGCTCGATATGACTTTGAAGGATTTGGAGCGTGTGCTTTATTTCGAAAATTTTGTTGTAACAGAGCCAGGCCTTACTTCTCTTGTGGAGCATCAGCTCCTCAGCGAAGAAGAATACATGGTCGCAGTCGAAGAATTCGGCGAAGATTCATTCAGTTGCATGATCGGTGCAGAAGCCATCCGCGAAATTCTCGCTGGCATGAACCTTCAAAAAGAAGCCGAAACACTCAGAACCGATTTGGCCGAGACTTCTTCGGAACTTAAAACAAAAAAATTCACGAAACGCCTCAAAGTGGTTGAAGCATTCATTGAATCAGGAAACCGTCCTGAGTGGATGATCATGGAAACCGTTCCAGTAATTCCGCCTGATCTTCGTCCGCTTGTTCCATTGGATGGTGGCCGTTTTGCAACCTCCGATCTGAACGATCTTTATCGTCGTGTGATCAACCGTAATAACCGTCTGCGTCGTCTGATGGAATTGCGTGCACCTGATATCATTATCCGTAACGAAAAACGCATGTTGCAGGAATCTGTTGATGCGCTGTTCGATAACGGCCGTCGTGGCAGAACCATCACCGGTGCTAACAAGCGCCCGCTGAAATCTCTGTCAGATATGCTCAAAGGCAAACAGGGCCGTTTCCGCCAGAACTTGCTCGGCAAGCGTGTGGATTATTCCGGTCGTTCGGTTATTGTGACTGGTCCGGAACTGATGTTGCACCAATGTGGCCTGCCAAAGAAAATGGCTCTGGAATTGTTCAAACCATTCATCTATTCGCGCCTTGACGCGAAAGGCTATTCTTCCACGGTGAAACAGGCGAAAAAACTGGTTGAGAAGGAAAAACCGGAAGTTTGGGATATCCTCGATGAGGTTATTCGCGAGCATCCGGTTCTCTTGAACCGTGCGCCAACCCTTCACCGCTTGGGCATTCAGGCATTTGAACCGGTATTGATCGAGGGTAAAGCCATCCAGCTTCACCCGCTCGTATGCTCCGCGTTTAACGCTGATTTCGATGGTGACCAAATGGCGGTCCACGTGCCGCTTTCTTTGGAAGCACAGCTCGAAGCGCGTGTATTGATGATGTCTACCAACAACATCCTGCACCCAGCTAACGGTCAGCCAATTATCGTGCCTTCACAGGATATGGTTTTGGGTCTCTATTATCTCTCAATCATGAATGATAAAGAACCGGGCGAGGGCATGGTCTTCGGTGATATGGGCGAATTGGGTCATGCACTTGAAACCGGTGTTGTAACACTTCATGCCAAGATCAAAGGTCGTTATAAATCAATCGATGCAGAGGGTAATCCAACTTCAAAAATTCTCGACACGACCCCTGGCCGTATGATGATCGGTGAATTGTTGCCGAAAAATCATGAAGTCCTGTTCGACATTTGTAACATCGAGATGACCAAGAAAAACATCTCCAAAATGATCGATACAGTCTACCGCCATTCTGGCCAGAAAGAGACAGTGATCTTCTGTGACCGCATCATGCAACTTGGCTTCAAGCATGCATGTATGGCTGGTATTTCCTTTGGTATGGATGACATGGTTATCCCTGAAACCAAAGCGAAATTGGTTTCCGATACCCAGGCGCTGACCAAGGAATATGAGCAACAGTATAATGACGGCCTGATCACTCAGGGCGAAAAATACAACAAAGTTGTGGATGCTTGGGCCAAGTGTGGCGATAAAGTTGCTGACGAAATGATGGACCGCATTAAAGCGGTGCACATTGATGAGGAAACCGGTCGTCAATTGCCGATGAACTCAATCTACATGATGAGCCACTCAGGCGCACGTGGTTCTCCAACCCAGATGAAACAGCTGGCTGGTATGCGTGGTCTTATGGCGAAACCATCTGGCGAGATCATCGAAAGCCCGATCATCTCTAACTTTAAAGAGGGCCTGACGGTTCTGGAATACTTCAACTCCACCCACGGTGCACGTAAAGGCCTTGCCGATACCGCACTTAAAACAGCGAACTCGGGTTATCTTACTCGTCGTCTGGTGGATGTTGCACAGGATTGTATCGTCAATGAAGCAGATTGTGGTACCGAATTGGGCCTCACCATGCAAGCTGCAGTCGATGCCGGTCAGGTTGTGGCTTCCCTTGGTCTTCGCATTCTTGGCCGTACAACAGCTGAAGCGATTGTACATCCTGAAACCGGCGAAGAAATCCTACCGGTCAATCATCTGATTGACGAGAAGGATTGCGATCTGGTTGAAGCTGCTGAAGTCAAAACCGTCCTGATCCGCTCTGCATTGACCTGCGAAGCGGCGAACGGCATTTGTGGCGCTTGCTACGGTCGCGATTTGGCCCGTGGTACTCCGGTTAATATGGGCGAGGCAGTGGGTGTTATCGCTGCTCAGTCTATCGGCGAACCCGGTACTCAGCTGACCATGCGTACCTTCCACATTGGTGGTACTGCTCAGGTGGTGGACACATCCTTCATCGAAGCTTCTTATGATGGCACGATCAAAATCCGTAACCGTAATGTTGCCCGCGATTCTAACGGCAATATGATGGTCATGGGCCGGAACATGGCTGTGGTGATTGAAGATGAGAAGGGCGTTGAACGTGCTTCCCATCGTGTCACTTACGGCTCACGTATTCTGGTTGATGAAGGCGATAAGGTTCAACAGAGCCAGCGTATGGCCGAGTGGGATCCTTACACCCGCCCAATGCTTTCAGATGCGACCGGTACGGTCGAATTTGAAGACGTGGTCGACGGTATTTCCGTTCTGGAATCAGCCGACGAGGCAACCGGTATTACCAAACGTGTTGTTATGGATTGGCGTGCTAACCCTCGCGGTATTGATCTGAAACCATCCATTGTTATCAAGGACAAAAAAGGCGAAATTTGCCAACTTGATCGTGGTGGTGATGCGCGTTTCCCTCTTTCAATTGATGCAATTCTGTCTGTTGAACCGGGTACCAAAGTTTCTGCCGGTGACGTGCTTGCACGTATTCCGATGGAAAGTGCGAAAACCAAGGATATCACCGGTGGTCTTCCACGTGTGGCTGAACTCTTTGAAGCACGTCGTCCTAAGGACCATGCTGTTATCGCTGAGATCGATGGTACAATCCGCTTTGGACGTGACTATAAGAACAAGCGCCGCATCGCAATCGAGCCAAACGATTCCACCATGGAACAGGTTGAATACCTCATTCCGAAAAGCAAACCTTTCTATCTGATGGATGGGGATGCGATCGAAAAGGGGGATTACATTCTGGATGGCAATCCTGCACCGCACGACATTCTGGCAATCAAAGGCGTTGAAGCTTTGGCTTCTTATCTCGTCGATGAAATTCAGGACGTTTATCGTCTGCAGGGCGTGATCATCAACGATAAGCACATTGAGGTGATTGTTCGCCAGATGCTGCAGAAAGTTGAAATCACCGTTGCTGGTGGCACCGGACTTATTCCGGGTGAGCAAATGGATCGCATTGAAATGGACATCCTCAACGAGAAAATGCTCGAAGAGGGGCTCCAGCCTGCTGAAGGAAACCCAGTACTGCTCGGTATCACCAAAGCAAGCTTGCAGACACGTTCATTCATCTCCGCTGCTTCCTTCCAGGAAACAACAAGAGTGCTGACAGAAGCCTCTGTCGCAGGCAAATCTGATACACTCGAAGGTCTGAAGGAAAACGTGATCGTTGGTCGCCTTATCCCAGCAGGTACCGGCGGTATCATGTCGAGAATTCGCCAGCTTGCGAATTCACGCGATGATTTGATCGTTGATGCACGCAAGGAAGAAGCAGCAGCTGCCGCAGAAGCCTTGATTGCTGACATGAGCAAAAACGAAGAGCCAGCTGAGTAAGCCGGTTTAGTTTGGAAATTAAAAAAGGGCCGCACATTACGTGCGGCCCTTTTTTTGTGCCGGTTATCAAACCCTGCCATTAATCCGATGAGAGTTTCTGGCCATCTACCACGTTGATTTCACCAAATGCATATGGGTCTACACCATCAATACAGGCCATGTTGAAGCCAAAAACAGTGGGATCAGTTCGCCGTTGATGATGGGTATAGATGCCGCAAACACTGCAAAAATAGTGCTTGGCCACCTTGGTATTCCATTGATAAAGAGTGAGTTTATCAGCGCCTTTGGTCACGGACAGGCTGGATAATGGAACAGCAGCCATCACCACTTGTCGCCGCCGGCAAAGGGAACAATTGCACCGTGCCAATTTCATGGCTGGATCATCGAGCGGAATATTAACGACCACTTCAAACTCTACCGTGCCGCAATGACAAGAACCCGTCAGCAATTCACTCATTTGATACTCTCTCTGTAATTTCATGCATGATTATTTGTCTCTAATCTTGAGCAAAGACCGGATCATGTCAATTATACAGGATGGCTGGAGCAATGGTCAATTTCAGGGATTCCTCCGCACACGAATATTTGTGCTCCAGAATTTTGCAATTTCTTCAAAAATGCGTGATAACACGGAACAAGTAGTCAAGAGGCATCGGGGCGTGTGTTTTTGGACTGACAACGCACAATATCCTTTTGGGTAGTCAGATTGAGGAACCTCTATAATGTCGAACGCCAATATAACCGCCCACGGCAGCAAATCCATTAAATGGCAAAGCGCTGCAATGCTGGGCGCTGTTCTCGCTCTCACCGGTTGTAACTCGACTAATTCTACATTGGGCGAGCCGACGATCGCGCTTTCTTCCGTCGATGTGGTCTCAACGGCTTCCTATGCTTATGCTCCCATTGTAGATGATGATATTTCGCTTCCAGCCTTCGATTATACAAAAATGCGTGAACGTTATTTGCGCCGAGTCGTGAGCCTTCGTACCCGATATAAGGCCGGCACAATCATCGTTGATACAACCGGGCCGTTCCTTTATCTGGTGCAACGCGGCGGTAAAGCCATCCGCTACGGCATTGCCGTTGGCAAGGAAGGGTTTGAATGGTCAGGGGATGCTGTGGTCAAGCGAAAAACCAAATGGCCCACATGGACCCCGCCTGCAGAAATGATCGCCCGCAGCCCGAAACTGGCCGCCTATGCTGATGGTATGCCAGCAGGCATACAAAATCCGCTAGGTGCCCGCGCCATGTATCTGTTTAAAGATGGCAAGGACACCATGTACCGTATCCATGGCACCAATTATCCATTGAGCATCGGGAAAAACGCTTCAAGCGGCTGCTTCCGCATGATCAATCAGGATGTGATTGATCTTTATGAACGGGTGAAACCGGGTGCAAAAGTCATCGTTCGCCATGCTCCGCCCACCTATACGGAAAATCGCTAAACCGATTCGGCGATAAATGGCTGCCTATCGCAGCCATTTATCGCAACCACTTATCATAGTCGGAAACGAGCAAATGCAACGGTTGTTCGTCTTCGGAAATTTCTGAAAACCGCCCGATCTGCTCGCGGAAAATGTTGTCGGTCAGATCATCATTCACATTACTGACTTCGCCAATCAGCACATCGCCGCCTTCGCTCCAAAAGGCATGCCAGTGATTGGGGTACAGAGTAACGCTTTCGCCAGGTGAAAGGGCCAGATGTTCACCCGCTTTCAAGTTGCGCACGCGGCCATCGGTCATCACTTGAATATCGCTATCAGGGTCGATGCTGCCATCTGGCAAAGCTGCAAATAACTCAATCACCAGCGTAGCACCTCCTCGATTGATTATATCCTCTGTCTTGACGTTATGACGATGCATCGGCGACATCTGATTCTCTCGGCTGATCATAATTTTTTCGGCAAACAATACACCCTTGCCCTTGGCGATGTTGGCGTTGGAGCCGTTACGCATAGTGAACAAAAACAGGCCGAGATCAGCAAATTTACCCTGCCCATAGTCGGTGATATCCCAACCGAGCCGGTTTTCAGCAATGGTAGGACTGTCACTTTTTACGCGTTCCTTCATTTCATCAGCAGACCAGTAAGCAAATGGCGGCATGACGAATCCAAAGGAACGGATAAAAGCATTGCTTTCACGAATAATGGTGTTGATTTCGGAGCGGTTCATCAGTTCATCCTTTTTGAGCAACTATAGAGTACATGTATAATGATGCTTGCCGCTTCAGCAAAATCGTTTTCTGCAAAAATGAATTAAATTTCTCGTAGCCGGACCGATGGATTCAAGAATCAAATATCCTAAAGCTGAACAAAAAGCGTCAGCAAACATTTTAAACGCCGTAACTGGTTCCGATACATATCAAAACATGGGGTAGAGAATCACTGTTTCGCATTACAGGGCTGCCGCAATAGCTTGCCCGATAGAGCCATATCGAAGGCTTGCGAAAATAATGAGCTTAGAGAAGGTCTAATGCAATGTCAGTGCAGTGTGATCTATGTCGTCGTTCTCGTAAACAATCAGAGCAATCTCACCAGCAAGTGCGGATTCGTAAGCTGCCAGAAACTCTTCCTTTTCGGGGCGCTCGTCCAAATTACCGATCTGGTGCAAATCTGCTTCCTTATAGCCTTCTTGTGCCAGCGATTCGAGCACCATATGGACCGCTGTATCGTCATCAGGTGCCGCTAGAAGCGCATTAAAGGGGACTTTCGTCCCACCTTTGACTAAACGGGCTTCGCCAATAATGACAAAAATCATCGGCATATCTTCAAAGTCATTTTCGGTAGTAGGGTTGGGCATTTTTGACAAATTTTACATTATTGGAAGGATGAATCACTATACCATAGCTGACAAGCGGCGCGATGGATAAAACTGCATATACCCCTAAATTTGAATGTTGGGTGCAGGCATGAATTACAAAGCCTTCTAAATGACTGTTTTGACTCCAAAAATTTAGAAATTAGGCTTGACGTAACGACGCCAAAGTCCTATTGAACCCCATAACGGACCTACGTGAGTCTAACTAACATCCATAGCGCCTAGCTCGGATGCCAGTCTCAAACGGGGTTTAACCGCAAATATAGAACGAATGCATGACCGGTTTTCTGGTCCTCTGTTTTATCTAAGGTTCTCCCGATTGAAATTTAATTTCGATGGGTTGGGCCTTTATTGTATGGGTGATGTCTCGGCAAAATGCACGGCGCCATCTGAAACTATTTGCTGAAAATGGTCTTAACGGGTCAAAATCAGCGCAGTGTGAAAAGGGTTAGGTTTAATGCCAACCATTAACCAATTGGTGCGTAAGCCCCGCAAGCCGGTCGTAAAACGCAACAAAGTTCCAGCAATGGAAGCGTGCCCACAAAAACGTGGTGTATGCACACGAGTTTATACAACGACACCAAAAAAGCCGAACTCGGCCCTTCGTAAAGTGGCGAAGATTCGTTTGACCAATGGTTTTGAGGTGATTGGTTATATCCCGGGTGAGGGGCATAACCTGCAGGAACACTCAGTGGTGATGATCCGCGGCGGACGCGTGAAAGATTTGCCCGGCGTTCGCTATCACGTCATTCGTGGTGTGCTGGATACCCAGGGTGTTAAAGACCGTAAGCAGCGTCGTTCGAAATACGGCGCTAAGCGTCCTAAGTAGTGCCAAGAAGGTAAGAATTATATGTCCCGTCGCCACCGCGCAGAAAAACGAGAAATTAACCCGGATCCAAAATATGGTGATCTGGTTCTCATGAAGTTCATGAACTCCATCATGTTGGATGGAAAGAAATCTGTTGCAGAACGTATCGTATATGGTGCGCTTACGCAGGTTGAAGAAAAAGGTAAAGCTGATCCGATTGAAACGTTTCACTCGGCATTGGAAAATGTGGCTCCACACGTTGAGGTTCGTTCCCGTCGTGTTGGTGGTGCAACCTATCAGGTTCCTGTTGAGGTTCGTACTGAGCGTCGTCAGGCTCTTGCAATTCGTTGGGTGATCGACGCTGCACGCAAGCGCAATGAAACAACAATGGTTAGCCGTCTTTCAGGTGAATTGATGGATGCTGCAAATAACCGCGGTAATGCTGTTAAGAAGCGCGAAGATACTCATAAAATGGCAGATGCAAATAAAGCATTCTCCCATTATCGCTGGTAGTTAATTTCAGACCGATGCGCCTAGTGAGGTGATATCGGCAAAACGAAGGTTTGATACAATGGCACGTGAATTCGCTATTGAACATTATCGCAATTTCGGAATCATGGCGCATATTGATGCGGGCAAAACCACGACTACCGAACGCATTCTGTATTATACTGGCAAAAGTCACAAAATTGGCGAAGTGCATGATGGCGCTGCGACAATGGATTGGATGGAGCAGGAGCAGGAACGTGGCATCACGATCACATCTGCTGCGACAACTACATTTTGGCCTGACCGCGATGGCGTGAAGCACCGCTTCAACATCATCGATACTCCAGGCCACGTGGACTTTACTATTGAAGTTGAGCGTTCTTTGCGTGTTCTCGATGGTGCGATTGCTCTTCTGGATGCTAACGCAGGTGTTGAGCCTCAAACAGAAACTGTTTGGCGTCAGGCTGATAAATATTCTGTGCCTCGCATGATTTTCGTCAATAAAATGGACAAGATCGGTGCTGACTTCTATCGCTCCGTTGAGATGATCACTGAGCGTTTGGGTGGTACTCCGCTGGTTCTTCAATTGCCAATCGGCGCTGAAAACGAATTTGCCGGTGTTGTTGATCTCATCGAGATGAATGCGTTGGTCTGGAAATCAGAAAACCTCGGTGCTGAATGGGATGTTGTTGAAATCCCTGATGACCTTAAAGAGCGTGCTGCTGAATTCCGTGAGCGTCTTGTTGAAGCTGCTGTCGAAAACGACGAAGCTGCAATGGAAGCCTATCTTGAAGGTACGGAGCCAACAACTGATAAGCTTCGCGCGTTGATCCGTATCGGAACAATCGCCGCTGAATACTATCCGGTTCTTTGTGGCTCTGCCTTTAAAAACAAAGGCGTGCAGCCTCTTCTTGATGCAGTGATAGATTTCCTTCCAAGTCCAATTGATATCCCTTCAGTGAAGGGTATTGATGTTAAGACTGAAGAAGCTACTACTCGCGAAGCTTCTGATGATGCGCCGCTTGGTATTCTTGCATTCAAAATCATGAACGATCCGTTCGTTGGTACTTTGACTTTTTGTCGTATCTATTCCGGTCATCTGGAAACGGGCGTGACTGTTCTCAATTCTGTTAAGGACAAGCGCGAGCGCGTTGGTCGTATGTTGTTGATGCACTCAAATGATCGCGAAGATATCAAAGAAGCCTACGCAGGCGACATTGTTGCGATTGCCGGTCTTAAGATGACCACAACAGGGGATACTCTTTGTGATCCGCTTAAACCTGTTATCCTTGAGCGCATGGAATTCCCAGATCCGGTTATTCAGATTGCGATTGAGCCTAAAACCAAAGTCGATCAGGAAAAAATGGGCGTGGCGCTTAATCGCCTTGCTGCTGAGGATCCTTCTTTTCGTGTTTCTTCCGATGAAGAATCCGGTCAGACAATCATCGCTGGCATGGGTGAGTTGCATCTCGATATTCTGGTTGATCGCATGAGGCGCGAATTTGGTGTTGAAGCCAATGTTGGCGAGCCACAGGTTGCATATCGTGAGACAATCACTCGTACATACGAAGCTGATTACACTCACAAGAAACAGTCCGGCGGTTCTGGTCAGTTTGCTCGTGTTAAGATTTTGTTTGAACCAAACCCGGATTCGGAAGAGTTCGAGTTTATCAGCAAAGTTGTTGGCGGTAACGTTCCTAAGGAGTACATTCCCGGGGTGGAAAAAGGCCTTAAGTCGGTGCTTTCATCCGGACCATTGGCTGGTTTCCCAATGTTGAGTGTTAAAGCAACGCTCTTTGATGGCGCATACCATGACGTGGATTCCAGTGTATTGGCATTCGAAATTGCCGCGCGCGCTTGCTTCCGGGAAAATAAAAACAACCTTGGTGCTCAGTTGCTTGAGCCAATCATGAAGGTTGAAGTTGTAACTCCTGAAGATTATTTAGGAGATGTTATTGGTAATTTGAATTCCCGTCGTGGCCAAATTCAAGGTCAGGAAGTTCGTGGTGTTGCAACGGTTGTTGAAGCTTTTGTACCTCTAGCCAATATGTTTAAGTATGTTGATAACTTGCGTTCAATGTCTCAGGGCCGTGCCCAATATTCAATGCAGTTTGATCATTATTCACCAGTTCCAAATGCTGTTTCTCAGGAAATTCAAGAGAAATTCGCAGGATAATAATTTAGTTTAACCATTGCGCAAAAGTATCGAGGTTGCGCAAAACAATGGAGAGCCAAAATGGCAAAAGAGAAATTCGAACGAAACAAACCCCATTGCAACGTAGGCACAATCGGCCACGTTGATCATGGTAAAACTACGCTGACAGCAGCGATCACCAAATATTTTGGTGATTTTAAAGCTTATGATGAAATCGATGGTGCTCCTGAAGAGCGCGCACGCGGTATCACCATTTCTACTGCTCACGTTGAGTATGAAACAGAAGCACGTCACTACGCACACGTAGATTGTCCGGGCCACGCCGATTATGTGAAAAACATGATCACTGGTGCAGCTCAAATGGATGGCGCAATTCTCGTTTGTTCAGCAGCTGATGGCCCAATGCCCCAGACTCGTGAGCACATCTTGCTTGCTCGTCAGGTTGGTGTTCCTGCGGTTGTTGTATTCCTCAACAAAGTTGATCAGGTTGACGATGAAGAGCTTCTTGAACTTGTAGATATGGAAGTGCGCGAGCTACTTTCTATATATGATTTCCCTGGCGATGATACGCCAATCATCAAAGGTTCAGCTCTTGCAGCAATGGAAGGCCGTGATCCTGAAATTGGCGAAAACGCAATTCGCGAATTGATGGCAGCTGTTGACACATTCATTCCACAGCCCGAGCGTCCAATCGATCAGCCGTTCCTTCTGCCAATTGAAGACGTGTTCTCAATTTCTGGCCGTGGTACTGTTGTAACTGGCCGTGTAGAACGTGGCGTTGTTAATGTTGGCGACGAAATCGAAATCGTTGGTATCAAAGAAACACAGAAAACCACTTGTACTGGTGTTGAAATGTTCCGCAAACTGCTTGATCGTGGTGAAGCAGGCGACAACATCGGCGCATTGATCCGTGGTATTGATCGTGAAAACGTTGACCGTGGCCAGGTTCTTTGTAAACCAGGTTCAGTTAAGCCGCACTCTAAGTTTATGGCAGAAATCTACATTCTGACCAAAGACGAAGGTGGCCGTCATACCCCGTTCTTTACCAATTATCGTCCTCAGTTCTATTTCCGTACAACGGATGTGACGGGTGTTTGTTCCCTGCCAGAAGGCGTGGAAATGGTTATGCCTGGCGATAACGTTGAAATGTCAGTTGAACTGATTGTGCCAATCGCCATGGAAGAAAAGCTTCGCTTTGCTATCCGTGAAGGTGGTCGTACTGTTGGTTCAGGCATCGTGGCATCTATTATCGAATAAAAAAATATCCGGGGTATATGAAAATATATACCCCGGTTTTTTTGTAGTCTGCCATTTTTGAAGAAAGCTAAAGTTCTATGAACGGCCAAAACATTCGCATCCGCCTTAAGGCGTTTGACCACCGCATCCTCGATGCTTCGACAAAGGAAATTGTTTCCACCGCGAAGCGTACAGGTGCCCAGGTGATCGGACCGGTTCCTCTTCCTACACGGATAGAGAAGTACACCGTCAACCGTTCGCCGCATGTTAATAAGAAGAGTCGTGAGCAGTTCGAAATGCGGACTCACAAACGTCTCTTGGACATTATTGATCCAACACCACAAACCGTAGACGCGCTGATGAAGCTCGATCTTTCTGCCGGTGTGGATATTGAGATCAAACTGTAACTAATTTTCGAAGGAAGCTCTTGCTTCCGATTTAAGGATTGAACCAATGCGTTCAGGTGTAATTGCACAGAAGCTGGGAATGACCCGTGTCTATAATGACACTGGTGAGCAGATCCCTGTAACGGTTTTGAAGCTTGATAACCTTCAAGTCGTTGCCCAGCGTACTGAAGAGGCAAACGGCTACAGCGCGGTCCAGCTCGGTGCTGGTACTGCCAAAGTCAAAAATACAACCCAGCCGATGCGGGGCCACTTTGCGGTTGCAAAAGTTGAGCCAAAACGCAAATTGGCAGAATTCAGGGTTTCTCCTGAGAACATGATTGACGTGGGCGCAGAAATCTCTGCCGAACATTTCGTGATTGGTCAAAAAGTTGATGTTACCGGAACTTCCATTGGTAAGGGCTTTGCCGGCGCCATGAAACGTCACAACTTTAAGGGCCTTCGGGCTTCTCACGGTGTGTCTGTTTCTCACCGCTCACACGGTTCTACCGGCCAGTGTCAGGATCCTGGTAAAGTGTTTAAAGGCAAGCGTATGGCTGGCCATATGGGTGCAACCCGTATCACTACCCAGAACCTTGAAGTTGTTCGTACCGATGCAGAACGTGGTCTGATCCTTATTAAGGGTGCCGTACCTGGTTCAAAAGGCGCATGGATCATGGTTCGTGATGCTGTCAAAAAAGCATTGCCTGACAATGTTCCAATGCCAGCCGCTTTGAAGGCTGCCGCGGCAGTTCCTGCTGCTGAAGAAGCACCGGTTAGCGAGGGAGCTGAATAATGGATCTTAAAGTTAAAACCCTTGAAGGTAAGGCATCTGGCAAAGTTTCTGTTGCTGATGATATCTTCGGTCTTGAAGCCCGCGCTGATCTTTTGCACCGCATGGTTCGTTACCAACTGGCAAAACGCCGGGCAGGTACTCATGATGTAAAAAATCGTTCGGAAATCAACCGCACTGGCGCAAAAATGTATAAGCAGAAGGGGACAGGTAATGCCCGTCACTCAACTGCAAAAGCCCCACAGTTCCGTGGTGGTGGTCGTGCATTTGGCCCAACACCTCGTGATCATACAATCGGCATGCCGAAGAAAGTTCGCGCACTTGCTCTGAGACATGCTTTGTCTTCAAAGGCTGCTGCGGATGAGCTCATTGTTGTAGATGATTTGAAAGCTAAATCACCTAAGACTTCAGATCTCAAAGGCACACTCGCAAAAATGGGCTTGTCCAAAGCGCTGTTCATTGATGGTGCCGAAGTCGATAAAAATTTCAGCCTTGCTGCTCGCAACATTCCTTATATGGATGTGCTGCCAGTGCAGGGGATTAACGTTTATGATATTCTTCGTTGCGGAACGCTTGTTTTGTCAAAGTCCGCAGTCGAAGCATTGGAGGCACGGTTCAAATGACCGAAATTCGTCATTACGACGTGATTGTTTCACCGGCAATCACTGAAAAAGCAACGCTTGCATCTGAGGCCAATCAGGTTGTCTTCAATGTAGCAAAAAATGCTTCCAAACCAGAGATTAAACAGGCTGTTGAAGCCTTGTTTGGTGTAAAGGTAAAGGCCGTTAATACTTTGATTCGCAAGGGCAAAGTAAAACGCTTTCGTGGCATGGTTGGTAAACAAAAAGATGTCAAAAAGGCTATTGTTACGCTTGTTGATGGTCAGTCCATCGACGTTACAACTGGCCTTTAAGTAAAGAGTAAAATTATGGGCGCACCGATACCGCGCATTAAAAACGCTATTGCAGCGTATGGAAAAGAAAAATGGCACTAAAGAAGTTTAATCCCAGAACCCCGAGCCTGCGTCAGCTGGTTATCGTGGATCGTTCTGACCTTTGGAAAGGCAAGCCTGTAAAGACTTTGTCTGAAGGTCTTACATCATCTGGTGGCCGCAACAACCGTGGCCGTGTTACTGCACGTCGTCGTGGTGGTGGTCACAAGCGTACCTACCGCAAGATTGATTTCAAGCGGCGTAAATGGGACATGGAAGCAACCGTAGAGCGGATTGAATATGATCCGAACCGGACTGCTTTTATCGCGTTGATCAAATATACAGACGGCGAACTGGCCTATATCATTGCGCCACAGCGTCTGGCTGCTGGCGACAAGGTTATTGCTGGAGCATCAACGGATGTAAAACCGGGCAATGCCATGCCGCTGAAGTCTGTTCCAATTGGAACCATTATCCACAATGTGGAAATGAAACCTGAAAAGGGCGCTCAGATTGCCCGTTCAGCTGGCACTTATGTTCAGCTTGTTGGTCGTGATGGCGTTTACGCTATTCTGCGCCTCAACTCAGGTGAGCAACGTCTAATTCATGGCAATTGCATGGCTACAATCGGTGCAGTTTCCAACCCGGATAATTCTAACACCAACAAGGGTAAAGCTGGCCGTAATCGCTGGCTTGGTAAACGCCCAAGTGTTCGTGGTGTTGCGATGAACCCGGTTGATCACCCGCATGGTGGTGGTGAAGGCCGTACTTCTGGTGGTCGTCATCCGGTTAGCCCTTGGGGCAAACCAACCAAGGGTAAGAAAACTCGGTCTAAGAATCAGCAGTCTGATAAATTTATTGTGCGCTCACGTCATCTGCGCAAGAAGTAAGGATTAATTAAATGGCTCGTTCATTATGGAAAGGTCCTTTCGTTGATGGATATCTTCTCAAAAAAGCTGAGAAGGTTCGCGAAGGTGGTCGTAATGAAGTTATCAAAACATGGAGCAGACGCTCCACCATCCTGCCAAATTTCGTAGGTCTGACCTTCGGCGTTTATAACGGCAGAAAACACATTCCTGTGTCCATTACTGAGGACATGGTTGGGCACAAGCTGGGCGAATTTTCACCTAGTCGGACCTATTACGGTCATGGTGCTGATAAAAAAGCTAGAAGGGGCTAAAAGATGGGCAAAGCAAAGCGCGAGCGCACTCTTAAGGATAATGAAGCACGGGCAGTTGCTCGTACAATCCGGGTGAGCCCCCAGAAATTGAATGACGTGGCAACACAAATTCGTGGCAAAAAGGTTCAAAAGGCTCTGGCTGATTTGACCTTTTCGCCAAGACGTATTGCTGGCACCGTCAAAAAGACGTTGGAATCAGCCATTGCTAATGCTGAAAACAATCATGATCTCGATGTAGATAATTTGATTGTAGCAGAAGCGCATGTGGGCAAGTCCATTGTTATGAAACGCTTCAGAGTTCGTGGCCGCGGTAAATCTACCCGCATCCTGAAACCATATTCACACTTGACGATCGTTGTACGTGAAGTCGAAGAGGAGACCGCATAATGGGTCAGAAGATTAACCCAATTTCCATGCGCCTCGGTGTAAACCGTACATGGGATTCACGCTGGTTTGCTGGTAAACGCGAATATGGCGATCTACTTCACGAAGACATCAAAATTCGTGAGTATTTGATGAAGGCACTTTCACAGGCCTCTATTGCCAAAGTAGTGATTGAGCGTCCGCACAAAAAATGCCGTGTGTCTATTCACGCTGCACGTCCAGGCATCATTATTGGCAAAAAAGGCGCCGATATTGAAGTTCTGCGCAAAAAACTAGGAACGATGACTGACTCCGAAATCCACATCAATATCGTGGAAATTCGCAAGCCAGAGATTGATGCAACAATTGTTGCCCAGTCTATCGCACAGCAGTTGGAGCGCCGCGTGGCATTCCGTCGTGCGATGAAGCGTTCAGTTCAGTCCGCTATGCGCCTCGGCGCTCTCGGCATCCGGATCAATTGCTCCGGTCGTCTTGGTGGTGCGGAGATTGCGCGTATGGAATGGTATCGTGAGGGCAGGGTTCCGCTTCACACTTTGCGTGCTGATATCGATTACGGTACAGCCCGTGCTGCAACAGCCTACGGCATATGCGGTGTGAAAGTCTGGATCTTCAAGGGCGAAATCCTTGAGCATGATCCAATGGCATCCGAACGTCGTAACGCTGAAAGCCAAGAGAAGGGCGGACCGTCTGGTCGCCGGCCTCCACGCCAACATCGCTAAACAGAGAATTTTAATGACGGGTTCGCCTGTCTGGTAAAGTAAAGATTAGGGAAGAAGAATTATGCTGCAGCCAAAGCGCACAAAATTCCGTAAGCAACATAAGGGCCGTATCCACGGTATCGCCAAGAGCGGCACTACGCTTGCTTTTGGAGCTTTCGGTTTGAAGGCTCAGGAACCTGATCGCATCAATGCGCGTCAGATCGAAGCCGCCCGTCGTGCCATCACGCGTCATATGAAACGTGCTGGCCGTGTGTGGATCAGAATTTTTCCTGATGTTCCTGTATCAAAAAAGCCTACCGAAGTCCGTATGGGTAAAGGTAAAGGTTCCACAGAATATTGGGCAGCCCGGGTAAAACCAGGCCGCATCATGTTTGAAATTGACGGCGTTAATGAGGAAACTGCTCGCGAAGCACTTCGTCTCGGCGCTCGTAAACTATCAATCAAAACCCGTTTCATTCAGCGTCTAGCTGACTAAACGAGTTATTTCGAGAAAGGTTGAGCCCCATGAAGGCCGGCGACGTTCGTGCAATGTCCAATGACCAACTTAAAGATGAGTTGGAGAAGCTAAAGAAAGAGCAGTTTAATCTGCGCTTCCGAAAGGCAACTGGACAAATTGAAAACACTGCGCTTGTTCGACGTATTCGTCGTGACATTGCGCGTATCCAAACCATTGCTGCTGAAAAGCAGGCAGCCGAAGCTAAGGCGTAAGGAAAAAAAGATGCCAAAACGCGTATTGCAGGGCACTGTTGTCAGTGACAAGAACGATAAAACAATCGTGGTGAAAGTGGAGCGTCGCTTCACCCATCCGTTGTTTAAAAAGACTGTACGTCGTACGAAAAACTACAAGGCCCATGATGAGGCAAACGTACATAAGGTCGGAGATTTGGTATCCATTGAGGAATGCCGTCCGATTTCAAGAGATAAACGTTGGACCGTGTTAAGCGATCAAACATAATTTTGGCAGGCGATTGGACCCAAAGCGGCTCCAATAACGATATTTAAAGAGAAAGTAGCCAGTCATGATTCAGATGCAATCCAATCTCGATGTAGCCGATAATTCAGGCGCGCGTCGGGTTATGTGCATTAAGGTTCTGGGCGGTTCCAAGCGTAGATATGCTTCGGTTGGAGACATCATCGTGGTTTCTGTTAAAGAAGCCATCCCTCGCGGCCGCGTTAAAAAAGGCGACGTGCTGAGAGCGGTTGTGGTGCGTACTGCAAAGGACATCCGTCGTGCAGATGGTAGTGTTATTCGTTTCGATACCTCTGCTGCTGTGATCGTGAACACCAATAAAGAGCCACTCGGTACCCGTATTTTTGGGCCAGTGCCACGCGAACTTCGTGCCAAAGGGCATATGAAGATTATTTCGCTTGCTCCTGAAGTTCTGTAAGGGCGATTTGATATGATGAAAATTCGTAAAGGCGACACCGTAATGGTCCTGACCGGCAAAGATAAAGGCCGTACAGGTGAAGTCACACAGATGATTATTGCCAAAGGCAAAGCAATCGTCAGTGGCATCAACATGGTCAAACGCCACACTAAACAAACACAAACCCAGGAAGGTGGCATTCTTGCCAAGGAGGCCGCAATTCAGGTTTCCAATCTTTCGCTTGTTGATCCAAAAGACGGCAAGGCAACCCGGGTTGGTTTTAAAACTCTCGATGACGGCCGCAAGGTTCGTGTCGCCAAACGCTCCGGAGAAGTAATCGATGGCTGAGGCTAATTACGTATCGCGCGCACGGGTTGCTTATGACGAAGTCATTCGCGCCAAAATGCGTGAACAGTTTGAATATGCAAATGAAATGCAAATTCCTAAGCTCGAAAAAATCGTGCTTAACATGGGAATTGGTGAATCAACTGCAGATTCCAAAAAGGCACAGCGTGCCGCTGACGACCTGACATTGATTGCCGGTCAAAAAGCAATGGTAACGCGTGCTTCCAAATCCATCGCGACCTTTAAGGTTCGTGAAGGCATGCCGCTAGGCGCAAAGGTAACTCTTCGCCGCCAGCAAATGTATGATTTCGTGGACCGTCTGGTCACTATCGCACTACCACGCGTACGTGACTTTCGCGGACTAAACCCGAAAAGCTTTGACGGCCGTGGCAATTTTGCCATGGGCATCAAGGAACACATCGTGTTCCCGGAAATCGACTACGATAAAGTAGATCAGATCTGGGGCATGGACGTAATCGTTTGTACGACTGCAAAAACGGATGATGAAGCAAGAGCATTGCTCGCTGCTTTCAACTTCCCTTTCCCCCAATAATGGTTGCAGTAACGGCAAGCGAAATAACGAAGGAATAATAAGACCATGGCGAAAGTAAGCGCGGTCCAAAAGAATGAGAAACGCAAACGCATGGTGGCACAATATGCCTCCAGACGTTCTGCTCTCAAAGCAATTATCAAAAATCGTGATACACCGATGGCTGAACGTTTTGCGGCACAACTCAAATTGAATGATTTGCCCCGTGACAGTTCACAATCCCGCGTTCGCAACCGTTGCGAGATTTCCGGTCGTCCACGCGGTGTGTATCGCAAACTCAATATGTCTCGTATCGCGATCCGCGATTTCGGGGCTACGGGAAAAATTCCCGGCCTTGTAAAATCAAGCTGGTAAGAGGGAGATTGAATTATGTCAGTAAATGATCCTCTTGGTGATATGCTTACACGCATCCGTAATGGTTTGATGCGCGGTAAGTCCAAAGTATCAAGCCCGGCCTCCAAATTGCGCAAAAATGTTTGCGACGTGCTGGAAGCTGAAGGTTATATTCGCGGATACACCTCTGTCGATTTCGACAATGGTAAATCTGAAATGGAAATTGAATTGAAATATTTCGAAGGTACATCGGTTATTCGTGAGATTGCTCGCGTATCTACACCGGGTCGTCGGGTATATTCATCCGTTAAATCCATTCCGAATGTTTCAAACGGTCTCGGTATCAATATTTTGTCCACCCCGAAAGGCGTTATGGCCGATCATCAGGCGCGTGAACATAATGTTGGTGGCGAAATTCTTTGTCGCATTTTCTAGGCCAACTTTTTAGGACACAGGTATAAATTATGTCTCGAATAGGTAAAAAACCGGTAGCCGTTCCTGAGGGAGTGACTGCAACCGTTGAAGGCCAGGTGGTAACAGCCAAAGGCCCTAAGGGTGAACTGAACTACGTCGTGAACGATGATGTTTTGGTGAAAATGGAAGAGGGTGCAGTCAAAGTTGATCCGCGTTCCCAGACTAAAGATTCCCGCGCAAAATGGGGTCTTTCGCGCACCATGATCACTAACATCATGACCGGTGTTAAAGATGGCTTCGAGAAGCGTCTTGAGATTAACGGCGTTGGTTATCGTGCAGCGATGCAGGGTACCAATATCCAGCTTTCTCTCGGCTTCTCCCATGAAGTTGTTTATAAAGTGCCCGAAGGCATAAGCGTTGCTGTTCCAAAACCAACTGAGATCATTGTCACAGGTATCGACAAACAAAAGGTTGGCCAGGTCGCCGCAGAAATTCGTAAATATCGCCCACCTGAGCCTTATAAAGGCAAGGGCGTAAAATACGTAGACGAAACCATCTTCCGCAAGGAAGGCAAGAAGAAGTAAGGCAGGCTCGATATGTCTAGCAAGCAAACTACTACAAAGCGCCGTATCGCACGGGTTCGCCGTTCACTTAAAAAAGTGGCTAATGGTCGTCCGCGTTTGAGCGTTTACCGCTCTGGCGAAAATATCTATGCGCAAGTTATTGATGACAGCAAAGGCCACACAGTGGCTGCAGCTTCAACACTTGAAAAAGACCTGCGCGACAAACTAAAAACCGGTGCTGACACTAACGCTGCTGGCGTTATTGGCAAACTGGTTGCTGAACGTGCTGTTAAAGCAGGCGTTAAGCAAGTCGTGTTTGATCGCGGCGCATATATCTATCACGGCCGGGTGAAGGCCTTGGCTGATGCTGCTCGTGAGGGTGGTCTAGACTTTTAAGACAGCACAATCCGAAAAGTGGATATCGGTTTTCGGACAAATTGTGCGACAAATATAGCTGGTTCTTTTTAATGAACCTATCAGTGCTACCATAAAATAATAAAGGCTAAGGATAATGGCACCTAGAGAAAATTCGCGAGATCGCGACGATCGTGATAATGAGTTTGTTGACAAGCTCGTTCACATCAACCGTGTTGCAAAAGTTGTAAAAGGCGGCAGACGCTTTGGTTTTGCAGCCCTTGTAGTAGTAGGCGACCAAAAAGGCCGTGTTGGCTTTGGTCATGGTAAGGCCCGTGAGGTTCCTGAAGCAATTCGTAAAGCTACCGAAGCTGCGAAACGCGACATGATCTTCGTACCTTTGCGCTCAGGCAGAACCCTCCACCACGATGTGGAAGGTCGTCACGGCGCAGGCAAGGTTCTGCTTCGCGCAGCACCAGCCGGTACTGGTATCATTTGTGGTGGTCCAATGCGTGCGGTGTTTGAAACACTGGGTGTGCAGGACGTTGTTGCAAAATCCATGGGTTCTTCAAACGCCTATAACATGATCCGCGCAACTTTTGATGCTCTGAAACGTCAGATGCACCCAAAAGACATCGCTGCTCAGCGTGGAATGAAATATTCAACATTGCAGGCTCGCCGTGTCGATCTAATCGGCTCTGAAGAGTAGTCCAAAACTATAAGGAGCCTGTGATGGCTGATAAAAAAGGTACAGTTACGGTCCAACAGACAGGTAGCCCGCTTCGCCGCCCGGCAAAGCAGCAAGCTACTCTGGTTGGTCTTGGCCTTAACAAAATGAACCGTCGCTCTACTCTGGAAGATACTCCAGCTGTGCGTGGCATGATCCGCAAGGTTGCTCACCTCGTTCGCGTTATCGACGAGAAGTAGACCGGAGAAAAATTATGAAACTCAATCAACTCAGTGACATTGCTGGCTCTACTAAATCCCGTAAGCGGGTAGGGCGCGGTATCGGTTCCGGTATGGGTAAAACTGGTGGCCGTGGTGTTAAAGGTCAAAAATCACGCTCAGGCGTGGCAATCAATGGTTTTGAAGGTGGGCAAATGCCTATCTATCGTCGCCTGCCAAAGCGCGGCTTTTCAAACGCAATGTTTGCTAGAAAGCTAAACATCGTTTCGCTTGCTCGTTTGCAAATTGCAATTGATGCCAAGAAACTTGATGCGAAAAAACCAATTACAGTTGCTACACTTGTTGAAGCCGGCATTTTGCGCCGTGCTAAAGACGGTGTGCGAATTTTGTCTGATGGTGACATCAAAGCAAAACTTACTTGCGAAGTTGCAGGTGCGTCTAAACTGGCAATTGAAAAAATTGAAAAAGCTGGCGGATCAGTTTCTGTCGGTATTTTGTCTAAAAAGGCTGCTGCTGAAGCTGCCGCTGCTGAAAAAGCTGACAAAAAAGCGGACAAAGCTGATAAAGCAGACAAGTCTGATAAAGCGTAACACATAAGTGATGCCGCCTCGCAATGCGGGGCGGTAATACATATGTATCCCGGACCGGCAATGAGTGTAGACTAACAAAAGTCTCATCGAACATGCCTAATGGGCACCGGGTTAGGGAGAATTTTATGGCATCTGCCGCTGAGCAACTTGCTTCCAATATCAATTTTTCATCCTTTTCCAAAGCGGAAGAGCTTAAAAAGCGTATCTGGTTCACCCTTGGTGCGCTGATCGTTTATCGGATGGGAACCTATATTCCTTTACCGGGAATCGATCCAACGGCTTATGCCACAGCTTTTGGCCAGCAGAGCCAGGGCGTTCTCGGCCTGTTTGATATGTTTGCAGGTGGTGCAGTTTCGAGACTGGCAATTTTTGCCCTCGGTATTATGCCTTATATTTCCGCATCCATCATCATGCAGTTGATGACTTCGGTTGTTCCAACTCTGGAGCAGTTGAAGAAAGAGGGTGAGCAGGGTCGCAGGACCATCAACCAATATACCCGCTACGGCACCGTGATTCTCGGCAGCTTGCAGGCTTACGGCATCGCTGTTGGTCTGGAATCGGGCGCAGGGATCGTGACCGATCCGGGCTTCTTCTTTAGAATATCAACCGTGATCACCTTGCTGGGTGGTACCATGTTCCTGATGTGGCTTGGTGAACAGATCACTGCACGTGGCATTGGTAACGGTATTTCACTAATCATCTTCTCAGGCATCGTTGCAGCCCTTCCTTCCGCATTGGCCGGAACCTTGGAACTGGGCCGACAAGGGGCTCTTTCCACAGGTATTATTCTTGCGGTTTTTGCACTTGCCATTGTATTGATCATGTTCATCGTATTCGTTGAACGCGCTCAAAGAAGACTGCTTATTCAGTATCCTAAGCGTCAGGTCGGCAATCGCATGGCTCAAGGCGAAAGCTCTCACTTGCCACTGAAGCTGAACACTGCCGGTGTTATCCCGCCAATCTTTGCCTCTTCTCTGCTGCTGCTGCCAGTAACGGCTGCAGGTTTCGCTGCGACTTCGGAGTTACCGGGCTGGTTGACAACAATCACCGCTCTCCTTGGCCATGGACAACCATTGTACATGGTGTTCTACGCGCTGATGATTGGCTTCTTCGCATTCTTCTATACAGCCATTGTCTTCAATCCAGGCGATACCGCTGACAATTTGAAGAACCATGGTGGTTTTGTTCCGGGCATCCGTCCCGGTGCGCGTACTGCGGAATACATTGATTATGTCCTGACCCGCATCACGGTCGTTGGCGCGATCTATCTGATCATCGTATGTTTGTTACCGGAATTCTTGATTGCCGCGGCGGGCGTCCCGTTTTATCTTGGCGGTACGTCTTTGTTAATTGTTGTTAGCGTAACTATGGATACTGTTGCACAGGTACAGGGCCACCTTCTTGCCCACCAATATGAAGGGCTGGTCAAGAAATCACGCCTTCGAGGTGGAAAGAAGAGAAAAAAATGAAACTGATCCTATTGGGGCCTCCAGGCGCTGGCAAAGGCACTCAGGCGAAACTGCTGGTTGATAAATATGGTATCCCGCAACTCTCCACCGGAGATATGTTGCGTGAAGCGGTCGCTGCTCAAACCGAAATTGGCAAAAAAGCCAAAGCGGTAATGGATGCTGGCAAGCTTGTATCCGACGATATCGTCAATGCCATCGTATCAGACCGTCTGGACCAGGACGATTGCGCCAATGGGTTTATCCTTGATGGTTTCCCAAGGACGCTGCAGCAGGCCGATGAACTGGCCAAAATGCTAGCTGAAAAGGGCATAAAACTAGATAGAGTTGTCGAACTTGAAGTTGACGATGAGGCGCTCGTTGAGCGCGTTGCCGGTCGTTACACTTGCGGTGGATGCGGCGAGGGCTATCACGATACCTTCAAAAAGCCCAAGCAGGAAAATATCTGCGATCGATGCGGTAAATCAGAATTCAAACGCCGTCCCGATGACAATGCTGAGACCATGCGCACGAGATTGTTGACCTATTATAAGGAAACATCCCCGCTGCTCGGTTACTACTATGCCAAAGGCGACTTGACCGCCGTAAACGGCATGGGTGACATTGGTGAAATTGCTTCGGAAATCCAGAGCGTGTTAGACAATCTCGGTTCTTGAAGAATTGCACTATGATTTTGCAGGTAAAATGGTACCAAACGCCAAGTAGGGACCAATCAGGGGTTGACGTTCAACAGTATTTGCCTTTAAAGAATTCATAGAGATTATAAAAGATCGGAATCGCTCCTTGCAAAAGGTGGGATATCGGTCTTTTTGATGTTTTTTTCAAACAAATTTCTAACTTGAAAAACCGCAAGGGTCGGTCTCCACCGAACGCGGAAATGAAACCTCGCCGAAACTATCGGCCTATATGGAGAATTGAGCATGGCTCGTATTGCTGGTGTTAATATACCAACTAATAAACGCGTGATTATCGCGCTACAATATATTCACGGGATTGGTCCAAAGATCGCCAGTGAGATTGTTAAAAAATCAAATATCGCAACTGAGCGCCGCGTCAACCAGCTTTCTGATTCTGAAGTAATGCAGATTCGTGAAGTGATCGACGCCGACTATCAGGTTGAAGGTGATCTTCGTCGTGAACATTCAATGAATGTGAAGCGCCTGATGGATCTGGGTTGCTACCGTGGCCTGCGCCACCGTCGTGGTCTGCCTGTTCGTGGTCAGCGTACCCACACAAATGCCCGTACCCGCAAAGGTCCGGCTCGCCCGATTGCAGGCAAAAAGAAATAGAATTTTCACATGGCGATTTTGGAGGCAAACAGTCTTCGCGGTTGCGCGCCCAATTGGGCAAATGTGTAAGAAAATTGGAAAATGCGATTTCGTATTTTCTCTGTGGAGCTGCTGGAATTACGGCAGTGAAGATATCTAGAAAGGTTATTTAAATGGCAAAAGATTCCGCACGGGTCAAAAGACGTGAGAAGAAAAACATCTCTTCAGGTGTTGCTCACGTAAATTCAACATTCAACAACACAATGATTACCATCACCGATGCTCAGGGCAACACAATTTCGTGGTCCTCCGCAGGTGCTCAAGGCTTTAAGGGGTCTCGTAAATCTACCCCTTATGCTGCTCAGGTGGCTGCTGAAGATGCTGCAAAAAAAGCGCAGGAACACGGTATGAAGACGCTGGAAGTTGAAGTGCGCGGTCCGGGCTCCGGACGGGAATCTGCGTTGCGTGCTCTTCAGGCCGAAGGATTTATAATTACTTCAATTCGTGATGTAACTTCCATTCCCCATAATGGTTGTCGTCCGCGGAAAAAGCGTCGCGTTTAATAAAATTGCCTTGCAACAAATCCGCATTGCAGGGCTTTTTGGAATTGCCACGAAGGGATGGTGGCAACAAAACCTTAAAGGGGTTTATCCATGATTCAGAAAAACTGGCAGGAACTGATCAAACCAAATAAATTGGAGATCGTTTCTAGCACCGATACAAAATCAGTAATTATTGCCGAGCCGCTGGAACGCGGTTATGGCCTGACATTGGGCAACGCGCTGCGTCGTATTCTTTTGTCTTCTTTGCAAGGTGCAGCAGTAACCGGTGTTCAAATTGACGGCGTGTTGCATGAGTTCTCATCTATTCCAGGTGTTCGTGAAGATGTCACAGATATCGTATTGAACATCAAGGGAATCGCGCTCCGTATGGAAGCCGAAGGTCCAAAACGCATGGTTGTGCGTAAAGAAGGCCCGGGCGTTGTTACCGCTGCAGACATTCAAACAGTGGGCGATATTGAAATCCTTAATCCAGAACATGTGATTTGTACGCTTGATGAAGGCGTTGAAATCCGTATGGAACTGACTGTAGACACTGGCATGGGCTATGCACCTGCCGAGCGTAACCGTTCAGAAGATTCACCAATCGGAATGATCCCGGTGGATAGCCTGTTCTCGCCAGTTCGCAAGGTTTCCTATAAAATTGACAAAACACGTGAGGGTCAGGTTCTCGATTATGATAAACTGACCATGACTGTTGAAACCGATGGCTCTGTAACTCCTGATGATGCCGTGGCATTTGCTGCACGCATTTTGCAGGATCAGCTTTCTATCTTTGTGAATTTCGAAGAGCCAGAAAAAGAAGATACTCAGGAAGAAGTGGCCGAACTGGCATTCAACCCGGCTCTACTGAAGAAGGTAGACGAGTTGGAACTTTCAGTTCGTTCTGCAAACTGCCTGAAAAACGACAACATCGTTTATATCGGCGATCTCATCCAGAAAACAGAGGCAGAAATGCTTCGTACACCAAACTTCGGGCGCAAATCGCTCAACGAGATCAAAGAAGTGTTGGCTGGAATGGGGCTTCATCTTGGAATGGAAATTCCAGCATGGCCGCCTGAGAACATTGACGAGTTGGCCAAGCGCTACGAAGATCAGTACTAGACGCATTTCCCGAAAAGTGGGATCCGGTTTTCGGATAAGAAGTACGTTAGACAAGTAAGTAACTAAATAACTAATAATGGCCCCGGTATTTTAAGACCTAAGTCCGGGCCTGATAACAAATAAGGAGAGCGCCATGCGCCACCGTAAACAAGGCAGAAAACTAAATCGCACAGCGAGCCACCGTAAAGCAATGTTTGCTAATATGGCAGCCGCACTGATCGAGCATGAGCAGATCGTAACCACTTTGCCAAAAGCAAAAGAATTGCGCGCTGTTGTCGATAAGCTGATCACATTGGGCAAAAAAGGCACGCTGCACGCACGTCGTCAGGCAATTGCCCGCACCCGCGATATTGAACAGTCAAAGAAGTTGTTTGATGTGCTTGGACCACGCTATAAGGACCGCAATGGCGGCTATACCCGCGTGCTAAAAGCTGGTTACCGCTACGGCGATAATGCACCGATGGCAGTGATTGAACTGGTTGACCGCGACGTAGACGCTAAAGGCGCTAAAGATCGTGCTCGCACAGAAGCCATGGATGATGCGCCAGCCGAAACCGTCGACGCATAATTTGCATCTTACAGTGATATAATAATTTGGAACCGGAGCAATTTGCTCCGGTTTTTTTATGCGGAAAACACTATTTTCTAGCCCAATCGAGGGCTTGTTCCAGCCGGTCGTCACCCCAAAACAATTCACCACCTTCGGTTATGAAACTTGGAGCGCCAAAAACCCCCTTGTTCTGGGCATCCGCAGTGTTGTCGAACAAACGTTGTTTTATATCGGCGCTTTTTGCCCGAGCAAAAAACAGTTCTGGATCGTGGCCAAGCTCATCCAATATTGCCGAGATAATTGGTGGAGCAGAAATATCTTCGCCCCGGACAAATTGGGCTCTATAGACAGCACGTGTAAACGCGCCCCGTTGCTCTTCTGTTGGAAAACATAATCCGATGCGTGCGGCCAGCAGTCCATTCATTGGAAAACTGCTTTGGTTGGCAACAAATGGAATGCCGTAATTTTTGGCGCTTCTCTCCATGTCCCGCCACATATATTCGCCTTTGGCCTTGAATATATTGAAGGGGGAATTATCCCAGCCCTGTTTCTGGAAAATTGGCCCAAGCAAAAATGGGTGCCAGCTAACTGTTACACCTTGTGAGTCCGCAAGAGACATAATGCGTTCCGCTGCAAGATAGGAATAGGTGGAAGTAAAATCATACCAGAATTCAAGTGACCTAGTTTTCATTTACTTCCCACAAATTCAGTAGACCTATTTAAACCCCGGCTTGTCTGCTCTCGGCAGTTGCAAAAATTGCTTTGGCCAACGCACGGTCACGTTTGTAAATATCCCGAAAATACTGCACTTCTCCATCAGCTTTCGGCCATGCTGTGAAATAGGCCACATATACCGGAATTTGCACCGGCACAGCTTGTTTCGAATGTCCCTTACCGAGCATCGATGTAATTTTGCTGACGCTTGTACCCAGAACCGCTGCAGCCATCGCTCTTGGCTGTTGCAGACGCACACAGCCATGGCTAAGTGCTCGTGATGTACGTTTGAATAGACCGCGCGAAGGCGTGTCATGCATATAGATGGCATGCTTGTTCGGGAAGAGGATCTTCAGTTCACCCAGCGCGTTACGAGGACCAGGAGTCTGGCGAACATCATATCGAGGGTTTGAACCAACCTGTGACCAGTCAACGCTGGCTGATGCAACTTGCTGACCTCTGGAATCTGTAACTTCATAGCCACGTTCATCCAGATAGGAAGGGTTTGCCCGTAATTTTGGCAGCATTTCATTAACCAAAATCGAACGCGGCACTCCCCAATAAGGATTATAGACAACGGATTCGATCTTATCATGGAAAAACGAAGTCTGATTGCTCGGTTTGCCAACAATGGCACGCATGGAAAGGCCAGGTTTGTTGTTCACCATATAAGTTGCCCGATAGGCAGGTTGATTGATGAACACGTGGCGTGTGCCAAGTTCAGAGGGATGCCAGCGCAATCGCTCCATGGCAAACAACACGCGGTCAATTTTGTCCTGAGACGATATGCCGGAGAGTTTGCCAATCGTAGCGCTGCCAACAATACCATCTGCAAACAGTTTGTTCTCTCGCTGAAACGCCTTCACAAGTTTCACCAGCTCAGGCGTATAAGTATCACCTTCATAGCTGGCAAGAGTTGCTTCATGCAGGGTCAGCAGGTTTTTCGATGCGCGCTTTTTAATCGCTGCAACAATATTTGGAAGCTGATCACTAACCCGGCCGGGTTTCAGTAGAGTGCCCGATTTAATGACGATCTGTTCCTTAGGGTCATTTGATCCCCGCAATTCTACCAATTCTTGTTTAAACTGCTCGTAAGCAGGTGCCTTTGGCTGATAGCTGGCAAGATGGTCGCTTGGTTGATCTGCACTGCTCAGGTCTGCGAGGATTTTTGTGAAATTCGGCTTATTTGCCGGAAAATCATGATAACCGCTGAGTTTATTGGGGTTAACAGCGCCATGGGCAGAATCTGCCGCAAATCGCATAGTACGTGCTGTCAGTAGAATTTCGAATGTTGCAGCTTCTTCCAGCTGCAAATCGCCCTGCGCATAGCCATCGGGTGCTTGAACGATATAGCTCAGCGGGTCAAGCCCTTCCAATTCTGCATTTTGCAGAACCTCAAGAACGCCTTTAGCTTTCTTATTGGGCATCATGTTGCTGTCCAGCCACATGAATTCAGGCGAAACGGTGTAATGATCCAGCAACGCTTTGCGAATGCCGGAGTTAGCTTTGACTTCCACCTTGGCCAATGCATCCAGATAGTCGGCAAAGTGCAGTTTTTTATCAACAACCATCATTTTTTCTGATGATATTTCATCGGCCGGTGCGTCTGGCATTGTAGCCATCGTTGATGGCGTCGCCCCACCAGCAGGCTCAGACATCGGACTACCAGAAGTTTCCGTTGGTTGAGGTCCCTTGGGCGCAGTAATCACCATATTGCCAATTTTGGTAACAGCAGGTTCCAACTTTTCAGCTGTAACAACTTCTGCTTCGGTTTTTGCCATATCCATTTTTATGACCGTAGTATCACTCGCCTTTTTGGCAACCGAACCTGTATGCATGTTTTCTGGCTCAACGGTGCCTGTATCAATAGGATCTGCCATTGCAGGATCAGCCATAGGAGGCGTAAGCTTTGCGGAGAGTGGCGCAAAATTGATCAATTTAAGAGAATCAGGCTTATATTTGTAGTATCTGGGTGCGCTGACTCGCTTGATCTCAACTTCGTTGCCTTTTTGCAAAGCAAGTTGTCGGGCGCGCTTGCGCGCCGCGGCTTTCGGGAACAATGTTTCAAAAAGTGTTTTCTGTCTGGCCTCGGCCTTGGAAACAAGGTCAAAACTCCCTATTTCACCAACAACATTGGCTCCACCGATGCTTAGGGTGGTACACAATAAAATACTCGCCAGTTTCTTCAATCCGGTCAAAAGAATCTCCGCTTAATTCTGGTATTCAGAAACATGCCTCCGCGGGCATTTGTTCCAAGGTTGCACCCTGCGTTCGCTTTGTGCGCAGCTGCACTCATGCACACAATCTCACGAAACTCTTAACAGTTTAGTAGTGCCTGCCTATCGGTGCAATGTAAAAAACGAGGATTACTGTCACAGTTTTGTCAAATAGCTTGTTTTTTTTACCATCATCGTGAAGAAAATATATGGTAGTCACCATTTAGCAACACTATTTCAGGTGTTTGCCCGTCTGTAAATTTCTAGCGAGAACCGTTATGCGCATATCAAAAATTATCATCCAACTATTCATCGTTTTTTCGTTGACGGTGATAATGCCCGTGCGAGCCGAGCAGGGAGTTGATGATGTAATTAAGGATGCACTGGGAAAATTGCTGGAACGAAGAGGTGAGGCGGCCAACGGCAAGAATGTACCGACCAGCAAAATTCAAATGCATCTTTCTTTTGCGCCATTGGTAAAGCAAGTGGCGCCATCCGTGGTGAATGTTTACGCGGTTAAGAAAGCTGTCCGGCGCTCCCCTTTTGCCGGAGACCCGTTTTTTGAACGTTTTTTTGGAAAACGAGGTCCAAGAGGTGGACGCCAGCGCAATCAAAGCTCCCTTGGTTCCGGTGTTATCGTTGCTTCCAGCGGCATTATCGTCACCAACCATCACGTCATCAAGGGAGCAAGCAGTGTAAAAATTTCTCTCGCTGACGGGCGTGAGTTTGAGTGTGAAATTATTTTGAGAGATAAAAAATCGGATCTGGCGATCTTAAAAACCAAAGAGCGACAAAATTTCCCTGCCATTCAGATGGGAGATTCTGAAGCTGTGGAAGTGGGCGATCTGGTATTAGCCATCGGCAACCCCTTTGGTGTCGGCCAAACAGTAACCAGCGGTATTGTATCTGCTGTTGCCCGTTCACGGCGCGGCATCAGCGATTTCGGGTTTTTCCTGCAAACTGATGCCTCCATCAATCCGGGTAATTCCGGCGGTGCTTTGGTTGACATGAATGGCCGTCTGATCGGTATCAACACTGCAATATACAGTAAATCCGGTGGCTCGAACGGCATTGGTTTTGCAATTCCCTCCAATATGGTGCAGGTCGTGGTGCGCTCATCGGAGACAGGCGATAAGGTGAAAAGGCCATGGATTGGCGCATCGTTTCAAACCGTTACTTCCGATATCGCCGGCTCCCTTGGCATGAGGCGCCCCCGCGGTGCACTGGTGGTGAGTGTTGCCGATAACAGCCCGGCCAAAAGAGCAGGCATGCGGGCAGGGGACGTAATTGTCGCAATCAACGAACAACCATTGCAGCATCTTGATGCCATGGGTTACCGCCTCACCACCATAGGGATTGGCGGCGTGGCAAATTTTGAGATTCTCTCTAAAGGCAAAAAAAGAACCGTCAGCATGCAATTGTTGGCAGCCCCCGAAACCGTGCCGCGTGAGGTGCTAACAATGCCGGAGGATACCGCTCTTGGCGGCGCAACGGTGGCCAATTTATCCCCGGCAGTATCACAGGAAATCAGCCTGCCGGGCAATAAGAAGGGAGTGGTTGTCATGCGCGTGGTCCGTCGCTCTCCTGCTGCCCAAAACGGTATGCGCCCGCTTGATATTATCCGAGAAATCAATGGTGTTCGGATAAAATCAAGCCGCCATTTGCAAGACGTGGCTTACGAGCTTTCAGATAGCTGGGAAATTATGGTCGACAGAAAAGGTCGCCAACTGGTATTTGCCCGCCAAGGTAACTTTTTCCGCCAGTTCCTGAGATAGGACGGTTCGAATTGTCTGATCTATTCGCAGCGGAACAAAAAGAAAATGATGCAGCAATGCAGCATCGCCCGCTTGCCGATCGGTTACGCCCAAAATCGCTGGAGGAGGTGGTGGGGCAAGATCATCTGGTAGGCGAAGAGGGTGCGCTCACCCGCATGATTGCGTCTGGCAATATCGGTAGCCTGATTTTTTGGGGACCGCCAGGCACAGGAAAAACAACGGTCGCGCGGTTGATTGCAGGCAAAACCGATCTGGCATTCGAGCAAATCTCTGCAATATTTTCCGGTGTGGCTGATCTTAAAAAAGTATTCGAATCCGCCCGCCATCGCCGCTCCAATGGTAAAGCCACATTGCTTTTTGTCGATGAAATACATCGCTTCAACCGGGCCCAATTAGATAGTTTTTTACCCGTTATGGAGGATGGCACCATCATCCTGATCGGCGCTACCACCGAAAATCCCTCTTTTGAACTCAATGCTGCTCTTTTATCGCGAGCCAATGTGCTTACGTTCAAACCCCATGATGAGATCAGCCTCAAATCCCTGCTAGGCCGTGCAGAAGAACTGGTGGATAATAAACTGCCTTTGGATGATGAGGCTCGCGCTTCCCTCATCCGCATGGCAGATGGCGATGGCCGCGCCATCCTTTCCCTCTCCGAAGAAGTGTGGCGCACATCCCGAGGCGACGAGGTTTTCAACGCAAAGGAATTACAGGAAGTTCTCCAGCGCCGCGCTCCAGTTTACGACAAAGGGCAGGACGGACATTATAACATCATCAGCGCTCTGCATAAGGCTGTGCGTGGCTCGGACCCTGATGCTGCCCTCTATTATCTTTGCCGTATGATGGATGCAGGCGAAGACCGACGGTTCATTGGTCGCAGGTTGGTGCGGATGGCCAGCGAAGATATTGGCAATGCTGACCCGCAGGCCTTGGTGGTCTGCAATGCAGCTAAAGATACCTATGATTTTCTGGGGTCCCCGGAAGGGGAACTGGCATTGGCTCAGGCTTGCGTCTATCTGGCAACAGCCCCAAAATCGAACGCGGTTTACAAAGCTTACAAAAAGGCCATGGCTGCGGCCAAGGAATTTGGTTCGCTCATGCCACCAAAGCATATTTTGAACGCACCCACCAAGCTTATGGGTGCAGAAGGCTACGGGGTTGGGTATCAATATGACCACGACCAGCCTGATGCCTTTTCCGGGCAGGATTATTTCCCCGAATCCATGGGCCGAAAAGAGTTCTACGATCCTCCGGAACGTGGCTTTGAGCGGGACATAAGAAAACGACTGGATTACTGGTCGAATTTGCGGAAGGAACGCAACAAATGAGCCATCTCCTGTTAGTTGCCCTCGGTGGCGGTATTGGCGCAGGCTTGCGCCATCTGTCAGCCACGGCGGCGCTGCGCATTATGGGGCCAAATTTTCCGTGGGGAACGTTTTTTGTAAACGTGGTTGGTTCGCTCATCATGGGGCTTTTCATCGGCTGGCTGGTAAAACGCACTGGAGGTAGCAGTCAGGAAATTCGGTTGTTTTTTGCAACTGGCGTGCTTGGTGGATTCACCACGTTTTCAGCATTTTCCCTTGATGCGGCCAATCTGATCGAGCGCGGTGCAAACCTGATGGCGCTTTCATACGTTCTTGGCAGCGTATTTCTATCAATTTCTGCGGTGTTTATCGGCTTGATGGTTGCAAGATCAGTGTTGTGATAAGGGCTAAGATGCTGTAGGCATCGGGTAATCCCATAATCATTTGCCAAAACTTTGAAAGCTAAAACCATGCGCGGTGTGGAGAATAAAACTATTGATGCTGATGAAACCGGTATGCGCCTTGATCGCTGGTTCAAGTATCATTATCCGGGCCTCGGTTTTGGTATGCTACAAAAGTTGCTGCGCTCAGGCCAAATCCGCATTAATGGCGGCAGGGTGAAATCTGATACCAGAGTTGCCCCCGGCCAAACCGTGCGCATTCCGCCCCAGATCACCAATCTGGATGGCGGCGATGGAGGAGAGGCCAGTGCCAAGCTGAAAAAGCCGCTGACCTCCAACACCATTCGCGATCAACACGATATAGATGTTTTGAAGGCGATGTTGCTATACGAAGACAAGAAAGTATTTGTGTTCAATAAGCCCGCTGGTCTGGCCGTGCAGGGCGGTTCTGGTTTAAATCGTCACGTGGATAAAATGCTTGAATCCATGCGCAATAAAAAGGGCGAAAAGCCCCGGCTCGTGCACCGCCTGGACCGTGAAACTTCTGGCGTTTTGGTGATAGCGCGCACTAGAGGAGCAGCCGCATCGCTCACCAAGGCATTTCGCAACCGCACTACCGAAAAGACCTATTGGGCCATCTGCAAAGGCACGCCGCGCAAGCGTGAGGGCCGCATCTCTACTTATCTGGTCAAGGAGCGTCTCGAAGAAGGCGATAAAATGCGTGTCGGCGAACATGGCGAGCGCGGCGCTGATCACGCTGTTACCAATTACCGGGTGATTGAAACTGCTGGTTCCCTAAGCTGGATCGAGTTCCAGCCGGTAACTGGCAGGACCCACCAATTGCGCGTCCATGCTGCCCATATGGGCCATCCAATCATTGGCGACCCCAAATATTTCGACGTAGAAAATTGGGAGCTACCCGGTGGTATCCAGAAGCGGCTGCATCTCCATGCCCGCAACATCCGAATTCCTCACCCCGATAGTGGCAAGATCGATGTCAGCGCACCATTACCGCAACACATTTTGCAAACCTTCAATTTGCTGGCATTGGACGAAGCGGACGGAGAGCCAATCGAGGAAAACTTCCGTTGAAACTGATCCTGTTTGATGCAGATGGAACCCTTGTCGACAGTCAAGCTGTCATTCATGACAGCATGGTTCAGACTTTTGTCGATTTTGGTTATGATGTGCCGAAGCTGGAGGCAACAAAATCTATCGTAGGCTTGTCGTTAAATATTGCAATTGCAACGATGCTGGGGCGTGAAACAGATGCTCAAACGGCGGAAATGACAGAAAAATACAAAAGCAACTTCAACGATATTATGCATCAACCCAAATACGAATCGACGCTTTTTCCCGGCATCGGTGAGCTAATCGAGACATTGGCAAAACTGGACAATATCCTGATCGGCATGGTCACAGGAAAATCGCGTAGGGGCATCAATCACCTGCTTGACGATCATGGGTTCCATCCCCACTTCATAACCAGCCGTTGCGCCGATGACTGTCCCTCAAAACCGCACCCGGCCATGGTGCTAGAATGCTGTGACGAGGTAGGTATCGCACCTGAGCGAACCTATGTCATTGGAGACACAAGTTTCGATATTGAAATGGCCAAATCTGCCGGTGCCACCGCAATCGGCGTATCATGGGGCTATCACGATGTGGATGTTTTGCACCGCGCCGGCGCTGACAAAATAATTGATGAAGCCCATGAGGTGCATGGGATATTAGACTTAAACGGGAATAATGTTCATGCGTGAGTTTTTGGAAAATGTCGAAAAAGGCAGCGAAGACGAAAGCATCCTGAATCCGCTAAAAAGTGCCCAAAAGGGCGTCAAACCACAACTGCCAAAACGCTTTTATAAAATTGTGGAAGCAGTTGATAATAATAACTATTTTACCGTTCAATTGGACGGTAAAAATATCAAAACACCCGGAAAAAACCTGGTCGAACTGCCCACCATGAAGCTGGCAAAAATGATTGCTGTTGAATGGGATGCGCAGGAAAAAGAGATCAATCCGATGGATATGCCAGCCACCCGTCTGGTCAACACCGCCATCGATGGTATAACGTCAGACCCGCAGGCAATCCTTGAAGATATCGTAAAATTCGCAGGTAGCGATCTTCTTTGCTACCGTGCCGATACACCATTGGGGCTGGTAGAAAACCAGAACAAATATTGGGACCCAATAGTTGATTGGGCCAGCGATACCCTCGGTGCAAAATTTGAGCTTGCTCTTGGAGTGCTCCATACAATTCAGCCAAAGGAAGCGCTGGCAATCTTCGGCGTCCATTTAAAACGCCACGATCACCCAATTGCGCTGGCGGCTCTCCACACCTTTACCTCGCTCACCGGCTCGGCGATCCTTGCTCTGGCCCTTGCGGAAGAAGAAATCACCCCTGAAACCGCATGGAAAGCTGCCCATGTGGATGAGGATTGGCAAATCAGCCTTTGGGGCAAAGATTTTGACGCTGAAGCGCGGCGCAAAAAGCGCTGGACTGATATGATATCTGCCCATGAGGTCTTCATCGCACTGAAAGATTAGCCGATTTTACGCGTTCGGTTCACGCGCTGGCTGTTGCCATGTCATCTTTCTCGACTTTGTTTTTATAATAATGTTCACCCCAGGCAGCCATGCTCTCCATAACGGGCTGCAATTCATCTGCCATAGCGGTCAAAGAATATTCAACATGGGGTGGAACAACTTCAAATACTTTACGGTTCACCAGATGATCAGCTTCCAACTCGCGCAATGTCAGCGTTAACATGCGTTGGGTAATGCTTGGAATTGAACGGCGCAAGACGCCAAACCGTTTTGGCCCGTCAACCAAATGAAACAAGACGATGCATTTCCATTTCCCACCGATTAGAGACATAGCAAATGAAACCGGGCAGGGTGAATCACAGGTGTTTTCGGTCGCTGGATTGGTCGCTCTGTGCCGCTTCATGTTATTTAAAATCTGTTCATTCATCACACACCTCAATTATTTTTCGTGGCAGAAACAGCCTAAACATCCCGAAAATAGCGGTTTCTGGATGGTGAGGTATACTTTATGTATCTATATATCAAAAAAGTGCCTAGTTGCAAATATATTCCTACACCATATTTTTATCTCAAGCGCAAACCACCAGGATCCGCTACAAATCAGATTGAGAGAAAAAATGTCAAAAACTGCAATTGTCTACCACTCCGGCTTTGGCCATACTCAAAAACAGGCAGAAGCGGTGCGCGATGGCGCAGCCAGCGTTGAAGGGGCGGAGACGGTGCTTATCAGCGTCGAGGAAGTCGATGAGAAATGGGGCGAATTAAGCGACGCGGACGCCATCATTTTCGGTTCTCCCACCTATATGGGCTCTGCCTCAGCCCCGTTTAAAGAATTTATGGATAAATCTTCCAAAGTTTGGTTCGAACAGGGCTGGAGAAATAAAATTGCCGCAGGTTTCACCAATTCCTCCAGCCAATCCGGCGACAAATTGGCCACATTGCAGCAATTTAGCACTCTTGCTGCCCAACATGGTATGATTTGGGTAGGCCTCGACCTCATGCCAGGCAACAATTCCTCCACCGGAAGCCCGGACGATCTTAATCGGCTTGGATCATATCTTGGTGCAATGGCCCAATCAAATTCTGATGAAGGCCCGGATAAAGGACCTTCTGCTTCAGACCTTGCAACCGCAAAAATTCTTGGCCAGCGTGTTGCAGAAACAGCTGCTCGGTTCGGGAGTTAGATCATTACCGTTATTATGATCTAGAGTTTTCGATGATGCAATCCGGCAAAAATTTGGATTGCATCATCTCAACCACAATGGATATAAAGTTTTAACCATCATAGTTGGCAGTTTTTCAAGTTTATCAGGATAGTTTATGGGGAATTATCTAGAGCACAATCTGAAAAGTGGTAACCGGTTTTCGGAAAAATTGTGCGTTAAAACAAACCGATAGGCACTTTTAGCGATTCAAATATCGCAAAAAGTGCCCTAGGTAGGGACAGTAAAAATGACTTTTCAAGCGCAAGAAACCATCACAAATTTATTGGACAAACCCAATCGGATAACCGATATGGACGTCCGCCATTTCCGTATGGAGGTATTTTCAGATGGAGTTGTCAGTGTAGAGGAAGCCGAGGCGATCATCGCCTTGAACGCCGCAGTTACTGATAAATGTGATGACTGGTCGCAATATTTCGTTGAAGCGCTGGTAGATTATATGGTTCTGCAGGCAGAGCCACGTGGCTCAGTCAGTGTCGCCAATTGCGAATGGCTTGTTTCTCACATTGTTCATGATGGGATTGTTACCACGTTGGAATTGGAATTGCTGGTTTGCATCATCGAAAAAGCAAGTTATGTCCCAAGTTCTCTTTCTGACCTCGCCTTGCTAGAGGTGGCAAAAGCCGTGCTTGAAGCTGACGGAGAGAAAATATTTGGCCGCCAGCTCGTAAAGGGCAAGCTTGGTTTGGCCGAAGTGGAATTGATACGTCGGGTTCTATATGCCAATGGCGGCGAAAGCGGCATTGCTATTTCCCGATTGGAAGCTGAGGTGCTGTTTAATTTGAATGATCAGACCAGTGAATCGGAAAACCATCCCGCGTGGTCCGATCTGTTTGTAAAAGCAATCGCCAACTATTTGATGGCCGTTTCGGGATATCAGGGGGTGGGCCGTGAAGAAGCGTTGCGCCGTGATGCGTGGCTTGAGGACACCGAGACTGACGTCGCCGGTGTTCTTGCAAATGCCCTGCGTTCAATTGGTCAAACGTTCACCAAAAAAACCTTCAAAGATGCTTTCACCACCGATAGCAAGCGTATGCAGAAAGCATGGGGCGTGCGGGTGGCTAATGTCACTGCGCGACAACAATTAGCCAGCAAGATCGAAGAACATGAAGGCGCCTGGTTGGCAGAACGCATCGGCCGCGATGGCGCTATGCACCAAAATGAACAGGCTTTGATCAGTTTTATCCGCGAAGAAAACCCCAAAATTCATCCAGCGGTAGATGAAATGATCAAAAAACTGGCTTCTTAAAATTTATCTCGGCAAGTTTTACTCAGCCCATTAGGGGTTGGGTATTGTCATTCCAAAGATTTTTTCAAATTCCTGACGCATAACCACGTCCAGATCGCTCATACCCAGTGGATGGCCCAGATCAACCAGACTGGTCACCCCATGTCCGGTCACGCCGCAGGGCACAATACCGGTGAAATGATCCAGCTCCGGCTCCACATTGATCGAAATTCCGTGAAAACTCACCCATTTTCGAATTCGAATGCCGATTGCAGCAATTTTATCTTCGCGCGGTGAACCATCTTCAAGCGGTGCCTTCTCTGGTCGTGCAACCCAAACGCCAACCCGGTCCTCGCGCCGCTCTCCCTTAATGTTAAACTGGTCCAGTGTATTAATGACCCATGCTTCGAGCGCTGCCACATAGGCCCGCACGTCAGGCTTGCGTCGTTTCAGATCAAGCATGACATAGGCAACCCGCTGGCCGGGACCGTGATAGGTATATTCTCCACCGCGTCCGGTTTTAAAAACCGGAAACCGTTCCGGCTCAACCAAGTCATCAATTTGCGCGCTGGTACCGGCGGTGTATAAAGCAGGGTGCTCCACCAGCCAAACGTGCTCCGGCTCGTTACCTGAGCGAATTTCACCAGCCAAAAACTCCATCCGCACCACCGCATCCTCATACGGGATGAGACCATCGGCAATTTCCCAAATAACTGGGGCAGAGCCCGCTTCAGGCATCATATTGGCAGCGATTGCACCACGGGAAACCGGGTTTTGAGGTTTGTTCATAACTGCCTGTCTGGCGCATTTTTACGCATATTTCAACATATTCAGGCTGACATCAATTTTACCCTTGTTTAGCCCCCCTCGATTTGTTACATGCGCGGAGCTGACAAGTTCAGCACTACCCTTCGCGGCCGTGGCGGAATTGGTAGACGCGCAGCGTTGAGGTCGCTGTGGGGTAACACCCGTGGAAGTTCGAGTCTTCTCGGCCGCACCATTTCACACTTTCCCAGTGAGATGTCCTCTAAGATATTGAAAGGCAAGATAGTTTTTGCCGTTCGATAGCCGACATTCTTGGTATATGAAAGTTTGTCAGTAAAGACCGGTTTTAGGACGGATCGACGGTCTTCCAATCTTTCGGAAGCCCATAGTTTGTGCGAGTTTTCAAAGAACGAGAACGCCGTTCGATAAGTTTCTTCGAAACTCGTCAAAGGTGTGCCGCATTTTCTGATTTTTTCCGCAAGTATTATCTTTTCTGTTTCCAGATTCTGTACGCGTTTTTCGTAGGTTGTAATTCGTAGGCTGTAATAAGTGTGCCAGAGTCAGTTACAACAATGCGGTCAAGAAATTGTTCTGTCTCTCCTTCGATTGTCCGTCGTCAGAATATCCGTCACGCGCTGCTGTCTGACCTCACCGTTTTTATCCTTGAGAAAGGTAGGTTGAGATTCAAAATGGCGTTTGACCTCATCACGACCGATTCCGTAACGCCAAACGTTGGAAAACGCCTTGGCAGGGAGGGTGAGTTAGTTATAATCGAAAAAATTAGTAAATTACGAATTTATGATTTTGCGGTTATGCAAATTGCGGTAGTGAGGATGGTTCATGCTTGGAGTTGAGGGTGAGGTAGCCGTTGTAACCGGTGCTGCCCAGGGAAATGGGCGAGCAATCGCCCTGGGTTTGGCGACCGCTGGCGCTAGTGTCCTATGTTGCGATATTCAGAAAACGGCAGTGGAAGAAACTGTTGCTATGATTTCATCTGCTGGTGGATCCGCGTTGCCAGCTGTCTTGGATGTTACATCCTCAGAATCTTGTAGTCGTGTCGCCCAGTTTGTCGAGGACAAATTTGGACCGGCCAGCATTGTAGTAAATAATGCTGGGATCATTCGCCGGACCCATGCGGAATCGGAAACATTCGAGGCGGACTGGCAGGCGGTAATGAGCGTAAACGCTGATGGTGTGATGCTGGTAACACGTGCATTCATTCCGCAGCTTAAGCAGACAAAGGGGCGGATTGTTAATATAGGCTCTATCATGTCGGTGTCCGCAGGGCCGGGCCTCGTTGCATATGCAGCATCAAAAGGTGCAGTACTTCAACTCACCAAAGCTCTTGCCCATGATCTTGCCGAATTTGGGATACGCGTGAACGCGATTGCTCCCGGTGTGTTTGAAACCCCAATGACCAAAACAACCAGAGAAAACCCAGAGGCAATAGGACGTTTCATGGCGCATACGCCACTGGGGCGAGCCGGAAAACCTGAAGAATTGGTTGGGCCGGTGTTGTTTTTGGCATCCCACGCATCAAGCTATGTTACTGGCTCTTTGCTTCCGGTGGATGGTGGATATTTAGCAGCATAAGGAATGATTATATGAAACATGAAGACGTGGATGTCTTGGTCATTGGATCAGGAGCGGGCGGTTTGGCAACCGCTGTTGCTGCAGCGCACCAAAGATTGTCAGTAATTGTTGCTGAAAAAGAACCGGTGTTTGGTGGAACGACAGCGCGCTCTGGCGGCTGGATGTGGATACCAAATAACGGACCTGCCAAACGGGCTGGATTCGATGATAGTGTAGAAAAAGCGACAACATACCTGAAACACGAGACCGGCGAACATTATGATGCCAAACGCATCGATGCCTTCTTGGAGATGGGGCCGCGCGCAATAGAGTTTTTTGAGGACAACACCGAGTTGCAGTTCGACTTGGGGCCTTTCTTTGCGGATTATCACCCCACAGCGCCCGGTGGCATGGATGGTGGTCGTTCAATTGTTGCGCGTCCCTATGATGGTCGGAACCTTGGTGAGAAGATCAAAAGTTTGCGTCCGCCACTTCGCGAAATTACTGTCCTCGGGATGATGATAGGTTCCGGGAAAGAGCTTTTGCATTTCTTTAATGTGACACGCTCCCCGATCTCCGCATTGTTTGTCATGCGACTGGTTGCGCGGTTCGCTCGTGACATGGTGTTTCACGGCAGGGCCATGCGCCTGACAAACGGAAATGCTCTGGTTGCGCGATTGGCAAAATCCGCTTTCGACAAAAACGTTCCAATTTGGACTTCATCAGCGGTATCGAAATTATTGAAAGACGATTCTGGCCGTGTCATTGGCGCTGTTGTAAATCGCCCTGACGGCCCTGTAGAAGTACGCGCCGCTCGCGGAGTGGTGCTGGCGGCAGGTGGATTTCCGTTGGATCCCATTCGTCGCAAGGAACTTATGCCACATGCGCCGACTGGTTACGAACACGTCTCGCCTGCACCCCCAGGCAACACTGGCGATGGTCTGCGCCTTGCTGAGGCCGCAGGAGCAGCACTTGATACGACCCTTCCTAATTCGGCAGCACTTGTTCCGATTTCAAGGCCTTTGAAGTCTGATGGGACATTGGGCACTTTTCCCCATTTTGTAGATCGGTCCAAGCCGGGAATTATAGCGGTAACGCGGTCTGGGCGTCGTTTTACCAACGAAGCAAACAGCTATCATGATTTCGGGCAAGCCATGATAAAGCGTTGTAAAGAAGAGGGTGGAGCCGATGGTGAAGCAGCAGCTTGGTTTGTTGCTGATCATCGTGCATTTAGACGTTATGGTATTGGATTCGCAAAACCAGCGCCTGTGCCGTTCAAACACTTAATCAAAAATGGTTACCTTTTACAGGGAAAAACCATTGCTGATTTAGCGAACCAAATCGGAGCTGATCCGGCGGAAATGGAGCGAACCATTTCGAGCTTCAATAAGCACGCTGAACAAGGAAAAGATCCGGAATTTGGTAAAGGCACTACAAGCTATAATCGCTCATTGGGTGATCCTGACCATAATCCAAACCCGTGTGTGGCACCGATCGTCAAAGCGCCGTTTTATGCTGTTCGGCTCTATGTTGGTGATCTTGGAACTTTTGCCGGTATCAAGACCAATGAAAAGGCGCAGGTCCTCGATGATGACGGAAAACCGATTCTAGGCCTGTTTGCTGCCGGTAATGACGCCGCCTCTATCATGGGGGGGAATTATCCCGGTGGTGGCATTACGCTCGGACCAGCTCTAACATTTGGTTACATTGCAGCACGGCAAATGTCCGGGACAAATATGTAACTCAATTTGGGTGCCACTATTTATTCGATTTAGGAGATGCTTTGACATGAAAATAGATCGACATGGCCAAGAGTAGCAAAATTAGAACTCAACCATCGGCCCTCAGATTTTTGCGAGGGTTTGCAAACATTCTCTCAAGATTTTCTGCTCTTTCTTGGTAAACTGGTCGGCTAGTCTCTGGTTATATTTTTGTGCCAGATCTTGTAGCTCCACATAGACCAGTTTGCCCTGCGGCAAGAGTTGTAACATCGCGTTTCTGCGGTCAGTTTCCATCTCGTGCCGCTTCAAAAAGCGCCGTGTTTCCAAAGCAGTCACTGCACGTGAAACTTTGGTCTTGTGCAGCTTTGCTCTCTTGCCCAGTTCAGTAGCGGTCATCTCGCCATAGCGCCCAAGGTGAAACAGAACACGCCATTCGGTACGCAGCATGCCATACTTGGATTTGTAGCATGCCTGAAATTCCAAGCTGACCTCTTCTGCCGCCATGTTAAGAAGGTATGGAAGAAAATCGAGAATTTCGAACTCTGTCTGGTTGGGCATTTTGCATAATCTACCATTGTTAGTTACAAAATCACCTGATATCACCATTTTAGTTACAAATACAACTATTTCATGAGCAGTGTTATCGGGAGATCAAAATGAGTTTGCATACCTCTTCAAACAAGAATTCTTCATTGGAATACATGCCAGGTTTTGGAAATGATTTTGAGACCGAGGCTCTGCCAGGCGCTTTGCCACAAGGAATGAACAGCCCGCAAAAATGCGAGTATGGCCTATATGCCGAGCAACTCTCAGGTACTGCGTTTACTGCTCCACGCGGACAGAATGAGCGTACCTGGTGCTATCGTATCCGACCGTCAGTCAAACATACCGCGCGATTTACCAAAATTGACCTGCCTTACTGGAAGTCAGCACCCTGTGTTGACCCCGATGTTATCAGCTTAGGTCAATATCGCTGGGACCCGGTACCGACGCCGGAAAATGAACAGTTGAACTGGATCACCGGCATGCGCACGGTCACAACCGCTGGGGATGTAAATACCCAAGTTGGCATGGCCACGCATATTTATCTGGTCAACCAATCGATGGAAGATGAATATTTCTATTCAGCCGACAGCGAGCTTTTAGTTATTCCACAGGAAGGGCGATTACGTTTTTCCACTGAGCTTGGTGTGATTGATTTGGAACCGAAGGAAATTGCGATCCTGCCGCGTGGATTGGTTTACCGGGTTGAGCTGTTAGATGGCCTGGCGCGTGGCTTTGTTTGCGAGAACTATGGGCAAAAATTTGACATGCCGGGGAGGGGGCCAATCGGTGCAAACTGTCTTGCCAATCCTCGCGACTTCAAAACACCGGTTGCTGCCTATGAAGACGATGAAACGCCATCAAAAGTTACCATCAAATGGTGTGGCCAATTCCATGAAACCCATATAGGGCATTCGCCGTTAGATGTGGTCGCATGGCATGGAAATTATGCGCCGTGCAAATATGATTTAAGAACGTTCTCTCCAGTTGGTGCGATTTTGTTCGACCATCCGGACCCGTCAATTTTCACTGTTCTCACAGCCCCGTCAGGTCAGCCGGGAACAGCCAATATCGATTTCGTGTTGTTTCGCGAACGTTGGATGGTTGCAGAGAACACCTTTCGCCCTCCGTGGTATCACAAGAACATCATGTCGGAACTGATGGGCAATATTTATGGCGTTTACGATGCCAAACCGGAAGGCTTTATGCCTGGTGGATTGAGCCTGCACAATATGATGATCCCTCATGGACCAGACCCTGAAGCTTTCGAAGGCGCATCCAATTCCAAACTGGAAGCGGAGAAGCTGGACAACACCATGTCCTTCATGATCGAAACCCGTTTTCCACAACACCTGACGGAATATGCCGCAAAAGAAGCGCCGCTCCAGGACGATTACATCGATTGCTGGACCACAATGGAGAAAAAATTCGACGGTACGCCGGGAATTAAAAAATGATCCTGTACAGCTATTGGCGTTCAACAGCTGCCTACAGGGTGCGCGTTGCACTTAACTTGAAGGGTATCGATTATGAAACCCACCCGATAGATTTGGTCAAAGATGGCGGGATGCAACATCACACCGATTATATCAATGTGAACCCATCAGAGCTGGTTCCATCATTGGAGCTGGACGATGGGACCGTGCTAGTCCAATCTCTGGCCATCATGGACTATCTTGATGCAATCAAACCGGAACCGGCACTTTTGCCATCCGATTTGATTACTCGCGCCCATGTGCTTGGTGTGGCGCACACGATAGCGATGGATACCCATCCCGTAAATAATTTACGGGTCGCTCAGTATTTGGGCAAAACATTTGGTGCGGATGGAGACGCAAAACGCGACTGGATGGTGCACTGGATGGAAGTTGGTTTTCGTTCCATCGAGCCTCTGCTCACCTCAAACACGCCATTTGCATTTGATGATAAGCCCGGACTGGCAGATATTTGCATCACATGCCAATGTTACAATGCTCATCGCTGGGGAGTAGATATGATGCCATTTCCAAATATCTTGAAAATCGAGAAAAACAGTTTATCGCTACAAGCATTCATAGACGCCACACCTGAACAACAACCTGATGCGGTTGCAAGCTGAAAGTTATCCCATGCCACTACTTAAATCCTGGGTCGAAAGCGCAAATTCGCCCCAATCCCCATTTCCACTAAACAATTTGCCTTATGGCGTCTTTTCAACCGAGAAGCTGGAGCCCAGATGCGGAGTCGCTATTGGCGACATGATTTTGGATGTTTCAGACGTTCAGTTTGACGTGCTGACGGAATCAATTACTGAACCTCTCTTTAAGGATGCTTCATGGAATACCTTCATGAACCAAAGAAGCAACATTTGGATTGCATTTCGAGATGTATTGCAATTGCTATTGGGCGAGGATGCCGCTGAATCTATTCAAAATTGGGTGCCGAAGCATTTGGTTCCCCAAGAAAAAGCCACCATGCACATGCCATTTGATGTCGCGGAATATACCGATTTTTATTCCGGACGTCATCATGCAACCAATGTCGGCACCATGTTTAGAGGTGCTGAAAATGCGTTGCCACCAAACTGGCTGCATCTTCCCATCGCCTATAATGGACGTGCATCCTCGGTTGTAGTTTCCGGTACAGATGTTCGTCGCCCGTGGGGACAGCTAAAGCCACCAACAGCAGACAAACCTTTCTTTGCCCCATGCAAACGCTTTGATATTGAGCTGGAATTTGGAACAATTGTCGGTCAAGCATCAACAATGGGCGAACCTGTGAGTGTGCAGGAAGCCGATGACATGATTTTTGGTTACGTAATTTTGAATGACTGGTCAGCACGCGACATTCAGGCATGGGAATATCAACCGCTCGGCCCATTTCAGGCCAAAGCGACAGCCACAACTATTAGTCCATGGATCGTGACTAAGGCCGCGCTGGAGCCATTCCGCACCAACACGCCTGAACGAGAATTTCCGTTGTTACCCTATTTGGAAGAGCCGGGCCCAATGCTCTATGACATCGATCTGGAAGTCTCGTTATTGCCGGAGGGCGGGAACGCAGCCACCAAAATCGCGCAGACAAATTGCAATGAGTTATACTATTCGGCAGCCCAACAACTGGCCCATCACACCACATCAGGTTGCGCCATGCGCGTTGGTGATTTGCTTGGATCAGGCACTATATCGGGACCAGAGAAATCTAATCGCGGTTCCCTGCTGGAACTCAGTTGGGGCGGCAAAGAGCCTTTCAAGCTGGACTCCGGCGAAGAACGTTCCTTCATCGAAGATAATGATACACTCACCTTATCTGCCCATTGCGAGGGCGATGGATACACAATCGGATTTGGCGACTGCGTCGGCAAGGTTTTGCCCGCACTCGACGATCCATATAAACGCTAAACAGGAAATCCCACATGACTAAAAAATTCGCTTCCCAAGGGGACATGACAGAAAAGAAAATCAGCTTCACCGAAGTAGGTAAAGGCCTTTGGGCGTTTACCGCCGAAGGTGACCCCAATTCCGGCGTTATAATCGGCGATGACAGCGTGATGATCATCGAGGCTCAGGCCACACCGCGTCTTGCGAACAAAGTGATCGAAAAAGTGCGCGAAGTCACCGACAAACCGATCAGCCATCTGGTGCTAACTCACTATCATGCCGTAAGGGTATTGGGTGCATCGGCCTTCGATGCAGATCAAATCATAATGGGTGACGCAGCACGCGCGATGGTCGTGGAACGCGGACAAGAAGATTGGGACAGCGAATTCCAGCGTTTTCCCCGTCTATTTGAAGGCCATGAAAGCATTCCCGGCCTGACGTGGCCAACCACTACTTTTTCTGATGACATGACGGTTTATCTCGGCAATCGTCGTGTTGATTTGATGCACCTTGGACGTGCCCATACCGCAGGCGATATCGTCATTCATGTTCCGGATGAGAATGTAATGTTCACTGGCGATATCGTTGAATATCATTCAGCGTGTTATTGCGGCGATGGTCATTTCTCCGATTGGGGAAACACGCTGGATAACATCGCTTCCTTTGATCTTGAAGCAATTTCTCCAGGGCGTGGCGACGCATTAATCGGGTCTGATATGGTCAACGCCGCGTTGGAAAGCACACGTGAATTTGTTGAATGCACTTATCGTCCAGCCGCAAAAGTTGCGGCCCGTGGCGGTACGCTCAAAGAGGCATGGGATGCGGTACGAGCAGAATGCGATGAGAAATTCGGCGACTATGCAATTTACGAACATTGCCTGCCATTCAATGTAGCGCGCGCTTACGATGAAGCCCGTGGCATAGATACACCTCGCATTTGGACGGCCGCACGTGACATCGAGATGTGGGAGCAGCTTCAAGCCTAACTTACAATCCTGCAGCATCATGGATTTCAGTCATGGTGCTGCCAGTGATCTTAGGGGTTGGTAATCGGAAAATCGAAATGCCTGCCCCGATATGGTTCCTTGGCAAATCGAAAGTGCCACCATTCCCGCCGGTAATTAGTGAAACCAGCACGTGCCATGGTTTTCACCAGTAATTTGCGGTTTGTTGCAGACTTTTTGCTGATGAGACTGGACCTAGTGTGGCTGGCCGGGTCAAAAAAATCAAACCTCGTCCCCATATCCAGTGCCTTGCCATCCCCAAGGTGTATGAGTGTCAAATCAACCGAACCACCGCTTGAATGCCCGGAGCGCGAGGCCACATATCCCTTTTTCATGAGTTGGTTTGCCGGGATATTGGGATGATATAACGCATTCGGCCTTCTATTGGCCCTAATAGCGCGCACCATGGCGCGAACCGCAGGCGCGGGTCGGTAGCAATCATAAACGAGCAATCCGAGGTCGAGAGGCTTTAGCATTTTTTGCGCGTCCCGTAGTCCATTAGCAACCGGACGGGCAAGTATACATTCGCCAGCTTGATATCCGCTAAGGCGCTTGCCGATAAAATTATTGCGGGTAGCATATCGAATGTCCTGTACGATGGTCTTATCAACCATTCGTAAATGGATGAAACCATCAGGCGCCCCGATGGCTGGAGTTATGCCCCAGCAGGTCAGCGCTGCCAATGAGGCCAATCGCAATCTCATTTGATGCGCAATTCACTCACCGCCGTGTCGCGATATTTGCTTCCCCGATAGACTTTCGAAATGCTGAGCGAAACCCATGTCACCTTGCCAAGAGGGGGCAGGTTGAGAACCTGCCATTCGCCAGTATCTTGAAGTTTCACAGTTTGTTCAAAGCCAACGGAACTGCGAACCGTAAATTCACGAACACGGCCATTTTTGCGATATATATCGCGGGTTTTATTATAGCCATTTGCCAGCAAAATTTCATTCACATCCGTGGGAGAGAAAAACGACAATAATAATGTCTCCCCAATACCATCCCCTTTGACGCCCTCCACCCAAGCAGTGTTCATCCGATTATCCGATAAATTGCTACTGCCGTAGCGATTACCTGATTGGGGAGAGAGGATGGAGGAAGCGCAGAGCCGTCCCATTTGTCCGCCAAGATTGGGTTCATGGCAGACCTTCATGTTTTCCCCTGGCCATGGAAGGTGGCGTATTACGGGATCAGCCGGCACTTCGATGCTGGCCTGAACCTGCGGAGGCGCAACCTTCGTATCTGACCCTGCATTGGAGGAAGGATGGAAGTAAAAATCACCGGTAATCGAACTGGTTTCCCAAGGCACTTGCTTGTCATTGGTCGCCGACAAAACCTCCCGCCTTGCCGTTTTGAATACCGATTCAATGGTTTTTCCAGACCCGTTGGAAATCGCCTTTGTTAGCGCTGCCGTGTAGGGAGAATTATTTGTATCACCATCCAGTGCCACATCACCCGGTGCCGTGGCATAGGCAATCAAAGTCCCTTTCGGCGCGTCAACTGAGGCCAACCCACGCACCCCGGAGCGCGAGGAACCGGCAAACGGATTGTTGCGACAGGCGTCCAGCACCACAATATTGATACTGGCATTGGAAGAATTCATCACTTGGAGGAAATCATTGACGTTGATTGCCTCAAGATCAATCTCGTCCTCGCTGGCAATTTGCGCATTGACCGGAACCAGATAATTCTCTCCATGCACCTGAACCCCGTGCCCGGCGTAGTAGAACAGACCGGCTTCCACGCCTTCTTCGCGTAGGCTTCGGCCAAAATCGAGTAAAGCCCGTTTCATCTGGTTTTGCTCACCATTGATGAGGCTAGTGACTAAAAACCCGGCTTCGCTCAAAGTGGTCGCCATGGATTTTGCATCATTTTGAGGATTGGCAAGTGGCGATATGTGCTGATAGTTCGAATTGCCAATAACCAAAGCAATGCGTTTGCCAGCATGTGCCATATTCAGACAAAACAGTGTGGCCAATACTGCGATAAAAATAGAAATGAAATTTCGAAATTCTGTGCGCATACAATCACTTTCAATCAGAAATACTGAAATCAACTGTGTCAGAAATTGAATGCGATTCCAATAGCCAGCCAATTACTGCATAGTCTGCCAAAGCCAGTATCTGATATTGATGGTGATGGCGAAATGATACCGGAACACGCGGTAATTTGAGGAGAAATACAATGGCGGGGCCACTTGCTGGAATAAAAATTATTGAGATGGCCGGAATTGGGCCTGCTCCGTTCACCGCCATGTTACTCTCAGATATGGGAGCCGAAATCATCCGGGTGCAAGCCAAAAACGGCAAGCAGGCCGTACCATTTCTCAATACCAAATTTGATGTTCTCGCTCGTGGCCGACGCTCCATGGCAATTGATCTAAAAAAAGACGGGGCGGTTGATATCGTTTTGCAGATGATTGAAAGCGCTGATGCCGTGCTGGAAGGATTTCGCCCCGGCGTGATGGAACGATTGGGGCTGGGCCCGGATATCTGCCTGGAACGTAATCCCAAGCTGGTTTTTGGCCGCATGACAGGTTGGGGGCAAACCGGCCCCATGGCAGCGCGCGCGGGTCACGATATCAACTACATCGCACTCAGCGGCGTGCTCAACGCAATCGGACCCAAGGATACACCGCCACCCGTACCACTCAATTTGATTGGTGATTTTGGCGGTGGGCAAATGATGGCATTCGGCATTGTTTGCGCCATTTTGGAGGCGCAAAAATCGGGCAAGGGGCAGGTGGTCGATGTGGCCATGACCGATAGTACAGCACTAATGGCCTCGATGCTTTTTGGTTTCAAGGCCAGTGGCATGTGGAGCAATGAACGCCATAACAATTTTCTTGATGGGGCTGCACATTTTTACGACACCTATGAATGTTCAGATGGAAAATTCATGGCCGTCGGCGCGATTGAACCGCAATTCTATAGCCTCATGCTGGAGGTACTTGGATTAGCAGATGAAGAAGATTTCCAAAAGCAAAACGATCCGTCCATTTGGGCGAATTTGAAAGCACGTATGACGGAGATTTTTCTTACGAAGAACCGCGATGAATGGGGTGCTCTGTTCGAAGGATTGGATGCTTGTGTATCACCAGTGCTTGACTGGGATGAGGCGATTACCCATCCCCACAACAAGGCGCGAGGAACGTTTACCGAAATCGCGGGGGTTACCCAGCCATCGCCCACACCCAAGTTCAGCCGAAGTAACCCAAATGATCCAACCATGCCTGCAGCAAAGGATGCCCATACGGGCGAAATTTTAGCGGATTGGGGTATATCGGAGGAAGACGTCGAGCGTCTGCGGGCCACCGAGGCAATTTAGTCAGCCAAGTAAAACGCCTATTTGGTGACCCCGTTTCGCTCATGCCAATCGGCAATGCTCTCTTCTGGATATTCGTCAAAACTTTTATCAGTTTTGCCTAGGCAGGGTTCTACCCACGATGCCTTGCTTGCGAGCATTAAATGGGTCTTTTCCGGCACAGTTGGAAGGTCCGTATCAATTGCCGACGCGTGAGGATGAACCAGCTCGGGCCATCTCGGGTCCCAAACCCAAAGGGCACTACCGCATTCACTGCAGAATTTCCGTTCGGCTGGACTTTCGCTAACCTTTTCGGAGCCAATTGTCTTGAAGCGGGCACGATAGGTCTTGATGTGCTCTTCGCCCTTGATTTCCAAGGTGTTGGAATTCCCACCGAGATTGATGGCATAGCCACCACCTCCAGCTGTTTTCCGGCAAATTTCACAATAGCACAGATTGAAAGGGTAGGGGTGGGGCGATTCCAGATTGAATGAAACAGCACCACAATGACAGGAACCATGAAGCAGCATAAATAATCCTCCGGGCTGATCTCGATATAATACCTCATTATTGGGCAGGAATGGAGGAACGGCAAGGAACATAGATTGCATTTTGTATTCAAAGTTGGGAAAGTGCAATTGAGTCGTATAGCTTGTTGATCGAGTAGATACTTCAAATAACGGGCGGGGGGCGCACTGTTTTGATATTTAGGAAAATCATATGCAAAGTGACGCCATCTCCGAATTAGCTCCCAATGGTATATTGAGGGTAGGGGTTAATCTCGGTAATTTTTTATTGGTAAGTGGAAAAAGGCCATCTGGAGAACCAGTGGGAGTTTCTCCGGATATGGGCCGCAACATTGCCCAGCGGCTCGGAGTGGCTGTCACATACGTCACCTTCGATTCACCCGGAGAATTAGCCGATGCGGCTACCAGAGACGTCTGGGATATAGCTCTCATTGCGGATGAACCCAGCCGCGCCGAGCAAATCGTGTTCACCAGCCCCTATGTGGAAATCGAAGCCACCTATATGGTTCGAGAAAATTCACCAATTCAGAAATTAGAAGATGTGGATCAACCCGGCATACAGATAGCTGTCTCAGGCAGGGCTGCCTATGATTTATACCTCACCCGCCATTTGAAGTATGCGGCATTGGTACGGGGCGAGGGGTTGCCCGGAACAGTTGAACTATTTGTCCGTGAAAGATTGGACGTGCTTGCGGGTCTGCGACCAGCTTTGATAGATAATGCCAGCGAATTGGGAAATATGCGTATTCTCGAAGGGCAGTTTTCTACGGTTCAACAGGCAATTGGAACACTCCGTAAAAATAAAGCCGGCGCAGCGTTCCTTCAGGATTTTGTAGTAGGAGCCACAAAATCTGGCCTAGTCGAAAGATTCATCGACCGTCACGGCGTAACGGGTCGTTTGCAGGTAGCATCCAGCAACTAACTAATATGCTTTGGCAGGAGCGGGTGTGATTGATACCAATGGAGTTCGTAATGCAATGCGGCCCGATAAAATTGCTGCCATATTTCGCCCTATAGTCAGCGCCGCATCGCTCAAATCCACAGTTTATGCCGTCGACGAATTGAATGAGGCCGCACAATTGGCTCTTTTGACTCGTAATCTAAATCCCAATCGCGTAACTGATGAGCAATAGAAGAACTTGTAAGCCCCTGAATGTAAGTGCTTATCAGCTGGTAATTTGATAGTTTGAGTGATAAATATTGCTTAATTGGGAAAGGGACTGCAAGCTTGAAGAAAATATTTGTGTCTCTATTTGTGCTCGCGCTAATCTTGGCGGGGGCGCTGTTCATACTGCCTTTACTGCTGACGTCAGACGCCATGCGTCAGGAATTTTCTTCGCGTGTTTCCAGCATTAGCGGTATGGATATCGAGCTGAACGGTCCTGTCAATTTTTCAATTATTCCTGATTTTGGAGTGGTCGCAGAGCAGGTGAAACTTTCTGCACCTGATCAAAGCTTTTCTGTTTCCGCCGCAAAAATTGTTGCCGGTGTAAGCTTTTCCTCGATCTTTTCAGGTCAGATAGAAATTACCGGACTGGACATAAGGCAGCCAGAGTTTTTCATTGACGAATCGATATCTCCCAGCCCATCGCAAAATAAAGCTGCAGCCAGTAGCGGTGCCAGCGGCGAAAACAGCGAGAATAAAGACCCATTTGCCTCTGCCGTAAGCACGCTTGAACGGCTTGCGATCAACCGGTTGACCATCTCCGATGGCACATTCATCAGCAAAGCCATCGACGACACCTTGAGCGTTGTAACAGATATAGAGATGGAACTGCGCGCGCCCAGTCTCGATGATCAGGTTGAACTGACTTTTTCTGCCAATAGCGATGGTCAGCATTTGTCACTGGACGCGAGTATTGATGCTCTGCGGCCAATATTGCAGAGACAGCCCTCCGGCATCAATATCGCGCTGAAAATGGAGCCGGCACCCCATCCAGCCTTGTCTGATTTGACCCTCAAAGGCATCATTCAATTGCATGAAGATGGTTCCTATCAGATCTCCGATGGCAGGTTTTCCACCCTAGGACATCCCCTTCGTATCGACGCGCTTTATCGCCCCGGTATACGCCCTTATGGCTCGTTGAGTCTGCATGCAGATAGTGTGGAACTGGGAGCAATCAAACAGGCGGTATCTTTCGCCGATAACAATGCTTCTGCAGAAAATCCATCATCTCCAGCAGGAACAGCACCAAAAGCGGCTGGCTCAACGAAGGGCTTGTCCGCATTAGCAGGGTTTGATGGAGACCTTAAACTGACCATTGGGTCCTTCTCCATGGACGGTGCTGAGATACGCAATATCAACCTTCAAGCTGTACTGAAACAGGGTGCGCTAAAAGCAAAGTTAGGCAATGCTACAATTGCCAATGGCAAGGTCTCGGGAGCTTTAAATACAGACTTCAATTCTAAATCTCCGACATTTCAGGGCAGTATGACAGCTTCTGCACTGGACCTGACGGACATTGCACGTCTGGCAAATGCGGATATTCCCCTGAAAGGAAATCTCGGGCTCAATATTGGTTATGCGTTTCGAGGGTTGGATGAAGACGCAATCAAGAACAGTTTCAATTTCGCCGGAACAATAGGCATTTCAAAAGGAACTTTGTCGGTTCCTGCCCTCGAAGGTGCCGACCTTGGCAAGGGTGCCGGAACAATTTCCGAATTAAACGTGCAGGCAACCATCAAGCACATCCAAAAGCCCGTCACCGTGAAGGGGAAATTGAATTGGCAGGGCGAAGCGGTCAGCTTCACCACGCAGGTTTCCCCACGCGGTTTTATACAAGATGGAAGCGGTGCCATGACGCTGGCAATTGCTTCTTCAAAGCTTAAAGCAAAATTTGCAGGCAATATGAATTTGAGTGGCGCGCTCAATGGCAAGGCCAGTGTTTCAACTAGCTCTCTTGGCGGTGTGATGGCATGGCTGGGACAGGGACAGAATTCGGCATTGAGGGACTTCGCCTATTCCGGAGACATCCGCATAGATCCGAATAATTTCAAATTCAGCAAGTCGAGCATTACCCTAAATGGCAATAGAGCGACCGGGTCTGGTTTGCTGAGTTTTGTTGGAAAACCATCCATCACCACCAATCTATCTTTCAGCTCGCTGGATATCTCCGCCCTGACCGGTGGCGGTTCAGGCGGTAACGCCAGCAACAATGGCCAATCCAAAGACACTAAGGGGACCAAAGGAACAGAGGCAACAGGTGTTGCCGCATCAGAAAGTTCCCCACTCGATCTATCGGCCTTACGCCAATTCGATGCCGATATCCAATTGCAGGCCAATAAGCTTGGCTATGGCAAGGTGAGTGCCGGGCCGGTTAAAACGACACTGACGGTTAAAGACGGCGTTGCACGCCTCTCTCTGCCATCTACAGCATTCTATGGTGGCAACGTCGCTGCGGAAATTACTGCCAATGGTAAGGGCGAAACGGCGGCGATCTCAATCAACGCAAAACTTGCGGGCGTCGACGCTTCGTCTCTGTTTCGTGATGCTGCGGACTTCGATCGTCTTGAAGGCAGGCTCAATGCCAGTATCAAAACCAATGGTGCCGGGAAAACCACAAAAGCATTCGCAAAATCCCTGCAAGGCAGCGCCGGAGCCAATTTCACCAATGGAGCGATCAGGGGCATTGATATTGCCAAAATCTATAATAATCTGGCCGTAATCCTCGCTACCGGATTTGAGGAACGTTCCGGCGATAAAACGGAGTTTTCGGAACTCGGTCTGTCATTCGCAATCGAAAACGGTGTCGCTACCACTAATGATATTAAACTCATTGGCCCGGCCGTAGAGATGGACGGCGCAGGAAATGTTGATTTGGGCGAAGAGACAATCGATATGGTCCTGAACCCGAAGCTTGTTGGGTTTGATCAGGCCAGTCAGTCCGATTTGAGCACTGTAAAAATCCCTGTAGTCATCAAAGGAAAGTTGAGCGAGCCGCTGGTCTATCCTGATTTAACGTCGGTTCTCAGAAACCCGCAGGCAGCACTTGGCGCACTTTCAAAACTCGGGTTGAACCTCAAAGGTCTGGGCGGTGCCGATGGCAAAGTTGATCTCAAACAATTGGCGCTCGATAAGCTAAAGGACCCCGATGCCGCGAAAAAGATCGGCAAGGTGATTGAGCAGCTAATACCCGGCAATGCTGCCAATACAAATACAAACGATGTACTCGGTTCTTTATTGGGAAAATTGGCAAATCCAAATGCCCCGAGAGTAGATGCCCCAGTTCAGGAAGCGCCTTCAAACGTGTTTGAGGGTCTGATCCCTGAGAGTGGAACCATCGCTGTTCCTGCCTCCAACCCCAATGGGAGACCTCTGTCCGCTCAGGCGGCGCAACAGCCTGCAACATCACCAGCCCCTGCAATCGACGTGGACAGTCTGGATCTGGAAAAGCCAATCAATGATTTGCTGAAAGGTATTTTCAACTAGAATTTTTCACGGTCGATGTGCTTTGAGCACAAAAAAGCCGCCCATTCTTAAAGAATGAGCGGCTATTGATTAGCTTGGAAACACTACTTAATTTTTGCTTCCTTGAAATCCACGTGCTTTCTTGCAACTGGATCATATTTCTTTTTGATCATTTTTTCCGTCATCGTACGGCTGTTTTTCTTGGTCACGTAATAAAAACCGGTGTCAGCAGTACTTTCCAGTCTGATCTTAATGGTGGTGGCTTTGGCCATGATTCTCGTTCCTGATAGGCAGACAGGCTTGCCTGCAACTGCTTGATGGTTGTTCCAACAAATTAAGGCCGCAAACCAGCGACCTCTAAATTCTGCGCCAAATTACCCATAGAGCCGAAAATGTCAAGGGTTCTGTAGCCATGACGGGTTAGATTTCCTGTCGACTGAACTTTCCTTGTCTGGCAAAATAACAAGGTACGGGATAGTCTGGCGATAATTGCGGATCATCCCTCAGTCGGTTCATGAGTTCAACCAGCATAACCCGCGTGATTTCCCTGGTGTTGCTCTCTATTGCTTCTTGAGGCGTAAGCCAGCGCAATTCTTCAAGCTCACCGCTTGGGTCAAATCCATTTTCAGGCGTATGGGCGATCTCATCGGATTTGGCAGCAAAAAACCATGTATCGAATCGGCGTGGCGCGCCCGATGGAGTGATTGCCCGTGCAATCAGTCGCAAACTTGACAAAGAGGGTGATACGCTTTGTTTTTCAAACAGCTTCCAATCATCATTATTGGTCTGATAAGAAGTCTTTTTCCCCATCAACAACCCGCTTTCCTCCGCAGTTTCGCGAATAGCAGCAAGGCCCAGTGAGCGTGCACGATGTTTGCTTGGGTTACCACGCATGGCACCCTGCAGTTTATTCTCTGTCGCCGGATGCAGTTCGTCAAATGAAGTTACATAACCATCGCCGCGATCAACCTTGCCACCTGGAAAAACCAGCGCGCCGGGCATGAATTTCAAATTCTTATTGCGAACACCCATCAGTACTTTGAAATTATCGGTGGAGCCGTCAATCAACATCATGGAAGAGGCGTTGCGCGGGCGCACATAACCTTTTTCATTACGGACTCGCTTTTGCAGGTCGCGCGATTCAGGTGCATTTATCATCTTTTCAATGCGGTCTAATTCGTCCTGAACTTTAGTCATCATTGCCGCCAAATCCGTGCATGCGGAAGGACCACTGGGCAGCGACCACAAGGCCTTTTAATGGACGCATGAGCATAAATGCCACGACCAGCGCAATAGCCACTGTCAAAAAGGTGAGGGGCCACATGCCCATATCCAGATAGCTCATAACCGCCATCATGGTGCCGATAACTACGTGACCGACAACTAAAATATTCAAATACGCCGGTAAATCATCCGCGCGGTGGTGAAATAAATCTTCACCGCATTCGCTGCATTCGTCTACGATGTATAGCTGTTTTTCGAACAACTTACCCTTGCCGCAACTTGGACATTTGGAACGTACACCGCGTGCAAGCGACGTTTTGAGTGGTCGATCCACGACCTGTTCTAATTGTTCAACTGCAATATTCATTACAAATATCCTTTTGTATCAACGCTTGCTGCGCTTATGGCCCATGCCGCCACGCCCAAATTTATTCCCTTTACCAACCGGACCACTGCCACGTCGGCCCTTATGGCGTGAACTGGGAAGCCGTGCAGATTTCACGCCCTCGCTTAACATCTCAAAACGCAATGCGCCTGCAATAGGGGCTGCTTCAACCAGCTTAACCTCGACTACCTGACCCATTTGGTATGAGGTAGCGCTATCTTCTCCATACAATGAATAACTTGCCTCATCATAGTGAAAATATTCATCACCCAACATTGATATGGGAATAAAGCCGTCTGCACCAGAGTCCGCAAGCGTGACAAAGAGACCTGATCTGGTCACTCCATTTATGCGCCCCATAAAGCGCTCGCCCATATGATTGGAGAGATGGCCGGCAATCAGGCGATCCTTGGTGTCACGTTCAGCCTTCATGGCCTGGCGCTCAGTAGCAGAAATATCTTCGGCAATCTTGCCGAGCATCGCTTCTTCATCGCGCGTAATACCGCCTTCGCCGAGACCAAGTGTGCCTATCAGCGCCCGATGCACGATTAAATCGGCATAGCGGCGAATGGGGGAGGTAAAGTGAGCATACTTCGTCAGATGCAAGCCAAAATGGCCAATATTGTCAGGAGAATAAATCGCCTGACTTTGTGTACGAAGCACCACCTGATTGACCAATTCTTCCTTGTCACTGCCAGAAACTCTGGCAAGAATACCATTGAAATGTTCAGGTCTCAGAGCACCGGGCTTAGCCAGCGTGATATCCATCGATTTCAGGAATTCTCGTAGTTTTTCCAGTTTTTCAAGCGATGGGGCATCGTGGATGCGGTAAATCAGCTTCTGACGTTTTTGTTCAAGGCTTTCTGCTGCTGAAACATTGGCTTGAATCATGAATTCTTCGACCAGCTTATGGGCGTCCAGCCGGTCTGGTATTATCACACGATCGACCGTTCCGTCTTCCTTCAGCAGAATTTTGCGTTCTGGCAGATCTAGTTCAAGGGGTTGGCGTTTGTCACGCCCACGTTTCAGGCATTCGTAGGCTGCCCAGAGGGGCTTCAAAATGGATTCCAGAATAGGTGCCGCTTTTTCGCTAACCGCGCCATCAATGGCGTTCTGAGCGTCAGGATAAGCAATATTGGCGTGGGAGCGAATGAAGACGCGGTGAAAACTATGTTTTATCTTGCGTCCGTCGGCTGCAAACACCATGCGAACAGCAAGGGAAGGGCGTTCCTCATTCTCACGCAGGGAGCAAAGATTATTTGAAATTTTCTCCGGCAGCATCGGCACGACCTGATCGGGGAAATAGACTGAATTTCCACGCAGAAGCGCTTCTTCGCCCATGGCAGTACCGGTTTGCACATAGGCGCTCACATCAGCAATAGCCACATAAGCGATATGGCCGTCCGGCCCACCACTTTCTTGATCCTTATCCGGTTCGGCAAAGATCGCATCATCATGATCTTTGGCGTCCGCCGGATCGATGGTGATTAGCGGAAGATCACGCCAATCCTCATAAACACTGTCAGGTTTCAGCGATAAGGCTTTGGTTTGATTAGCTTCTTCAATAACCGATTCGGAAAACACATGCCGTATTTCATTGGCGTGAATAGCAATCATCGAAGCTGCTTTTTCACTCATCATCGTGCCGATAACGCGTTTTACCCTGCCGCGTTTTAATCCGTATTTGCTGGATTTGAGTGTCTCGACTTCCACCAGATCACCGTCTTTGGCATCGCCCAGCGCATCGGCAAAAATCTCGACTTCACCACCGCGTTTTTCTGTCGGTTGCAGACGAATTTCTTTGCCCTTGTCATTCTGGGTAATACGCAACACACCAAGCACCAGATCGGTATCTTTATCCATGCGCTTGAGAACTTTGGCGCTGTATTCAATACCATCATCGCTTTTGCGAGTGAGCCTTGCCAAAACCCGATCGCCAATGCCCGCAACGTGCCCCGGCTTGCGGCGGTCAATGTGTACGGCAATTGAAGGAGGTTTTCCTTGCTGAGCTTCATCCCATTTGACCGGAACAGCTAACAGACCGCCGTCATTGTCGCGGGTTACGATATCAATCACTGTGACCGGTGGCAGATCATTTGGCCGCGACATGCGCTTGCCATCCTTGACCAACAGGCCTTCGCTTTGGAGTTCACCCAAAATAGTTTTGAGAATGATGCGCCCATCGCCTTTAATGCCAAACGCTCTGGCAATCTCACGTTTGCCGGAGCGTGTAGGGTTTTCAGCAATGTAATTTAGAATTTGCTCACGATCAGGTATGCCGCCTTTCCCCACACTTTGAAGATTGGCATTCTTTTTACCCCGTTCGAGACGCTTTTTCTTGCTTACCAAATTATCAAGCTTCCTTCGGTTTGGCTTTGGCTTTCGCCTTAGGCTTGGCTTTGGCTTTTGGTTTAGCTTTGGCTTTAGGCTTTTTAGGGCCCTTGGCAATCTTGGCTGCGATCAATTCAAGCGCTTCTTCCAGCGTTACTGACATTGGGTCTTTATCCCGCTGCAAGGTCGCGTTGATTTTGGCATGATTGACATAAGGGCCGAACCGACCGTCTTTAACGGTGATAGGACCGCCCAAATCAGGATGGTCACCCAATTGTTTCAGAGCTTGAGCACCGCGCCTGTTCCCGCCCTTGGCAGCTTTTTCCGCAATTACGGTCACAGCACGGTTCAGCCCAACGGTGAAGACTTCTTCCACGCTATCAAGATTAGCATAGGCACCATCATGCAGCACGAAGGGGCCGTAGCGCCCAATGCCCGCTTTGATCATCTTCTTGGTTTCAGGATGTTCACCCACATCACGAGGCAGAGCAAGCAGGCTCAGGGCCTTTTCAAAATCAATCTCTAGCGGGTTCCAACCTTTTGGAATACTGGCACGCTTAGCGCCTTTTTCTGCACCGAGTTGTACATAGGGGCCGAAACGGCCGGTACGAAGTGTGACTTCCTCATCGCTCTCCGGATCATTGCCAAGGACCTTTGGTTCACCTGCAAGCGCTTCGGCCGCTGCATCCTTATCGCTTTGACCAAGCTGACGGGTAAACGCACATTCAGGATAGTTGGAACAACCAACAAATGCTCCATAACGTCCAACTTTCAGGCTCAATTGGCCAGCATCACATTTTGGGCATCCGCGCGGGTCTGATCCATCTTCTTTCGGTGGGAAAGCGAGAGGCGCCAGCTCTTCGTTCAACCGGTCCAGAACTTCTGTAACCCGTACGTCCTTGATTTCATCGACACTGCCATGAAACTTTGTCCAGAAATCGCGTAACACGTCTTTCCATTGCAATTCACCAGCCGAAATTTTGTCGAGCTGTTGCTCCATTTCAGCGGTAAAATCATATTCCACATAGCGTGCAAAAAAGCTTTCCAAAAAGCTGGTTACCACACGCCCTTTAGAATCCGGTGTGAAGCGCTTTTTCTCAAGCACTACGTAGTCGCGATCCTGCAAAGTGGAAAGCGTGGATGCATAAGTCGAAGGGCGACCAATGCCTAATTCTTCCATGCGCTTGATGAGAGATGCTTCAGAATAACGTGGTGGAGGCTCGGTAAAGTGCTGATTAGCCTCAATTTTGTCCTTGGAAACCGCTTCACCTTCCGTGAGAAGAGGCAGACGCTTGTCATCTTCCACATCGGTAATGGATTTTGCAGCTTCATAGGCCTTCATAAACCCGTCGAAACGAACCACGGATCCATTTGCACGAAGGGTCGCTTTCTCAGAGCCCTTAGTGGCAATAATATCAACACTGGTGCGCTCAATGATTGCCGTTTCCATTTGGCTGGAAATAGTACGCTTCCAGATCAAATCATAAAGCTTGCGCTGGTCCTCGTTCAGATATGGGGCCATCGCTTCAGGAGTGCGGCTAATATCAGTTGGGCGGATGGCTTCGTGAGCCTCCTGCGCATTCTTGGCTTTGGAAGTGTAAAGTCGGGTTTTTTCCGGAACATACTCAGCGCCAAATTGCGATTTTATCTGATCACGAATGGAAGGCATCGCTTCCGGTGTGATTTCAACCCCATCCGTACGCATATAAGTAATGAGACCAACGGTCTCGCCGCCAAGTTCCATACCTTCATATAACTTCTGCGCTACCTGCATGGTTACGCGAGCAGAGAAGCCCAGCTTGCGGCTGGCATCCATTTGTAGGGTCGAGGTGGTGAAAGGCGCATAAGGATTACGCTTGGTGGGTTTGGATATCACAGTGCCAACAGATAAGTCGGAGGCTTCCAGCATGATTTTGATCTTCGTAGCCTCAACTTCCGTGCTGATATCCTGACGGCTGATCTTCTTGCCTTCAAATTCAGAGATGCGGGCTTCGAATTTCTGCGAGGAACCATTGGCAAGAGATGCAATGATCGACCAGTATTCAACCGGATTAAACGCTTCAATCTCAGCTTCGCGGTCGCAAATTAGTCGCAACGCTACAGATTGCACACGCCCCGCCGAGCGTGCGCCCGGCAATTTACGCCACAAAACCGGTGAAAGCGTAAAACCAACCAGATAGTCCAGTGCGCGACGGGCAAGATATGCATCCACCAGCGGCATATCGATATCGCGTGGGTTCTTCATCGCCTCTAGAATTGATTTCTTGGTAATCGCATTAAACACCACCCGCTCAACAGGCATGTCCTTGATCAGCTTCTTGTTTTTAAGAATCTCCAGCACGTGCCAGGAAATTGCTTCACCTTCTCTATCTGGATCGGTCGCGAGAATAAGTTTGTCGGCACCCTTGACCAGCTTCTGAATATCGGAGATGCGCGTTTTGGCTTTTGCATCCACCTGCCAACTCATGGCAAAATCTTCATCGGGTAAAACCGATCCATCCTTGGGAGGTAAATCACGCACATGTCCATAGGAGGCGATGACGGTATAATCACTTCCTAAATACTTATTTATGGTTTTCGCTTTGGCTGGCGACTCTACAATTACGACATTGGTCATTCGATATCCTGATGAAATCTAAGAAATTGGCGAATTCTTGAATATAGGAAATAAGACCAAAATGTAAATATGATCTCAACGACACATGAATTGGCGAGCCGAGCGCCAATCGTCAAGCCCAAAATTGCAACAGACACCAAAAAATAAGAAATACAACTTAAAATAGATTAAAACAAAAGTACAACCTATTGTATATTTCGAAAAAATATTCTAACCTTAACATTCTGACGGTTTGAGGCGGCCAGAATGAAGTGATATAAGCAAACACGGAGGCTAAGTCCAAAATATAATAGTTTGGACTAACGTGAGATGTCAGAAAACGAAGATAAGAAAGAACAAATAAATAGTGGCGCACTTGATGGTGCGCCTAGTGGTATGCTTGAGGATTTGAATAATGTGATCGAAAATCTGATCGCTATAGAAGATTCACTGCGCCAATTGCAAAACCGCGCCCAAGAATCAAAGGAGGTCTCGTTGAACTACTATTTGGATATGGCAACACAGACTGCTGGGCAACGTCTGAGGGATGCAAAAATCCAAAAGAGTTGGCTTTGCAACGAATAGCGGTGAGCGGCTTTTATATACTCAGATCAATCCAAACTGGTACGTGGTCCGATGGTTTTTCCCAATCACGAGTGAATTTATCGATGCCCGCACCTATTAACATTGGAGCGGCCTCCGGAGAGAGCAGAAGGTGGTCGATCCGAATCCCGTGGTTTTTTGGCCACGCCCCGCGCTGGAAATCCCAGAATGTATAATTTGGAGATGCATCAGTCACACTGCGAATTGATTCGGTTAGGCCGAGATTTAGTAATCGACGGAACGCATTTCTACTTTCAGGTAAATACAATGCATCACCTTCCCACGCTTTTGGATCATAGCAGTCTTCCGGCATAGGAATAACATTGTAATCGCCTGCAAGAACAAAAGCTTCTTCATGCTGCAACTGTTCCGCTGTCCATTTTTCAAGTCGCTCCATCCAATTGAGCTTGTAAGGAAATTTATCGCTATCCACCGGGTTGCCATTTGGCAAATAAAGCGAAATCACCCGCAAAGATCGTCCCGAAACCGAAAATACACCTTCGATAAAGCGTGCCTGAACATCGGGTTCGTCGCTTTCATTCAGCATGGGAAGTCCGCGATTAACCTCGTCAAAAGGCAGTTTGGATAGGATCGCAACGCCGTTAAAGCTCTTTTGTCCGTGGGTTTCCACATTATATCCCAGTGCTTCAATCTCGCTACCGGGAAAATTTTCGTCAACAGATTTAATTTCCTGCAAACAGGCAATGTCGGGTTCTGTTTGCTTCAGCCACTCAATCAAATTATCGTGCCGAGCCTTGATACCGTTGATATTCCAAGTCGCTATTTTCATTTCTTGTGGGCCATAAGATTGATGATTCTGAACCCTGATCTTAGTCATTCATCAGGACCAACGCACCCGAAATCTGGGGGTAAACTGTGGATAGATAATTCGTATAAATTTTGTATAACGAAGATTTTATCATAAGCTTTGTAAGCCTTTCAGCGAATCACCGGCTTGCGGCCACTGATGCGACCAATGAAAGGCGTTCCGTGAAATATCGGAATTATCTTGGGAAACATTCTCGTAACGAGAATCAAGGAGAACAAAAATGGGGCAGGATTCATCGCTCGGTACACCTGAGCAGTTAAGAGATCCAAATTACACACCACCAATGGCACAGGCGATTCCGCTCGGGATTCAGCACGTGCTGGCAATGTTCGTCAGCAACATAACGCCTGCTATCATTATTGCTTTTGCTGCAGGTTTCGGCTTCGGATCGCCCGATGCCGGTACTTTGATCTATATGATTCAGATGTCGATGCTGTTTGCAGGCGTTGCCACTTTGATCCAAACAATCGGCATGGGACCGGTTGGTGCAAGGTTACCAATCGTGCAAGGCACGAGCTTCGCCTTTATTCCGATTATGATACCACTGGTTGCAGGGCAGGGCACAGCCGCCCTCGGCGCACTCATGGGTGGCGTTATTCTCGGTGGCGTATTCCATTTCTTCATTGGCACATTCATCGGTAAAATTCGCTTTGCTTTGCCGCCATTGGTAACTGGCCTTATCGTACTGATGATTGGACTGGCGCTGGTAAAAGTTGGAATTCAATATGCGGCTGGCGGCGTTCCAGAAATTGGCAAACCTTCGTTCGGCAGCCTGACCAACTGGACCATGGCACTGGTAGTTATTGTTGTGACCCTGGGCATCAAGTTCTTCACCAAAGGCATCATGTCCGTTGGTGCAGTCCTGATTGGTATCATTGTTGGCTATATCGTCGCCTTCCTCATGGGAGAGGTGAGCTTTGACGGAATAGGCAGAGCATCAGTGTTCATGGCGCCTGTGCCGTTCAAATTCGGTTTTGAATTCTCCGCAGCGGCCGTCATCGGATTTTGCTTCATGGCAATTGTCTCGGCAATTGAAACTGTCGGCGATGTTTCGGGCATCACCAAAGGTGGCGCAGGGCGCGAAGCAACTGATGAAGAAATCACCGGCGCAACCTATGCCGATGGTCTGGGCACCGCTATTGCCGGTATATTTGGTGGTCTGCCTAACACATCCTTCAGCCAGAATGTAGGCTTGATTTCCATGACCGGCGTCATGAGCCGCCATGTGGTGACCATCGGGGCTATCTTCTTGATAGTTTGTGGGTTTCTGCCAAAAATCGGTGCAGCCATAATCACCATACCAATTGAGGTCCTGGGCGGTGGTGTGATTGTGATGTTTGGCATGGTCGCAGCTGCTGGCGTCAATATGTTGTCAGACGTCAATTGGAACCGTCGCAATATGATGATATTTGCCATCGCGCTTTCAATTGGCCTTGGCCTGCAATTGGTGCCGGGCGCATTGCAACATTTGCCAAAGGCAGCACAAATTTTGCTAACATCGGGTTTGCTACCGGCAGCTGCAATTGCAATTTTTCTTAATCTGGTTCTGCCTGAAGAACTTGAAGAATAAGAAATATGCAAATAATTGTATAGAAACGAAAGGCCCGGTTCATACCGGGTCTTTTTTTCTTTGCAGCCCTGTTTTGATTAGTTATGGTACACATATAAGGTTTGCAGAATATGACCCATGGAAAATTTGTTATGGTAGAGTCCAGAGTTAAGGAAACTGAATTTCTGGCCCATTTTCCATCTGTGTGC
>JASFYT010000045.1:0-40928 GCA_045047085.1 Rhizobiaceae bacterium | reverse complement strand
GGTTCGCTGATCGGGCGATCGAGTATTGATATACAATCGTGGCGTTCGAGATAGGTCGTGTCCGGCAAGATAAGATCGGCGAAGGCCACCATCTCGGAGTTATAGGCGTCGGAATAGATGATTTTGGGGATGATATATTCGCCATTCTCATCCTTATCCGAGAGCATTTTCATCACGCCTTTGGAATTCATCGAGGAGTTCCACGACATGTTGGCCATATACATAAATAACACGTCGATGCCATAAGGATCGCGGGCATGGGCGTTGGATATCACCATATGCATCAGACCATGAGAAGACATCGGGGCATCCCACGAGAAGGCTTTGTCGATGCGTTGGGGGGTTAAGTTATCGTCCTCCAACAACAGGTCTTCTGGTCCGCGCAAAAAGCCGAGATGTGGTCCCGGCAAAGGTTCGCCGGGTTTACAACCACCATGGGGCTTTGGTTGCCCTTCAACCGGGCGTGGATATGGAGGCTTAAAACGATAACCGCCGGGGCAATCGATGGAACCGAGCAGAATTTGCAATAAATGCAGAGCGCGGCAGGTTTGGAAACCGTTGGAATGGGCCGAGATTCCTCGCATGGCGTGGAAAGACACCGGACGTCCGATCATTTGATCGTGCTTTTCACCCTTCATATCGACCCAAGGTTGGTCGATGATGATTTCTTTTTCGAAGGCAGCGTGGGCAATTTCGGCAGCAATTCTCTTGGTTTGTGAATCGGTTACGCCAGTTTGCTCACTAACAGATTCAGGTGAGTATTTCTCATCCAGATATTTGCGGGCCAGTAACTCGAACACTGGAACGGCTTTTTGTTTGGAAGGTAACGTTGCCTCTCCTTTTAAATCAGGTTTTACGCCCTTCTTTTTGGAAGAAACTACTTTGCCGGATTTGCGGTCCAACACCAGAGGTTCGCCTTTTTTATTTCGGGCAAACAGACCGTGATCTTTGGATTTCTCATCATCGATCACCAGCCACGGAGCATTGGTGTAGCGGATGAGGTAATCGAGATCGACTTTACCGGCCTTGAGTAATTCGTGGATCAACGCCAGAATAAACAGGCCGTCCGTGCCGGGCGTGATACCAACCCATTCATCAGCAATGGCATTATAGGCCGTGCGGATGGGGTTGACGCCAATGATTTTTGCGCCCCGTTGCTTTAGCTTCGACAGGCCCATTTTGATCGGGTTGGAATCATGATCTTCAGCCACACCAAAAATCATGAAGAGTTCTGTTTTATCCCAGTCAGGAGAGCCAAACTCCCAGAACGCTCCGCCAAAGGTGTAAATACCGCCTGCGGCCATATTGACAGAACAGAAGCCGCCATGGGCTGCGAAGTTGGGGGTTCCATATTGCTGCGCCCACCAGCCGGTAAGCGATTGGCTTTGGTCGCGCCCCGTGAAGAATGCCAGTTTTTTGGGGTCCGTGTTGCGGATTTCGCTGAGCCAGTTGGTGGCGAGGCTCATCGCCTCATCCCATTCGATTTCTTTGAACTTGCCCTCGCCGCGCTCGCCGGTTCTAAGCAGCGGCTTCTTCAATCGGGCAGGTGAATAATGCTGCATGATACCAGCCGAACCCTTGGCACATAGCACGCCCTTATTGATCGGGTGATTACGATTACCCTCAATATAGCGGACTTTGGGCTGACCATCGCTACCTTTGCGCATATGTACATTGATGCCGCAGCGGCAGGCGCACATGTAGCAAGTGGTCTGGCGGATTTCGTCGGAAACGTGTGGGCTCGTATCAAGCGCGCGGGGGAGGTCGGGGTTACTGCTCATTCAATACTCTAGTCTCGTGTTTCAATTTTGAAATCACGTGGGCAATCAGCAGAAATTTTAGCCCATTCGGATGCTTTGGTACGGACTTGATGCTCTTCAAATGCTGCCTGATCTTCAAAAATTTCGGCTACCAGAAAACGACATTCTACATTTGAGCTCTGGCTAACTTTGAAAGAAATGCACCCCGGCTCCTCGCGGGTAAGCGCAATATGAGTGGGCAAAGCCGTTGCGACAGCATCCCACTGATCAATAGGCACATCGATATGACCGTTTAAATAAACTCTTTGGTTCGCCGACATTGAAATATGATCCTAAAAACATTGAGATTTTTGATGATCATACTCACATGTTAACAAAGTTCAACGGGGTTATCCCAATATCCCTTACAAATCAGAACGGGCTTAATCGTGACCCAACACTTTGGGTAAATCAAATACCTCTGGCTCTACGGGTGTCCCGTCATTGAGAGCTGCGTGCTCGCCAAATGTTGGCAGACCTGCTGGAATGATGGTGCCCTTTTGCCCGTAATTGAGGAATATATGTTTGGCATTTTGTGGTGTGCGCTCGAACCAATCGGGATTATCGTAGGTTCCACCATATACACCAGTGATCCCCTCAAAACGCTCGAAGGTCATATAGAGCTTGGTGCCGCAATTGTCGCAAAAATGGATGCGCACGCCCTTTTCACTACCCAATGAGGTGAGGTCATAGGTTTTTGGTGTCCCCTTAATTACTTCGAAATACTCATTGGGAAAGAGCGGCTCGACCAGATAAGCCCCGCCAGTTGCACGCTGGCAAAATTTACAATGGCAATAGGTGACACGTGTTGGCTTAGCTGTGGTTTTATAGCGAAGCTGGCCACATAAGCATCCACCCTCATTTTGGGAACCGGACATCAATCTCTCCTCAATACTTCAACATAATCAATTTCCCCGGCAGGCAATCGGGAAGGTAATCGCACAATAGTGGCACAATAAACGGCAGGCCGCCTAATAATTGGGCAGCCCGAAGCCTGAGAAACAAACGTCATTTTAAAATTCACATGATAATCGTTGCAATTTTGACAAAACATGTTTTTTTTCAACGGCCTACATATCACTCAAGAAACTGGCACAATAATTGCTTTATAAAACATGTTCAGGCGCATGGGCGCCTTGATTCAACCATTCAGGTGAGAACAAAATTATGAAAAAGATCGAAGCGATCATTAAACCCTTTAAACTTGATGAAGTTAAAGAAGCGTTGCAGGAAGTGGGCCTTTTGGGCATTACCGTTACCGAAGCAAAAGGTTTTGGTCGCCAAAAAGGACATACCGAACTTTACCGCGGTGCGGAGTATGTGGTGGACTTTCTACCTAAAGTTAAGCTGGAAATCGTGCTTGCTGATGAAAACGTGGATGCAGCCGTGGAGGCGATCAGAAATGCGGCTCAAACCGGGCGCATTGGTGACGGCAAGATTTTTGTTTCCAGTGTCGAGCAAGTCATTCGTATTCGAACCGGCGAATCCGGCCCAGAAGCTATCTAAAGTTTCGCTTCTTCTCCCGAATAAAATTCAAAATCTAAAATCTAAAATTGCATACTGATAAGGAAGGCAAATTCATGACCAGTGCAGCAGATATTCTAAAACAAATTAAAGACGAGGACATAAAATTTCTCGACCTGCGTTTCACCGATCCACGCGGAAAAATGCAACACGTCACTATGGATGTGGATTTCGTGGACGAAGATATGTTCGCCGATGGCACCATGTTCGACGGTTCTTCAATTGCTGGCTGGAAGGCCATCAATGATTCCGACATGACTTTGGTGCTTGACCCGGAAACCGCTCATATGGACCCGTTTTTTGCACAGTCCACCATGGCGATCTTTTGCGACGTTGTTGAGCCACTAACCGGTGAACCTTATACACGTGACCCTCGCGGCACTGCCAAAAAAGCCGAAGCGTATTTAAAATCAACAGGCATTGGTGACACATGCAATGTGGGTCCTGAAGCTGAATTTTTTGTATTTGACGATGTGCGCTTTGCATCCGATCCATATAATACTGGTTTCAAGCTCGACAGTTCAGAATTACCAAGCAATCTGGATAGAGAATATGAAGGCGGCAACATGGGCCACCGTCCGCGCGTAAAAGGCGGCTACTTCCCTGTGCCTCCAGTGGATGCAGGTCAGGATTACCGTTCTGAAATGCTCTCTGTTCTGAAAGACATGGGCGTGACCGTTGAAAAACATCACCACGAAGTGGCTGCAGCCCAGCATGAACTTGGTATTTTGTTTGATTCACTTTCCCGCAACGCTGATAAAATGCAGATTTATAAATATGCAGTTCATCAGGTAGCGCACGCTTACGGTAAAACAGCAACTTTCATGCCGAAACCGGTATTTGGCGACAATGGCACCGGAATGCACGTTCATATGTCTATCTGGAAAGATGGCAAACCGGTATTTGCTGGCAATGAATATGCTGGTCTGTCAGAAACCTGCCTGTTCTATATTGGCGGCATCATCAAACATGCTAAAGCATTGAACGCTTTCACCAACCCATCAACCAACTCTTACAAGCGTTTGGTTCCAGGTTATGAAGCTCCGGTTCTACTGGCCTATTCTGCTCGCAACCGTTCAGCATCTTGCCGTATTCCTTATGGCACTTCGCCTAATTCTAAACGCGTTGAAGTTCGTTTCCCTGATCCTATGGCAAACCCTTATCTGGCATTTTCTGCCATGTTGATGGCAGGCCTTGACGGGATCAAAAACAAAATTCATCCAGGCGAGGCTATGGATAAAGATTTATATGATCTGCCACCAGCAGAGTTGGCTGGCATTCCAACGGTTTGTGGCTCACTTCGCGAAGCACTGGAAAGCCTAGAAGCAGACCATAAATTCCTGCTTGAAGGCGATGTGTTCTCCAAAGATCAGATCGATTCATATATTGAATTGAAAATGGAAGATGTAATTCGTTACGATATGACACCGCATCCGGTTGAATTCGACATGTATTATTCTTCCTAAATTCAAAATGAAATTCAAAAGACTAGAAACCCCGGCCATTGTGTCGGGGTTTTTTTATGACTGATCTTTAAACTTGCTGCCAAAGCACCTACTTTGGTTGGATAATTTACGAAAGGCTCCCATGCCCATTGAAGAAGTAGCGCCCGGTAACCCACGCTTTTCAAAACCACATCGCCGCACCATTTCTCTGCGCTGGTTGCTTGCCTTTGTTTTTGGCGGCCTTTTAACGATTTCAATCGTCGGTGTTATTGCTGTCTCGGTAGGCGCTAATGTGTCCAATACTTTTGCGCTGCTCAAAGCAAGTTCTGTTCGTACGTTGAACGGAATAGAAAACACTATTCGCGACCAGATTTTCCAAGCAGAGAGGACCGCGCTAAGTGTCAGCGAGTTATATAAGGAAAATGGTTTTGAACTCGGTAATATGCAGCAGCAAGAGACGTATCTAAAATCGTTGATGCGGGCAGCACCCATCGTTGAAGGTCTTTTGGTATTTGACCTTGATGGTCAAAAAACAGGGATGTTACGAAAAAATGACGGAAGCTTCGTTACTTTTTACGGCAACAAACAAGAGCCAGAACGTATTCTAAAAGCCTTCGCTGTATCCTCTGACCGGGACATGGTGAAAGCCATTCATGGCGATTTAGTTGAATATAATGGTAGGTTTTATCAGGGCATTTCCTATTCACTGGTTCGTGGCAAGAAAATTGAGGGCGTCGTTGTGGCACTGATTGGTACAGATGCTATCAATCGGGTGATTGAGAAAATCGGAGAGGATATCGATACGCCAGTATTTCTGCTGGAAGGCAATTCAAATGTTATCGCATATTCCAAAATGCCTGAATTATTTTCAGACGTGCTCTCTATCCCACTTGCCACATTTCCTGATGAACTGATGCGAGAACTCGCCACTGCAAAAATTCTGGAAGACATGGACCTTGGGGACACGAATAGCCTACAGGTTCTGACCAATGACGGACAAGACAATCAGATATTTATCCTTAAAAAAATAGCTGCAAGCGAGAATTTCAACCTTTCGTTGGGCGTCCATTTCTATAAAAGTGATCTTAAAGCAGAAGTGAAACGGATTGTAGGTTCTGCCTTTGTGGGGCTTGGTATGCTGGCAGTGGCGTTATTGTGCGCCATTTATCTTGGCCGAAAACTGGCGAACCCGATGACACGCATTGCGCGCGCAGCGGATCACTTCTCCAATTTTGAGCTGGAAAAATTTGAACGGCTACCCCAATCGCGCATTCGGGAAATTAATGATCAGGCCAAGGCGCTGAATTCCATGCACACAGCATTATCAGAATTCTCGCAATATGTGCCAAAAACCGTAGTGCAGCGCTTGTTGCAATCAGGCAAAGACGCCAACCGATCTGTGGAGCGGGAGGTGACGATAATGTTTAGCGACATTGCTGGTTTCACCTCAATGTCTGAGCATTTGAACGCGGTAGAGACTGCCAATCTATTAAACGATCATTTCAATATGATCTGCCACGCGATCAACGAAACCAACGGGACGGTAGATAAATTTATCGGTGATTGCGTTATGGCGTTTTGGGGTGCGCCCAATTTCGATGATGCACATGCCAACCAAGCCGTTGAGGCTGTGAAGCGTATCTCCGACAGTTTATCGCAAAATAACAAACAGCGTGTCGCTGAGGGGTTGCCGCCAATCAGGCTGCGCATTGGAATTCATACCGGCCGCGTCGTTGTGGGTAATATCGGTGGAGGAGACCGTCAAAATTATACAATTGTCGGTGACAATGTGAATGTGGGCCAACGCCTCGAACAGTTAGGCAAACAATTTATGGGCGAGCGAGATATCATCGTTCTGCTTTCCCAGACCACGATAGCAGCAATTGATAACGACCAAAATTTTGAACCAATTGGATCGCATATGCTCCGCGGCAGGGAACGGCCCATATCTGTTTTTGCGTTGAGGACAGATAGCGAACCGATTATGCCGATTGGCTCCCAATCAGCTTCGGAAACGGCGTAAACAATATTCCTGTTGCACCATTAAAATTGTGCTCTATTTCGCTAGTTCCCCTGCCCCATGACCGTAGCTTCGCTCCGGTCGAGCAGTAAACACCAAATGTCTCTTGGATAATCAGCATACAGAAACTTTAGCGTCTCAGGCAGACCGTTGCGTTTATCTATCAACAGATCATCGGGTAAATTCGTTTCCCCAACCACTTTAGCGTCTACTCTTCCAACATTTCTTTAACTGTGGTGGCCAGTTGTTTCAACGAAAACGGTTTGGCAAGGAACCCAAATTTCTCACGCTCTTCCTCCGGCAAATTCTTGGCGAAGGCCTCTTCTGCGTAACCGGAAACAAAAATGAAATTGAGGTCGGGATAGGTTTTCCGCAATTCGCCGAGCAGCGTCGGCCCATCCATCTCGGGCATTACCACATCAGAAATTACCAGATCGATCTCGTCGCCATATTCCTCCATCACTTCCAGCGCTTCAACGCCGCTGGCCGCCTCATGGACTTCATAGCCGCGTGATTGCAAGGCGCGGGTGGAAAAGGCGCGAACTGCGTCTTCGTCTTCCACCAGAAGGATCGTCGCATTGCCCGTGAGGTCACGGGATTTTTCCGGCTTGGCCTTGGAGGCTTCCATGTCCTCGATGGCTTCTGAAACTTCCGCCTCGCTCATAATGTGCCGCGGCAGGAACAGACGGAATGTTGTGCCCTCACCTTCCACGCTATCAGCGTAGATGAAGCCGCCTGTTTGTTTGGTAATTCCGTAAACTGTCGAAAGCCCCAGCCCTGTGCCTTTGCCCACTTCCTTGGTTGAGAAAAACGGTTCGAAAATCTTTTCAACTACATCGGACGGCATCCCTGTGCCGGTATCGATCACCTCAATGGTAACATATTCTGCAGCAGGCATTTCCTTATAGTCAAATCGTTCGAGACATTCGCTTTCGCTAAGATTTGCCGTGCGGATGGTCAGATCGCCACCGTCAGGCATGGCGTCTCGAGCATTGACCGAGAGATTGACAATCACTTGCTCGAACTGGGTGATATCTACTTTTACCGGCCATAGGTCGCGACCGTGGACCACATTGAGTTTGACCTTTTCGCCCAACAGACGATCAAGCAACATGCGCACATCATTGAGGGCATCATTGAGTTGCAGCACTTGTGGACGCAAGGTCTGTTTGCGCGAGAATGCCAATAACTGGCGCACCAAGCTTGCCGCCTTATTGGCGTTCTGCTTGATGTTCATGATATCCTGAAAAGAGGGATCAGAAGGTTTGTGATTGACCAGCAACAGATCTGAAAACCCGATGATGGCAGTCAATACATTGTTGAAATCATGGGCGACACCACCTGCAAGTTGTCCAACAGCCTGCATTTTTTGACCCTGGGCAAATTGTTCTTCCAGAGCCTTTTGCTCCGTGATTTCCATGGCGTAGAGGACCACGCGCTCTTCGTCTCCCACCATCTCGCCAGACAGGTTTTGTAAGCTGGCATCAGCAACCGGACTGACAAAAACCCGTACTGAACGATCTTTGGACCCATTGATCTGTAGATCAATGGGGTCAATTTCGCTTTTGCCGGAAAGAGCTGCTTTAAACAGAGTTTTTAGGCGATCTCTATCCTCTTTATTGGCAATTTTTTTGTATTTCAACTCAGAGATTGGGCCGTAATGCTCCACCGCCGGACCAAACATTCGCAGGAATGGCGCATTGGTGCGCACAATCTTGCCTGCCGCATTTAGGGCCGCGATCGCTATTGGAGTATTGTCGAAAAAGCGGGTGAAGCGAATTTCTGCGTCACGCAGCGCGATATCATCGCCGCCTTCTGTACCTATCCTGTTCAGCACCAATGTGCGCGTTGCGCCCGGAGCACCGTCCGAGGCGCTTGGCACACGGTGGTAGAGACGCACTGGCAAACGGGTGCCATCGCTTTTGGTCATATCGAGATCAATGATGGTGGTATTCACATTTTCTTCATCAGCTTTGACCGAATCCAACAGAGCCATCCCGTCGCCGACAATCAATTCGCTCAAATTCATCGTACCGGGTGAAAATCTGGTTAGATCAATGCCAAGCCAATCTGCAAGGGTTGCATTGAGATAAACAATCGAACCATTGGCTTCACTTGAGAAGAAGCCTGCCGGGGCATGATCGAGATAATGGATGGCGTTCTGCAATTCCAGAAAAGCAGTTTCCTGCCGTGCGCGATCATGGGTAACATCCGACACCTGCCAAACCAGCAACGGTTTGGAGTAGCTTGATACACTGAGGTTGCGCGCGCGCATGCGAAACCATTTGGCACCCTCGCTTTGATTATGAAGGCCGTCAGCAAGACGGAATTCTTCAACACAAACATCCCCTTCTTTAGCGCGATTAGACATCTTATAGACAATATCAGCGGCTTCCGCGCGCCTTGAAAAGACAGTTTCTATGCTGCCCACTTCGCTCTCGTCCTCTGCACCGATGAGATCTGCATAGGCGCGGTTTGCATAGACAATTCGCCCCTGTTGATCCACGACAATCAGCCCGGAATCCATGCCATCAACCAGTTTTTTTGAAAAATCGTCTGCCCTGCCAGTAGCAGTCAGGCTGACAAAATTTAAAACCAATGCGAATAAAAAGAAGACACCCAGCCCTGCAAACAGACCTAATATTGCGAGCACCAAGGGTTCACCAAAATAATCTCGTCCGTGGATGCTTACAAAAACCATGCCCACAATCAAGAATATGCCCAGAAGTAAAATTCGCCATGCACCGCTACCACCAGCGTTATCTATCACCGGCTTGAATTTCTCGTTGTCAAAATCCTTTTGCACCATGGCAAATCCCTGATTCTTTTGTATGGGGAATCTGTTTCATTCTTGAATCATATTCCGCTCATTGACGATAGTCCAAATGCCCAGGAAAGCCTTTTTTTAACCTACAAACCCTGTTTTCGACACTCACGAAGACAATATCCGACGCGAAGGGCGGCATTTATTCACTTTTGGGGCCAAATACATGTGAAACTTTCGCCTTATTTTGGATATAGATACTGTTAATTGGCTTGAAATAGGCTAAATGACAGTGTGCATTTGTTGAGTAGGAACAAATAATGACCTGGTTGAATTCAATTTTTGGGGGGTCTACGGCTGCAAATCTGATTGCAATCACCGTGGGTCTGGTCTTGGTACTGTTGGGGTTATTTTGGGTATTTCGCAAAATAGCTGGCAGTAATAGTATTCGCGGAACTAAGAACCGCCGTCCGAGGCTCGGCGTGACGGAAGCAGCAATTGTGGATGATAAGCGCCGCCTTGTGCTGGTGCGCCGTGATAATGTTGAACACCTCGTATTGATCGGTGGCGCAAGCGATGTGCTGGTTGAACGCAATATCGTGCGAGTACAACCGGCCACCAGTACGGTTGAACCAATTAGGACAAAAATTGCCCCTCAAGAACCCGATGAAGATGAAGGCCGTGCAGACTTGGAAAGAACCGACACGCTTGATGACGCACGCCCAAGTGGCGTCAGCGCATTAGCAAGCGGAGCTGCAGCGACTGCTGCTGTAGTTGCCAGCATTGAGAACGCCTTATCCAAAGCAGACGATGCTCCCGAAGATGATGTTGATGATTCAGAATTCACAGCAGCAGTTGCTAATACTTTGGCCAACGGCGCAACGACTGACACTACGAATGCCTCAGGTTCAATCGTTGAGGATACAAAAGTTCCTCCCCCGGGCTTACATGCAGACGAAATCGTTGAAGCCGAGTTGGAAGCCGTAGAAGCTGTTGAAGCGATGTCCGAGACACTGGAACACTCTGCTGACGTTAACTCTGACACGATCGACCCTACGGAATATGTGCCCCCTGTTGCGGATGAAGCACCCGAGCCAGAACCACAAGATGCTCAACAGAACGACGAACCAAGTGAACCTGAAGATGTCGAAATTAAGTTAGAGAGTATTTCGGAGTCTGATGACGTTCTGGAAGAGACGCTTTTAGAAACTCCACAGGAAGAAGTCAAAACACCTGAAGCTCCGATGGTGGAAGCGGTTGCCCCTGAAGTAGTCCCACCATTCGAAGTAGCTGCTGAAATTTCGCACAAAGATACCCCGACGCAACCTGCTGACAAAACCAAAGATACGCGCCATGACGACATGGAAGATGAAATGCAGAAACTGCTAAGTGAACTTGCAGGTGAACGACGCGGCTAAAAATCGCCGCGAATTAATCGTCTTTGTAGACCTTTTCACGGCGCTCATGGCGTTCTTGCGCCTCAATCGAGAGCGTTGCTATGGGGCGGGCGTCAAGACGCTTCAAGCTGATTGCATCGCCAGATTCGTCGCAAAACCCGTATGTACCATCATCGATGCGCCGTAGGGCACCTTCGATCTTGTTGATGAGCTTGCGTTGCCTGTCGCGGGCACGAAGTTCAATGGATCGGTCTGTTTCAGATGATGCACGATCTGAGGCATCCGGTAATTTTTCAGATTGAACCGAAAGGGTTTCCAGTGTTTCGCGGGACTCGCGCAGGATATCATTTTTCCAAGTGCCGAGTTTTCTACGAAAATATTCTTTTTGCCGGTCGTTCATGAACGGCTCATTGTCAGAAGGGGTGTATTCGCCGTTTATTGCTGTGTTACTCATATAATCGCCTCCAACTTACTACGTGGCCGCTGTATAACCTCGCCTAATAAAAGTCTCAAGACAGAAATTTTCTTTCTTGGACTTTTGGTGTATATTTTTTGAACATGGCATTTGCCACCTATGAAATAAAACACCGGAAACTAGTGATTAATTATGCTGCGACTGTTCATTCTACGCCATGCAAAATCTTCATGGGCAACATCAGGAATATCGGATGTACAGCGCTCTCTTAATGAGCGTGGCCTTAAGGACTTGCCCAATATTTCCAATATGATGTTGAAGCGAAACTTTAACCCGGAACACGTCTATTGTTCACCGGCCAAACGAACCAGAATGACCCTTGCGGGGTTGTTTAGCGATACGGCATCAATGCCTGCGGTAACATTTTCGGAATTTTTGTATTCCGGTGGTGCTCAGGACTATCTGGAAGCAATTATTGCGCATAAAAAAACAGAATCACTGATGATTATCGGGCACAATCCAAGCGTTCAAATATTAGCGCACCAACTAGCTAAAGGTGGCGAAACAGTGCTTTTGGACGAATTGGCCGTCAAATACCCAACGGGCACACTGAGCATTATTGATTTTGATATTGAGGAATGGGGCAGTTTGACCATTGGCAGCGGCCATCTGGTTGATTTTATCAAACCGCGCGATCTGCAGGAATGATTTGCGCCTTTTTATTCTCACGGCATATCCAAGCTTTGCTTGGGCCTGCGTAGGCGCGGCGCATTAGCGCCGGGTTCCCATGCTCGCCTCCGAAGCTCGCGTTCTTTTCCCTGAGGGATTCATGGTGAGTGTTCTTCGCCACCCTTGGGCTTCTACCTAGGCAAAAGCATCGGGCATGCTTTCTTTTTTCTTGGCAATAAATTCCAACAGTGCTTCGTCTATGGCGGGATCAAGGTCCGGTTGAACATATGAATCCAGCCATTGGCGAGCTACCATGTTGGCGCGTTGCTCGTTACTCTTTTCGCCCTCTGATAGCCATTGTTCGTAGGAATTATTATCGGCTACACGGGACGTAAAGAATGCGGTTTCAAAATTTGCCAGTGTGTGTTCGCAACCCAGATAGTGATTGCCAGGGCCAACTTCACGGATTGCTGACATGGCCTGCCCGTTTTCGGTCAGATCAATACCGGCTGCAAATTTTTGTGCGGCTTCCAGTTGGTCCACATCAAGAATAAACTTCTCATAAGATGAAACCAGCCCTCCTTCCAGCCAACCAGCCGCGTGCAGCATAAAGTTTACGCCGCCCTGCATGGCGGGCCACAATGTGTTGGCACTTTCATAGGCTGCCTGAGAATCTGGTAATTTTGCACCTGTGAGCGAACCGCCTGAACGAAACGGTAGATTGAAGCGACGTGCAAACTGCGCTGCTCCCATCAAAACCTGCGCGGATTCAGGAGAACCAAAAGCCGGCGCACCCGATTGCATGGACATTGTGGTGGCAAATGTTCCCATAATGATCGGTGAACCGGGCCTGCAGAGTTGCGCAAAGGCAATACCGGCCTGAACCTCGGCAAGCACCTGTGCCAGTGTGCCAGCGACTGTTACAGGCGACATGGCGCCGCCAACGATAAACGGCGACAGGATGGTTGCCTGATTAGCTCTTGCGTAGACTTTTAATGCTCCCAGCATCGTTGCGTCAAATACCATGGGGGAATTGACATTGATGAGGCTGACCAGCACACAATTTTGATCGACAAACTCTTCGCCAAATACCATACGTGCCATGGTTACGGTGTCTTCAGCGCGTTCGGGTGCGGTTACCGAGCCCATAAACGGTTTATCGGAATAACGGATATGGGAATAAACCATATCAAGATGGCGTTTATTAACAGCCACGTCGACCGGCTCACATACTGTTCCGCCTGAATGGTGCATGGCGGGGGCCATATAGGCCAGTTTAACGAAATTTCGAAAATCTTCCATGGTGGCATATCGGCGCTTACCGTCAAAATCACGCACAAAGGGAGGGCCGTAAACTGGAGCAAATACGGTGTTTCGGCCACCAATTTCCACTGACCGGGCGGGGTTTCTTGCGTGTTGAATGAAACTTGAGGGCGCGGTTTTCATCAGTTCACGGCAAAGCCCCTTGGGGAAGCGCACCCGTTCACCTTTTACATCAGCACCGGCTTCCTTCCACATTTCGAGTGCCTCGGGATCCTCGCGAAACTCGATGCCGACCTCTTCAAGCAGAATGTCTGCGTTGTTTTCAATCAGGGCAGCCCCTTCATCGTCCAGCAATTCTACTGGAGGTAAAGCGCGTTTGATGACTGGCAGGCTAGGCAAATTGATTGCCCCCCTGATCTCTCTGCGGTTGGCAGCCCCTCCGCGGGCTCTTCCTTTTCGGGGGATGGCCGGGCTTTTTTCTTCAATGTTGGTGTCAGAGGCGTTCATGACCCATTTCTCCGTTAAATTTGGTTAAATTCATCCTAGGAGGATTCATTTGGAGCAATCGCCTCAAAACGGCGTGGGCTGGCGTATTTCCGAATTTTCAGCTGAGATGGCAATTTTGGTCGCAAAATTCTGATCCGAGGTCGTAATATCAGCATTGCCAAATTATTTATGATTGCAAAATATAATAGCACCCATTAACTGCACATGCGTATGAACAAAAATTTCGTGCCAAGGATTTTAAAATGTCTGATGAAGAAGAAATTATTCTCTCCGAGCTGAGCGACGGTGATCTCGTGCTGCAAATGCATGATGATCTTTATGACGGGCTTAAGGAAGAGGTTGTAGAAGGCACCAATATTCTGCTGGGACGCGGATGGGCACCTTATGATGTGCTTACCAAAGCGCTGGTAGAAGGCATGCGGGTTGTGGGTATCGACTTCAGGGACGGTATCCTGTTTGTACCGGAAGTACTTCTGGCTGCTACCGCAATGAAAGGCGGAATGTCGATATTGCGCCCGTTGCTTGCTGCAACCGGAGCACCGAAGCTTGGTACGATTGTTATTGGCACCGTTAAAGGTGACATTCACGATATTGGTAAAAACCTTGTTGGTATGATGATGGAAGGCGCTGGATTTGACGTGCATGACATCGGTATCAACTCCGATTTCGACAAATTCTACGCGGCAATTCTGGAACACAAGCCTGATATCATTGGCATGTCGGCGCTTTTGACCACAACCATGCCTTATATGAAGGTGGTTATTGATACGATGGTTGAAAAAGGTATTCGCGATGATTTCACCATTCTTGTGGGTGGCGCGCCGTTGAACGAAGAGTTTGGTGCGGCCATTGGTGCGGATGCCTATTGCCGGGATGCTGCTGTTGCTGTGGAGACCGCTAAGGAATTCATGGCGAAAAAACATAACCAATTGGCTACTGCTTAGGTCCGGCTGACCGCGAGAAAGTATAACAAAGCCCTGCGTAGGCGAAAAATTTGCCTGCCATGTTGGAGACATGCTTCGCGTATATGGTTCAATCTAACCATGAAAGACCCTAGCTTTGGAACAAACGCCAAAACAAAAAATACGTGTAATCGCCTGCGGGGCGATTGCGCGCGAAGTTTTGGCTATTTGCGAGGCTAACGGGCTTGGTCATATTGATCTCACCTGCCTACCAGCGTCCCTGCACATCTACCCGGATAAAATTCCGGGTGAAGTTGAACGCGAAATATTAGAAGCCCGTGACGCCGGCATTGAAAATATCTTTGTTGCCTATGCGGATTGTGGCACGGGCGGATTGCTCGACAATGTTTGCGAAAAACACAAGGTAGAGCGCATTGCCGGTCCTCATTGTTACTCATTCTTTTCTGGCGATGAAGCCTTCGCAGCACAGGGTGATGATGCCATGCGCAATTTTTATCTGACGGATTTTTTGGCGCGTCAGTTTACAGCATTTGTTGTCAAACCTCTGGGTTTGGACCGCTATCCGCAATTGCGGGATAGCTATTTCGGGAATTATGAAAAGCTCGTATATCTGGTGCAGGAAGAAGATCCGGAGCTTGATCAAAAAGCTCGGGACGCTGCTGAGTTTCTTGGATTAAAATATGAACGCCGCGTTACCGGATATGGTGATTTAACACGAAATTTAACCAAACTGTAATAGGGTTAGCGTGCAGCGAGGCGCTCGCCATTGGTGAGCAAATTAGGCTCGGTTGCCCATTTTTTGGTGCCTGACGCCCCAACAGCATGGCCAATTACAAATAGCTTTTTCATTCTCACTTTGTTGAATTTCAACACATCGACCGATGGCGGAAAAGTATCGGGAATGGATGTAATCCTAAATTTTGCACCCTCATTTCTGGCTAGGACATAGTCGCGATAAATGGTATTATCCTGCAGTTCGCGCATCATCTCCAAAATGGTTTTTCTGGAAATTTCAGCAAGGGTCGGCTTCACCGCATGGGTGGCGTTATATTTTGTGGTGGACCCGTTTATGATCATATAAAGCGCCTTCTTTTTCAGTGAAGACTGGAACATGAAATCACTGACCAGAACCGGCTTTTTCACGCCACCATCCACATGGGCCTGACGTAACTGGATGCCGCGTTGAGGTTTGATGTACACTGGTTCAAAATAAGCGGGCACAGCCGAGGACGCTCGCAGAACCTTTTGGAAATGCAGTAATTTATTGGTGCGTCCACCCTTGGCGATTTTGCCCATATCCCAAATGACTAAATCACCGGCATCGAGATTTGTTGTTGCCACATAAAGGCGTCGGCCCAAATCGTGTTCTGCGGCAATTTTTTCAAGCAATTGCAGGGTAACTACCCGCTCTATCTGTTTTTTCAATGGCTTGTTGTCATACAGGCTATCACCGAACAGGCCACCCAACCCCTTACTGCGCAATATGTCTTTGCTTTCGAGCGTTGTATAAAATTCTTTCAGCAACGGATCATATTCAGGACCGAGAAACGCCAGAACGGCTTGCAATGCACCGGTGGATACGCCAGTTACAACGTCAAATCTCGGGCGCGTGCCGCTTTTGGTCCAGCCGACCAACACGCCTGCCCCATACGCGCCATCAGCGCCACCGGATGAAAGCGCCAGAACGGTGTGAACACCATCGCCCATTTTACTATTTGTTGATTCAAGGCCAATTGACGCCTTGAGTATCCCCAAGTCTTCGACCGCCTCCATAGGAAGCAATGTGCGAATACCTGCAGATTCCTCGGGGCGCTGTGCGCAGGCAGAGATACCTGCCGCCAATATAAAAGCTACGAAAATATAGGCGAACCGCCGCGTAAATCCTGATTTTGAAAAAAACAAACCCATCACAAATCTAAAATCCCAGCCCCACCGCCATCAGTTAGTAAACTTACCCTAACCATTGTCACAGAATGATGTATATCTCATTGACCCGATAAGCCAAAGGCCGAATTTAATGTTTGGTTAACCATGTTCATTTCCATTTGAATTTGGGACCATATTGAAAGATTTTTAATGTCAAAAAAGTTTTTAAACCAAGGGGATTGCATTCCTCTGGGACCGCGCCTTGTAACTAAAGAAGAAATAATTGAATTCGCAGAAGAATTTGACCCTGCTCCCTATCATCTGGATGAAGAGGCAGCAAAGGAGACGATGCTCGGCGGGCTTTGTGCATCGGGATGGCATATTTGTGCAATATCGATGCGAATGATGTGTGATGCATTTATCCTGGACTCCACCTCACAGGGCGCACCCGGTGTTGAATATTGCTATTGGAAAAAACCTGTGCGGCCCGGGGATACGCTTACTGGAGAAACTAGGGTGATATCTGTGAGGAATTCCAAGTCACTACCCAATATCGCGATATCCGAGCTAGAAAATAAAATTTACAACCAAAATGGCGAACTGGTGCTTGAAACGAAAAATTTTGGCTACTTTTCACTGCTAGAAAGCTGAATCTTATGGACAACTTACCTCCTTTTCTTGAACCGGGTTTTGAATATGAAATCGGTAGTTACACCTTTACCAAAGAAGCCATCATCCACTTTGCGGAAAAATTCGATCCACAAGAATTTCATTTAAGTGAAGAAACGGCCAGGAATAGCTTGTTTGGAAAGTTATGCGCATCGGGCTGGCATACTACATCCGTTTGGATGAAAATGCAGCGGGAATACGCTGCGCGCACCCTGCCAGAATATTCTGATGCAAATTACGCTAAAGTCGAACTTGGGCCTTCGCCGGGATTTAAAAACTTGCGCTGGACACGTCCAGTGTTTTCCGGGGAGACGGTCACTTATTATAATTGCAACAAAGAAATACGGGAAAGCACGTCACGCCCGGGCACTTATATACTGAGCGTCGATCACGAGGCTTATACCGATCAAAATAAAAGTGAACTTGCAATGTCCTTCACTGGATCTGTATTCATACATTTGCTACGGCAGGAAAACCACTAGCATTGAGCTTGGACAAATTCGATGCAAGTTATATGCAGTTATCGTATTTGCGTTGTCGCTGATTTCGTTGTCGTGTTTGAATGTACCTGTGTCGTACCCGGCTTAGCACTATTGGTAAAACTTCAACATTGTCGCATTGTTACTAGGATTTTTCATGGCTAAACTAACTATTGTTTATTGGCGGGACATACCTGCTCAAGTGATTGTAAAGGTAAGCAGGAAACTGATTGCCAAAAGAGAATTGTCCCTGCGCTTCACCGAAGCAATAGACATGTGCGCCATGCGCACGGGTGCTGCTGGTTCGGATGAATATCTGGAACAATGGCGTCGCTCAACTCCGGTGGATGTGGGTGATGATCTCGAAGCTGAAGCTGATAAAGCTGCGGCACAACTTGAAAACAGATACGATAAAGAGCGCCTTGTTTCCCTAGTAAAAATTGGTGGTTACGAAGGAAAACCAGATGACTGACAAAATTGCTGCTTCAATCGAAGTCTCGCCGAGGCAGGCGATAGAAAGTACGGACCTGCCTGACTTGTTTCCAGCCAAAACCCGTGTCTATATCACAGATATCGGCACCGAAGGCTCAAAAACCTTGACGGCTGCTGCCAAGCGCATTTCCGATCTGGGCTATACTGCAGTTCCCCATTTTGCTTCACGCAGGCTCAACACTAAGGCGGCGCTGGAAGAGCGCATCAAGATGATGGCCGGCGAAGCTGGCGTAAAAGATGTATTGGTTATCGGCGGCGGCCTTGAAAAGCAGGCTGGCGATTTTTCCTCCACCATGGAAGTTCTTGAAACCGGCTTTTTCGATAAGTACGGCATTACCCATATGGGCATTGCGGGCCATCCTGAAGGTTCACCTGAATTTTCGGACAATGTCGCGCGGGAAGCGCTGAGGTTGAAGCAATCCTTTGCCAATCGCTCTGACATCGAATTGCGGATTGTCACCCAGTTCGGATTTGATGCATCCGGCTTTATCAGGTGGGCAGATAGCCTTGCCGAACATAATATCGATTTGCCCGTTCATTTGGGCGTCGCGGGGCCTGCCAAGATCACCACTTTGATCAAATTTGCTTCCATGTGCGGCATTGGTAATTCCATCTCGTTTTTGAGGAACCGAGGCTCTGCAATCATGTCTATGGTTTCGGGGTTTGACCCCAATGAAGTCGTAAAGCCTATTGAAAACCACATTAAGACCTATGGAAACGCCTCTCCCATCAAACAAATACACGTTTTTCCGTTTGGCGGAGTAAAGAAATCCGCACAATGGCTTGAAGAACGCGGCATATGGGATATAAAGACATCTTTATATGCTAATACGAACTCAGCCTGACCCTTCTAAATTCGGCATAATGCGCGCAATTTGTATGGTCACAGATTCTAAAAGGGAATTTGAAAATGACACATACAATTGTGGCATCGCAAAGCAAAGAAGTTATCATTGGATTTGATCAGCCTTTCTGCATCATTGGAGAACGGATAAATCCTACAGGTCGCAAGAGACTTGCGGCCGAGATGCAGGCTGGAAATTTTGATACCGTCAAACAAGATGCGCTTGCGCAGGTTGCTGCTGGAGCCTCAATCCTCGATATTAATGCTGGAGTTACATCAGTTAATCCCAACGAGACCGAACCTCCCTTGCTGGTGAAAACCATCGAGATGGTGCAGCAATTGGTGGATGTACCTATCGCAATTGATTCGTCCGTCACCTCAGCCATTGAAGCAGGATTGAGAGTTGCCAAAGGGCGTCCGCTAATCAATTCCGTGACCGGAGAAGAAGAAAAACTCGAAGCGATTTTACCGCTTGCCAAGAAATATGACGTGCCGGTTGTGGCTATTTCCAATGATGAAACCGGCATTTCCATGGACCCTGACGTGCGGTTTGAAGTTGCTAAAAGAATCGTCGAGCGGGCTGCTGATTTTGGCATTAAGCCCCATGATATTGTGGTTGATCCGCTGGTGATGCCGATTGGCGCTATGGGCAGTGCTGGTCAACAGGTTTTCAGGTTAGTGCGACGGTTGCGCGAAGAGCTTGGCGTGAACACCACTTGTGGCCTCTCTAATATCTCCTTTGGCCTGCCTCACCGCCACGGCATTAATGCAGCCTTTATCCCGATGGTGATTGCTTCGGGCATGACCTCGGCTATCATGAATCCTTGCCGCCCGGCAGAAATGGAAGCAGTCCATGGGGCAAATGTTCTTAATGGCACCGACCCCGATTGCTCCCGATGGATCATGACTTACCGCGATCATACCGCTCAAGCCGCTACCAGTGCCGCACCAATTGTATCCCCAGCTACAGGACGCCGAAGGGGTGGACGTGCTGCACGCCGTGGTACAGCATAAAGCATGTCGAAAAATTCTGAGTCTCCCAAAGACCCACTGATATTATTTATGCCTTCGGGCAAACGCGGACGGTTTCCGCATGGTACGCCGCTGATTGATGCGGCGCGCGAGTTGGGTGTTTATGTAGAATCTGTTTGTGGTGGGCGCGGTATTTGTGGCCGCTGCCAGATTGAGGTTCAGGAAGGCCAGTTCGCCAAGCATGGCATCACGTCGAGCAATGGGAATATTTCAGAACCCGGCCCGAAAGAAATTCGCTACGCAGAATTGCGGGAATTGAAGGACGGACGGCGTCTGTCTTGCTCCTCAACGGTGCAAGGCGATCTGGTGATCGATATTCCTCAAGATTTGCAGATCAACGCTCAGGTGGTGCGCAAAGCCGATGACGGACGCATTATTGAGCGCAATCCGGCCATCCATCTTTGTTATGTGGATGTGCCTGAACCCGATATGCACCAGCCACTTGGTGATCTTGATCGTTTGAAGCTTGTTCTGGCAAAGGAATGGGGCTGGAACGATCTAGACGTTGATCCGAAGATATTTGCGATTGTTCAATCTGTTCTGGAAAAAGGTGCATGGTCGGTCACGGCGGTCATTCACGAGGACGTCGAAGGTGGACGGGCTCTTCTCACGGGGCTTTATCCAGGTTTCAAAAACGAAGCCTACGGCATTGCGTGCGATATTGGTTCTACCACCATCGCCATGCATCTGGTCTCGCTGCTATCGGGTATGACGCTCGCCTCCTCTGGCGCATCTAATCCGCAAATTCGCTTTGGCGAAGACCTGATGAGCCGGGTTTCTTATGTGATGATGAACCCTGATGGTCGCGAAGCCATGACGGATGCGGTCAGAACAACGTTGAACGAGTTGATAGGTAATGTCTGCAAGGATGCAGAGATCGACCGCGAAGATGTCCATAATCTGGTATTTGTTGGCAACCCTGTCATGCATCATCTGTTTTTGGGTATTAATCCGACGCCACTAGGCGGTGCGCCGTTTGCTCTTGCTGTCTCAGGCGCTGTTCACATTTATGCACGAGACCTGGATTTGGTTACAAATACGGGCGCACAGGTCTATATCCTGCCCTGTATCGCCGGGCACGTTGGCGCAGATGCCGCCGCTGTTGCCCTTTGCGAAGGCCCTCACCGTCAGGACAATATGATGCTGGTGGTGGATGTGGGAACCAATGCCGAGATTATCCTTGGTAATCGGGAACGCGTGGTTGCGGCTTCCTCTCCCACCGGTCCAGCCTTTGAAGGTGCTGAAATTTCCTGCGGACAACGTGCTGCTCCCGGCGCGATTGAACGGGTGCGCATTGATAAGGATACGCTGGAGCCAAAAATACGAATTATTGGGGTAGAGAAATGGTCAGACGAAGAAGGCTTTGCAGAAGAAGCCGAAGCGACTGGCATTACGGGTGTCTGCGGCTCCGCAATCATTGAAGTAGTGGCTGAAATGTATCTTGCCGGCATCATCAGCGAAGATGGGGTAGTTGATGGCGCGTGCTCTGCAAAATCAGATCGCATAATCGAAGATGGCCGTACCCATGCCTATGTGCTTTGGCACGGCGATGTGGAGTTGATCATCAAGCAAACGGATATCCGCGCAATCCAATTGGCCAAATCAGCCCTTTACGCCGGTATTAAACTATTGATGGAAAAGCGCGGCATCGAACATATTGATTCAATTAGCTTCGCCGGGGCATTCGGGACATTTATCGATCCGAAATACGCCATGGTGTTGGGGCTGATACCCGACTGCGATCTGGCCAATGTCAAAGCCGTAGGCAATGCAGCTGGAACCGGTGCAAAAATGTCCCTGCTCAACCGCAGCTACCGCCGCGAGATTGAAGAACTGGTACAGAATATTGAAAAGATCGAAACCGCGCTCGAGCCAAAATTTCAAGAGCATTTCGTCAACGCCATGGCCATGCCAAACAAGATCGATGCGTTTCCCAATCTTGGTAAAATTGTTGACCTGCCAGAAAAATCAGCAGCCCCTGCGGCTGGTGGGCGGCGGCGTAGAAGAGTACGCCCGTCCTGAATTGCCCTTCCATTAACGTAATATCCGTGCGGCAATTGATGGTGCAAGACGATTGATAATTCGTAGTAATTTGGTTTTTCCGACCCATATTTCAGTTTGATTTTTTATCAATCCAGCAATAATTTCGTTGGCTGCCCTAGCAGGGCTGATCTTGCCGGACCCCCGACCTTTGGTCATATCTGTATCAACCAGACTCATGATCACTTCACTCACCAAAATCTGCGGGGCGTTTTCTTCACATTGATATCGCAGGCTTTTAGAAAAACTTCTTAAACCTGCCTTTGTTGCACAATATGTCGGCGCCGTTTGCTTGGGCGAGATTGCGAGGCCTGTTGTTATATTTACGATTGCAGCAGATTGATGTTTTGAAATTTGTGGCAATAACCCAGCGGTTAGTGCAATTGGAGCGCTGATATTAATAGCAATTTCCTGCTGTGAAGCGGTGATGTTCTTTTTGATATTCCCTTTGATAAAATCCGTTTCAATTTGTAACCCTGCATTATTGATCAGTACCGAAATATCAGAATGGTCTTTGGAAACTTCACTGATCAGTCGGTCGATTTCTTTGTATTTGGATAAATCTACCTGTAGGCCAACAACTTTTCCTGATGGATATTCGTCGGTAGCCTTTTCTAATGCTTCCGAGTTTCGACCAATAATGACCACTTCCGCCCCTGATTCGACCAGGCGCTGGGTTAAGGCTCGACCAATGCCACGCGAACCGCCGGTAACCAAAACCTTTCGATTTCTAAAATCCATTTATCCAACCCTCCCCTCTGAATACTGATCGGCTTCAAACACCTGAAAACCGTTTTCGAATGTAGGAATAGTTTCAACCAACTCAAAATATGGCACTGGGAAAAGTTGGCTGTCGCGCAACCACTCGATGGCAAAGTAATATTCTCTGGGTGTTTCTGCTTCGATCATTGCAACATCGCTGATGTGTGAGGAAAACGCCTCTGCGTCAAAATACCGATATGATACGGATGTTCCCTCAAGTACGCGGGATAGTGCTTGTTCTGAAATTGTTACTCTGTCTTTCCTGTCCAGCGCCAGCCATTGCGGCAAAGCTTTCAGGCATATAAAATTTGTCATCTTCATTTGAGTTTTTTCCAGGTCTTTGCGGTATAATAAATTTAGTGAGCAATTACTCACATCGCTACTCGCATCCCAAGAGGTAACTTATTGGACAACCCAAAGCCCAGAAAACTACCATTGCAAACCCGTTCCGGGGAAACCGTATATGCCATCATTGAAGCCACTGCTCGCATTCTGGAAAGTGAAGGGTGCGATGGACTCACCACAAATCACATCGCAGAACGTGCGGGCGTGAGTATTGGCTCACTCTATCAATATTTTCCCAACAAGCAGGCAATTCTGGCTGAGTTGCTCCGCAAGGAACGCTCCATCCTGTTGGAAGACGTCAAGCAGGTAGCATCAAACGCAGAAGGGATGGACATAAATTCAGTGGTAAAATCCTTTGTCAAAGCTTCTCTTGATCATCAATTTTCACGCGCGAAACTGGCCTTTGAACTTGAGCACATAGAGCCTTCATTACCATTGAAGGATGAAGTTGCCGCATTATCCAGCCAGGTGATATCGGAGGTCGCCGGTGTCATAAGAGATCGCGGGTTTGCTGTGCCCGAAGAGAAAGCTCAGGACATCGTTGCAATGTGCAAAGGCATGATCAATTCCGCCGCTCTTGCAGGTGAAAGGGATGCCGGTGCCATCAGCCTCAGAGTTGAAAAAGCGGTTCTTGGATATTTAGAGTAACCGGCAGTCCTCCCCTCCTTATAATGAAGTCGAGAACTGCAGTATTTATTTGTTACAGACCGAGCGTGCGATAAGAAGCTGATACCCTGCCAATCGCTATCATGAATGCTGCGGTTCTTAGGTCAAAACCATCGTGGTGCCTGCGGTTTTCATGCCAAAGTTCGCGCATACTCGAGTAGGCCCCGCGCATGGTGTCGTCGAGGCCTGATCGCACGAGGGTTAATTCATCAGCACCAGTGATGAACTTTTCTTTGAACCCTTGGGCAAGTTTTTTGCCTGTGACGCTTTCAATTTCATCAATCAGCATCATGTGGCGAGCTTCTTCTTCGCGCCTTTGCATGCGACCGAACCTCATATGGGACAGGTTTTTGACCCACTCAAAATAGGAAACCGTAACACCACCGGCATTTGCGTACATATCAGGGATGATCACGGCACCCTTTTTACGCAATATCTCATCACCGCCTGAGGTGATCGGTCCGTTAGCCGCTTCAACAATCAACGGCGCTTGTATATTGGCAGCGTTGTTGCGGTTGATCACACCTTCAAGAGCTGCAGGAATTAGAATATCGCAATCCATTTCCAGCACTTTTGCGCCATCCTCAACGTAGCGACCGTGGCCAAATAACTTCACCCCGTGATGCTCTTTTATGTGAGCGCTGAGGGCTTCGATATCTATGCCGTTATCGTCGACAATAGCGCCATCGCGTTCAATCACTGCAGTAATTTTACAATCATCTTCAATAGAGAGAAATTTCGCGGCATGGAAACCCACATTTCCCAAACCTTGAACAACAACGCGCTTACCGGCAAGGCCGGATGAGAGGCCGGAAACTTGCACGTCTTCTTCATGGCGGAAGAAATCACGGATGGCGTATTGCACGCCTCTGCCCGTTGCTTCGACACGACCGCGGATACCGCCTGCATTGAGCGGCTTTCCGGTGACGCAAGCACGCGCATCAATATCGGTGGTGGCCATGCGTCTATACTGATCGGCAATCCATGCCATCTCGCGTTCGCCGGTTCCCATGTCGGGTGCGGGAACGTTTTGTGATGGATTGATAAGATCGCGCTTGATTAACTCATAGGCAAAACGCCTTGTGATGCGTTCCAGTTCGTCCTCTTCCCAATCGAGCGGGTTAATCCTCAAACCACCCTTTGAGCCGCCAAAAGGAACTTCCACCAAGGCGCATTTGTACGTCATTAGCGCGGCCAGAGCTTCAACTTCATCCTGATTGACGGACATGGCGTAGCGTATGCCCCCTTTTACCGGCTCGGCGTGTTCTGAATGAACTGAACGGTAGCCTGTAAAGGTTACGATTTCTCCGCGCAACTTCACGCCGAAACGCACTGTATAAGTGGAATTCACCACTTTAATTTTTTCTCTCAGACCATCTGTCATGTCCATATGTTCGCAGGCGCGGTCAAAAAGAATGTTGACGCTTTCGCGAAAGCTGGGTTCAGCGTCTGTTGAATGGGAATCGGTCATAGGAATCCTCCGTGGACAATAAAAGGAATGCAGTACTAATTAGAATCAAAGCGTAACACAGCAGTTCGTGATCGCAAGCACATCCAAAGATTTCTTCCCAATTGGAACCATCGGGCAAGTTTGAGGCAAGTAAATTCTTTGTTTCAGGCTTTAATCCAAATTAATTTGCTCTAGCCATGTCCAGAAATAGGGGGCGTGGGGAGAATCAATGTGGATACGCAGTTTGTTTTCTTCACCGTAGCGATAAACTAGGGCATTCAGTTTTGAAAACTGCATGGAGGCAGATTTGCTTTCGCCATGCCAATTCAACGTTGTTGCACGGGCAAAAACTTGACTAATGCCATCGCCACTGATTTCAAATATTGCGTATAAATCATCAGCGCAGGAGGTGGCAAAGCCCTTCGGATGCCAGCCAAATGGCTCTTTTTCCTGTTTATCGGAAACGTGTAATATCCTGTCACGAGAAAATTGTATGGCGTAATTACTTCCTTTGGCGATTGGTCCCCAACCGATGGGCTTCATTTTGACTGGGGCCTTATCGAGGGCTCCGCTGATCAGGGTTTGATGCAAGCCAAACAGGCGCTTAATTGAGTAATCTGGTGTTTCAATTTTCTGGTTTTTCCAATCGGGAACCCGAGTCCATTTATCAGCAAAATCACGCATTTAGCCGCTCCATGGATGGATCAAAGAAGCATGGGGAACAAATGGTGGCTTTACAGCTTTGGCTCATATTCCAGATTTCTATTTCCTCGCCCATTCGTGAGAGGCCACGCTCAATCAGAGCCAATGCAATTGGACTATTGGTATTCGGACTTTTATAGCTTGAGGTGACATAGCCAATGCTGCGTTTTTCATTGCCATCACGCTCTATTCCGTGGGCACCTGTTACCAGCATTTTATCGCCCTTGGCTACTTGCAGGCCGACCAATTGACGACGGTTTTCGTCTTTGGCATTTTCGGTAAAGAGCGACCTCTTGCCGAGATATTCACTTTTTTTATTGATCATTGGTCCGGTGAGGCCCAAATCCTGCGGCATGGTGGTGCCGTCTGTATCCTTGCCTATGATGATAAAGCCTTTTTCTGCTCGCAAGACAGACATGGCTTCAACACCGATTGTTGCGGCATCGAATTCTGCTCCAACTTCATGCAGTTGGATCCAGAGAGCTTCCGCCTTATGGGCGGGAACAGCGATTTCGTAGCTTCTGTCGCCGGAAAAGCTCACACGCGATATGCGGGCATCAGCACCATCAAATTTGCCGATTCTGATCGACATGTGCAAAAAGGCCTCGTCGCCAAAATCAATATTGAAATCTATCTTGCTCAGCAATGCAGCCGATTTTGGCCCGGTGATGGTGAGCGTTGCCCACTGGGATGTTGCGTTGTGAATTGCAATTTTTGCCGGATCAAACTGATCCTGCCGCCACATCTCAAGGCGGCGATGCACTCCGTCTACGTGGCTGGTTGAACATGAAACGATAAAATGGTTTTCGGATAGCCGCGCCAAGACGCCATCATCGTAAATAACGCCCCCCTCGGTAAGCATGAAGGCATAGCGAATTTTACCGGGCTTCAACGTGGAGACAGTGTTATAATATTGGAAATTGAGGAATTTAGCCGCGTCCGGCCCCATCACTTCAATTTTTCCCAATGTGGAACCATCAAATAATGCAACGCTGGCACGGGCGTATTCTGCTTCGCTGGCGATTTTGGATTCGTCTTTGCCGTAAAATGCGGGGCGTAACCAGCCTCCATACTCTCTGAAGCTGGCACCATTGGTCCGGTGCCAATTTTCCAAGGGCAAGCGCTTCACCGGATTGAAAAGTTCGCCTGATCGTTTTCCGGCAATGGAAGCAAAGGGAACAGGGGTGAACGGTGGGCGATAAGTTGTGGTTCCCACTTCCTCGATCTTGCGACCGGTAATCGCCGCCATTGCGGCAAGGCCGTTAATGTTGGAGGTCTTACCCTGATCATTGGCCATGCCCAATGTTGTGTAACGCTTGAGATGCTCTACCGATTTGAAATTTTCGCGCGCGGCAAGTTCCACATCTTTGATGGTGACATCGTTTTGATAATCCACCCAAGCACGACCTTTGGAGCTCGGGTCATGCCAGTTTGGCTCGATGTTGAAACCGCTGTTTTTGCTGGTGGTTGGTTGACCATGGTCGCTTGCTGCGGATTTAGCTTCAGCAAATAAATCACTCAGATTAAAAGTTCCATTTGCAGCACCTATTACCGAGATACCAGATATTGCGCCGCGTGGTACGAATGCAGCGATTGTGTCGTTCCAATCCAGTTTGCCGCCTGCCTGGCAATATAGGTGAACACTGGGCGTCCAGCCACCGGAGACGAGAAGCAAGTCTGCTTTGATTGTCTGATTATCTGCAACCACTGCCTCTATCCGGTTTTTCCCGATGATGTTGGTTACGGATTTTCCCGTGAGAATATCGAAGTCACCATTTGCCTGATTGCTCTTGCGAGAATCGAGCAGCGTAATGTTTGCCCCGGCATCCCGAAGAGCCTGAGCCGTATTATACGCGCTATCATTATTGGTAGCGACTACGATATCCTGACCGGGTAACACGCCAAATTGCTTCAGATATTTCAACCCGGCATCTGCTGACATGATGCCGGGGCGGTCATTATTCTGGAACACCATAGGCCGTTCAATGGCGCCGGTGGCCACAATGATATGCCCTGCCCTCACCCGCCACAGGCGATCCATATCGCTGCGTTTCTCGTTGAGGTAGATCATCTGGTGATCGTAAATACCGTAGGCCGTGGTGGATTGGAGGATTTTTCCACCAGCCTTTTCTATCTCGCGTATATTATCCGTGATCCAGTCGTCCGCGCTCTGCTCTTCGACTTTCGCATCCATATGCAACAGTGATCCGCCCGGGTCACGCTGATTATCAACCAGCAGTACAGATTTACCTGCTTTGCTTGCCATGCTTGCGGCCATCAATCCGGCGGGGCCGCCACCAATGACCAACACATCGCAATGATGGTTGATTTGTTCGGCTCTACCAGTTTCTGGTAGATCGGTATTTATCCGGCCAAGGCCTGCCATTTCTCTGATATGTGGTTCAAACAAGTGCCAATCCGGCCACATGAAGGTTTTATAATAAAACGCTGCCGGGATGAATTTCGCGAATTTATCGAGAATTGCGGCACGGTCGACATGACCGTTGACGGTGGTGACCACCATACCATCTTCGACGAATTCAGTGGTGGCACGGCTGACGGGGAAATTGCGGTTGTTGAATTCGATATCTACAAGAGCGTTGGGTTCTTCAACGCCTGCACCCCAAATGCCGCGAGGGCGATGATATTTGAAGCTTCGCCCTACCACCCAATTGTTTGCTGCCAATAAGGTAGAGGCGATGGTATCTCCTTCAAAAGCCGGTATCAGTTTGCCGTCAAAAGTGAACTTGATGGGTTTTTTGCGGTCAATTCTGCTACCGGAATGAAGGCGTTTTGCGGTCATTTCGCTTCCTCCTTCCTGAGTGATTCTGTTCCGATCACCTCGTGGGTGATCGTATCTCGTTCCATGACGAAGACTTCGTCGCAGGTGAGATGCACCCAGATTTCATGGGAGTTGCCGCGCGGATTATCTTGCGTATAAAGATAATGCGCCCAACGTTCATCGCTGATTTTTTCGGCAGGTTCCGGCCTATCGTTACCAGCTTCACCAGCGAAGAAAAATTCTGTTTCGTCTCGTGGCCCGCAAAAGGGGCATGGATAAATTTGCATATATTTCTCCTAATGCGCGATGCCGGAACCGGCGGCTTCGTCGATCAATGCACCCTTGGAAAAACGGTCAAGATCGAATGGTCGGCTGATCTCGTGATGTTCGTCTTTTGCCAGCAGATGGGAGAACAGCCAGCCCCCCGCAGGAATTGCCTTGAACCCGCCCGTACCCCAGCCGCAATTGAGATAAATGCCGGGCACACCGGATGGTCCGATGATGGGGGAACTATCCGGCGTCACATCCACTGTGCCGCCCCATTGGCGCATCAGTCGTAATTGACGCAGAACAGGAAACATTTCCAGCATGCCGGAAATGACGGTTTCAGCGGCTGGCGGATTGCCTTTTTGATTGTAAGACGGCACCCGGTCCAAACCTCCGCCAATGACAATTTCTCCCTTATCTGACTGGCTGAGATATGTACCTATTGGAGGTGATACGATTACCGTATTGAGGCAAGGTTTTACTGGCTCGCTGACGCAGGCCTGCAAAGTGTAGGAATGGATGGGTAATTCATAGCCGCCAAGTTTTGCCATGACACTGGAATTGCCTGCAACCGCAACCCCAATTTTATCGGCGCGAATGGTGCCGCGATTGGTTTCAACGCCAACGCATTTTCCACCTTCCTTGACAAAATCCAACACCTCGCAGCCTTGAATGATATCGACACCGAGCGCATTGGCGGCTCGCGCATATCCCCACGCCACCGCATCGTGACGGGCCACGCCGCCGCGCTTTTGTATGGTTGCTCCAAATATTGGATAGCGTGCATCTGCGTTAAAATTCAATATCGGCGCGAGTTCTCTGATCGCTTCCACGTCCAATATTTCTGCATCCGTTCCGTTTATTTGCATTGCGTTGCACAGACGGGTGGCCATTTCCATTTCCGGTTCGGAATGAATGAGGCTGACCACTCCACGTTGGGAAAACATGATGTTATAGTTCAGCTCGCGACCTAGCTTTTCATAGAGCTGGAGCGATAATTCGTATAGCGCCACGCTTTCGGGATAGAAATAATTGGAACGGATGGTGACGGTATTTCGCCCAGTATTACCGCCGCCGAGCCAGCCCCGTTCAAGGATTGCTACCCGGGTAATTCCATGGTTCTTTGCCAGATAATATGCGGTTGCCAGTCCGTGGCCGCCACCGCCGACGATTATTACGTCATATTGTTTTTGTGGCTCTGGTGAACGCCATGCCTGCTTCCAGCCTTTTTGACCATTCAACCCCTCTTTAAACAAGGATAATGCATTGTATCGCCGCGTCATGAATTTAGAATTTGCGTGATGGTTGCCCTGGTGATCGCAGCCGATGGATCGCTGAGATCGGTTACCACATCGAAGTGGTTTCGATCAGGCACATTCATAACCTCGACGGAAGTGCCGTTCTTACGTAATGCATCGGCAAACTCCTGAGTCTGGCGGTGAAATTCCGAAAATTCGATGGACCCAACCGCCAACAGCGTCGGGCAGGCCTTTTTGGTGCCAAGTAGAAATTGCGGCGAGTTGCGATCCATCGTTCCCTGATCGAAGTGCATCCAGTCATTGATGAAGCTGTGACTGAGAGGTTCCAGATCGTAAAGGCCGCTAAACCCCAGAGCGCCTTTAATGATATTATCTGGTACGCCGAACTTCTTCGGCCAACCTTCAGCGAGCATCATACCGACCAGATGGCCACCGGCGGAGGAGCCGCCAATATGGATGCGATTGGGATCGATGCCATGCTTTGCGCCGTTTTTATAGACCCATGTGAGCGCCGCGCGGCACTGGCGAACGATTTCATCAAGGGTGACGTGGGGCACCAACGCATAATCGACAGCCACCACGGAAATGCCTGCATCGTTGAATGATTTTGCCATGAAGCTGGACTCGTTTTTCGAAAACATCCGCCAATAACCACCGTGGAAAAAAACAAAAACGGGGGCATTTTCTCCGGCAGGGAAGATATCGATTTTTTCCGCATGACTCGGGCCGTAGGAAATGTCGAATTTGCCATCGGTGGCTGCACGGGCTGCTTCGCTCAATGTTGTGTAGGCAGCCAAGAACGGCTCTGCATCACCTATCGCATTGCGAGGACCATAGTGCAGGTCCAGCGTTTCTCGGTTCATGCCACGGTAAAGCGGATTTTCGTCTTCTGACATGGAACGAAGCTTTCGATAGGGTTTTCTCAGTTCCGGACTGGTACTGAATTCCTCTGAATTACCCTGCCAAACAGTTTGACGTTTTTCAATGGGAAATTGCAAAGAGATTTGAGCGAAGCTAATCGTCAGCCGGGCCGTCATCATCTTCAAGGATGCGGTGGGCTGCTCCTTCAAGATCGTCATATTGACCACTCTTAAGGCTCCAATAGAATGCTGCCAGTCCGATCAGCCCGAGGAACAGCGCAATGGGTATCAAAAACAGGACATGGCTCATTGGCTTGCTTCCACCGTTGGAAAACCCTTCGCGGCCTGAGCCTGAGGGGGCACTTTTACTGCCATGGACTTTCCAAGGAAGTTTAGCCGCAGGGAATTTGCAATCACAATGATGGACGAGGCTGACATGGCAATGGCTGCCAGTAGCGGCGTCACAAAACCCAGCATGGCCAATGGAACCGCAATGATGTTGTAGATGATTGCGATGGCGAAGTTTTGCCTGACCAGTGCATTGATGTTGATTGCGGTTTCTATGGCAATAGTGACGGCCTGCAAGCTATCGGTGGTGAAAATGACATCGGCGGCAAGTTTACCCACGTCGGAACCGCTGGAAGGTGCCATGGAAACGTGTGCTGCTGCCAGAGCCGGCGCATCATTGAGACCGTCCCCTACAACCAAAACCTTTTTGCCTTGCTGCTGCAACAGGTTGACGCGATCTATTTTTTGTTGCGGGATTCTGGAATGCGCATAGGTCTCAACGCCTAATGCCTGCGCGGCAATTCTTACCGGCCCTTCGCTGTCTCCCGATAAAATCTCTACGGTGATCCCCGCTTGTTTCAGTGCATCAATTGTTGTAAGCGCATCGGGGCGCAGGCTGTCATCTATCGCAAAGCCGCCGGCGGAATGTCCGGCTTGGGCGAAACATACCTCGCGGCAATTGTCCGTGAGTGTGTTTGCGTTGGCTATTTCCATGACCCAATCGTAGCGGCCCAAACGGATTTCTTTGCCATCGAGATTTCCACTTATGCCGAAACCCGGAATTTCTTTAAGGTTTTCAATCTCTCGAATTGCGGTGCCATCTGTTTGGGTATATTGGGCCACAGCTTTAGCGGCCGGGTGGGATGAAGCGCTGGCGAGTGCGTGGATTATTGCCCGCTCTTCAGGTTTGGTTTGGGTACTTTCGAGAACCTGTGGTGTGCCGAGAGTCAACGTGCCGGTTTTATCAAAAACCACATGATCTACTTCGCTCAGGCGTTCGAATGCCGAACCATCCTTGACCATGATACCGCTGGAGAATAAACGTCCTGCGCCAACCACATGGACGATCGGTACAGCCAGCCCCAACGCGCATGGGCATGTCACAATCAGCACAGCGATGGCAACGTAGATAGATTGGTGCCAGTCGCCTGCGCTTGCGACCATCCAGCCGATGAAGGTTATGAGGGCTAAAAAATGCACTAATGGTGCGTAGATTTGCACGAGACGGTCGGCAATACGCACGTAGCGTGCCTTGCCCTGCTCTGCCGTCTCCATCAAATTTATCATTTCTGCGAGGAATGAATGATCACCGGTTTTGGTTACCTCAAGTTCGATGGGAGCTGAAAGGTTTAATATACCGGATTCAAGGTTTGTGCCGGATGCAACGCTGATGGTTTTGCTTTCGCCGGTGACGAGCGAGCGATCAAATTCGCTTGTTCCCTTTATTACCACACCATCAAGAGGAACGCGTTCGCCTGCCCTGATTAGAATATGTTGGCCGACCGCGATTTCACTGATCGGGACAAAACTGGCGTCGCCATTTGCTCCCAGAACCGTAGCGCCCTTTGCCCCCATCTTGGCTAAGCGGGATATCGCCCCCCTTGCCCGCTCGCGCATGTTGTGGTCGAGGGTACGACCGATGAGCAAGAAAAAGAGCAACATAACGGCCGCATCGAAATAGGCTTCTTCACCCCCGCTCAGGCTTTCATAAAGGCTCATGCCAAGTGATAAGAGGACCGCCAGCGATATGGGCACTTCCATATTGAGCCGGCCAGCTTTTAGTGATGCTATTGCAGAGCGGAAAAAGGGTTGGCCAGAGAATGCTACAGCGGGGACGGCGATAAGGCCGGATATCAAATGGAATAATCGTGCGGTTTCTGGTTCTGCGCCCGACCACACAGAAACGGAAAGGAGCATGATGTTGGCGGCGGCAAAACCTGCAACACCGGTAGCAAATAGCAGGTTTCTGCCAGTATTGCTGCTTTCCTTGACCTGCAATTCCAGATCGAAAGGAACCGGCGAAAACCCCACCCCTTCCAACGCCTCGACGAGGCCTTCTGCTCTGCCCATATTCTCGTCCCAATGAATGGAAACTCTTTTGGTGGACAGGTTTGCACGGGCAGATTTGACGAAAGGAAGCGTTTTTAGACCAGTTTCGATTTTTCGCATACAGCCGGCGCAATGCATGGATGAAACGAGAAAATCAGATTGTAATGTATTCTCACCCGTTGCGCGGGCATGCAAACGCAGTTTTTCTTCCTGCTCGGAAAATAAATTGGTGCGCTCCCGCGAAGGCGGAATTACAACTTCGTCAGGGGCGCCACAACAGCTCATTTTATTTCGCGGCCTCCATCCCATCAGCCTTTGATACATCCAGTCTAACATCCAGACGATAGGGATCATTGCCTTTTTGGCCGCGCACTGAAAATGCCCATGGGCCAGTGCTCAAAGAAACTTCGGCGCGATATTTCCCTGCGGTGATGCTGGTCAGCTCAATCTTTTGGTCCTGTTGCTCAAATGCCGGACGACCGATTTCAACAAATATCGTATCCAGATCGACAGGATTGGCATTTTCATCAATAAGGGAGAATTCGATGACGCCTTGTTTGTAGGTCAAACCACCCTGCCAACCCAATTTGTCCTGTTCGGCAGCCGCCGCCAAATAGGCGTTAAAATCCTGACTGGCCACGTAGCTGTTTTTGACTACAAGTCCGGTCCAGGTTTTGCTGGCAATGGTTGCCATACCAATGTTAACGGCGATGATTACACCGAAGAACGCAACCATAATTGCCAACATATGCTTACCGGTAAATTCGCGTGGTTTTTCATTCTCGGTCTGACTAAGTTCGCTCATCATTTTGCTCCCTTGGGTGCGACGAAGTTTGCGTCATAGATTGCTTCTTCATTGTCGCTTTGCCTGTTTACTACCAACCGAAATTTCATGTTGGTGCCTGTGATGTCATGTTTTGGTAAGGTGATATAAATTCTGGTTGCACGCAGTTTATCCGGATCCACGTCAATTGAGAATTCTTGCCCGAGGTTCTTATCGTCGCCGGCAATTTTGACAAAGGCATTTGGAATGCCTTCCAAATGCACAGTAAACCGGCTGGGCTTTGCGACCATATTGAGAATTCTGATTTCATAACCATTCCGGATCGAACCATCGCTCAGAGTCACAAATATCGGGTTTCTATCATGCAGCACGTTCACATCCAGATTGCTGCGGGTTAGCAGCGATACAATCAGCGCCAAACCGATCAAACAGTATATCGTCGAATATATGATTGTTCTGAGGCGAACCACTGTACGCCAGCTTGCGTGGAGGAAATGACTGAACAGTTTTCCAGAATCATCACGTACTTTTTCCGGATCGATTGCCGCCATATCGGCGATGGAAAACCCTTCTTCGCTATTTGCTGCCATATTCTTATTGGCGGCAGAAGCAAACGCCATGTTGGCATCGTAAATGGCCAAAGTAGAATAGGATATTAACCCCTGATCCAGACCGATTTTGCTCATCACACTATCGCACGCATCTATACAAAGGGCGCAGGTGATGCATTCCAATTGCTGGCCATCACGAATATCAATGCCCATGGGGCAAACGGCGACACAGGCATTGCAGTCAACGCAATCGCCGACGGATTCTCCTTCGCGCTTGGCCTTTTTTGCGTGTTTGGTGCGGGGTTCGCCGCGCCAGTCATTATAGGTAACTGTGAGGGAATTTTCATCGAGCATTGCGGCCTGAATGCGTGGCCATGGGCATATGTAGGTACAGACCTGTTCGCGCATAAAGCCACCAAACACGTATGTGGTCATCGTCAAAACAGCGACGGTTGCATAGGCGACGAACGCTGCCTGCCCGGTGAAGAGTTCAACAAATAATGTTGGTGCGTCGGCGAAATAGAAAATCCACGCACCGCCAGTGGTAATCGAAATCAATATCCAGACAATGTGTTTGGAGGCGCGCTTTCTGAACTTATTCAAGTCCATACGAGCTGCATCCAGCTTAATACGTTGGTTGCGGTCTCCTTCAAAAAAACGCTCGACCACAAGAAACAAGTCCACCCATACAGTTTGCGGACAGGAATAACCGCACCATGCCCGCCCCACGGACGATGTAACCAGGAACAAGCCAATGCCTGCCATGACCAACAAACCAGCCACATAAAAAAATTCATGGGGCCAGATTTCAATGAAGAATAAATAGAACCGCCGATTGGCCATATCGAGTAACACAGCCTGATCGGGAGCATATTCGCCCCGGTCCCAGCGCAACCATGGAGTGATGTAATAAATTCCCAGAGTGAGAATCATTACACCCCATTTAAACTGGCGGAACCAGCCATTGGTGCGTTTTGGGTGAATTTTTTTGCGAGACTCATACAGGTCGCGGTTTTCTTTTTTATTTACCGCCTGTGCATCAAATGTCTCAACGCTGTTCTGCGTTTCTGTACTCATTGGTTTTAAATCCGGTTTTGTGGGCCCGGCTTGGCGACAGGATTACTCCCCCCCGCCAAGACTATGAATATAAACTGCGAGTTGTCTTACAGAGGCCTCGCCTAAACGTGAGCCCCAAGCTGGCATAACACCGTGCTTGGGTGCATTTACCTGCGCTGTGAGTTTAGCACGGTCGCCGCCATACAGCGAAAGCGCATCCGCCAGATTTGGCGCGCCAAACTCGCGTCCGCCTTTGCCGTTGTCGCCATGGCAGGCTGCACAATTATCGGCAAAGACAGCTATACCTTCCTCTGCCTTTGCTGCGTCATGCTTCCGGTCGGAAATCTGCAGGATATATTCAACAACGTTGCGAACCTCATCCGGTTCCAACAATTCATCCTTGCCAAACCCCGGCATCTCGGAAAACCGCGCATCATCATCCTCTTCATTTCGAACACCGTGCTTGATGGTGGCGTAGATCGTTTCCACATCGCCACCCCACAACCAGTCATCATCATTCAAGTTTGGATAGCCCGGCGCGCCTTGTGCTCCTGAACCGTGGCACTGGGTGCAATACACTTTATAAAGCGAACGGCCACCAGCAACAGAGAAGCGAAGCAAATCATCGTCGTTGCGGATTTCAGTCACGGGAGTGGCTTCAATCTTGGCGACAAGGCTTGCTTTGGCAGCGGATGCTGCCTTTAATTCCTCAGCCAAAACCGATCTGGTTGTTTCGCCTGAAATACCGGTTGTATAGCTAGAGATTAATGGAATTGCCGGATAGTAAATGACATAGCCAATGGCAAAAATAATTGAGGCGTAATAACTCCACAACCACCATCGTGGCATTGGATTGTCGAGTTCCTTAATGCCGTCCCATTCATGCCCGGTGGTATTGACGCCACTGAATTCGTCTACTTCTTTATTCGTCATCTGACTTATCCTCTTTCAGAGGGATATTTGCAATTTCATCTGCAATTTTTTTGGAACCCGGGCGAAAAGTGAAAGCAATTATGCCGACAAACAGCACGACCATATATAAAAGGCCCCAACTATCCGCGAATTGTCTAAGGGATTCGTAATCCATTGTATTGTCTCCCTATCTCAGGTTTTCTTGCGGTTTGTAGGAACTGAAATCAACCAGAGTGCCAAGCATTTGCAAATAGGCAATCATTGCATCCATTTCGCTGACTGAGGTTGAATCGCCATCAAAATTGCGGATGACGGCTTTTGGATAACGTTCAGCAAGAGCCTCTGCACCATCGGCATCGGGGTCGATCTGGGCCAGAGTGTCCTCTTTGGCATTGGCAATCATTTCGTCCGTGTAAGGAACGCCAACGGCGCGGTTTGCCTTCAAATGCCCCGCGATATTTTTAAGGTCCAGCGGTGTTTTGGCCAAAAATGAATAGCTCGGCATAATTGACTCAGGCACCACATTTTGAGGTTTGATCAAATGGGCCAAATGCCAGTCATCGGAATAACGACCACCGACACGGGCCAAATCAGGCCCGGTTCGTTTTGAACCCCACTGGAAGGGATGATCGTACATGCTTTCCGCGGCCAGTGAATAATGGCCATAGCGCTCAACTTCATCACGGAAAGGCCGAATCATCTGTGAGTGGCATAAATAGCAACCTTCGCGCACATAAATGGTGCGCCCGGCAAGTTCCAGCGGCGAATAGGGCCGCATACCTTCGACTTTTTCGATGGTGGTTTTGAGATAGAAGAGCGGTACGATCTCAACGATACCGCCAATCAATACCACCACCAGAGACAGAACCATAAGCAGAGTGGCGTTTCGTTCAATGACGCCGTGTTTGTTTAGGATAGACATATAATTACTCCGCCGGAATTGCAGCTGCTGCTGGTTGATCTGAAGCTGCTGGGGCTACTTGCCCCGCGCCGTCCTTGATGGTGCGGTAAATATTATAGACCATTACCAAAGCACCTGAGAGGTAGAGCAATCCGCCAATCATACGCATGACATACTCTGGATGGATGGCCGAAACCGTCTCGATGAAGGAGTTCACAAGGAAGCCCTGATCATCATACTCACGCCACATCAAGCCTTGGGTAATGCCTGCAACCCAAAGGACCGCTGCGTAAATTACGATGCCGATGGTTGCCAACCAGAAGTGCCAGTTGATCAGTTTGTTGGAATACATTTTTTCGCACCCCCAAAGCTTTGGTACCAGGAAGTAGATCGCCGCGAAGGTGATCATACCGTTCCAGCCGAGCGCGCCGGAGTGCACGTGACCAATGGTCCAATCGGTGTAGTGAGACAGTGAGTTCACAGATTTGATCGCCATTACCGGGCCTTCAAATGTTGACATGCCATAAAACGCCAGCGCCAGAACCATCATACGAATGATCGGGTCGGTGCGCAGCTTATCCCATGCCCCTGACAAAGTCATCAGACCGTTGATCATGCCGCCCCATGAAGGCATCCACAACATGATGGAGAACACCATGCCAAGCGTCTGCGCCCAATCAGGAAGCGCTGTATATAAAAGGTGGTGAGGTCCGGCCCAGATATAAAGGAAAATCAGGGACCAAAAGTGAATGATCGACAGGCGATATGAGAACACCGGGCGATTGGCCTGTTTGGGCACGAAATAATACATCATGCCAAGGAAACCCGCTGTCAGGAAGAATCCGACCGCGTTGTGTCCGTACCACCACTGGGTGAGCGCATCTTGCACACCTGAGAAGAGCGAATAACTTTTTGCGCCAAGGAACGAGACCGGCATCGCGAGATTGTTGACGATGTGCAACATCGCAACCGTCACAATGAAAGACAGATAGAACCAGTTTGCCACATAGATGTGAGGCTCCTTACGCTTGATCAGCGTGCCCATGAATACGACCAAATAGGCGACCCAGACAATGGTGAGCCAGATATCCACATACCACTCAGGTTCTGCGTATTCGCGTGACTGGGTGGAACCTAACAAATAACCGGTGGCTGCCATTACGATGAAAAGCTGATAGCCCCAGAATACGAACCATGCGAGATTGCCGCCCCAGAGCCGGGCGCGACACGTTCGTTGCACCACGTAGAAACTCGTACAAATCAGTGCGTTGCCGCAAAAGGCGAAGATTACAGCAGATGTGTGTACCGGACGTAGCCTGCCAAAGTTGAACCAGGGTTCGATGTTGAAAATCGGCCAGGACAGCTGAGTCGCGATGACTACGCCGACCAAAAACCCGACGATGCCCCAGAACATGGTGGCGATAACACCATAACGAATCACATCGTCCATGTATCCGCTGGTATCAGGCGCTTTCAGCTTGCTGCCAGCGGGTGCAAAATTTACCCGCCTCAACACAACGACCGTGCTGATTGCAAGGACGAAGAATAACACCCACGCATGCGCCTGAAACAGTTGGTCCTGCGCAAATGCTGCTCCTAAAAGCGCCAATAGCGTTCCCGCAACCAACATGATGGTTTCAATACCGAATTTCATTTTCTCTGGCTCCAAAGTTATGCCTTTTGTGCATCCATGGACCCTGATCTTTTACGCCGCTTTGACATAGATCAATGTCCGCTACGCTACTTTATTACTAGAATAATATGGTGGCAAACTTAACTGCTGACGTCTTGTGGGAGGCACTGGTGCCGGAAGCTGCCTTTAATAGGTGGTGTATTAGTACGGCACCATCGCAGATAAGTTTGCCGCGCAATTTAAATTGGGGGTAGAAAACTGGTTTGCACATGGATCTAGATCAAATCATATCGACAATGCGTAGCAATTTTGAGGCACAGCTGATTTTGTGCGAAGAATTGGAAGCAATTGCTGATTCCTTGCCCAGCGATATCGATACCCAAAAATGCCTGCAGGCCTCCCGTACAATTTTTCCTGCAATCAAACGAGCGCACGACTTTGAGGAGAACAAGGTTTTTCCGCTATTGTCGGCAGACATGGGATCATCTTATGGAGGTGCCCAACCGCCTCTGGCTTCCAGTCTTGAGCGCCTACGTTATGAACATTGGGAAGATGAGAGCTTTGCCGAAGAGTTATCCGACGCTCTGGCACGACGAATAACCGATGTTGCAAATGCTGAAACCATTGGCTATATGCTGCGCGGATTTTTCGAAGGATTGCGCCGCCACATTGCTTTTGAAACTGATTTTATTCTACCGCTTTTGGTCAAACGGCTTGAGGCGGAGCGCTAGGGTCAGTTTTCGCAGCGCAACTCAAGCCTGCGGATGCTGGGGACAAATATGTGGTTGTGATTTTCCACGACGATTACTTCGGCCTTGCGTAGTTTAGTGATTTGCCGACTGACAGTTTCGATGGTGAGTCCTAGAAAATCCGCGATGTCATTTCTGGTAATTGGAATTTCAAATTCAGTACTATCCTCGTTGGAGGACAAGTCAATTTTCATGTTATTTGCCAGTAGTAGCAAGAAAGTTGCAACCTTTTCGGCGGCAGTTTTGCGACCTAATGTAACCATCCATTCGCGCGCCGTATCGAGCTGCGCCAAGGTTTGCTGCAGCAATCGGTGCTCAAACCCCGGTGCCTGATGGGTCATTTTTTCAAAGGCAGTTTTGGGGAAAACACAAAGCTCCATATCGGTGGCTGCCTCAATGGTGATATGGGCAGTGCCCGAAAACGGTCTGCCCATAAACTCCGGTGCAAATTGCAAGCCGAGAATTTGCTGGCGGCCGTCTTCCATGATTTTTGAAAGTTTTGCTGTTCCCGATACGATGTTAGCGTATTCAGTCACATCGTCGGCGTCAAAGGAGATTATATCGCCTTTTTTGACGGATTTCATATAGGTGTATTTTCCAAACACACCGAGCTCAGGTGAACTCAGTGCCCCACAAACACCGTGCAGACGTGCGCTACAAGTTGTGCACACAGATGGAAAATGGGCCAGAAATTCAGTTTCCTTAACTCTGGACTCTACCATAACAAATTTTCCATGGGTCATATTCTGCAAACCTTATATGTG
>JASFYT010000044.1:0-5858 GCA_045047085.1 Rhizobiaceae bacterium | reverse complement strand
TTTCCAAGCATGTGTTGCAGCGATCAGTTGAATCCGCCGCTCAAAGCAGAAGTTCGCTGTCTCAGTATTTTTGCACCTGCAACAGTACGCAAGACCATGTTTCAATTGCAAGACCGCCTAGTCAGATCTCATAAACGGCGCGGTATATGGCGAGCATAGGCTGCCATCACCAGCATGATCAGACCGGAGGTAACAAACACCGCAGGTAAGGCAAATAGATTAAGCACCAGAACAAAGATGCCTGGGATGATCAGCCGCGCGACATCCCGATTGGATGAAAAAACTGTGGTCATTTCAGATCTTTCACGGGAACGAACCGCGCGCAGAAATGGCACGTTACCGGCCCCATCAATAGCGCTGGCAGCAAGACAAGCAAGAAGCAACATGGTGATGCCCAACCACGGTGTATCTGCCACGATACCCATCGCGATCGTAAACAGCCCAACGGCCACATATCCCCAAATCAACAAGCGGCGCAGTCCGAACCGCCGCCCGATCCAGCCCCAAAATGTAACCACGAACAATGACGCCGATCCCGCCGAAACAATCCAGCCACCAGCCTCGGCATCCATACCAGAGGTCACAGCATAAATCGGCGCATATACGAAAAACATCGTCCACCAGCCGGTACGCCCGACCGCAAGAAACCACGCAAGCACCAATCGAGGCTGAGAGAAATAGCGTCGTACAAAGTATAACGGATTGGTTGCAGACGACCTGAGCGGTGCCAAGATCGGATTCTCGGTTATGCGCAGAAACCAAAAATAACCCAATAGGATAAGCGCAAATCCAGCACTAGCAGCATAAGGTAACCATGGTGCTCCATATTTACCAAGGTAAATCCCCAATACTGGGGCCACGACCCAGGCCGCCCCAACAAACAGCATACGCAAAGGTTCAAAGCGGGTCAGTGCTTTGGGTCGGATATTGTCCAGCACATAAAGATTTAAGCATATGGACAGTGTTGCGGCACCTGCCACATGCAGTACCATGCCAATAATCAGGCCAACCATGGTTTGGTTCGCAAGCACAGGAGCCGAAGCGCATAATAAAAAAACCGAAATGCTCAACACCGAACGCCGCCGCAAACGCTGAACCAACCAGGGCACCGCAAGAGTGCTCAGCAGTCCGGCAATGCTGATTGAAAAATAAAACATGCTCACACCCTGAGCATCACCCAGCAGCTCAAGCGCAAGTAACGGCACTACAGCGATTAGAACCGCCCGGGAAAAGGTCTCAAGCACAAACAGCACCGCAAAGGAATAACTCCCCGCAGTCGTAGCCTGAGCCAACCATACCGGTGAATGAATTTGCCTCATGGCTGCACCGGAGGCCGTTGAGTATTAAAATAACTTAGCCCCATCACGTTTGATGACATTATATATCTTTCCCGTTGCTTCCTGTTTTATGCCATTAGTTCTGAAACATGTGAGGATGGCATGGTTAAGGCAAGCGGTATTCAAAGATATTTAAGTAAGCATGGGATTTTGCCTGCCCAGAAAGGCCGCTTCCCGCCCGAAGTTACGAAGTCAACTTCGACCCTTAGCTGCCTTTCGCATCGTCTTGAGATGCAACACCCTAACTTCTTTAAAGCCGACATTAAAGGGCAGTGCAACTTTCCTCTATGTACATACCCTCCCAGCGGGTGTTCGAAAAAGTTCCACTTCCAGTCGTTAGTGGCCATTTTCTGAAACCTTACATAGCAGCATATAACCTCAGCTCGAAGGCAGTTTTGGAGCGATCTTATGCTAAATATGCAGGCCTTTAGCAATGGTGTGAGGCTTCAAAAAGGAAGGTTGCGGGCTTTGCATTTGTAAGAATAATTATATAATTGACATAATGTAAGTTTTATTACTACATTATTCAACATCTCGAATCCGAGGTATGATGCAGGGAGCCGGATATTTGGAAAAATCAGTTCGCGATAGATTGAACTCGGCATTGGCTAACGCCTCTAAGGCGGATAAAACCATTGCGAACTATATGCTTACTGCACTTGCCACTATACCTTTTGAAACTGCTGCAAGCGTTGCAGTAAAAGTTGAAGTCAGCGAACCAACGGTGGGTCGGTTTTGCCGGACCATCGGATATAAAAGCTTCAAAGATTTAAAAGATCACTTGAAGGACGATATCGGGGATCGCCCTTGGTTGGTCAGCGACCGATTGCGCGATTTACAAGAACGTACAAAGGCTGGTGAGAATCAACTGGCCCGTGGACTGGAACTTGAAATGGCGGCATTGGTTGCCGTTTACGAACAGGCCCAAACACCCGAATGGAATCGGGCCGTAAAGCGGCTGGCGCAGAAAAAATGTGTCTTTGCTGCAGGATTTCAAACTGAACGTGGGATGGCACAAATCTTCGTTAACCAACTACAATACCTGCGAGACAGGGTACATCTTGTGGATCTGGCTGGTGGCAATTTTGCAGAAGCGTTGGTCACTGATGAAGATGCCTGTCTTGTGATTTTTGAAGCCCGGCAGTATTCGCGAATGGCCAAGATGTTAGCACATGAAGCGCGGGCGGCAGGTATCCCGGTAACCTTAATAACAGACGAATATTGTGCTTGGGGCCATGATGTTGCAGACGAAGTGTTCGTCGTTCCGACCGAGTTTAACCTTTTCTGGGATTCGACCGCACAGATGGCAAGCTTGGGCAATCTGATGATCAACGGGGTCTTCATAGAACTTGGCCCTGACGTTGAAATTAGAATGAATAAAATTGCCGAGCTTTATGGTCGTTTCACCGGACATGTGGGCGATCCTATGAAGCTTAGGCAACAGGCCACAAAAAATAACTGACTGCTTAAACTAACCAACTGGAGAAACTAAAATGACATTATCAATCAAACATAAAATTGGGACTGCCTTCATGGCGCTCGCACTTTTGGCACCATTGACGACAACATCCGCCAATGCGGAAAGTCTTCGTCTTGGAACTGAGGGTGCCTACCCTCCGTTTAACTTCATTGATGCCAGCGGCAAAATTGGTGGCTTCGATGTGGAAATAGGACTTGAACTTTGTAAACGTATTGGAGCTGAATGTAGTTTGGTAGCGCAGGACTGGGATGGTATTATTCCAGGTCTTCTTGCTAACAAATATGATTTCATCATTGCATCGATGTTCATCACGGAAGAGCGTAAAAAACAGGTTGATTTTACTGACCCTTACTATCTAGCCGCGATGACACATGTTACCCCTAAAAATTCAGGAATTACCGAGTTCACCAACGAAGCCCTTAAGGGTAAAGTGATCGGTGCGCAGTCTGGAACTACGCAGGCAGATTTCGCCGAAATCATGTATCCGGATGCCGAAATTAGACTGTACCCGACACAAGACGAAGTGAACTTGGACATGGTCAGCGGTCGCATTGATATGCAGGTCGGCGATATGTTACCAATGCTTGATTGGGTGACTAAAACCGATGGTGGTGCGTGCTGTAAATTAGCTGGAGAACCCATCACTGATCCAAAATTTGTTGGCGACGGTGTCGGTATTGCGCTTCGTCAAGAAGATGATGATTTACGTGAGCGTTTGAATGCCGCTCTAAAAGAGATACTTGCCGACGGTACATACAAAACCATCAACGACAAATACTTCACCGTTGATGTCTACACGATGAAGTAAGAAAATTGTCCCTCCAATGTAAAGTGCTGATCTATGATTGAACTGTTTTCATTTGGTAACTCAGGTTGGGGGGATGAAATCCTTCGGGGTTTGGCGATCACCATCAAATTGGCGCTCGCCACTTTGCCATTGGGATTATTTCTTGGTTTTTTGGTTGCTTTTGTATCAATGTCAAAGCTTAAATTGCTGCGTATGGCGGGGTTTTCTTACACTACAATCATGCGTGGTTTGCCAGAAATTTTGACACTTTTTGTTGTCTATAATGGCGTAGGAGTACTGATCAATAAAGCCGCCCAATGGTGGAACCCGGATGCCGGTGCTATTGATTTCAGCCCCTTTATGGCCGGCGTTATTGCTCTTGGCATGGTGTTTGGCGCTTTTGCAGCAGAAGTTTTGCGCGGTGCATTCAATTCACTTGACGAAGGGCAGTCAGAGGCGGGGCGGGCGATTGGCATGCGGCCAATTCAGGTATTCTGGCGTATAAAATTGCCACAAGTTTGGCGTTTTGCACTTCCTGGACTTGGCAATCTTTGGATTAATATGTTGAAAGATACCGCCCTCGTATCCGTCATTGCACTAGATGACTTGATGCGCATGACCAAGGTTGCCGTTGGTGTTACCAAGCAACCCTTTACCTTCTACTTAATGGCTTGTCTGATTTATTGGATCATGTGTTTGCTGTCCGAGATTGTATTGGAAAAGATGGAACACCGAGCCAATCGTGGCATCAGGAAGATATGATATGAACCCCATTGAAATTCTGTCCAATTACTGGCCAAGACTGCTTGACGGCACTTTGATGACGCTCAAATTGACGTTAATGGGGGCCCTTATCGCCGGGATTATTTCACCGTTTCTTGCGCTGATCCGGGTCAATGCGTCGCCAATGGCCCAAGCGCCTTTGCGGGTCTACATTTCCTTCATGCGCGGCACACCAATTCTGGCGCAGTTATTCCTAGTTTATTATGGATCAGGACAGTTTCGTCCCTTGCTGCAGGATTGGGGGTTGTGGACGTTTTTTCGTGACCCGTTCAATTGCGCACTGTTTGCCTTTGTTTTGAACTCAACCGCGTATCAGACAGAAATTCTGCGCGGGGGTATTCAGGGCGTAAATCGTGGTGAAATTGAAGCGGCAAAAGCTGTGGGTATGAATACGTTTAGAACGCTACAACGCGTGGTCTTTCCACATGCTTACCGCATTGCCTGGCCTGCACTGGGCAATGAAGTCATCCTGTTGATGAAGGCCAGCGCTCTGGCCAGTGTCATTACGGTTTTTGATATTATGGGTCGCACACGGCAGGTTTTTTCGCGAAGCTTTGACTTTTCGATCTACCTTTGGGCGGCTCTTATTTATCTATGTATTACTGCAATTTTTGTACTCATATGGCGGCATGCAGAACGCCGGCTTAGCCGTCATATTGCCCCGCAGGTCGTGGCGGACACAATTAAGAAAAACTCTGAAAAGGTTAAACCATGAGCGATCCGAATACCGTTCTTTTAGCAGAAGACATCCATAAATCTTTTGGATCAGTCGAAGTGTTGAAAGGGATTTCCCTGAAGGCACGCAATCATGATATAATTTCAATTTTAGGGGCGTCTGGTTCTGGCAAAAGCACATTTTTAAGATGTCTGAATTTTCTTGAAACACCTACATCAGGGAAAATCACTGTCCATGGTGAAGAGGTTTTGGTGCGTGATGGAAAACCCCTTAATCCACGACATATTGAATCCATACGCAGCCGTCTGGGCATGGTGTTTCAGCAGTTTAATCTCTGGTCTCACCGGACTGCTCTGGAAAATGTGATGGAAGGACCGCTTTATGTAAGCCATAAGTCAAAAACAGAGGTGCGGGAAAAGGCCGAAGAACTTTTATCGCGCGTGGGCTTGCAGGATCGTATGGATATGTATCCATCACAATTATCTGGTGGGCAGCAGCAACGTGTTGCAATCGCGCGAGCGTTAGCCATGGAACCAGATGTAATCCTGTTTGATGAACCAACGTCTGCGCTCGACCCAGAACTGGTGGGCGAAGTTCTGAAAGTTATGCAGTCATTGGCATCAGAGGGGCGTACAATGATTGTTGTAACGCATGAAATGGCATTCGCCCGTGAAGTTTCATCCGAAGTCGTATTTTTGCACGAGGGAAAAATTGCTGAACAAGGCCCTCCTGCCGAGATGTTTGGTCATCCTAAAACAGAAATATTTCAACGATTCATAGCAAAAGTAAAATGAA
>JASFYT010000043.1:0-43488 GCA_045047085.1 Rhizobiaceae bacterium | reverse complement strand
ATTGGCAACAAGATACGATAAAACCGCCGCAAGCTATCTCGGTTTCATTCATATCGTATCAACACGACTATGGTTCAGAAGTTTGTCAACATGACCTAGATTATCTGTGCGGACTGCTTCAAAATAAATTTCCGCTGCAGATTGGCGTAAATACTCCGGGAAGCCCCGATAAAGGTTAGGGATATTCAGTCTGTCTTCACTTGGTTGCAGTGGCAAGGACACGATCAGCTTCGTCTCGACTGACATCTATTTCAAGCTTGTTAAACATAATGGCCAATTAATTTGATCCCAGACAATACTTTAGTCATGTACCAATTCGAATTGGGCCATTAAGATTTCTCAAAGCTGCAATTACCGATAATGAAGTAATTCGGCCTGTTTTGGGATTCTCTGTTGGAATATTTACAATCGACATTTCAAAATTGGCGCTATCTGATTTTACTACGATTTTATGTGTATTGAGCGTTAAATTCGGATCTGCCCATATTTGAAGTTTAGTTCTTTCTGGTCCTATCCCAGCAAGGGATAACGCGACCGCGACGTTTAAGTTGGCAGGAAAGCCAATTGCGGCCTCTCCGGCAGTACCGTCAAAAACCTTAAGCGGTTCTGTTAACTGGGTTATGTCAATGTTGTTTTCAATAAGATGGGGAGCGCCAACAAGGCCACGGACGGGTTTTCGTGTCACCATTTCAACGGATTCGATGTTTCCTTCTGCCGCAGCTGATACCGCGTCTAATCCGAGCAATGCGCCCGATGGCACAATTATTTTTCCGCCAGTTTTGGCTGCCATATCGATTAAGTAACTGTTTGCCAGCAATGCACCTGAAGAAAGCACAATTACCGTCTTTTGAGATTTTAAGAAAGGCTCAGCTATTTTTGGTAGCAGTTCTGCCGGGGCACATTCAATGACAATATCTGCACAATTTTCAAGTTCTTCAAGAGGAACGATTGGTACTGGCGTTTTAAGAAAATGCAGACGGTCTGCTGCCGCAGAGTGATTCCGTGCGGAAACCGCGCCTAAAGTATAGTTTTCAAGACCTTCGTCAATGGCGCGCGCAACAGCCAGACCAATGGCTCCCAAACCAGCGATAGCAACCCGAATTGGCTTACGTTTTGGAGTAATGATTTCACTAGTCATCATTTGTTATCTTTTCTGGTTTGACACATTTTGTGTAGCGCTCCGCAATCTGGCTTGTTGTAGCAAACCAAATATCACCTCTTGAAAATAGCACGAATTTGGCTGAGAAAATTTCAAATAGCCAACATGTAATGAATTCAAAATTCAGAGCATGTCTCCAACATAGATTCAGCTCCATATTTTGCCAGTGCATCCGCCCGCCATTAGTTTTGGCCGCGCGGTTGACTTTCCCCCGACTGGAACCCCTACCTCTGAGGTAACCGAACCACATCATATTGGGAAAGAGTCTGCCATGAACCTCAATCTATCTCGTCGTTCCCTACTTATGGGCGGCACCTCCTTGATGATGATGCCATTTGTTCCAAGCTTTGCGCAAAGCCTACTTGGTTTCACAAGCCCACTGGCCATTCCGCCTCTCTTGGAGGGGGAAAAGAACGGTGATGTGCGCGTTTATAATATGACATTACAAAATGGTATGACAGAGTTTTTTGATGACATGCAGACTGTCACTATGGGCATCAATGGCAGTTATCTTGGCCCTGTGCTGCGATTTCGGGCAGGCGAAACTGTTCGCGTGAATGTTGCTAATAATTTGGGGCATTCCTCGACGTTGCATTGGCACGGTCTCAATATTCCGGCTGTCGCCGATGGTGGTCCACATCAGATTATTGAGCATTCCAGCGTTTGGTCGCCGGAGTTTGTCGTGCAAGAGGTTGCCTCTACCATGTGGTATCACTCGCACATGGAGGGCGAGACTGGTTCGCAGGTTTGGGCAGGATTGGCGGGCGTCATTTTGATTGATGATGAGGTATCGGATGGGTTGGATGTGCCTTCCCAATACGGGATCGATGATGTGCCGATTATATTGCAAGATCGCCGTTTCGAGCGCGATGGAGCAATGCCCTACGGCGTGTCCATGCATGATGAGATGGCGGGGATGAGCGGCGATGTGCCATTGGTTAACGGTGTGGTGCAACCGTATTTTGAGGTTACTACCCAAAAACTGCGCTTACGCCTGCTTAATGGCTCGAACGCCAGTATCTATCATCTTGAATTTGCCGATGGTCGTGTGTTCGAACAGATCGCCACTGATGGTGGCTTTCTGGCAGCGCCTGTTGCTATGACAAGCCTGCGTCTTGCGCCGGGCGAACGAGCGGAGATTGTGATGGAATTCTCCGCTGGAGAAACAATGCTCTTGAGAAGCGTCACGCCAAATAGCGGAGGCGGGGGAATGGGCGGCATGATGATGGGCGCTCAAAGTCCTTCATTTGATTTTATCACATTCAGAGCCGCAGGCGATCTTGCAACCTCGCCAAAGCTGCCGAGCAAGCTCACTGATATGCCTGATGTCTCTGCTACGCAGGCGACAAATACCCGGCAATTTTTGCTTGAAATGCCAAGCATGGGGCCGATGCGAATGCTCGGATTGGGTGGGGGCTACTCCATTAATGGAAAATCGATGGATATGGGGCGTATCGATGAAGTTGTAAAAAGAGGTGAAACTGAGATTTGGGAAATTTCCAATAGCGGCCCGATGGTGCACCCGTTCCATATTCATAATACGCAATTCCGCATTCTTGATCGTGATGGTAATCGCCCCGCTGCCAATGAAGCAGGGCGCAAAGATACGGTCATAGTCGACCCAGGTGAGACTGTGCGCTTACTTGTACGGTTTGATCACTACGCCGATGCGGAGCGCCCTTATATGTATCACTGCCATATTCTCGAACATGAAGATGCGGGTATGATGGGACAATTTACGGTGGTTTAACTTTCCAGAGGGGACACGACATTTTCATTGTGTTTTAATAACTAGTTTGTCTTGCTTAAAATCCTGCGCATTTGGTAGTATTGCTATCAGCGGGGAAATGAAAATGAGGAAGAAGCCAGTTGAACCACTCTGAATATCTAATAGACATTTTGATTTTTCTGATCGCTGCGATTGCCGTCGTCCCGCTTTTTCAACGTTTTCGCTCCAGTCCGATTTTGGGTTATCTTGCCGCTGGCATCATTATCGGCCCGCATGGTTTCGCTATCATTGGCGACACTAAAGCTGCCAGTACACTTGCCGAATTTGGTGTTGTATTTCTCTTGTTTATGATTGGGCTGGAACTTTCTTTCGGACGTTTGCGTATGCTTGGGAGCAAAGTGTTCGGGCTGGGTTCACTCCAGGTGATAGTTACGGGTACTATTATTGGCTCCATTGTTTGGTTCCTTGGCATGAGAATAGAGGTTGCCGCAATCATTGGTGGCGGTCTTGCACTCTCTTCAACTGCATTTGTTTTGCAGTTACTGGTAGAACGTGGTGAGCGGTCAACGCCTTTTGGGCTTACCACTTTTTCCATTTTGCTGTTGCAGGACTTGGCGGTGGTCCCTCTTTTAGTGTTTGTAACCTTGCTCGGCACGGCTGAATCGTCGTTCATCGAAGCCGTTGGGCTGGCAGCCGTCAAAGGTGGGGCAGCCTTGATCACTGTTATATTGTTTGGTCGATTTTTGTTAAGACCGCTCTATCGGATAATCGCAGGTAATCGCAGCACAGAACTATTTGTCTCAACGACACTGCTCATGATACTCGGCATGGGCTGGTTCATGTCCATCGCTGGATTGTCGATGGAGTTGGGTGCGTTACTGGCAGGATTATTGTTGGCTGAAACTGAATATCGCCATCAGATTGAAGCCGACATAAAGCCGTTTCGTGGCATCTTGCTTGGTCTGTTTTTCATGACCATCGGCATGTCGATTGACATTGCCCTAATTGTAAACCAGTTGGGTTTTATCACTCTTATCGTCGTCAGTTTGCTGATTGGTAAGACACTTGTTACGGCGGCGCTGTGCCGTGTCGTTGGCACATCACTGAGTACATCAATCAGAACCGGGTTTGCCTTGTCTCAGGGCGGAGAATTTGGTTTTGTACTGTTTGGCGCAGCATTAACTTTGGGCCTTATGCCTGCAAGTATGGTGCAGGTTTTATTGGCTGTGATTGCCCTGACCATGGCTGCCACTCCATTGATGTTTTATGTGGGACAATACATTTCCACCAGATTGGATAATCGAAATGGCAAGCCACATGAAGCTTTCGATACTGATATGGAAGAAGCGAGCAACCATGTTCTGATAGCTGGTTTTGGTCGCGTTGGTCAGACCGTTGCCAAAGTTGTATCCGATGCTGGAATATCATACGTGGCGCTCGATCTTGATCAAAACAGGATTGCGAAGTGCAGGGCAAAAGGTATGTCGGTTTATTTTGGAGATGCCGATCAGATTCATGTTCTCAACGCTGCAGGAGCCGAGCGGGCGAAGATGGCAGTTATCACTCTCGACCGTGAAAAGTCTGCGAGTCAGGTCGTGACTGCTTTACGGAGCAATTACCCCGATTTGCCGATCTATGTTCGCGCAAGAGACCGAAGACACATGGCAAATCTGGAAAAAGCCGGAGCAACTGCAGTCGTATCGGAAGCAGCTGAATCCAGCCTTCAACTGGGAAGTATTGTGTTGTCTTCACTTGATGTAAGCGCTGATGAAATCGCAACTGTCATTCAGGAATACCGTGAAGACGACTATAAACGGTTGGAAGAAATCATCAGTGGACATTGAGGTTTTGGCCTATTTTGCCAAACTGCATGCCGTCCCGATGGTCAATGCGATGCGTCAATCAGAGAGGGGAGCCTGAATATGTCTAACCCCAATTTAAGAATGCGTTCCGTGACAAAACCAGCATATCACGTAAGACCGCTTTCTTCACATGTGGAATATGTATAAATTACAATTATGATCGATGTTCTTAAACATCCCATCTATGCGCGGCTCTTTGGGGCACAGGTTATTGCTCTTCTTGGAACGGGGCTATTAACTGTTGCATTAGGTTTGCTTGCCTTTAATCTTGCTGGTGATAAAGCCGGGGCGGTTCTTGGGACTGCATTTGCTATCAAAATGATTGCCTAAGTTGGTCTTGCGCCTGTTTCTGCAGCCGTGATTGATAAATTGCCGCGCAAGATTGTTTTGATTGGTGCTGATATGCTACGCGCGTCAGTTGCTGTTTTTCTACCTTTCATCGATTCAGTGTGGCAAATCTATATATTGATCTTTGTTCTTCAGGCAGCATCAGCGACCTTCACGCCCGCGTTTCAGACGACCATCCCTGATATCTCGAGCGATGAGAAAGACTATACAAAAGCCCTGTCGCTTTCGCGACTGGCATATGATCTGGAAAATCTTATCAGTCCAGCTCTGGCAGGTATTTTACTAGCCTTCATGAGCTATCACTGGCTGTTTGGCGGAACAGTCATAGGGTTCATTGGGTCTGCCATACTCGTCCTAGTTACACGCATTCCAGTATCTGATCGGAGTGAAAAGCCACGTCCGTTTTTTGAAAATCTATCAAGAGGAGCACGAATATACCTTTCAACTCCACGACTGTGCGGATCGCTCGCTCTCAATTTTACAGTGGCATCAGCTGGTGCTTCTATCCTTGTCAACACCGTGGTGATTGTACGAAGTGAATATGATGCGACGGAAACTCAGGTAGCTTAAGCGCTTGCCGCTTTTGGGGGCGGATCGATGTTTTCTGCTCTGGCATTGCCTCATCTCCTTGAGGCTATCTCCGACCGATTGATCATGATTACGGCGGCATTTCTTCTTGCTGGACTGACAATTGGGCATGCGGTTTGTATTTTGACAGATGGTTGGGTGATTTGAAATGCCTTTCTATTTGTTTGGGGGATGAGCGGCATGCTTTACTCAGCAATTCTTACGCCGTCTGGTTGCCTCATGAGGCGTTCAACGCATGCAGAAGACAGACCAATTTTTGTGGCACAGTTTGTTCTCTCGCACGCCTGCTGGCTGCTGACTTATCCGATTGCGGGGTGGGCAGGACAAACATTCGGCTTACCCGTTACCATGGCCGCATCTTGCATTACCCATAATAGTCTCCTTGCCTCATTTTTTAGGGACAAGGCGTCTACAATTCTAGGGGGTATTCAGTGACACTCATCGAGGAAAATATCCGTTGCGCGGCAGTTGATTTTAAAATCGATGCAATGGGCAAGATATCTTATTCAAAATATTCAAAAATGTTTCGGGGTAATCTATCAGACAAAGAGGCCGGCTGGACGCTGGTTCTCTCCGCCAGACACCCCCAAAAACAGCGCATCCGTTTTGGTTTGAGAATTGCAAAAATAAAGGTAAATGGCTGGTTGGATTTGAAAATCAAGAGCAAAAATTCCCACTCATGGCTGGCCCACAGAACCACATCGGGAGGCCTGAAAATGCTGTTACGTATTGATTTTACGCACTGAAAACCAACAAAACACCTGTTTTGATCGTAGTTAATCCCTATATTAGAGAGGCAAATGCCGATCATAGGATTAGGAATGTTGAAGAATGTGAGGAACACATGATGAAACAAGCTGAAGATATGCCGCACGAGCCCACAGAATTTCATGTGACTGAATATAGGGAGATCCATGAACAACGGATGGCACTCATTCGTTCCTATAATATGTGGTTTGCCATTGGTTGCGCCGTAGCCTTCAGTTCTTTCTGGCTAATTACATACCTGAGCCTCACAATGGCCAGTCGTCCCACTTTGATTGCGGGGGCGCTGGTTGCGTCAGCGATCATGGGGTTTTCCTATCGCGCGGTTTTGAGCATCGATCGAGAAGTTGTAGCGCTTTATCCGCGTGTTATCTTTATTGAACTATTGCTTGGATACGATTTTTATCGAGATTATTTGCGCCGTAGACCGCGGGGCAATAGCGAACGTTCTTATGTTGAACAGTGTGAGCAAATCGAGGCGGAGAGTGTCGATCAACTATGGAAAAGTATCTATAGCTTATTCAATCTAAAGGATTTTCCAGCAACCCGAAGATTATCCGTTCATTTCAAAATGGCCACATATTTATCAATTATTTTGTTCTGGCTCATCATCGCGCTCATCCTGGTGCCGCAATATTTTCCAATGGCAAGTTAGGAAAATTGGAATGGGTAATGCCCATGGTTAGACACGTATCAGTCCTGTTTTTGGTTTTTATCCTCTGCGGGTTTTCGACCGGACCTGCATTGGCTCAGCAAACAACACTCGTTCCCCAATCTCGGGATCAGGCCACCTATTCCTTTGCATCAATTGTTGAAAAAACCTTGCCTGCTGTGGTCAATATCCATGCCCGTAAGGTTGTTCGCACGCAATCTCCAACGGCTGCACTCGATGGTTCAGCCTTCTGGCGGTTGTTCCGCGATACTTTGTTATTTGGCTATGGTCGTGACCGGTTTGTGAAATCTCTGGGCTCTGGAGTGATTGTTTCACCTGCCGGCGTTATCGTTACAAACCATCACGTTATTCAGTCTGCTCAAGGGATATTGGTGTCTTTGGGGGATGGCCGGGTGCTTCCAGCGCAAGTTATCTTATCGGATAAACGGACCGATATAGCGATTTTGAGAGTTCCTGTCGGTATATTACCGTTGCCTTTTATTGAATTTGGAGATTCCGATCAACTCAGGATCGGCGATATGGTGGTGGCTATCGGTAATCCATTTGGTGTTGGGCAAACCGTAACCAGCGGCATTATCTCCGCTCGTTCAAGAGCTACAGTGGGTGTTTCAGATTTCCGTTTTTTCATCCAGACCGATGCCGCAATTAATCCGGGTAATTCGGGTGGGCCGCTTATTTCGACCGAAGGGAAAGTGATCGGAATTAACACCGCCATCTATTCACGTAGCGGTGGTTCACAAGGAATTGGTTTTGCGGTGCCGATCAGTATTGTACGTCCAATTCTGGAAAGTGCACGCTTGGGACGCCCGTATCTGCGCCCATGGATTGGAATTTCTGGAAGAAAATTACCCCTGGTACTGGCGGCATTGATTGGACTTGATCAAAAAAACGCAATGGCGGTCACCGGCGTATTTCCCGATGGGCCTGCTGCAAAAAGCGGCCTAAAAAGGGGAGATATAATCATAGCCCTCAACGGAAAACCTATTGTCGACGCTAACTCGCTGGACCACCGGATTGCATCCCACCTCGTGGGTGATGAGGTTAAGCTCTCCTTATTGCGTGGCGGCTCGCCTCTGGATATCAAACTTGTTTTGATCTCTCCACCTGACATACCTGCCAGAAATGACAGTTGGCTTCCTAATCTTAACCCATTCAGCGGTGCCAAAGTGGCAAGCCTCTCGCCTGCTTTTGCGCTTGATTACGGATTTGAAAGTACCCGTGGTGGGGTCGTCGTACTTGAAGTTCGCCGTGGATCTGCAGCGTTTAAAATTGGTCTGAGGCGTGGCGATATTATCCGTAGTTTTAACGGACAGAAGATTACGGTCGTTGCAGAACTGGTGGAATTAAAATTGCCTCAGTTTAAGTCTTGGGGTTTAAGGATCACGCGCTCCGGCACTGAGATTTCTATTGATCGTAAACCCAAACGAATTTAACCCACCAATCCTTTTACAAAGTGCCCGACAAAATAGGCCATCGCTGAAGCTGCCATGCCGATCAGCAGCGTTTCTAACCCGGATTTCCACCATGGGGCCAATGACCATTTGCTTTTGATTGCGCCGATTGCGAAAAAAGCCATACTGGTAGTAAATAGAGCAATCTCTAAAGCCCGATCTGACGACAACAAAAATGGAAGTAGTGGAATTGCACCGCAAATGAAGAATGCGGCAAATGTGCTTAAACCTGACACCAATGGTGAGCGTAAATTGATTGAGAGGTGATATTCTTCAACCAGCATGGTGTTGATCCATATTTCTTCATTGGAGGTAATCGCAGTGACGGCATTGTTCAATGCTTGGCCACTCAATCCCTTTGCCATCAGAATTTGACGTACTTCCTCCCGCTCTCCTTCCGGCACATGGGCAATGTGTTTTCTTTCAATTTGGCGAAACCGTTCCAGTTCATCTGCTTCGGTTTTGGTGCCGCTATAGGCGCTGGCCGCCATTGAAAATCCGTCGGCGAAGAGATTTGCCAGTCCCAGTATAATAATGATATTTGCAGAAAGGCCCGCGCCCACTACGCCTGCTACAATGGCAAATGTGGTGATTGCCCCATCAATGCCTCCATAGACCCAATCGCGCAGGTAATGGGGCTTGCTGTCTGTAGCCAAACGTTCATGTATCGCTTGTTTGGTGTGCTCGTGTTCTAACTCTATCATAATTTATTCTGCCGTATTGAAGCGGGTATTTTGAACAATAATGACTGCAGCAAGCGGTAGAAGGACAATAATAAGGGTCGCAGTGATCAACAGCATGCCAAGTTCGCTATAATCTGCCTGTGTGGTGATCTCACCGGTTGCGCGATCTTTGATCTCGCGTGTGACCGTGAAAATCTTGTTGAGATATTTGGTTGCCAGCGCGCTTGCGGAGAGCGCCAGATTTGTGAATGAAGCCATCACCGCAAAGAAGGTTGCCTTTAGGTTGACTGGGGCATTTTTTGCGATCCATGCGAGCATGGGTATCATTGCAATCTGTCCCAGCGGTGATTCTATTGCCGTGTCGAGGATCGCGATAAAGCGTGCATCAACGATGCCTCCGCTCCACGAGGAGGTCCAGTGATGCAGGCCGTAGAACAGGCCAATATTTGGCAGCGACAGAAACCCGGCTGCAATTGTTAAAAATACTATGATGAACGCGATGGATTTCGTTGCCATCATTGGACGCAGCAGGACCATGCCCAACAACGTAAGGCCGGATGTGAACAGACTGAGGATGGACAGGAATTGCTGATCAAAGCCCAGAATATCAATCTCAAACCAGATTGCACCTGCACCGGGCGAAGGGGTAGCCCTGAACATAAAGATAATGATTGCTGTTCCCACCAGCGCGTGGGCTACGTTTTGGTCAAGCTCACGAATCAGGCGGGACATCAAAAAGAGTACTATCACCATTGAACCGGTGAAGATTATCTCCTGCCCGTAGGCGAAATCACCTAACCCCATGAATAAGGTAAAGGCGATAAAGAGTGCGCTGCCGCCGAAAATCCACCAATTGGGTTTAGTATCTTCTGATGAATGGAACAGTAATTTTTCAATTTGTTGTTCGTCTATTTTCCGTGCGCGCATGGATTTTGCGCGATTATGCAGCATAATTTGCCCGAGAATGACGCCCACAACAGAGATCATTGGTACAACCAAAGCAGCCATATAGATTTTTGAATAAATCTCGATCTTATCGGCTTGAGTCATGTTTTCTACGCCGGAGAACATAAATATGTTCAGCGCAGCCACGAAAACAAAACCGCTGATGATGGCGAACCTGCCAAGGGTTTGCATGGTGGTGTGCATGGTTTTGGATTGTTGTTCGGTGTATTCGATACCGCTATCATCACGGGTTGGAACGGCTTCCACCGTCATGGCATCGGCAACTACATCCTGAACCACATAGCCGATGGGAGCCAGCAAGGCGCTGGTTACAAACCAGGCTTCGACACCCATATATGCGGTCATTTGGTCGGTATGGGTGATCAGGCCGTACATGATTACAATCGAACATGTGATGAGGGTTGCGCCGATATAAACTAGTATGGATTTCCATCGCCAGATCAAATCAACCAGATGGCCGAGTGGCATTTTCAGGGCCCAAGGAATGCCAGCCCAAAAAGCAAGACCGGCAAGGAAGGTTGCGGATAGTCCCAGATAATCCTTGACGAAGAACGTGCCGACGATTGCCGTTAATCCTGAGATTCCGGCGGCGAGATACACCATTAGTGGGGGGAGATATGACCAGCGCAACTGGCGGATCAATCCGGTAAACGGATTGCTGTAGTCATTATCGTTTTTTCGACGTTCCTGATTCATTGTTGCGAACTTAACATGAATGCTGCAAACAGGCTTGCCAGATAAATGATCAGTACCAATACGGAATCGAGGCCCGCTCCAAACAGGCGTGGTGTGCGCCGGATTAGGATGCCGGCGATATAAATTGCGGTGACCAGAATTCCGGTAACGATGCAGAACTGGGTGACGTTATCGATCTCGGCCAATATGGGGCCTTTTCGATAGAAAATGTCGGCAGGCAGGATCAAGGCTACCATGATCAAATTGCTACCGAAAATATTTGAAATTGCCATCGTATAGGCACCCATTCTGGCTGCCGCAATGGTGGTTGAAAGTTCTGGCATGGAAGTGGCGGCGGCAAGGAATGCTATGCCAACGAAGGAGGAACTGAGTCCTGCTTGTTCGGCGATGATATCGGCCCGATTGGCAAGGGTATATCCAGCAATCAGGATCATTAGGCTGGCGAAAACTGACTGCCAGATAACTTGGTTTTTACTCAGTTCTTCAATGTTTCTTGATTTGATGAATGGAATTGTTTCTTCGGCGTGCTCAGGAATATCAATGGGTTGCCAAGGGGATTGTTCGTCATATCGGTGCAGCAAAGCGATGACTAGCGGATAAAACAAAGTCAGTGATAATGCTCCCAGACCAATGCCCCAAAATGCCTCGAATTCACCCAGAAAAGAAGCGGTAAGGATGATATTGAGCAAGATGATCAATAACACGGCTTCGAGCGCATGGGTTGGTTTGCGCGGCCATGAAGTGAGGGCGTAACGTACGAACAACAAGTCTACGACCGCCAGGATTGCGGTTTGCATGGTGACACCGCCAAACATATTACCAAGAACCAGTTGCGCATTTCCGGCAGTAGCTGCCGTAATCGTGGTGACGATCTCGGGTAACGAAGTAACGGTCGCCAGAAATATCAGACCGACGAATGCCCGGCTTAGGTTAAACCGGTCAGAGAGTTCGGTACCGTATACTGCGAGCCTCGTTCCTGCGATCCACACCACTGCGGTTGCCAGCACAAATAACAAGATATTGACTGGAAGCGACAAGGGGAGGAGAGAGGCGAAATTCATTCATGGTCCTTTTAGGGGTTACGACTAGCCTATGAATAATGGGCCAAGTAACATGAATATGCAGGTGATGACGCCAATGATTGGCATAATAATGGGTACCGTAAAGATACCTTCGGGCACAGGGTCACCGCGAAGTTTGACGACGACCAGTGCCAGATTAACCAGAGCAAATACCGCCAGAATGATCTGCGAAGTTGTGGTGACCAGAAAATCAAGCGGCACCAGTATCGCGGCTGCCAGCATGATGACAGTGATCAAAATAGTGGCGTTTAAAGGAGTTTGAGTGTTTGGATTCACTCGCGATAGCCGTCCCGGCAAATGACCCTTTTTGCCCAGACCGTAGATCACCCGTGAGGCCATAACGATCTCGATCACCACGCCGTTCAAAGTGGCAACAATGGCAATCAACGTGATACCCAGTGGCGAGATGCCGGTTAGCCGTTCAAATAGCAGACCGATGGGTGCAGAGGACTTAGCAAGCTCCTCGGAAGGGACAGTTTGGACGGCGACAAATACCACCAGAAAGTAAATCACCGTGACAGCTACCAGAGAAATCACAATTGCCCAAGGCATGGTGTGTTTTGGATTGTGAGTTTCCTCAACCAGATTTACCACATCATCAAAGCCGATAAAGGCGAAGAAGGCGATCAAGCTGGCAGCGAATACGCCGGTTAATGCTGCGCTATCTCCCAGTGATGGAATGGCACTTGGGAGTCTACTGAACATATCCGGTTCATTGAGATAGCCAGATACAATGATAACCACCAGCCCGAGAATTTCGATGACGGTCAATATTCCGGCAAACATCACCGATTCCTCGATGCCGCGCGCTGCGAGAAGTCCCATAAGAATGACAATAACTGCTACAATCACTGATTGGGGCAGGGGAACGATGGTGGCGACATATCCAGCACACCCGATGCTGATCGCTGCCCCTGCGATGGTAGCGGAAAAGATGATGAATAAGCCTGTTGCCAGTGTTAGCCAGTTTTGATTGAAGGCTGCTCCTACATACACAGCCTCACCGGCGCTTTGAGGGATACGGCCGGAAAACTCGGCAAAGCTCGCAGCACTGAACGCCATCACAAAGGCTGCCAACAGGAACGAACTGGGTGCAAAATCTCCAGCCTTTTCTGCGGCTGTGCCGATCAGAACATAAATCCCTGCACCGATCGTGATTCCCAGCCCGTACAGAACCAGTAGAGGCAATCCAATGGCTCGACGCAGATGAGGTTCGGAAGTATCTGGATCAGGATTCATGGTGGCTGCTCCTGTTTTTAACCTGAAAATAACACTGGCTGAGTTGCTTCGTTCAGCATGTGGCGCGTGGCATCGCCAAAGAACAGGTCATGCAATCTGGAATGTCCGTAGGCACCCATGACAATCAGATCAGAGCCATTGATTTTTGCCTGATGGTCGATTTCCTCGCCAATTGAATTTTTTGTTTGTTCCACATGAACCACTACCGGTTTCATTCCGTGATGGGCGAGACTGGCGGAGAGTTCGTGTCCTTCCGTATCGAGTGCAGCGGAGGCGCGATGAGGTTGGGTCACGGTTAGAATATTCACCTGCTTGGCGGCTGTGAGAAATGGTAAGGCCTGGTGCGCTGCTGAGGAGGACTGTCTGGTAGCGTTCCATGCCAGCAAGACTTCGTTGCCGATAGATTTATCGCCGTAGTCTTCCGGGATAACCAGAATTGGGCGTCCGCTGTTCATGATTAAGTCTTCTTGCAGGCCAGACTGGTCATAGCGTTCGGATGTGCTATCTGCCTTGGCAACGATGACCAGATCCGAGCGGAAGGCGCTACGGGTTAATTGCATGCTGGCATTACGGTCCCTTGCGGGTAGAGAGCGCCATTCGCTGACGAACGTTTCGTTTGCTACATGTTTTTCGAAAACCGCCTCAATATTTGCGTTCTGCTTTTTCATATCGTCATTAAATTCTCGAAATTGCGGTGCGCTCAGATGCATAGCAATACCGGGGTAGACCATGATTGAAGGAAGGGTGTGTATGCCAATCAAATGGGCGCCAAACTGACGAGCGATATTGCAGGCGATTGGCAATATCTGTTCTGCAGCTTTTTCGGTGCTTAGGCACACGAGGATGGTTTTATATGACATGGTGGTTCACCTTTTTCAGGGATTCAATTCACTCGACAAATTAAGTGAAGTATAAAAGCTTCAATACAATCTTGCCTGAGATTGATTAATAGCGGATTCTAGCGTTTCTTTATTGATTGAAATCAAATCGTAAAAAGCCGGATGAGTTAACATCGCCTATATTCTGCCAGCTTGTCGCGATGAACAAATGAGACTCAAAGGATTAGTGTGGCCATGGACCGAAATATCGTATTCGAGATTAAGGGTCTAACAAAAATTTATCGGACAGATGATGTGGAGTTCACGCATTGCGGGGGGCGAATGCGACCCTCTATGAGGGCGAATTGTCGGTAATGCTTGGGCCGTCGGGCTGCGGCGAATCAACGTTTCTCAACATCATTGGCGGTCTGGATACGGCCACATCCGGTCATGTGAAGTTTAAGGACTTTTATATTTCCAGGGCCAGCGAACTTAAACTAACTCAGTTTCGGCGACGTTATGTGGGTTTTGTTTTCCAGTTTTATAATCTGATCCCAAGCCTCACGGCACGTGAAAATGCTGCTTTAGTTACAGAGATTCCCACGGACCCCATGCGACCGGAAGAGGTACTAGCTCTGGTTGGGCTGGATCACCGGATGGATCATTTCCCCTCGCAAATGTCGAGTGGTGAACAGCAACGGGTAACTTTCAATCCAAATACCGCCATGAGCGCCACGCTCAAGCGCCCCGTTGCGGCGGGTGGATTTCCATTGCTTTTCTGGAGGTTTTTACATGCGAGTTCTTTTAACGGGTGCCAATTAGCTTTTGCGGAGGCTATGTTGGCACGTTTGTTGATGGAAGATACAGGAAGGTTTTCAACCCGGGCCCTAGGAATTGGCTGATGAAACCGGGAGTCGTAGCAACAAATTTGCCATTACATGATTGCTGAGACAAATATTCCATAATCGACTTGAGCTTCCATTGGCTGGAATGTTTATATTCTCATATAGAATAGGAGCGTTTCTGGATGAATGCATTGAACAAGGTAACCAATACGGTCGAATTCAATCTAATTATTTTCTCATTCCTGTTGCACTTTATCTGGGAGTTTGTTCAGGCACCCACCTATGCTGGGATGGTTGAACTGAACCATTGGGAAGGCATCAAGCTTTGCATGTCAGCGACATTTGGGGATGTGGGCTTTGCAATCACAGCTTATGTTTTAACCAGCCTGTTTGCCCGCACTCGTGACTGGGTTTTCAATCCATCCACAGGTCAGTTATTGCTGTTTCTTGCGGTTGGAATCGCTCTCACGGTCGGGTTTGAATATTATTACACTAACATCTCACTAAGATGGACCTATTCAGACCTTATGCCATTGGTTCCGCCATTTGGAACCGGGCTAAGCCCGCTACTGCAATGGGTTTTCATACCGCTTTTGGTTTTGTGGTTCATACAGCGGCAAATTTCTACAATCGGTAAGGGAGCATCAAAATGATGGGTGATGGTATGATGGCGGACGGCAATATGTGGTTTGGCTGGGTCGGTATGAGCTTAATTGCAGTATTGGTGATATTCGCTATTGCTGCGTTGGCGAAGTATCTGATGAAATAGCAAAACCGCTGAAAATCGATCTAGGATACGGAAACCGGACCAATGAAGGCGGCCAAAGTGCCATCAAGCACTTCTGGAATTTGTTTATGGTGCGCTTTTATTCGCTCATCGAAAGGGAGTAGATCCGGGCATTAGAGCATTCAACAAACGCAACCGAACAATTCCTTTGGGAACAGCATCGACTGTACCAATCTGTCTATTTATCAGCATGGTATCACCGGTAAATGCATGCACGACGTCCATCATAGTCATTATTGAGACCGTCACTGATTTTTGCATGGCACCGGCAAGTCCGGCATGAACCTGTATGCGGTGCGTTGATGAATATGAGTGTTATGCCACGTCGTTGCCGCCGGTTGGCTAATCGGTAACTCGGTCGACCAACTGTCACCGGGTATAATCGGCTGATGAGGACCGCCATCATGCTCCCCGGGAACCAGTAAACCGTGATGGCTTCATTGAGATTGTTCGATATTGCAACTGAATCTGGTTCTTTTTTCACTCTTACCGTTGGCCCTAAATAGGCCTGATTGAATCCAATGGCTGGTACACTTCCTCGACTGGTAAAGTTGGTGCTTCCGCTCATTGCGGTGAGTTTGAGTTGGTCGGTTTAGTGGCGTCCAGCAGGGGAGGTAATTGCAGTCTTTTGTTAGATATTATTTCAGAAAGGCCAATTCTAAAACAATCGGTAGCAGTTACTCCCGCTACTCCGAGGCCACCAGCCGCCATGAGAAGTTTTCGCTTATTTATTTTAAACCTTCCGGTCTATTAATTGCGTTGATCATGACGTTTGCGAATGTTTTCGGGCCAAGTACTTTTTATGTAGCTCAGGACCGCAATAATTTCCTCGTCGGAAAGAACGCCATCATAGATTGGCATGCTGGTCTTATGGTCTTTTAGATTTGCAATTTTTGCAATCCCGAACTTTGTCAGTTTGAAAAGCAGGGCATCTGTGTGATGCCATGTATGACCTGTTTTATCATGAGGTGGGGCTGGTAACAAACCATCGGCATCAGGCGTTTGCCAATTCGGTTGACCTTTTAGATTTTTCCCATGACAGGAAGCGCAAAGTTCCTGATATATTCCATTGCCCAGTTTCACGACTGATTTTTCATCTGGTTTTAACAACGCCTCGGCGCTTGCCGGCTGAGTAAAATTTTGAACCAAAATTACTATGCCGATCAACAATAGGGCCCCGCGAAAGAAGTGTGAGTTCATAGTTGTCATTCTACACCACCAATATCCGGCTGCCATTTGGCACCCGTCTGTAAAGATCAATAACGTCATGATTCAACAACCGCACACAACCACTTGATACAGCTTTACCGATTGACCAATCTTCTCGGGTTCCGTGAAGGCGGTACAAAGTGTCTTTTTTTCCCTGAAAGATATACAAGGCCCGAGCCCCAAGCGGGTTATTGATGCCCGGCTTCATCCCCCCGTTAGTTGCGCTGTATTGGGCCAGTTTGGGTTGTCGTTCGATCATTTCGTCAGGCGGCGTCCATTTCGGCCATTTCTGTTTCCAACCAACTCTGGCATGGCCCGACCATGCAAAACCTTCTCGTCCCAGACCAACGCCATAGCGAATGGCTTTGCCGTTCTCCTGAACCAAATGGAGGAAAAACTTTTTGGTATCCACAATGATGCTGCCAACCGGCTCGTTGGTTTTGTAACTGACTTCTTGCCGATAGTACTTGTTTTTGATTTTCTTTAAATTTACCCCGGGTATCGGAAACCGTTCGTCACGAATAGGCCCGTACATGAGTGCGTAGGATCTACTGATCAAAGGAGCAGCAGGGAATTCAGGAAGGTGTTCAACACTCGTACAGCCCGATACTGCAAGCCCTGTCAGGCTTACCGATCCCACTACAAAGGAACGTCTCGACAAATGGCGTGATATGGTCACACTGCGTGTTGTCGCAGGGTAGGGGTTGTTTGGAACTGCAATCATAGCACCACCACCTTCGCACCAACCGGAACACGGGTATAAAGGTCGACCACATGATCATTGATCATGCGGATGCATCCGTTGGATACTGATCGCCCGATTGACCAAGGTTGAGTGGTTCCGTGAATTCGGTACATCGTATCCCGGTTATCGCGATAAAGATAAAGCGCGCGTGCTCCCAGCGGGTTTTTGGGACCGCCGGGTACGCCGCCAGCATACTGAGCGTATTTTTTGGGTTCCCGACGGATCATATTGTTGGTGGGTCGCCAGCTTGGCCACTCTGCTTTTCTGCCAATGCGTGCGGATCCTTTAAATTTTAATCCAGCCTTGCCAACACCAACGCCATAGCGGCGTGCCTGGCCTCTGGAATATACGAGATAAAGAAAATGTGACTTCGGATCGACCACAATGGTTCCGGACGGATAGCCGGAAAACTTCACCATTTGCGGTAAATATATCGGATTGAGTTTGAACTTTTTTCTGTTTTTGGCTTTATGAGCCTGAGCTGGCAATGCGACCATGCTGGTCATTGCGCCAAGTAGTAAATTTCTGCGTGTAAACACGACGATACTCCTGAATTTCCATTATTTGCTGCATTCCGATAAAAATCAGAACGCGGATAAAAACTAAGGAATCAGGATTTAGGAGGACGGAAACTGGCTTTGATACCAGTCCCACTCAACGGTATTGACGGTAAAGCTTCATGTGTGCCGGGAGAAATCGTATTCAACGCAAATTTTTCTACGAAATAAAGCAGGCAGTCGGCCTGACAATACGATGTATCAATTTCACCCTTCGTCAAATGCTGATGGCTACACTCTTCATTATTGATGTCACCAGCTAGTCCACCATGGCAAGTTTCGGAATGATCGATAGAACTCGTCATCGTGCCATTAGAATTATGATCGGCACTGAGAATTCCGGCAAAACCTTGTGTTGTCGAAAATATAACTAGGATCATGATGAGGATCAGTTTTTTCATTATCTTTATTTGTATCGGAATCAAACTTGTGTTTCCATTCATTAGTGTTCAATCAAACGTGATGAATTACGTTACTTCGAACCAAGTGGTCATCCCTGCGGCAGCGTGTTCAAGCATGTGACAATGCAAAAGCCATTTGCCGGGATTGTCTGCAACAAAGGCAATGCGAGTAGTTTGTGTCGACCCAATCATGAAAGTGTCCCGCCAAGGATTTCCTTCTTTGATGCTACTGCCTGCGCGATGGAGAACGCGAAAATGATGGCCATGCACGTGCATGCCATGCATAAATGCCGTATTATTGAACAGGTCTATGACTACAGTTTCACCGCGCTGAATGCTGAAAAATGGTGCTTCTGCAAGATTGGCCACACCGTTAAATGCCCAAAATTGCTTGTAGGTCTGGAAGTCTTTCCCCTCAAGAGTTTTTCCGTTGTAGATCATTTTTCCACCATTACCCATCGCCCCACCGGACATGCTCAGTTTGAACATTTTTGGATCAGATAGATCAGGTTCGGGAAGATCGTTTTGAGTAAGGCGAATGTGTGGAACGGTATTTTTCTGTTTTCCTTCAACTTTAAAATGAACAAATGGATAAGGATTGTCAGACGATATTTCTTCAATTGCAAAATCGGCTCCGACTTTTGGAATAACCAGCAAATCTACCCGTTGGGCTGAACCTAGTAACAAAGGCGAATAATTGAGTTCTATGGGTTCATCCAACGCTTGTCCGTCATACCCTATAACAGTCGCATCAAACCGGTTCGGATCGATATTAAAAGTTCTGGCATTGGATGCATTTATCAACCGTAACCGATAGGCTTCACCCGCATTCAAATTGAATGTCGGTGAAGATTTTCCGTTTACAGTCAGCCAGTTACCCAACCGTCCACCATGGGTCCAATCCATTAGAGAACCAAGGCTTGCAACATCCAGCGTACCGTCTCGCTTCAACCTCCAGTCATCTATAAGCAGAGTGAGGTCGTGCTCGTGATCGAAGGCAGGATCATCTTCCTCAATGATCAGTGGACCATAGAGTCCTCGAGCCACCTGATTCCAACTCTTGTTGTGCGCGTGATACCAATAAGTGCCTGCATCGGGCGCAATAAAATCATATTCAAAAGTCTGCCCCGGCGGGACGCTTTCTTGCGTTAATCCAGGAACGCCGTCCATTGCATTGTCGATGCGGATGCCATGCCAATGAATTGACGTTGGTTCTTCAAGTTGATTTATCAGTCGAACTTTAATTCGTTCACCACGCTTGGCCCTGATTTCGGGACCGGGAGATGTGTCGTTATAAGTCCACAATTGCGACTCTGGTGCATCAGCGCGGTAGAGTTTTTTCAAGGAAGGGCTGGCAGTTATTTTAAGATAACCATCATCGCCGTGTGCGGCATGAAAGCTGGGTGGAGCAATGGTTATTGCTGCCGCACCCATTGTAGCCTGAATAAATTGCCTTCGAGTTGGTTGCATAAAATTATTCCCTATCCAGCAATTAAGTTGCTATTGCAGTAAGATCATCATCGTTCAAAAATGAAGTGCCATCCTGGACAACTTCGCCCATTGCACCACCAAAGGCATCTCCATCAGGTGGTACACCGGTTTTTAGGGCGTATTTGAGATTGCTGATCGTCCACCCTTTAATTTGAAGTTTTTCTGGCGTAATTGGTGGAGATTTTCCGCCATTTGGAAGTTCCGATGCCCCGTGGAGTTGTTGTTCCACTTGTCTGGCACCTGCAAAATTTCGAGGCGTGTGGCGTGCACCACAATGGGCAGGGCCTTCCACTATATATTTTCCACGGTTCCATAATTCGCTTTTGTTTGGTTCGGAGGCAAAAGAGGATTGGTCCAGAAATGCAGCACGCCAGAGTTTCAATCCTGACCTGAAATTAAAAGGAAAGTTCATCTCCTGAGGTTTTGAAACTGTTTGAACGGGAGGAACGGTTTGAAATGCCGCCCATAAATCCGCAATATCCTGACCGGTTAGCTTTGAATAAAATGGGTAGGGAAAAGCCGGATAATAGGGCTCTCCTGGAGGAGAAATACCTTTGCGTACAGCGAGAGCAAACTGTTCGATGCTCCATCTCCAATCTCCAATGCCGAACTCTTTGTCGGTTGTCAGGTTCGGAGAATGGAAAACACCAAAACCAGTTTTTATGGCCAGACCACCTGCAAGCGGTGCACCATTGTTTTTGGTGTTCGTGTGGCATGCTATGCATCCTGACATGCGGGCCAGATAAGCACCACGATTTACATCTCCAATTTCTGATGTTTTTGAAAGCCGCGAGTTCAAAGGCCAAACGATCATAGCGATTGCTCCCGCCCCGGCTAACGCCAGGGCGAAAACAAATAGGCTTAGTAGACGCTTCATTGACTATTTCTTTTCAAGTCGAAATTTTGTATGGCAAGAAGAACAAATCTTTGTAAGCATATTGAACACACCGTCCGTGGGCATCGTCGCAAGCATTGCAGATCGGGCATGCTGCCGCTGTTGCCCATCAAACTACGGCTTTGGTCATCATGGTCGCGCCGGAGCCCATCATCGTGCTCGGTTTGGATTTACCAGAATGCGTCAACCCGTTGCCAGCAGCTGCCTCAAGCCCATCCGCCATCATGCTCAATTGTTCGGCTATGGTTTTGAATTCATCCCAGTTGGACCAAATTTCGTCACGGGCTTCAGAGCTATCGTTGTCATTGTCCTTGGGAAACAGCCCGATGAGTTTCTCGCCAGCATGTGTCTTGATTACCATAGCACCTTCTTTTACTGCGGCCTCATCAAATGGAATTTCGCCCCTCATCATGGACGAAAGGGTTTTAACAGTTTTATCCATTACGGATATTGCGTCCATGCGTTCTTTTACAATGCCTGTTGCGCCGCCATGGGCGAGGGCAGTTATAACTGTGCCAACTGTAAACAGGCCAGCAACGAATGTGGTTTTCATTTTCATAAATTTATCCTGGATATCTGAAATGTGCAATTTGGTAAGATCGCAATAATCGGTTGAATTTCAGACTAGGATACGTGGAGGCGGTGGCTCTTGTGTCGGTAACAAGAATTGGTTTATGAGATGTGTTTCGACAGGAGATTTGCTGCCTGTCACACACATTAAGTAGATGGTTTCTGGAGCCAGTGCTAATATGTCACTACCACAATGGAGAAAATTGGTGTCAGAAAACCCGGTTGTGGAGTTTTGAGGCTCCAGATGTTGATGTATTGTTGTTTCATCTGCGGCAGACTGATGGGTTACATGATGATGTTTTTGAGCCGGTTCAACTGCATGAGCAAAATTTCCCCCTGCTATCATTAATGACAACACTGCAAGAATATGAAGAAAACTGCCAAATGAGTTTAATTTTGGAATGCCAATCATAAAATAATTCTATTCGGGCTGCGTTCGTATTGATGACGAAGGATCATAATTTCATTCTCGGTAAACCCCAACATACTCGCTTTTTTCAACAGCGTCTCCAGCATCTCAAACTCATTTGAATTTGGATGTCGTTTTCCCAATAGCTTTGATTCGACAATAGCCTCATTCACGATCATGAGATAGAAATTAGACCTTCCTGCCACTGCAAGGTCAATATCCATCAAATTAAAATTTGGTAATTTAAGTTCTTAAAGTTGAATCTGGGAACCGGAATGTAAATACATCGTTCACTGTAGTTTACACGTTTTCAAGTTGTTGAACTGGCTTCATTGAAGTGGTCCTGGTATTCTGGATCGTTTTACGGCTGAGTTAAGATGTATTCCGGATGTTTTTCATGCCGCTTTTTCTAGTCTCGATGGGTTGATATATGCCTCATCAGGTGTTTGTTTTTCAAGAGCCGTATGTGGTCGATCTGTATTGTAAAAACTAATCCAATCCCTGATCATCCGTTCTGCTTGAAAGCCTCAGTCACCGGTTATCAGGCGGGCAATTAGCTGCTTAACAGTAGGAATGAATACATCTCCATTTTTTGCGCGGTAGAACGGGTCTTCACCCGCCATGTAGGCATTGTGGCCGGCGAAAATGAGTTGATTATCGAGATCGTCTCCTTTAATCGCGCCCAGTAAACCTTTGCGGATACAGTGGACTCGTGGGTCTGGTAACCGGCCGGTGGTATACTTTGTATCCGGGGTTTGGCTCCAGGCGCTTAAATTGCAGGTTACCAGACAGCCAACGCATTCAGTCTTATCTAATTTGAATTCCAGTGCTTCATCCGGAGTGACAAAAATTAACGTATTATCAGGCGTACGCAACGGTGCGATGAACCCTTTACCTACCCAGCCATCAACTTTTTCCTTGTCGGGTATGCTGACCCAAAAACCTTTGGCGGGCACACCGGGGCCAATGATTTTTTTGCTCATTTTGTTGTCAGGTTTTGTAGCAAATTCTACTTGTCTAGTGGAGCGCTCAAACAACTCTCGCATCATGGTGTTCTGGTAGGCGGATGAGTAAAAACCGGTCGGACTGAACTTGTTGAGGGCAACATCGCCTTTCTTCATGGATAATATCAGATGTTTCCACTCGTCTACTATCGGGTTTTCGCGGGTCAACAGATCACGGGTTCCTATCTGGAATGCAATAGGTCCAATTTCCGGGTTATCTAGCCAGTTTTGCCAATCGCGCATATACCAAACGCCGCCAGCCATTATGATGGCCACTTTCTCCATGCCGTTATCATTCATGATTGCCCGTAGTTCTTTGACGCGTTCATAGGGGGGCTTGGGCTCATTTGGGTCCTCCCGGCTGGTGATGCCATTGTGACCACCGGCTAACCAAGGGTCTTCATATACAACAGCCCCGATTACTTCGTCATATTTGCCCGACCACTTCTTGAATGTGCGCCTCAGCAGCACTTTTAATGCCATAGTACTGGAAATAATAGGGTCCAGAAACACACCTTCATCAACGCAAATCTGCGCATCTTCCTCGGTTGGTAAACCTGCCCCCATCGTGACGGCATTGATCATGTTGCGGTCATCGGGCAGGCGTGTTCCAGCCAGCACACCCTGCATGATGCGCATGGAACCACCAGCCATCTTCAGGAAGTTGATGCGAACACGGCCTTTGCTACCAGCAGATTTGAATGCAGTTTGAACCTGCAAGATGCAACCCTGAATAGAAACGGCCACCATTTCATCGTGCCGTTTGTGCCGTGAACGGCCAGCGTATTCATAAGGAAGCTCCCGGCCGTTTTCATCATAGCTGATTGCTGCACCTGTTGCGGCGATCGTGCCGCCGGCATTTTCTGCTGCCCAAGCACCTGCATTTACGCCATTTGTAACACCAACCCCTTTGCCACCCTGAATAAATGGCAGTATCCACGCGCCGTCAATGTAAACTGGCTTTGCTAGCATTTCGAGGATGTGAGTATCATTCTCAATGTTGCTCTGATGAATCGGTGAAACGTTTTGAGAGTTGGATTCAGCAGTGTTCTGATTGATCTGCATTATTCAATGATCCTCTCGATTCAATGTTTAAGTTGATCCGCACCATCGCTGAGCGAACAATCTGTTCCGCAATGTGCTTTTTCATTTTTCCACACTTGCCCATTGCCATTGTTTCGCGACGGGGTCTGCGATGGCCAAACAATCAATTGCGCGGGCAGCAATCTGATCGACTATGTCTGCTACGTTGCGTGGTTTTAAGTAAAATGCTGGAACAGGGGGTAAGATAATTGCACCTAATTCGGTTGCAGCCGTCATGTTTTTGAGGTGAGCAAGCGTAAGAGGAGCTTCGCGTGTTAATAGGATCAGACGCCGCCGTTCTTTAAGTTGAACGCTGGCAGCGCGGGTTAGCAAATTATCATCCATGCCGTTTGCGATTGCCGCCAAAGAACGCATTGAACACGGCGCTACTATCATGCCTGAGGCAGGAACTGAACCTGATGCAATGCTGGCCCCAATGTCGTCAATAGCATGAAAGTTTGTTGCCAGAGCTCGAAGTTTTTCGGGCGCATCTGGTCCACATTCCGTTATCAGAGTTCGTTCTGCAGCGGAGCTGTAAACCAGATCAATCCTGGCGCCCAGTTCTACCAATTGGCGCGCGACCGAAAGACCCAATGCCGCGCCGGAGGCACCTGCCACACCCAAGATGACACGCGGTGCGCTCATGATCCCATTCCAGGCATTATTTGTGAAACAAGATCTGTGGCAAATGCTGCGTCTGCTTTTGATATCTTCATAACTTTTCCCCATTCCCGGGTAGTTTCACTTTCAATTTTTGTGGTGGCATCGATGCCCATTTTTCCGGCTAGGCCGGCCATTGGTGAAGAAAAATCGAGATAGTCCATGGGGGTGTTTTCCATCAACATTACATCACGTATGGGGTCCATGCGTGTGGCCAGCGCCCAGGCAATGTCATTCCAGTTTTTCGGGTTGATATCTTCGTCTACAACTATGATCATCTTTGTATAACTGAATTGCGGTAGCATTCCCCAAAGCGCCATCATCACGCGCCGGGCCTGGCCGGGATAGCGTTTGTCAATACTGACAATTGCAATACGGTAGGAGCAGGCGGCAGGCGGTAACCAGAGGTCGCGAATTTCGGGAATTTGCGCACGAATTGTCGGGAGGGCAAGTTGGTTAAAAACCTCACCGATGACTGCGGGTTCATCCGGAGGGCGGCCGGTGTAAGTTGATAAGTAGAGAGGGTCAATTCGGTGGGTTACGGCGGTAATTTGCATTACAGGAAATTGTGCAGACGGGTTGTAGTAGCCGGTGTGATCGCCAAACGGCCCCTCGGGTGCTGTCTCGTTGGGCGATACCCATCCCTCAAGAACTATTTCAGCTTCGGCTGGAACCATTAGCGGAACTGTTTTTGCCGGAACCAATCGCGGTCGCATGCCGTTAAGCGCACCGGCAAAAATGAGTTCCGAGACGGATTCTGGCAAAGGAAGTGCTGCAGAAAGTAAAGTGGCAGGGTCCGCACCCAGTACGACGGCAACTGGGGTCTTTTCCCCCTGTTGTGCCCAGCTTCGATGATGTGCAGCGCCGCCGCGATGTGGCAACCAGCGCATGATTAGCTTGTCTCGTTGCAAAACCTGGGCTCGATAAACTCCTGCATTATACGTACCAACTTCTTCGCTGGAAGTCCCATAAGGGCGTGTTACGACCACTGGCCAAGTGACTAGTGGACCGATATCGTCTGGCCAATGCGTCTGGATCGGCATGGCTAAGACATCTATATCCGAGTCTTCCAAAACGATGCGTTGGACCGGGGCAGATTTGGTGATTTTTGGACGTGTCGCCAATGCTGCCTTGAGCATTGGCCAGCGTGAGAATGCATCACGTAACCCATTTGGCGGGGTTGGTGATTTGAGCGCGGCAAGGAAAGCCCCTAAACCGTCCAGTTGATCAAGCTTTACGCCCAATCCCGCAGCCACGCGCTCAGTCGTCCCAAACAGGTTTACTACGACCGGCATGCTTGCAGTAAGTCCGTTTTCCAAAACAGGTTGATCAAACTGAAGAACAGGACCCTTTGCCTCAAGGACAGCACGATGTACCGCAGTCATCTGGAAGCGTACCGATACAGGGCTGGCGATGGTTTTGAATTGATTGGTTTTACCATGCAGATCAAGAAAGCTACGCAAGCTGGGAAAAGGGGGCAGAGTTCGAATGGGGTTTCTCCGACAGGGCAATTTTTGATGGCCTATCAGTAAAAATGCGAGGCGAAATTGACGATCGTCAATTTACCTCATTTAATAAACACCTATGAAGACCTAGCCAACACAGTTCTAGCGAAAAAAAGGAACATCGCTTGCCGCAATCGCCAGTGTCGATCCCGAGGGTCCCTTCCATATTCGCGCACGCGCTAAGCGTGATGCCGCTGGCACCCTTGTCGCTGTCCTTAACGTTTTATTCTCGAAAAATCGCCAAAAACCATCCCGGCCTTTTTCGTCGTCTTGGAGACTATGATCACACCCGTTTTGTTCTGGACCCAACCGACCTGCCATTCGTAATATGCCTTGAGCCAAATGGCGGAGTCCCAAATGTGGTCGTGACCCGTGGGCGAGGTGAGGGAGCTGCGCGAATAGCAGGGCCGATGGCCGCACTTTTAGGTCTGGTTCATGGTGCCTTTGATGGCGACGCGTTGTTCTTTTCGCGTGATCTGGTGATTGAGGGTGATACTGCTGCTGCTTTGGCCCTGCGCAACGCGGTTGATGATGCGGAGTTGGATCTTTCGCAAGAATTGGCGCAGATATCCGGCCCGCTGGCTACGCCCATACGGATTTTTTTGGAATTGATAGAGAGCAGGACTGGTGTAAACTTTTCCCGCTTCGAGGAGACGGAAACATGGTGATGGAAATCGTGTGCCCGGCGGGAACCCCCGCTGCTTTGCGCGCGGCAGTAAAGGCCGGTGCTCACACTATATATTGTGGGTTTAATGACGAAACCAATGCCCGAAATTTTCCGGGCCTAAACTTCGACAGGGCCGAAATGCATGAGAGCATTGCTTTTGCGCACGGGCATGAGACCAAGGTATTGGTGGCAATCAATACATTCCCGCGGGCGGGCGATCAGGCAATATGGCACCGGGCGATTTGTGATGCGGAGACGTGTGGGGCGGATGCAGTGATTCTGGCCGATCTGGGTTTGCTTGATTATTCGGCGCGTAGTCATCCCGGGTTGCGCCGCCATCTTTCAGTTCAAGCCGCCGCGGCCAATGCCGATATCATTAATTTTTATGCCAAGACCTTTGATGTGAAACGTGTGGTGTTGCCACGCGTTCTTTCTGTTCCAGAAATCGCAGCGATCAATGCTGAAATTGAGGTGGAAACTGAAGTGTTCGTTTTTGGTGGACTTTGCGTCATGGCCGAAGGCCGTTGTTCGCTATCGTCATATGTGACAGGACTTTCTCCCAATATGAACGGGGTTTGTTCCCCGGCCAACCATGTTGAATATCACGATGAGGATGGTGTTCTTGATGCGCGTCTTGGGGGCTTTACGATCCACCGAACTAATCAAGGTGAAGCTGCTCCTTATCCGACCCTTTGCAAGGGATGTTTTAGCGCTGGTGAAAAGAAAGGTTTTCTTTTTGAAGATCCTGTCAGTCTGAACGCTGAGCAGTTGATCCCTCAATTGCAAAAAGCCGGTGTTACTGCGCTTAAGATTGAAGGGCGCCAGCGTTCGCGATCCTATGTTGCTCAAGTCGTGCGCAATTTTCGTTCCGCCGTTGATGCACTTGAAGCAGGTCAACCGATGCCCGAAGGCATGTTGGCACGTCTGTCCGAGGGGCAGGCTATGACGACCGGCGCTTATAAAAAGACGTGGAGATGACACGATGGAACTAACTGTTGGACCCAATCAATTTTTCTGGGAGGCGGATCGCTGGGCCGAACTTTATGATGACCTAGCCCAAGCACCGATTGACCGGGTTGTGCTGGGTGAACTTGTTTGTTCCAAACGTCTGCCTTTCTATCAGGACCGTATTCCTGAGGTGATTTCAACATTGGTCAATGCCGGAAAAGAGGTCGCTTTGACTAGCCTTGCGTTGGTTACTCTAAAGCGCGAACGCAAGTTGACGGCGGAATTGGCCGGGTTGGGGATCGAGGTTGAAATCAACGATCTGACAGCCTTGCACCACCTACCAGAAGGGACGCGATTTTCCGTTGGCCCATTGGTGAACGTCTATAATGGGGGTACGCTATCATGGCTGGCGTCGCGTGGGGCCACCCGTATATGTTTGCCGCCGGAACTTCCGCTAGCCTCCGTTAAAACCTTGGCAACCATCGGTGCTGGTCTCGGAGTTGATATCGAGGTCTGGGGACATGGACGTTTGCCATTGGCCATCTCTGGCCGGTGTTACCATGCCCGGCTGCAAAATCGTACCAAGGATAGCTGCCAATTTGCCTGCGAAGACGATCCGGATGGGTTGGAGGTGCGCACGTTGGATGATCAACCCTTTTTAGCCATGAATGGGGTGCAAACCTTGTCAGATACCTATGCTTGTTCTGCCTATCAAATTGAGGCCCTGGCAAATGCTGGCGTCTCTGCGTTGCGTTTGTCACCGCAATCGGAGGGGTTCCCTGAACTTTGCCGATTGTATAGGCAGCTATTAGCTGACGAACATGACGCTGATTATACGGTGGATGCGATTTGCCGCATTGACGAAAACATTCGCTTGTCTGATGGTTTTCTTTCCGGTGATCGTGGCGTAGATTGGTCTGGCACTGCTGAGCAATCTTAAACCAAAGCAGAAAAGAGGCAGAGATGAAAATTGCGTGTGTCAGTTCGACAGAGCCAGGCGGGATTGATCGCCTGCTGTCTGATGTTGCTGATCAATTGCAGGCTGTAGACGCGTCACTTGTGGGTATCGTTAAGGCCACGAATTATACCAGCAGCTTTGAAAACAGGTGCGATATGAAAGTGCGTGTTTTGCCTGAAGGGCCAGTAATCAAAATTACCCAAGATTTAGGTAAAGGCTCAGATGCCTGCCGTTTGGACCCCGGCGCAATTGCCAATGCGGTTTTATGCGTTGAGGCCAGTTCGTTCGATCAGGCAGATTTATTCATCCTCAATAAATTTGGCCCTGAAGAGGCGGCGGGCCGCGGATTTTGCAACGTGATCGGCACGGCTCTGGAGCAAGGGCTTCCAGTGCTGGTGGGCGTAGGGGCAGCAAATAAATTGGCCTTTGATACTTTTGCGGGGGACCTTGCTGTCACACTTCCTGATGATGCGAAAGCGATCCTCGACTGGTACGATGGGCCGCAGTCGACCAAAACCGCTGGATAGGGTAGCTTGAAATTGTGTGTGCTTGTGCATCTATAATGATTGGTGAACCCAATGCCTGAAGTCCAAGATTTAAGACACCCCTGCGGGACATGCGCCTTTTACAAAGAGAGTGTTTGGCAGCCGATCGAACCTGATTCAGTATCGGTTCTTGCGCGTGGGTTTTCTCGCAAGCAACTGGATGCCGGGCAGGTTCTTTTTGAACAAGGTGCAGAAAGCCACGGAGTGTATTGCGTATCCAGTGGGTTGATTGCGCTGCGCTCCTATCATGTCAGTGGAATCTCAACCCTTCTGAGGTTGGCCTATCCCGGTGAGGTAATTGGATTTCGTTCTTTCCTCGGAAATGATAGTCATCAAACGGAAGCGCGCGCTTTGCTTCCTTCGCGGGTTTGCACCATTGCCCAACGCGATGCAAATCAAATCGTTGACAACAATCCTTTGGTACTGGCAAGGCTGGCGTCGCGTTGTATTCATGAAATTGACCGAAGCCGTGAGAGGATTATCGCCGCGGCGACCGCATCCAACAAACAAAGGTTGGCAGATTTATTGCTACAACTCGTGGAGCATCATGGTGAACGTGCCGGAGATTATTTTTGCATGCGATTGCCAATGTCCCGCTCGGATCTTGCGGATTTGATCGGGGTCCAACCAGAGACCATGTCGCGTCTGGTTAAAAGGCTGGAAACAAGTGGTGATTTTGTTTTTTCCGGGCGCGAGGTCCTGATACCTGTTGAGATGTTGGCTCAAAAAGTAGCTAAAGAGCGATCCAAGAATGTCGCTTAATCGATGAAAAAATACCTTCAATACAAAGCGGTTTTGTGTCAAATCATTATGCTCCAGTTGCCGTATGGATGTATCAAATACCATCAGGTGTAACGATAATCCTATACCATTCGCTACTTACATCGGGTCGAAGAAGAGGGGCTAAATTTATGCCGGTAATTCTTTCTTTGAACCTGCTCCCGCCTTCTTGCGTTTTACAGCGGAAGTGCGGCGCTTGATCTGTTTCAGCATCGTCATGAGTGTTATTGAGTTGTAGGTCGACATGGCAATGTCATTGATCTCTTGCGATACATCAAACATTGCCCATTCCTCAGGTGTTGCTTTGCTCGGGCTAGTAAGTTTGCATTCGGTTGAGGTGTCTTCAAAAAGGCTGATAATTTCGAACAATGTTATCCGGCGGGCATTACCTGAAAAGCTATATCCGCCACCGACACCACGGACGGATTGCACCATCCCGGCACGCCCTAAAATCAACAGCACCTTGGCCAAATGATGTGCGGAGACACGGTACTTGGCACCGATCTCGGCACCTGAAATTGGACGATCGGGGTTTGAAGCCAGCTCGATCAGGGCATAGATGGCAAGGCGGCTCGATTGTTGCACAATTTTTCTTTTTTCTGAGTTCAGATTAGCAGTTATGCTTAATCGTCGTCTAGGTTCAGCTCTAGTTGGATAAAGGGGCCAGCGACCATGCCTTCTCCCCGAAAAAACGACATGTGTAGCGGGTTATCCCGACGGGTCACAGTACGAATTTTGGAGATACCGACCTTTTTGAAACTATCGCAAATCGTCTTCTCAAAAAAGCATGGCCATGGATGGGGAGGATATCGAATGAGGTATTCCGCTTCCAAAAAGCTGGAAATCATTCGCATTGTCGAGCGATCTCACCTGCCTGCAAAGGTGACACTTGATAAGCTGGGTGTATCGGGACCAACCTTTTATCGTTGGTACGATCTGTGTCAGCGGTTTGGCGAAGCGGGGCTGGAAGACAGGCTTTCTGGTCCAAACCGGGCCTGTAACTGTGTGCCTGATGAAATGCGTGCACGGCTCATTGATTTGGCTCTTGATCAGTCGGAATTATCTCCGCGCGAGCTCTCGGTGACATTTACAGATGAGCAAAGCTACTTTGTATCGGAAAGCTCAGTCTATAGGCTCTTAAAGGCCCATGATCTGATCACCAGCCCAGCATTTATCGTCATGAAGGGTGCCAGTGAGTTCAGGGATAAAACAACGGCCATTAATCAGCTATGGCAAACTGACTTCACCTATTTGAAGTTCATTGCCCTAGCAGCGGCGCTTTGCTTGCCTGTCGGTTGAGAGATGGGGATGGTTCCATCTCTCAACAATTTTGGATGATTATTTGCGCTACATCATTGCACAGCAACGCAAATACGAGTTGCGGTAGAATGCAGATTCGAGTTGGCTAAGGAAGTCGAAAAGCGGAAAGAGGTGGCAGAGGAAACAGAGCGCAAGAGGTTGATTGCCTTGGAACAGGCTCGTATCGTCGGATTGCTAGGTGAAGCAATGGTTTTCCGGTTAACCAACGATATTCGGTCATCTATTGCAGTGATTTTAATAATATATCTAAAAAGGATGTTTGCGTTTCCAACGCAAGTTTTGATGATTGATGTAAATGGGCAAATGCTCAAGCTGATCGAATCGATCCTGTACATTCTGGAAAATTCCATAACGCGCTCCGAAAAGAAGATAGGGCAAAGAACTCTGAAAATTAGCTACCAACGCCGGGGGAGCTGCTCCCTCAATAGTCACAGTTTATGTTTATTTTGCAGTTACTTTCCATCCCATATCTGGCGCAAGTTCGCTCGCTAAATTTTGAAGGACTCTCTCCAAAATTCTAACCGCCTGTGTTGGCTGGCGATTGGGGGTTTGTCCTAAAACTGTGGTTAGTTGAATATTAGGCTTCAGGGCGGCGCTCTTCAATCGACCGTCTGCAATCTCTCTTGAAACGGCAGAGGCTGGCAGTATAACCAGTCCCGTTCCCTTGTTTGCGAGTTCTTTCATGCATGGCATTGAATCGATCTCGACAAGGGGCTCTAATGTGATGCCCTGTTCAACGAACGCAGATTCCAATATCAACCGGAGTATATGCGGACGCCAAGGTAAAATCAGTTTTTTGTCGGCCAAATCAGCGAGTGATAATTCGGATTTATCCCCAATCATTTCACTGGATCCAATCGCAATCATCTGTTCATCGATAAATGGCGATATCTCGGCAACCTTGTGCTCCTTCGAGTAATACAAAATTGCCAAATCCAAACGCCCAGTTGTCAGCCATTCATAAATTGTTCCACTGAATGCCTCAACTATACGAACATTGATATTTGGATACAGCGTTTTCATGCGTTGCAGAAGTGGTGGAACCAGCGCTACCGAATAAGCTGAGGGTATGCCTAGATAGGCAACTCCCGCCGGATTGTCTCTATTTGACTTCACGGATTCCTCAATTGCAATACTCTCTTTTTGGATGCGTCTGGCGTGTTCCAGCAATAGTTTTCCATTTTCCGTCGCCTCAATTCCCCAGCTATGTCGCCGGAGCAGTTGAGTTCCAAGCGTATCTTCCAGAGAACGAACTTGCCGGCTGAGGGCAGGTTGGGCGATGTTTAAAAACGCAGCTGCCTTGGAAATGTTTCCCCATTCCACAATCTGAATAAAATTTAAAACATATGAGAGATTAAGGTTCATCATTATCAGAGCTACTCAATTTGTGGGTATTTTCCTTCTTTAGGTTAAAGGCAGCGTTAACGACTGTCCATGCCAAAAAGTTATATCTCTATCAAATATTAGCATTAGACGCATGTGGAACGCTTTCATAATATTATGACAACGGCGTTGAGTTTTCTCATCGCTCAGGAGGGTTGGTCCACATCCAACACGACTATTCAGTGAGCAATTTGGTTTGGATTATTCTTGACTTGGAGGCGTAGTTAAAAATGGCAAAAATTTACATTAACGGCGAATGGGTTTTTTCGAATTCCGGAAATACAATTGACGTGATCTCTCCAAGCAGCGGTCAGTTTTTTACCCATATAGCCGATGGTAATGCAGAAGATATTGACCGTGCGGTCAAAGCTGCGCGCGCCAGTTTGTCTGAGGAATGGGGTAGCACTGTTCCAGCAGAGCGAGGCCGGATGTTGCACAGACTTGGTGCGTTAATCTCCAAAAATGCAGATGAGCTTGCCCAAATAGAAGCAAAAGATACAGGTAAACCAATGAGCCAGGCGCGTGCAGATATTGCAGCGTGCGCGAGGTATTTCGAGTTTTATGGTGGTGCCGCAGATAAGATACATGGCGAAACCATCCCGTATCTGAATGAGTATTTTGTCTCAGTTATCCGTGAACCGCATGGGGTAACAGGACATATTATTCCGTGGAATTATCCCGCTCAAATGTTCGGACGCACCTTGGCACCGGCATTGGCGACCGGTAACGCAACGGTTTTGAAACCAGCTGAAGATGCTTGTCTTAGCTGTCTTCGCCTCACTGAATTGGCGCATGATGCCGGGTTTCCTGCCGGAGCGTTGAACTTAGTCACGGGACTGGGAGTTACTGCCGGTGCCGCGCTTGCGGAGCATCCGGAGGTGGATTTTATGTCCTTCACCGGCTCGCCTGAGGTTGGTGTGATAGTACAAACGGCATCGGCGCAGCATCATCGGCCTTGTGTTTTGGAACTGGGCGGGAAGTCGCCACAAATCATTTTTTCCGACGCAAATTTCGATGAAGCGTTACCGGTTGTTGTTGCGGGCATCGTACAAAATGGCGGTCAGACTTGCTCGGCTGGAAGTAGAGTGCTGATCCAGCGGGATATCTTTGACAAGTTCACAAAGGCATTGGGCGAACGTATCGGCAATCTGGTCGTCGGGCAACATGACAAGGATCTGGATTGCGGTCCTTTGATCAATGCCAAGCAATTGGGTCGTGTGCAAAAATTTGTTACCGCCGCTGAAAATGACGGTGTGAATTGTATCGCATGTGCCAAGGTCGATGCGGACAGCCCTGATGAAGGGTTTTATGTTCGACCAGCGCTTTATGGGCCTGTTTCTGAGGACAATGCACTTGCTCAAAAAGAGGTTTTTGGCCCAATTTTGGCGGCTATTCCATTTGACGATGAGGAAGACGCCATTCGTATTGCAAACGCAACGGACTTTGGTTTGATTGCCGGGGTTTGGACGAATGATGGTGGGCGCCAAATGCGGGTGGCGAAAAGGCTGCGCTGCGGACAGGTCTTCATCAACAATTATGGAGCAGGCGGCGGAGTGGAGCTTCCCTTTGGTGGCGTTAAACATAGCGGCCATGGCCGTGAGAAGGGTTTTTCTGCGATGCACGAATTTACAGTTACAAAAACGATTGTTTTGAAACACGGTTAGAGGAAAGAAAAATATGCGAATTGAGGGAAAAGTGGCTGTCATCACGGGAGCTGGGTCTGGTTTTGGCGAAGGCATTGCTAAAAGGTTTGCACAAGAGGGAGCCAAAATTGTTGTCGCTGATATCAATGGGAGCGAAGCGGAACGGGTTGCCGGGGAAATCGGTGATGCGGCGGTAGCAATTACCGCAGATGTAACCCTGAGAAGTGACGTCGATGCTATGATTGAGCTAGCCGAACAAACGTTTAAGCGTCTGGACATCGTAATAAACAATGCAGGCTACACAAGTCGTAACGGATCCATGATGGATTTGGATGAAAAGACTTTCGACCGCATTTTCGATGTCAATGTGAAGGCAATCTACCACGCTACGTTATCTGCAGTGCCGGTATTGCGGAAATACAATGGTGGCACAATCATTAATATTGCGTCAATCGGCGCTCTGCGTCCACGTCCAGGCCTTGTTTGGTACAATGGGTCAAAGGGGGCTGCTTTGAACCTTACCAAAGGGATGGCCGTTGAGTTGGCTCCCGACAATATCCGTGTAAACGCGATTTGCCCGGTTCTTGCTGAAACAGGATTATTGGAAGCGTTCATGGGAGTTGAAGATACTCCGGAAAATCGAACGGCATTCTTGGCAACAATACCATTGGGTCGTTTGGGGCGCCCTTCAGATGTTGCCGGGGCAGCGCTTTATCTTTGCTCAGATGATGCTGAGTTCATCACTGGCGTAGCGCTGGAAGTTGATGGAGGACGGGGCATTTAGTCCTCACGAACCAACATCAACGAGTAAGAAAATGCGGACTGGTTTGTTGGTAATCGACGCCGACCGGCAATCTGTAAAAAGGAGGGGAACCATTGAAAAATTTGATTGGAAAAATACACTTTGATCAGCAAACCATTGTAGCAATTTTATTTGTAATAATTTTCCTGATCTTTGCATCCACGCTTCCAGGCTTTGCTTCAATCGGTAATCTACTCACTCTGATGCGATCAGTTTCTGTGCTGGGAATTCTCGGTCTAGGCATGGCAATCGTTGTGATCGGGAGAGGCATTGATCTGTCGATGATCGCGACGCTTGCCGTTTCTTCTGCACTGGTTCTGACGTTAGCTGGTTCTGGGTACGGACCCGAAATAGCAATTCTAATTGGGATATGCTTTGCGATCGCAATTGGCGTCGCTAACGGCATTCTGGTGGCTTACGCAGAAATTCCAGCCCTGTTTACTACTCTTGCAGTGGGCATCGGAGTTGCCGGGATCGGGCAGAGCGGTCTCTTTGAATATGATATTGTTTCGTGGCCAGCAGCCCTTGATGGCATCGCTTGGATCGGGCGAGGAACGTTCTTTGGTGTACCCTATGCGATCTTTGCCTTTGTTGTGGCTGCGTTGGTTGTCCATATTTTCTTGCGCAAAACCCGGCTTGGGCTGTTCATATACGCGATAGGCGACAATCTAGATTCTGCGCGCAGCATAGGGATTCCGGTGCGGCCAATCATCATTCTTCAATATGTCATTGCAGCAATTATAGCGCTATTTGCCGGGTTGGTGCTGTCCGCCTCGTCCGCCAGCATGGATACCAGAATATTTAACCTGACATGGATTTATGACGTGATCCTTGTGGTGGTGTTGGGAGGCATTGGGTTGTCGGGCGGACGCGGTGGTGTCCTCAACGTCCTGATTGGAACCTTGCTTATTGGCACAATCGTCAACGGTATGACTATTTTGAATGTGCCATTTGAGGGCCAAAACCTTATTCGAGGGTTGGTTCTTCTGACAGCTTTATTGCTCGATAGTCTGCTCAATCCACGTAACGAAGAGACTGCTAAACAGGGAGACATATAATGTTCCAGTGCACGGCTCTTGGAACCAAATAATAATTTAACATCAACAGGGAGAATTAAAATGAATATTGTTAGAAAATCCGTACTTGTCGCGGCGGCGGTCGCCTCGATGGTAATTTCAGGGAGTGCTGTTGCGCAACAAAGCATAAATGACCCTGCTCGGGATAAACACTATGAAGGTTTGACTGGTCGTAAAGTTGTCTTTGTTCCAGTATTTATGGGACTTGATTTGACCGAAGGCTGGTCAAAAATGATGGCCAAACAGGCTACAGCCTTGGGTTATGATTATGAGGTTCGTAATTCGAACTTTAACACTGCAGCAGGCGCACAAACGATCACTTCCCTGATTTCCGAAAAACCGGATGTGATCGTAGTGCAAAATCCGGATGTCCAATCCTATGCACGTCTGCTTAAGCGAGCAGAGAGTGCCGGGATTCATGTCATTCAACTCAATATGAAGACCAATATCCTGACAACCGGCTTTGTCGGTGCAGATGTGGTGGGCATCGGGGAAACCCAAGCCAACGCAGTTGTTGCGAAATGTGCGAACGCGGAAAAACCGGGCAAAGTGCTGATCCTTGCTGGCCCGCCAACCAGCCCGTTCTCAGCCTATATGCTGCGTGGCTACGAGAATATTCTTAACGACAATAAGGGCATCGAGGTGGTTGGCGTTCAGTCCACTGGGGCCTATGAATCCGCCCTTGCCAAATCTATCACACAAGTGGTTTTACAACAGCATCCGGACCTTTGCGGTATTATGGGTGTCTGGGATAACACCGATATTGGCACGGCCGCAGCACTTGCTGAAGCAGGTAAAAGCGATCAGGTTTTTGTATCCACATCAGGTGGTGGCGGTGAGTTGTCTTGTAAAGGTATTCGTGAAGGCATGTGGCAGCATTACGTCAGCTATGACGTTCCTGGTCAGTCACGAGATCTGAACGCGCTTATCTCGGCAGCACTTCAAGATACGAAGGAAGTTGGTGTAACAAAAACGATCCTTTACACACCACTCGTTGAATACACACCAGAAAATATCGACAAACAATTCTGTTGGACGCTTGATACCATTCGTTGATCACCATTAGCGATTACGTTGGGCGCCAGTAATTCGGCGCCCAATCTTTCTAACAAATAAAATATTTTTCGGTTGTACCAACAGGATCAACAAGAGATGTCGAAGACCTTGCTAAAACTCCGTTACCGATACTGGCCAGACCATATTTTCGGGGAGCTTCTCCAGAAGTCGTGGATGGAAACTGCTGTTCCTTGGTTGGTGCTGATTTTTACAATTGTCTTTTTCAGCCTGCAAATAGAGAATTTTATTTCGGTTGCCAGTTTGTCTGACACATTCCGCCAAGCAAGTGAGCTGGGTTTTGTTGTGCTGGGCATGTCACTCGTTCTTATTGTCGGCGGCATTGATTTAAGCGTGGCCTCAATTTTTGCGATCTGCAACCTGCTGGTACTTTACTGCATGCATGTTTTGCAATTGTCGCCATTCTCGGCCATTGCAATTACACTTATTTGCGGCGCTTTGCTTGGCTCCGTAAATGGTATTCTCATTGGATATATGAGGATGCGCGCATTTTTGACCACGATGGTCACACTTATTGTATTTAAGGCAATCCATGATTTGATTAACGTCAAAATAGCGGTGCCTATTTCATCCAATTTCCCAGAATCTCAAGTTTGGGATACCATCGGTATCGGTTCAATTTTATCTGCTCCAACCGCCCTTTGGGTATTTGGTATCGTTGCCATATTTTGTCATATATTCCTCACTCGTCTAAGAGCTGGTTGGTGGGTCTTGGCCGTGGGGGGCAACCGGCGCTCTGCTTACAATATTGGCCTGCCAGTAAAACGGATTGTTGCGCTTTCCTATGTGGCATCCGGTGTTTTTACCGCGACCGCTGCGATCTTTTATGCCTCTCGGTTGGCCAGTCCCGGAGCTGATACCGGCAAAGGGCTTGAGATTACGGTGTTAACTGCAGCAATTTTGGGCGGTATCCAGTTGGGTGGCGGTAAAGGCTCGGTGATGAAGGCGATCCTGGGCACAATGATTATTCTTCTGATTACCAATGGACTGTTGCGTATGGCGACACCCGCGGGCACGGCGCGAATTATTCTTGCCAGCATCCTTTTGCTCGCCGCGTTGCTTGATATTCGCTGGTCTAAAAATCGTGGCAAAGTGGTGCAGGAACTCTACGTTAGTCCAGCTTATCTGGAATTACCGAAACTGCCAGCTAATGCCACTGGCCCGGAGTCCCCCTTTGCAGCCAATGATCGCTTGAATAAAGTGGAGACTATTGGCTTGGGAGAAGTGGAATCGCCGGAGGACGTTGTGCTGGATTCCGATGACAACATTTACTGCGGCAATCGACATGGTGAAATCATCCGCTTCTTTGCGCCTGATTACAAACGTCACGAGATCTATGCGCGTATTGGCGGGCAACCTTTGGGTATGACATTTGACGCCGGGCATAACCTTTATGTTTGTGTGGGAGGCATGGGCCTTTACCGGGTGACAGCGGATCGCGAGGTTGAACTTGTTACCGATGAGACCAATCGTTCATACCTATCCATTATTGATGATAGCCGTTTACGACTGGCGGATGATCTGGATATTCTGCCAGATGGGCGCATTTTGTTTTCCGAAGCCACGGTCCGTTATGAGATGCACGAATGGCAAACTGACGCGCTCGAAGGGCGGGGCAATGGACGGATCATCATGTATGATCCAAAGACAAAGAAAACCTCCACCGTTCTGCGCAACCTGATCTTTCCAAATGGCATAGTGCTGGCTTCTGACAATCAAAGTATTTTGTTTGCGGAGAGTTGGAATTGTTCGGTTAAACGCTATTGGTTCGAGGGGCCGAAAAAGGGCCAAGTCGTTCCGGTACTGGAGAACCTTCCAGGCTACCCCGATAATTTAAACCGGGCGTCCGACGGAAATTACTGGATGGCTATTATGGGGATGCGTTCGCAAGTGTTTGATCTGGCAATGCGCAAGCCAGCCTTCCGCCGCAGAATGGCCAAGCAATTGCCCGGGGATGAATGGTTGGCTCCAAATATTAATTCCGGCTGTATCGTCAAATTCAACGATGCAGGTGAGATATTGGATGTACTTTGGGACCGTCAGGGTGTGAACCATCCGATGATTACATCAATGCGAGAGCATAAGGGATACCTTTATATCGGTGGTATCTCAAACAATCGTATCGGTCGTATCAAACTTGGCGATGTTGATAAAACCTTTGTTTCAAGTGGGCGTTTTCATGTTTGATACTCTCATAAAATCACTGTCTTCCTTTGGAAACAAACGCAGCAATAGCCTCTCAATACCGGTTTTTGACGGTGCCTACAAACCTAACAACTTGCTGGAAGAGGCGGATGTTCTGGTCGAACGTGTCGGGCTGGAGGATTTGGCCAGTAATAGCGAAGGTAAACTTTTTGCAGCCTGTGGCCAAGCGGTTTATGAGGTCAGATCCGACGGTATGTTGAGCGAGGTTGCCAGTTTTGAACAAGGTGTGACGGCGTTGGCGATACTTGACGATGACACACTGGCGGTGGGGCTGGGCAATAAGGTTATTACCGGAGTTGGCACTGCGTTGGAACGTAGCATCGAACAGGCAGAAGGCAGCCCAATTATGGCCGTGACGGCTCTGTCTGCACAGGCGGATGGCCAAATCCTTATCTGCGACGGATCGGATAAATATTCTTGTTCCGAATGGAGCAGGGATCTGATGAGCAAGAATAAACGGGGCCGTTTAATACAGTATTCCCCGGCCAGCGGTGAGGTGAAAGTGCTGGCTTCGGGCCTGTCATATGCATTCGGTGCCTTTGATGACGGGCAAAATGACCCGCTTGTTTCAGAAAGTTGGACCCATTCGGTTAGCCGTGTATCCGGGAGCCGTGTCCTTGATCGTTTGCCCGGCTACCCATGTCGGATCGCTGCGGCGGATAATGGCGGCTTCTGGTTGACCTTGTTTTGCAGCCGCACTCAGCTTGTTGAGTTTGTCCTCAAGGAAAATGACTACCGTCGCGAAATGATGAAAACCATCGATCCGGAATATTGGATTTCACCTGCCTTCGGGTCTGGCAGGGATTTTTTAGAACCACTTCAGAGTGGCGGGGTGAAGCAGATGGGAATATTAAAGCCTTGGGCTCCACCACGATCCTATGGTTTAGTTGTTCGCTATAATGCAGATTTAATTCCCGTGTTTTCATTACACAGCCGAGTTGGGAGTGTTAATCACGGCATTTGTGCTGCGACCCAGATTGGAGATACGCTTTATCTGTTGTCTAAAGGGGCAGGGCGTATTTTAAAAGTGTCGGTTTCCAAAACACGAGCAACGATTTTTGGAAAGGAAACAATATGAAGCCTATTCTTGAAATGAGAGGCATTACCAAGCTTTATGGAAAGGCGGCTGCCGTCCAGGACATTAATTTTTCTCTTGCAGAAGGTGAGGTTCATTCGCTTTTAGGAGAAAATGGTGCGGGGAAATCTACATTAACAAAGATGATGGCTGGTGTTGTTCAACCAACATCCGGCTCGATTTTCTTTGAAGGCAAAGAAATTCAACTAAAGACTCCCGCAGAGGCGGCGAGATCTGGTATTGCTATGGTGTTTCAGGAAACCAGCTTAGTGCCATCCATGACGGTGGCACAAAATCTGTTTCTTGGTAATGAGAAGTTTTTCAATCGTATTCGCGGAGTAAATATTTCCGCCCAGCAATTCCTGCAATCACTGAGCTTCGATGTCGATCCAACATTGATGGTTTCTTCTTTAGGTGCGGCTAAAAAGCAAATGGTTGAAATTGCACGGGCGATGCTGCTTAAGGCCCGTGTCATCGTTTTCGATGAGCCGACAGCAACTTTGACTCCTGAGGAAAAGCGTCACTTCTTTGAACTTGTCCAAACACTGAAGAGCCACGGGGTTTCAGTGATCTTCATCTCGCATGCATTGGAAGAGGCTCTGGAAATCTCGGATCGGATCACTATTTTGCGCGATGGGCGACATGTGGTTACAGGTGCGACCAGTGAGTTTAACCGAGATCGCATTATTCAAGAGATGGTTGGTCGGGAACTGACCGATGAACTTTACGGCGAGCACGCGAGAGCTATTCGACCTGCAGGTGAACGCATTTTGAGAATCCAGAATCTGCGGGCAGGGGGGGTTGTAAAAAACAATTCTCTGTCTGTTTTCAAAGGACAAGTCACAGGGGTATTCGGTCTCGTTGGATCAGGGCGGACCGAAACATTTAAAGTTGTTGCCGGTATCATTAAGCGGAACTATCGAAATGGCGGTGAAATTATCCTGAACAACAATCCTGTGCGTTACAGGGTGCCAGCACCGGCAGTGCGGGACGGCGTTGCCTATATCACCGAGGACCGTAAGATCGAAGGTTTTTTTGAAACCATGTCGATCAAATTAAATATTTTTATTGGACTTCTTTCAAAGGTGAAACGTGGACGCTTCTGGCTGAAGGCACGGGATATGGATGTCATAGGAGATGAATGGATAAAAAAACTTCAGGTCAAAGCCGTGACAAAAACAGCGGATGTCATCGAGCTATCGGGGGGCAATCAGCAAAAAGTGGTGATTGCTAAATCGCTGGTTCAGGATCCGGATCTAATTATTTTCGACGAACCTACGCGTGGCGTAGACGTTGGTGCAATTGCTGAAATCCATACAATCATCAATCGCCTTGCCGATGAGGGCAAAGCGGTTGTGGTGATCTCATCATATTTGCCAGAGGTCATGCAGCTTTCTGATCGCCTGCTGGTCGCTCGTCAGGGTAAAATAGTAGAAGAGTTTTCTCCGATTGAAGCGACGGAAGAAAAGTTGATGTACGCAGCCGTTCATTAGTTTTGATTTGTCGTATCTGGCAAGTTGTTGAAAAGCAGAGCTATTTCTCTGTCGATTACCATGCCCTCATCGTTAATTTATAATCTGAGGTCGGTTGACAATCCAAATTTATGTGACACAATATTAAATGTCCGTACATATGGACATTTAATATTGTAAGAAGAGAATTATGAAATCAATTGATGATCCCACTCAGGAACTTTGTGAATTTGTTGCAGGGTTGCGTTATGAAATGATCCCGCCCGAGGTGATACGTTCGACCAAGCTTTTAATGATCGACTGGTTGGGTTCTGCCCTCGCAGGAGCTGGTACAAGACCAGCAAAAGCAATGCAGGATTTCGCCCAAAAGATGGGGCCGACTTCGGGCAAATGTACAGATTTTTCCAGTGGGCCAAATACCAGCGCCTTTTTTGCTTCAATGATCAATGCTGCATCCTCCCATGTGGTTGAACAGGATGATCTGCATAATTCGTCCGTTTTACATCCTGCAACGGTGGTGTTTTCTGCTCTTATAGCTGCGGCGCAGGATCGTGATGTTAGTGGAGCCAAATTTCTTGCCGCCGCAGTTGCCGGGTATGAAACCGGTATCAGAGTTGGTGAGTTTTTGGGCCGTAGCCACTATGTGCATTTTCATACAACAGGAACCGCGGGAACTTTGGCAGCAGCAGCTGCGGTCGCAAATCTGATAGGACTAGACCCGATAAAAACCCGCCACGCTTTGGGTACAGCAGGAACCAAGGCCGCAGGGCTATGGGAATTTTTGGTGGATGGGGCCGACTCTAAGCAAGTGCACACGGCAAGTGCTGCGTCATCTGGTCTTTTCGCAGCCTATTCATCAGAGCAGGGTGTTACCGGACCAAAACGAGTTTTTGATGGTGTTCACGGTATGGGAGCGGCCATGTCTAGCGATTCCGATCCGAGGTTTCTTAATGACCGGCTAGGACAACGTTGGGCAACATCCGAAACGTCCTACAAATGGTATGCCTCCTGTAGGCACACACACCCAGCAGCCGACGCACTATTGCAACTAATGCAGGAAGCCAGCCTCGAAGCTGCGGATATAAAACATGTAACAGCCCATGTGCATCAGGCTGCCATCGATGTGCTTGGCCCTGTTATTGACCCAACTACCATTCATCAGGCCAAATTTTGTTTGGGTTCCGTGCTTGGGTTGATTGCAGTGCATGGCAATGCAGGATTGGCGGAGTTTGACCAATTTGCGTTGAATGATGATCGTGTGCTGGCTTTTGGCAAAACAGTTGAAATGGTTCTCGATCCGGAAATTGATGCCGCTTATCC
>JASFYT010000042.1:0-71219 GCA_045047085.1 Rhizobiaceae bacterium | reverse complement strand
TGAACTGGTGTCGGATTGCCATTATCATCTTGAATGGCATCAGCAAGGTATGCACCCACTAGGACGTTGTGTTGCGTCTCAGCTTTCGCCAGCCACTGATTGGCATCCTCTTCGTTTATCAACAGATGGGCTGACGCATGAATGCGTGACCAATTGCCGTCCTTGGTCAGGTAAATCACGTCTCCGTCCAGCAACTGATTGGCGGTGACTACTTTTGGTGTGAATTTGCGAGCCATGTTATTCTCCAGCCAGTTTGAGGGGGATGTCTACTTGGGAGGTGCCGTTTACGGGGTGTTTTTCCAGCATCAAGGCAGAGGCCACCGAAGCGTCGGATATGCCCGGGACGATTTCGTAGGAAACGCCTGCTTGATCGAGTGCTTTGATTTCTTCGCCGATTCTGCCGAATATTGAAGGTTCGCCAGCTTTCAGGCGCACGATATGAGCACCTTGTTTGGTATGTTCAATGATCATTTGTAGCGTACCGGGTCCATTTTCGATGATGATTGCCTCACGACGTGCCACATCAAGGATTTCCGATGAGATCTGCCTGTCGTGGACCACCACGTCAGCATTCTGCAAATAGGCGCTTGCTTTGACCGTCAACAGATGAGGATCGCCTGGACCTGCGCCGAGGAAGCTGACGCGGCCTTCATCAGGCGCTTCTGACAAAGTGTGGACGAGCAATTTGTCTAATTCGCTGACGGCATCCTTTGCGCGTGTAAGTGTTCCATTCCCGAAGAAAAAACGGTTCCAGAATTTGCGTCTGATTCTGCCATCTTCAATTGAATTCAGTTTTGGTCGGAAGCTTTCTGCGATGCGCGCCAGTAACCCAAGATTTGCGGGTAGGGCTGTTTCCACATCTGATTTGATCTTGCGTGCCAAAACGGGGGCAGTGCCTTCAGTGCTGATTGCGACGGTGACGGGGGAACGATCGACAATCGCCGGTGTGATAAAGTCGCTGGCTTCCAGATTATCGACAACATTGACCATCGCGCCGCTGGCGCGGCCGTATTCTACTGTCTTGGAGTTCAGTTCGGCATTACCGTTTGCAGCATAGACCAGCAGCGCACCGTGGGTGTCATCAGCTGAAATTGCACGAGAAAATAGAGATATTTTTCCAGCTTGAGCCCAGTTTTTTACATTCGCGGAGGGGCTAGTGCCATATACAAAGATGTTTGCGCCAGTTTTCATCAAAAGCCGCAGTTTTGCCTCAGTTATGCTGTTCGCGCCTGAAAGCACAACCTTGCGGTCATTGAGATCTGCAAATATCGGAAAATGGCGCATTTGGTTGCTTTCGGTGTAAAAACGAAATTCCATACTAATATGGATAGGCAATCCCGCTTTTTGAAAGCATGGTATTTCAAGTTATAGTCGATATATGGAATGAATTTTTGCAAATGCCCAAATGGCTGGAATGTACCTGATTTGCAGTCTTTAGAAGTCAGGTTCTGAGACTCAGTAGTTTCGGTATTCGGCAAAGCCCTTTGCTACGAGCCAATCGTTGATGTTTTCACCATCTAAATAAACCTTTGCAAGATAGCGACCATATTTACCGCGTTTATCTATGCGTTTGGATTTGCTGGCTTTTATTGTACAGATTGTGACATTCTTGCCTAAAATACGAGCACGTAAGGCGTCTCTGGCAACAATGCCTTTAGGTTTTTCTATTCCACGCATCTCCGGTGCATTTATACCATAGAGACGCAATTTTTCGCCTTTGCGCCATGTGTGAAACCCCAGATCAACATCAGCGGTGATTGTATCAGCGTCATATACTTTGGTAATTTCGGCTTGATAGCGATACAGCATACAATCCTGAGCCAATGTTATTTGTGGCAAAAGTGTTGTAAAACAAAAGAATGCAGCGAGAAACGCTTTCTTCGCGGTTAGCTTTTGATAAAGAATGTCATATGGGTTGCGGCGGAACATAAAAGCAGCCTTAGGTTGCGGCTCTAATTCTTGCAACTCTTTTTCGATGAAGTTAGTCGTAAAAATTGTCCAGATTTGGTTGTGAATGAACATGGGAAGACGTATGGGGTTGCATTCCACTGCGTTTCAGCTATAACGCGCGCATTCCACACGCGGGTATTTCACGCGATTGGCCCTCAGCCCCTGATTGATAACTCAATATGGCATTGGTCAAAAAATCGCGTTCCGGTGACTGGCAGTCCTTAGTGATTGTTGTTCATTGCCCGTGGAGGTTCAACCGGTAAAGGAGACTACCATCATGGCATTGCCTGATTATTCAATGCGTCAGCTTTTGGAAGCTGGCGTACACTTTGGCCACCAGAAATCACGCTGGAACCCAAAAATGGCGCCCTATATTTTCGGTGCCCGTAATAACATTCACATTATCGATTTGGCTCAGACCGTTCCGCTTTTGGATCAGGCTTTGAAACTTGTATCTGACACAGTTGCTGGCGGTGGCCGTGTATTGTTTGTTGGTACAAAACGTCAAGCTTCTCCGATCATTGCGGAAGCCGCCCAAAAATCTGCACAGTACTATGTGAACTCCCGCTGGCTTGGCGGCATGCTGACAAACTGGAACACGATTTCCAATTCAATCAAGCGTCTGCGCAAGGTTGATACTATTCTTGTTGGCCCTGAGGGCGAGCAACTTACCAAGAAAGAGCTTTTGATGCTTACTCGCGAACGCGACAAGCTTGAGCGTGCTCTTGGTGGCATTAAAGACATGGGCGGCACACCTGATCTTTTGTTCATTGTTGATACCAACAAAGAATCAATTGCACTAAAAGAAGCTAAACGGTTGAAAATTCCGGTAGTGGCTATTTTGGACACCAATTGTAATCCTGATGAAGTTGATTTTCCAATTCCAGGTAATGATGATGCGGCTCGTGCGATTTCGCTTTATTGCGATCTGATTGCTAAAGCTGCTCTTGACGGCATTGCACGTCAACAAGGTGCATCCGGTGTTGATATGGGCGCATCTGCTGAACCTGCTGCAGAAGAAGCACTTGCTGCAGAGCCTGCCGCGAAAGAAGCACCAGCTGTTGAAGCTGCTCCGGCAGCAAAAGAGGAAGCTCCTGCCGCGAAAGAAGAAACGCCTGCTGAGCCTGCTGCTGCTAAAGAAGAAGCACCTGCCGAACCTGCAGCTAAGGAAGAAGCTGCTTCTGCTGATGATGGCGTTCCATTGTTCGCACGTCCAGATGGCGATCCTGATGATTTGAAGAAAATCTCCGGCGTTGGTCCAGTGCTTGAAACCAAATTGCATGATCTTGGCATTACCAAGTTTGAGCAAGTTGCAAATTTCACCGCTGAAGACATTACCCGCGTTGATGACCGTTTAGCCTTTAAGGGGCGCATCGAGCGCGACGGTTGGCTGGATCAGGCAAAAACTTTTGCCGCAGAAGCTAAATAATACTATTTGCGTCAATGACGATTGTTGTTGGCGCAAATCCATATGGTTGGAACTCGTCTAATCATACCTATGTGACTGACTAATGATCAACGGTACGCAAGGCATGGCGCCGCGTACCATAATCAAGTTCTGGTAAAATCTGATATTCACTGCCCTTGATGGCTAAGTGAATTTAAATTGAAAGAGGCTGATATGGCTACTATCACAGCATCACTGGTAAAAGAGCTGCGCGACAAAACTGGCGCTGGCATGATGGATTGTAAAAATGCATTGAAAGAAAATGATGGTGACATCGAAGCATCAATCGATTGGCTGCGCACCAAAGGTATTGCAAAGGCTGAGAAGAAATCAGACCGCGTTGCAGCGGAAGGCCTGATTGGCGTTGCATCTGAAGGTTCCAAATCTGCGATTGTTGAGTTGAACTCCGAAACAGATTTTGTTGCTCGCAACGAACAGTTCCAGCAAATGGTTCGAGATGTTGCTAAAACTGCCTTGGCTGGCGATGGCGCTGTTGAAGCAATTGCTGCGTCTACCATTTCCGGTGGCGAGGCATCTGTTTCAGATACAATTACAAAAGCTATTGGCACTATTGGCGAGAACATGAATTTGCGCCGTGCTGCTGTCATGGAAGTGGCAAATGGTGTGGTTGCAACTTATGTGCACAACGCTGCTGGCGAAGGCCTTGGCAAGATGGGCGTTATGGTTGCTCTGGAATCAACCGGCGACGCCGATGCACTTACTGCAATCGGCAAACAGGTAGCCATGCATGTGGCAGCGACCAACCCGGTTGCAGCGACACAAGACGAGATGCCTGCGGATGTAGTTGCCCGCGAACGTGCCATTTATGTTGAACAGGCTGCTGAATCCGGCAAACCTGAAAACATCGTCGAAAAAATGGTTGAAGGCCGTATGCGCAAATATTTTCAGGAAAGTGTTTTGCTTTCACAGACGTTTGTTATCGATGGCGAAAACACTGTTGAACAGGCGATTAAGAATGCAGAAGCCAGCGTTGGCGCACCAATCACCCTTAAAGGCTTTATCCGCCTTGCACTGGGTGAGGGCGTTGAAAAGAAAGAAGAAGATTTTGCTGCCGAAGTGGCTGCAATGTCCGGCAATTAATTTTGAGATAATTTAAACGCGAATATTGAAGGGCGCTTCGTGACAACGAGGCGCCCTTCGTGTATCCAGCGTTGAGAGATTTCTTGGGCAGTGATTCATGACAGAAGCAATAAAATATAAGCGTGTATTGTTCAAAGTGTCCGGTGAGGCCCTTATGGGTGACCAGGGCTTTGGAATTGATCCAGCGGTTACCAAGCGTATTGCTGGTGATGTAGCTGAAGCATCCGCATTGGGTGTTGCAACAGCAATCGTTGTTGGCGGCGGAAATATTTTTCGCGGGGTGTCACTGGCAGCCAAAGGTGCAGACAGGGTTTCCGGCGATCACATGGGAATGCTGGCAACAATAATGAACGCGATCGGTTTGCGTATGGCATTGGAAGACGCAGGGCTTGAAGCAGTAGTTTTATCAGCTATTGCCATGCCTGAGATATGCGAAAGTTTTTCCCAGCGCGCCATGAATGGTCATTTGGCAAAAAACAGGATTGTGATTTTTGCTGGTGGAACTGGCAATCCATATTTTACTACCGATACGGCTGCAGCATTGCGTGCCTGCGAAATGGGTGCTGATGCGCTATTTAAGGGTACTCAGGTGGATGGCATTTATTCTGCTGACCCGAAGAAAGACCCAAGTGCGGAGCGCTTTGATAGCATCTCCCACAGCGAGATACTGGATCGCGGACTTGAGGTGATGGATGCAACCGCTGTTAGCCTTTCCAAGGATGAAGGCATTCCAATTATTGTGTTTTCTATCCATGAATCTGGCGGCTATGCAAAAATATTGAAAGGCGAGGGACGTTGCACTACTGTGCATGGTAACTAACCGCTCCGGATTCCTTTTGTTGGATTGACTATCCCTTGTTGGGAAAATGTATTTACAGGAAAGAGTATTTTAAATGGCAGATGGCCCGATAGACTTAGCTGATATTGAACGACGTATGGAAGGCGCATTTGCATCTTTAAAGAGTGATCTTGCCGGTTTAAGAACCGGGCGCGCATCTGCCAATTTGCTCGAACCCGTGATTGTGGAAGCATATGGCCAGTCTATGCCAATCAATCAGGTGGGAACGATCACAGTGCCTGAGTCACGCACGGTTGCGGTGCAGGTTTGGGATAAATCCATGGTGGGTGCCGTAGAAAAGGCCATTCGCGAATCAAATTTGGGTCTGAATCCGATTGTAGACGGGACTAATTTACGCATTCCTCTTCCTGAACTTAATGAGGAGCGCCGACGTGATTTGGTCAAAGTTGCTCATCAGTATGGGGAACAAGCAAGAGTTGCCGTGCGCCATGTGCGCCGTGACGGGATGGATGAACTGAAAAAGGCTGAAAAGGCCAGTGATATAGGTGAAGATGAGCAACATACCTTATCTGACGAAGTTCAAAGCTTAACCGATGGGAAAATCAGTGATATTGATGGTGTTATTGCGGCCAAAGAAATAGAAATCATGCAGGTTTAAGCGAATTTAGTGCGGTAAACCGGGTAAGAAAAATTGGATCATCCGAGCGACAAAGATATTGATGTGCATCGACCACCCAGACATGTTGCAATCATCATGGACGGGAATGGTCGTTGGGCTAGTGCTCGCGGGCTAAACCGAAATAAGGGGCATCGTGCAGGCGTTGAAACCCTGAAAACAGCCATCAGAACCGCTCGCAAGCTTGGTATTGACTATCTTACCGTCTTTTCTTTTTCGTCGGAGAATTGGAGCCGGCCAAAATCCGAGATTAACGGGCTGTTTTCATTGTTGAAGATATTCATCCGTAAGGACCTCGCTGAATTGCATCAAAATGGTGTGCGGGTCAGGATCATTGGCAAGCGTGATAATGTGCCCGGTGATATTCTCCCATTATTGGAGGAGGCGGAAACTTTGACCGCTTCCAATAACGGTCAAACACTTATCATTGCCTTTAACTACGGTTCTCGCGACGAAATTGCAGAAGCCGCCAAGACAATTGCTGCCAAAGTTGCCAAAGGTGATTTGTTGTTAGAGGATATTGATAGCAAACTGATTTCTAACCACCTTGAAACAGTAGGTATTCCTGACCCTGACTTGATTATCAGGACCAGCGGGGAAAAACGCCTTTCAAATTTCTTGCTGTGGCAGTCTGCTTATGCAGAATTTGTTTTCGTGGAATGCTTGTGGCCAGATTTTGACGAAACACAGTTCAGTCTCGCAATTGAGGAATATTATCGGCGAACCCGAAAATTTGGTGGTCTCGTCAAGGAAACCGCCTGATGGATGAAATCGGGGCGAAAAAACCAAAACCGGAATTTTTGCTTCGGGTGATTTCCGGTGTCATTCTGGCAGGTTTTGTAATTGGGGTGACATGGATTGGCGGGCTGAGCTTTAAGCTGTTTGCGGCCGTATTGAGTTTTTTCATTCTATTGGAATATAGCCAGATTGTTAGCGCCTCATCAGGTGTTGTTGCGCGATGGCTCGCCTTTGGTTTTTTGGGGCTTAGCATTGTAGCCTGGTTTACCGGCGATAATGATTACGCGTTTGGGATGGTTGCAATCGGAGTGATTGCTCTGGCGCTCTATGAAATATCCAAGGGTAAACGACCATGGATGGCGCCGGGACTTCTTTATGCGATACTGCCATTGTTTGCATTGGCAATCTTGCGCGGCAATGATGTGTCTGGCCTGCATATCATGATAATTCTATTCCTTTGTGTTTGGAGTGCTGATTCCTTTGGCTATCTGGTAGGTAAACCCGTTGGTGGTCCCAGACTTGCTCCTAGGATATCTCCCAATAAAACATGGTCCGGGTTTTTAGGCGGTACAATTGGGGCGATCGGGATTGCATCTTTGGCTGCGTGGGCTCTGGGATATAAGCTAGGTGGCGCATTCATATTCTTTGCATTATGTGTTGCAATCATTTCGCAAGTTGGTGATTTGGTGGAGTCTGCCCTGAAAAGACAATTTAACAAAAAAGATTCAGGTCATATCATTCCGGGTCATGGCGGCGTTCTAGACCGGATTGATGGTTTAATTTTTGCAGTGATTGGTGTCTGGATTGTTGCTTCGGTATTGACTTCAACTGCCGATGACAATATTTCCAAACCATTGATGGACATCATTTTGTCGCCACTTTCGAGTGATTGACCTAATCTACCAAAACTTACAGGAACTATGTTAAACTATGGATTTTATCCCACAATTATTTGGCTACATTCTGCCGTTTCTATTTGTTCTGACCATCGTCGTGTTTTTTCACGAGTTGGGTCACTATGCTGTGGCTCGCTGGAACAAAGTGGACATTGAAGCGTTTTCGGTTGGTTTTGGTAAAGAGCTGTTTGGTTATAATGATAAGCATGGAACTCGTTGGAAGCTTTGCATGATACCGCTGGGCGGTTATGTGAAATTCAAGGGTGATGCAAATGCTGCCTCTGCGCCTGATTTCGACAAGCTTGCAAAAATGTCTGATGCGGCGAAAGCAGGAAGTTTTGAATATAAACGCGTGGGCCAAAGGGCAGCCGTAGTTGCCGCCGGTCCCATCGCTAACTTCATATTGGCAATCGTAATATTTACTGGCAGTTTCTATTTTGAGGGGCGCTATATTACAGACCCAATTGTCGTAGAGGTGCAAAAGGACAGCGCTGCCGAACTAGCCGGATTCCTGCCTGATGATCTCATACTTTCAATCAATGGAGAATCCATAGCCAGTTTCAACGATATTCAACGTATGGTTGGTCCAAGTCCGGATATTGAACTGACTTTCGTTGTGAGGCGCAACGGGCAAGAGATTACTCTTCTCGCAACACCTAAATCTCGTGAACAAACCGATAGGTTTGGAAATACGCAAAAAATTGGAATGATTGGTGTTGTCAGTAATAACGAGGCCGGCAATTTACGCCTTCAGGAATATGGTTTTGTGGATGCTAGCGTCGAGGCGGTCAATGAGACCTGGTATATAGCGACCAGAACACTGGGTTATCTGGGCGATATTATCGTTGGAAAGCAATCTGCAGATCAGTTGGGCGGGCCTATCCGAATCGCCAAAGTATCGGGGGATGTGGCAACGCTTGGTTTACCTGCGCTGATCAGCCTAGCTGCTATATTGTCCATTAGCATTGGTTTACTGAACTTGTTTCCCGTACCTCTGCTTGATGGTGGGCATTTGGTGTTTTATGCCTATGAGGCCATCATGGGGAAACCATTGAGCCAGTATGCTCAAGAGATCGGTTTTCGTATCGGATTAGCCGCAGTTTTGATGCTTATGGTATTTGCTACTTGGAATGATGTTACGCAATTACTGCTTTAATGACGTAATTTCATCTTATTTCCGAGGCAAATAGACATTCGATTTCAATGGATTTTTGGTTGATTCTTAAATTTTTGCTGACTGAACATTAACCATAGGCAGAGAATGGATCGACCTTTTTGCCACATATCTGGGAATTGCATAGTTTGAAGGTGGGATGTGGTTGCACATGTTTAGAAACACTGTAAAAGATTAGTTAATGCGCATGTGGATTCTGTCTGTATTTTGGAATTCACAGAGCTTCGAGACCCACAAGGTTGTTCAGATGGGTTGTTGAGATATTTGTATTTAGGGGTTTTAAAGGTATGCAGCCTTTGTTGCGATTTTTTAGAATTTTGTGTGTGGCGTTTGCGTTAGTTTTTGCTCCGCTGGGCGTGTCTTTTGTGGCTGCGGTTTCTGGCGCTGATCAGGTGCAGGCTGCTGTGGTTCAGCGTATTGATGTGCGTGGAACGACACGTATGGATTCTGATACGGTGATTTCCTATCTAACAATTCGTCCGGGTGAAAGTTTCAGCAATGCCGATATCGATAGTTCCGTTAAATCTCTGTTTGCAACAGGATTGTTTAGCGACGTCAGTATCTACCGTTCCGGTAGTACACTGATTGTTGACGTGGATGAAAATGCCACGATTAACAAAATCTTTTTTGAGGGAAATAAACGCCTGAAGAATGTGGCGTTAACCGGAACGGTTCGTTCCAAAGCCCGGTCGATCTTCAGCGCCCAAACGGTTGCATCTGATGTGGAGCGTATTTCACAAGCTTATGCTCGTGTTGGTCGTGACGATGCGTCGGTTGAATTTGAAGTTGTGCCGCTGGAAAACGAACGTGTAAATGTTATCTTCCGCATAAATGAAGGTGGGAAAACCAAGATCAGTACCATCAATTTTGTTGGCAATAATTCGGTTTCCGATCGTCGGCTTAAAGATGTGCTTAAAACCAAAGAAACACACCTTTTGAGCTTTTTTGGCTCCAGCGATGTTTATGACCCCAATAAATTGGCGGCTGATCAGGAATTGCTACGTCGCTACTATTTCAACAGGGGCTTTGCTGATTTTCAGATTATTTCGGCCTCAGCTGAGCTAGATAATAGCCTCAATGAATATATCATCACCATATCGGTAGATGAGGGCGTTCGCTATAATTTCGGTGAGATCGCCATTGAAAGCACCATACCTGGCGTAAATGCTGAAAATTTGTACGATCTGCTAGATACAATTGGTGGTAAATATTACAGCGCTAAGAAGGTCGAAAACACCATCATTGCGTTGACCCAGAGAATTGCGTCCGATGGATATGCGTTTGTCGAAGTTGTGCCTCGCGGCAATCGCAATTTTGAAACCAATACAATTGACGTTACCTATCTGATTGATGAAGGTGCGCGGGTTTATATCGAAGATATTGTAATTATCGGCAACGATAGAACTCGTGATTACGTGATACGTCGCGAATTCGATGTATCGGAAGGTGATGCCTTTAATCAGGTGCTGATTCAAAAAACCAAACGTCGTTTGGAGGCATTGGGGTATTTTGAACGCGTTGCTATTAATACGCGCCCGGGTTCAAGTCCTGACCGCGTTGTTGTTGTGGTGCGGTTGTCCGAGAAATCCACTGGTGAATTCTCTATCGGTGGTGGCTATAGTTCAGCAGATGGTGCAATTGCCGAGATTTCGTTCTCCGAGAAAAACTTTTTGGGTCGTGGCCAGTATATCCGTTTGAAATTTGGTGCCGGTGCTGATGATCAGAATTACGGTTTTTCATTCGTTGAACCATTCTTCCTTGGTTATCGAATGTCTGCCGGGATCAATGTTGAAGTAACGACTTCTGACCGAAATGACCGACGGGAATATGATTCAACAACCACATCAGGCAAGTTTACGCTTGGAGTGCCTTTGACGGATGAGGTTAATCTGCAAGGTTTCTACAAAGTGGTAAACAGCGAGGTGAATGCTGCCTCATCTACGATTGATGCAACCGGCGCTACTCCTGATGGAATTCAGGGTAATACTGATGCAGAGCTGTCCAACGCCTTGGCTGCGGGGCAGGGTGAATGGTTATCCTCCGGCTTTGGTTACTCTTTGACTTTTAACAACTTTGATAACCAAAAAGAGCCTCGCAATGGATTGTATGCCAATCTAACCCAGACTATTTACGGGGTAGGTGGTGATGCGGAGTATGTGCGTAGCGAAGTGACTCTAGCTGGCTATAAAGAGTTGTCAGATGATCTGGATGTTGTTGCCTTTGGACGTCTTCGGGCAGGAAATATTGCAGATTTTGGCAGTAGTTATCGAGTTCAAGATAATTTCTATAACAATTCCAAATCCATACGGGGCTTCAAGGGTTCAGGGCTCGGTCCAAGAGATCCACTTACCGGTGATGCGCTTGGGGGGCAAAATTATTATAATGCCACCGCTGAACTTCAGTTTCCTCTACCATTCATTCCTGAATCCGCTGGTTTCCGCGCAGCATTCTTTGCTGATGCCGGATCAGTGTTTGGGCTTGATGATGCAAGTAGAGCTTTAGTTGCAAGCAATGGTACTGCACTTACTGCTGCACAGCTTGAACAGTTGGATGATAGTTCCATTCGTGCATCTGTCGGCGCAAGCATTATCTGGTCTTCACCATTTGGACCGCTGCGGTTTGACTATGCGTTCCCTGTGCTTAAGAAGGATTGGGACAAAACGCGTGAATTTAGCTTCGGTATTAGCACCAAGTTCTAGTGAATTTTGGTTGGTTGATATTCTATTGACCTAACAATTATAGCGTGGACCAGTTGGGCGTATTAGATGACAGGCGCATCGTTTTTTCATCCTGTAGAGATAAGTGTTTCGGATATCTGCAATCAAACGGGTGCCGTTCTTGTGCGTGCCAGTGATGTTGATACATCAGTTGCCGACAGTCTGATTAATTCCGCTGCTCCCATTGCTACAGCAGGTCTGGGAAGCATTACGTTTCTGGATAATCCAAAATATGCTGATGCGTTAACGGAAACAAATGCCAGTGCTGTCATTTGTAGTGAGAAATACCTTGATAGGGTCCCGGCATCTGTCATTGCGTTAATTCATCCCAAACCCTATGAAGCATACGGGCTGGTTCTGGCTTTGATGTATCCAACAGCCATGCGACCACTGCCGGTAACAGGGGAAACCGGAATTTCATCACAGGCTTACGTGGACGACACGGCCCACTTAGAAGACAATATCATAGTAGAGGCCAATGCGGTCATTGGGGCCGGTGCTTCAATTGGGCAAGGCTGTCATATTCTGGCCGGGGCCGTAATTGGCAGAGAAGTCAAAATTGGCAGGAATAGTACAATTGGTGCCAATGCGTCTGTGTTATGTGCGTTGTTGGGGGACAACGTGATTATCCATAATGGAACCCAGATCGGGCAAGATGGGTTCGGATTTGCCATGGGGCCAGGTGGTCACAAGAAAATTCCGCAAATTGGTCGTGTCATCATTCAGGATAATGTGGAAATTGGTGCCAATTGTGCGATTGATCGGGGTGCTAACGCTGATACAATTATTGGTGAGGGTACCAAGATGGATAACCTTGTCCACATCGCCCACAATTGTGTTATCGGGCGCAATTGCCTTTTGATTGGCATGTGTGGCATGGCCGGGAGCGTGACGCTGGAAGACTATGTGGTGGTGGCAGCACAAGCAGGTATTGTAGGACATTTGACTATTGGAACGGGAGCACAGATCGGTGGAGGATCAGGCGTGTTCAATAATATTCCGGCGGGAGAAAAAGTGATGGGATACCCGGCAGTATCTGCTAAAATGTGGATGAGGGAAGCTGCGAAGAAACGACTTGCGGCAAAGAATAACGACAAAAAAGCGGATTGATCAGATGAGTGAAGATAAACAATTAGCGCAAATTGGTGTTATGGAACTGTTTCGGTTGTTACCGCATAGATATCCATTTCTATTGCTCGATAAAGTCATTGAGGTTGATGGAGATGTAAGCGCCATCGGCATTAAAAATGTTACCATTAATGAAGAGTTCTTCAATGGGCATTTCCCGAACTCGCCTATTATGCCAGGTGTTCTCGTTGTTGAGGCAATGGCACAGACTGCCGGTGCGATTTGCGCTAGAGCTGCTGTAGATGGCGAAGGGAAATTGGTATATTTTATGAGTATTGACGGGGCAAAATTTCGCAAGATGGTTATTCCAGGCGATGTGTTGAACCTTCATGTGCTGAAAATTAAGCAACGTCGGGATATCTTCAAGTATCAATGCACGGCTTATGTAGATGGCAGTAAAGTGGCTGAAGCTGTGATTACTGCAATGATGGTAACACCGGAAACTGAATCCTGATGAGTTCGAATATCCATTCCTCCGCTATTGTTGAAGATGGCGCCGTTATTGGCGAAAATGTTTCGATTGGAGCGTTTTGCCATATCGGGCCAAATGTATCGATTGGCGATGGCTCGTTTTTACACACACATGTTGTGTTGGCCGGGCATACCAAAATTGGTTCCAATGCTCGTATATTTCCATTTGCCTCTGTTGGCCACGAGCCTCAGGATTTGAAGTATGGCGGTGAAGAATCCTCTCTCTTAATCGGGAATGATTGTGTAATCCGTGAGGGGGTTACGATGAATCCAGGAACTGCGGGTGATGAAAATACGACAGTAATCGGCAATAAATGTGTTTTTCTGGCAAATTCACATGTGGCTCATGACTGTGTTATCGGTGATAGCGTGATTTTTTCTAACGGGGCATTGCTGGCCGGGCATTGTAAAATTGGTTCCAATGTTATTCTTGGTGGTGGTGCAGGAGTTCATCAGTTTTGCCGAATTGGCAATAATGCATTTCTTGGCGGCATGGCGGCAATTGAGAGTGATGTAATTCCTTATGGTATTGCTCTTGGGAACCGGGCATATCTTGGAGGATTGAATTTGATTGGCATGAAACGCGCCGGTGTTGATCGCCAAAGCATTCACAATGCCAGAAGCGCCTTTAAAACGCTATTTTCGTCAGATGTATCGGTATTGAAATCAATTGATTTGCTTGAACAAGATGTTAATGACGATCCGATTGTTAAACAAATATCCGATTTTATCAGACAAAGTGCGGACCGCCCACTTTGCATGCCCAAAACCTAGAGCCTTTCATGGGGACATCAAACTCCATAAAGAACATAGCAATTATTGCGGGCTCCGGGAGTTTGCCAATTGAATTGGCGAAAGGTTCGGTTGACGCAGGTATTGACCCGTTTCTTGTGGGAATACGCGGTGTTGCTTCTAGTGAAGTAGAACAATTCCCACACCAATACCTTGGCTTTGGTCAGATTGGAAAATTGTTTGATATATTGCATGAGCGGGATATCAATCATGTGGTCTTTGCTGGTGGCATTAAAATCCGTCCGGATTTCTCTAATCTGAAATTAGACTGGTTGACCGTAAAGTTACTTCCAAAAATTCTTTCTCTGATGGCTTCCGGCGACAATACTTTACTGTCGGGAGTGATTGATATTTTTGAATCTAAGAACATTTCTATGGTCGGAGCGCATGAAATTGCTCCTCAATTGCTGTGTGAAAAAGGCAATGTTGTTGGCAGAGTGCCGGGAAAAACAATGCTGCGAAATATCCGATTGGGATATGATGCATGCAAGAAACTTGGCAGCCTTGACGCTGGGCAGGCAGTGATAGTAGAGGCTGGCAGAGTAGTTGCACTTGAGGGTGCAGAAGGAACCGATGCAATGATTGCCCGTGTTGAGGAACTACGTCGTACCGGACAAATGCCAATACAGGGAAAGCATGGCGTTTTGGTCAAGACCATGAAGCCAGGGCAGGATATGCGAGCAGATTTACCTTCAATCGGCCCTGATACTATCGATAATGTGAAGCGCGCTGGACTTTTGGGGATTGCATTGGAAGCTGGCTGTACCTTGATACTAGACCGAGAAAAAACTCTGGCACGAGCAAGGTCTGAGAAGATATTTATTTTTGGAATGGTGGCCGACGATGGCTAAATTTCCAAAAAAAACTCTACCTCTTAAAGTTTATTTTGTGATGGGGGAGCAGTCCGGGGAAGACCTTGCAGTTGATTTGCTCGATGCATTTGATGACATGGGTGTGCCGGTTGAACCGCTTGGTCTGGGCGGTGATAAGCTCCAGAAACGTGGTCTGGATAGTCTGTTTGATGTAACAGATTTGTCGGTAATTGGGATATCGGGAGTTATTGGGAAACTGCCAACCATTATCAAACGCGTGAGACAAACGGTTGAAGACATTATGGATAAACGCCCGGATGTCATACTGCTAATTGATAGCCCGGATTTTGGTTATGCAGTAGCGAAGCGCGTTCGTAAGAGAAAAGCGGACATTCCTATTGTTAAATATATTTGCCCGTCTGTTTGGGGTTGGCGACCCGGCCGAGCACCAAAAATGCGAGTGTTCATTGACCATGTGTTAGCCATTTTGCCGTTTGAACCTGAGGTGATGAAAAAACTCGATGGGCCCAATACGACCTATATTGGGCACCCATTGATGCGATTAATCGCTAAAAATGCTAAACGGAAGAACGTCATTCCCAAATCTCCCGCAAACTTACTTGTTTTGCCGGGGTCCAGAAAGTCGGAAATTTCTCGTTTGCTGCCGGTGATCAGGGATACACTTTCCAAGTTGAAAGAACGCGGTAATGTGTTCGAAGCAGTGCTTCCTGCGGTAGATCATCTTGCGGAAGAAATCAGGGCGAGCGTTGCTGAGTGGCCAGTAAAGCCTGAAATTGTAACCGGCGATGACGCCAGGGTCGCAGCCTTTTCAAAGGCCGATGCTGCGATTGCTGCATCGGGTACTGTAACGCTCGAACTTGCGCTCTTCAAAGTGCCTATGATTTCAATATACAAGCTTGATCCAGTCATGATGATTGCGCGCAAATTTATGTATGCCTGGACAGCATCCCTCCCGAATTTGATTGCGGATGGGGCAGTTGTGCCGGAACAATTTAATGAGTTTGCGAATTCAAATTTAATTTCACGACAGATCGAACAATTACTGGTAAAAGGTCCAGCTCGTAATGCACAGCTTGAAGGTTTTGAAATTGTTGCGAAAAACATGCAGCAATCCGAGCGTCCGGGCCTGATTGCGGCCCGGAAAATTCTTGAAATTACGAAATCCTAACGCAGTTTAACGCTTGGACATCGGCACATATTCGCGAGATGCCGGGCCAGTATAGAGCTGGCGCGGACGGCCAATACGCTGATTTGGATCTTCGATCATCTCTTTCCACTGGGCAATCCAGCCAACGGTTCTCGCCACCGCAAATAGCACTGTGAACATAGAAGTTGGGAAGCCGAGCGCTTTTAGGGTGATGCCGGAATAAAAATCAATATTCGGATAGAGTTTCTTTTCGATGAAATACTCATCGGTTAAAGCAATTTGCTCCAGTTCCATTGCAACTTCCAGCAATGGATCGTCCTTGATGCCAAGTTCCTTCAGCACTTCATGGGATGTTTTTTGCATGATTACGGCGCGTGGATCGTAGTTCTTATATACACGGTGGCCAAAGCCCATCAGACGGAAAGGATCATTTTTGTCTTTTGCACGAGCCACAAATTCGGGAATACGATCAACAGTTCCAATTTCTGCGAGCATTTTTAAGGCTGCTTCATTAGCACCGCCATGTGCTGGGCCCCATAGGCAGGCAATGCCGGCTGCAATACATGCAAAAGGGTTTGCGCCAGATGAACCAGCTAGACGCACAGTGGAAGTGGATGCGTTTTGCTCATGGTCTGCATGCAGAATGAAAATGCGGTCCATCGCTCTGGAGAGAATTGGGTTTGCTTTAAATTCTTCGCAAGGAACAGAGAAACACATGCTCAGGAAATTGGTTGAATAATCGAGATCATTGCGAGGATAAACAAATGGTTGCCCAACGTGATATTTATAGGCCATGGCCGCAATGGTTGGCATTTTTGCAATCATGCGAAAGGATGCAACCATGCGTTGATGGGGGTCGGATATATCCGTCGAATCATGATAGAATGCTGATAGCGCGCCAACTACGCCGCACATAATTGCCATTGGGTGAGCATCGCGGCGGAAACCGGCATATAGACGGTGCATTTGCTCGTGCAGCATAGTGTGGTTTGTTACGCGCGAATCAAAATCTTTTTTCTGGGCTGCTGTTGGTAGTTCACCATAGAGCAGTAAATAACAAGTCTCCAGAAAATCACCGTTTTCGGCCAGTTGGTCGATAGGATAACCCCGGTGAAGCAACGTACCTTTGTCGCCATCGATATAGGTGATGTCACTGTCGCAAGAGGCCGTAGAAGTGAATCCGGGATCGAGGGTGAAGCGCCCGGTTTTGGCGTAGAGTGTACTGATATCGATGACATCGGGTCCAAGCTCACCTTGGCGAATAGGGAATTCCCAATTCTCGGTGCCAATGGTCAATGTTGCTTTATCGTCTGCCATGATATGTTCCTTCCAATTTCATCAACGAACTTTGGAACACCGTACTCAATGAGAAAATGGTTCCCATTTTCAAAGTGTTCCTTACAAATACAAATAATGGTGCAATGCAAAATATATGTGCCCTTGCTAACCGATTTGGGCATCAGAGACAAGTCGGACAATAGTTTAAGCGCGGTGGCCGGCTCGGTGTTTGGAATTTTTTTCCAATATAAAACTGTAAATTACGACGCCTGATCGCTCAAACGGCCTATGCATTCCTCTTTTCCGAGGATAACCATCACGTCGAATACGCCAGGTGAGACATTGCTGCCCGTAAGTGCAGCACGCAAGGGTTGAGCCACTTTTCCAAGTTTCAGATCTGCCTGTTCTGAATATTCCCGGATGACAGATTCGATTGTTTCTTCGTTCCAGTCATCAAGAGTGCTTAGTGTCGGCAACAATTTACTGATGATGTCAGCGCCGCCGCCTTCGAGAATGTTTGAAGCTTTCTCGTTGATGTTCAGGGGCCGTGTGGCAGAAATAAATTTTGTACCCTCGGCAAGTTCGATCAAGGTTTTCGCGCGTTCTTTCAATAACGGCATGGCGTTCAGGATTTGGGTACGCTGTGGTTCACTTAAACCGGCGGCAATATCAGCGCCGCTCGGGATTTCGTGTGCAACCGTTTCCAGTTGAGACAGCAAATATTTATCATCAGCCGCGCGGATATAATGGCCATTGAGGTTTTCCAACTTCTTGAAATCGAACCGTGCAGCTGCTTTTCCCATGCCATCAAAATCGAATAGCTTTATTAGCTCGTCAGTGGGGATGATTTCGTCGTCCCCATGGGACCAGCCAAGACGTACTAGGTAGTTGCGCATGGCTTCTGGCAAATAGCCCATGGCGCGATACGCTTCCGCGCCGACGGCTCCATGACGCTTAGACAGTTTCGCGCCATCTGGACCGTGGATTAGCGGCACATGGGCCATAATTGGGACTTTCCAGCCAAGCGCGTTGAAGATCAATGTTTGTCTGGCTGCATTGGTTAAATGATCATCGCCACGAATGATGTGGGTGATGCCCATATCATGATCATCGACTACAACAGCCAACATGTAAGTCGGCGTGCCATCGGAGCGCAATAATACCAGATCGTCCAGATCTTTGTTAGGGAATCGTACTTCCCCCTGAACCTTGTCGTGGACGATTGTTTCACCTTCGAGAGGGGCTTTCAAGCGAATGACGCCGTTTACACCTTCAGGCGCTTCGGCCGGATCGCGGTCGCGCCACCTTCCATCATAACGAGGAGCACGTTTTTCTGCACGAGCCTTCTCGCGCATTTCAGTTAGTTCTTCCTGAGAGGTGTAGCAATAATATGCTTTGCCATCTGCAACCATTTGTTCCGCAACTTCTTTATGACGTTCGGCGCCTGAAAATTGTGATATTGGTTCGCCTTCCCAATCCAATCCAAGCCAAGTAAGTCCGTCCTTGATCGCTTCCACTGCATCGTCAGTTGAGCGGGCGCGGTCAGTATCCTCAATGCGTAACAACATTTTTCCCCCATTGGCCTTTGCGTAGAGCCAATTGAAAAGGGCGGTTCTTGCTCCGCCAATATGCAGATAACCGGTTGGGGAGGGGGCAAATCGGGTGACGACTTTATCGTTCATTATTGGATGACCTGTTTGGGCCTCTGATCGGGGTAATCAAAGGGAATTGGTTTAATCTAGAATGTTGATGTACCATACCCCTCTCAGGAGGCAAGGGGTCACGCAGTTGGGCGAGGAAACCGAGAACGCAGGGACAGGTAAGAGCGAGGGAGTTACCCGGCAAGACACCTTGCCGGATGATCGTCTGCGCCCTGTATTTCCAGAACCCTTACCCATTAAAAAGACTTTTGGTGCATTGTTCGGACAACATCCAAAATGGTTCGTGACCCTCAATTATAGAGTTTCCCAGTATTATCTCAATGGTGCGGCAACTCTGCATAATATGATGCTGAAGGAGGGGGATCAACGAACACTATTCAATTGGCTCCCGGTGTTTTTTGGGACAGGGGTTTTTATCTATTTCAAAGCATTTACTGAGCCGATGTTATTGGCTCTGGTCATGAGTGCGGCATTCTTTTTGGTGCTGGTGTGGCGGCAAAAATTGCATGGTAGAAGTTTCTTTATTCTGATGGCCTTAGCTATGATGTTTTGCGGCATGGCTATGAGTAAAATTCGCGTTTTATCTGTATCGGCACCAATTATCGAACGCCAAATCACCACCAAGATATCAGGTTTGGTTTTATCTGTTTCAAAAAACAGCCGTGGGGCGCCACGCTATTTGATCCGTCCTATTGAGGCAGAAGAGATCGAAACTATAAACCTGCCACGGAAAATCCGTCTGTCAGCAGCGTCAAAACATGGACCCGTTTTGCCCGGTCAGGTGATATCGGGCCTTGCCAGAATTTATCCATTTTCCGGCCCGGCCTATCCGGGGGGATATGATTTTTCTTTTTATGCTTGGTTTAAAGAAATTGGCGGAACGGGTTTTTTCATGGGGAAACCCAAACTTATGGATATTTCCGTCAACCTGACCTTTAGTGACGAGATTTCACTTGAGATTAACCAGGTACGCAGCAGTATTGAAAAACGGCTGCACCGGGCTATGCCGGGTGAAGCGGGAGATATTGCCGTCGCGCTGATTACGGGCAATCGTTCGGGGCTGGATAAGAAAACACAGGATAGTTTACGTAAATCTGGTCTGGCACATATTTTAGCAATATCCGGATTGCATATGGCGCTGGTGACGCTGACGATTGTTTGGCTGGTGCGGGCAGTTTTGGCGTTAATTCCATTTCTGGTACTGCGCTATCCTGCGCATAAATGGGCGGCGTTTGCGGGATTTGTTGCGGCATCGTCCTATTTGACGATATCGGGAGCTAGTATTGCCACCCAACGGGCATGGATCATGATCAGCGTCATGTTGCTATCAACGCTGATGGACCGGCGCGCAATCACGATGCGAAGTGTGGCGATTGCTGCTCTATTAATTTTGGCATTGGCACCGGACAGTTTACTTTCACCGGGGTTTCAGATGTCGTTTGCTGCGGTATCGGCGTTAGTGGCGTCTTATGAGGCTCTGCGAAAGTGGCGCGAACGGCGGCCAAAAAACTATACCGCCAACTCTAGAACCATATCTTTGGTTGGGTCACTTGGGAGCTATGTTGCAGGCTTAGGTTTCTCAAGCCTGATAGCTGGAGGTGCAACGGCTTTGTTTGCTGCTTATCATTTTCATCAGGTGGCACCGATGGGGCTGTTTGCCAACCTTGGTGCTTTACCAATTGTTTCTCTGGCTGTCATGCCGCTGGCATTGTTTTCCATTTTGCTAATGCCATACGGGCTGGAAGGATTGGTGCTTACACCGCTTGCCACCGCGATTTACTGGGTGGTTGATGTATCTGACTGGATTAACAGTTTTGGAGTGCCAGGTGTAACCGGTATGTTGCCTACAGGTTTTCTGGCTTTGGGAATTGCCTCTCTGCTGATGTTGACCTTATTGAAAACTCAATTGAGATTGTTCGGGCTGGTATCGCTTATGGCGATCCCATTTCTTTCAGGTTCACCGCGGCCTCCTGATATTATTGTTGCTGAAACTGGCAGGGCCATTGCTGTCATGAATGGTGAGGGCAGTCTCGAACTGCTTTATCCCAGACGTAATAAATTCATTACCGATATATGGAAGAAGGCGTGGCCGGTATTTGTGGATAGCAAAAAGGCCTCGAAAAACCCTGAATGCAACAAGGATCAATGTATCAAACTATTGAAGAACGGGGCGAAGCTTTATGTGGTCTATAAGCCAGCTATGTTGAAACCAGCCTGCGAGAATGCTGATATCTTGATCGCGCCGCGTCTTTGGTGGGTTAATTGTCGGTCAAGGACACCCGGTCTGATCTTAAAGCGCCACGACTTTGAACAATTTGGAACCCACACAATCCATTTCACAGATGGTGATGCCAATTCAAAGCAATATCGGATTAAACGGGCGCTACCTGATATGTCCAGACCATGGAACAGGTGGGTGCCGGAAAAACTCTGAACCCGCCCGAATAGTAATTAGTGATAGCGGCGTATCAAGCCAACAAGCTTGCCCTGTACCTTTACCCGTTCGGGGCTAAGGATGCGGGTTTCGTATGCCGGGTTTGCGGCCTCCAAAGCGATTGAACTTCCTTCACGGCGAAAGGTTTTCAACGTGGCTTCTTCATCATCGATCAGCGCAACAACAATATCTCCAGCAATTGCAGAAGGTGCTTCTCTGATCACGACTATGTCACCATCGAAGATACCAGCTTCAATCATTGATTCGCCCTGAACTTCCAGTGCAAAATAGTCACCACTTCCGATCATGTCAGGTGGGACGGTGATATTATGAGTGTTATCCTGAATTGCCGCGATTGGTACACCAGCAGCAATGCGGCCCATGACCGGAATAGAAAAGCCGAAGGCCTCATCATCGTTGGCCACAGAAACATTGCTAGAAGTGGCATGGTTTGAAATTGATGGGCTCGAAGGTTGTGGCGATTTTTGTTGTATGCCGGGAAACTGATGGACATTACTGTTATCTGCAGTCGCAGATGTATTTGGTACAGCAGAAGTTACTCCCGCCGTTCTCCCAGCTAGATAGGCATCGGGCAATTTCAGCACTTCCAGTGCACGGGCGCGGTTTGGCAGGCGGCGGATAAAACCGCGCTCTTCCAGCGCTGTGATCAACCGGTGAATGCCTGATTTGGATTTTAGTTCCAGTGCGTCTTTCATCTCGTCAAAGGAAGGCGGAATACCTTCTTCCTGTAATCTTTCATGGATGAAGATCAGAAGGTTTTGTTGTTTTCTGGTCAGCATTGCTGTCTCTTTTCAGTTTCTGCGCAAGAACAAACAGGCATCAAACCTGAGAATCAAGCGAAACAAATCACGAACATCTTTACATGTTCTATTAATGTTCCGCAAGTCTGAATATCCGGTTAAAATTCTAGAAGGCGCGCAATGGTACGATTTGGCAGGAATCGCCGGGCTTTGCTGACTTCGCTCGAATAGGGCGAATGAGCAGGCAATTGGCGGCGGCCAGGTTGGCCAGCATTGAGCTGTCTTGTTTGGAAAACGGGGTGGCGATGATGGTGCCATCATCATTTACTTTGGCCGTCGCACGCATGAATTCCATGCGCTCATCATTTTCCGGGAGTTCGGTTCCAAGCATTGCGGATATGGGTTCAATTGTATCGAGGGGGAAGCCCGCGAGCGAGCGGATGAGGGGGCGCAGGAATACCGGGCCGGCGACAAGACTTGAGACGGGATTTCCTGCCAGTCCGACCAAGCGGCAGGTATGGCCATCGGATTTACGCTTAGCAAAGAGCAGCGGTTTGCCCGGGCGCATGGCCAGTTTATGAAATTCAAATTGGAAACCCGCGTTTTCCATTGCTGGCTTCACAAGATCATGATCGCCCACCGAAGCGCCGCCGGTTGTGACGATGATATCAGCGCCTTTTGAAAGGGCCGTATCAATGGCTGTTTGGAGAGCCTCCATCGTATCGGTGACAATGCCTAAATCAAGCACTTCGCCGCCGTTTTCATGTACCAGTGCTATGAGGCCGAAAACATTAGAGGCGATGATTTGGCCGGGTTTTAGTTCATTGCCCGGCAGCACAAGTTCATCGCCAGTTGTGAGCAGGGCAACCAGCGGTTTGCGATAGACGTTTACGTTCGGATAATTCATTGATGCAGCTAGTGAGAGGCGCGGGGCATCCAGTACATCGCCTTTGTTCAACAATCTATCACCAGTGGTAAAATCTAACCCCGCGCGGCGGATGAATTTACCTTCCGGTGCTCCTGTGAGGACTGTAACTTTGCCGGGTTCTGTGGTGGTGTTTTCCTGAATGATGATGGTATCTGCACCGTCTGGAATAATCGCGCCGGTGAAAGTGCGAACTGTTTCACCAGCCGAAACCGAACCATTGAATGGGTGACCAGCAGCGGATTCTCCAATGACTTTTAACGTAACCGGCGTTGATGCGAGGTCGGTTGCACGAGCTGCATACCCATCCATGGCTGAAGCATCAAATGGAGGTTGGGTGCGCCTGGATATTAAATCTTTGGCAAGAATGCGGTTAGACGCGTCTTTGAGAGCGAGGGTTTCGGTAGCGGTTGGGACGGCATTTGAAAGCACCATCGCCAAGGCTTCATCGGCGGGCACAAGATCATCGCGAAAATTGGGGTGGGGCATATTACCCGTCGACTTTCCAAGTGCCAGATTTTCCGCCTGATTTTTCAATCAGTTTGATATCTGAAATCACCATGCCGCGATCAACTGCTTTGGCCATATCATAGATTGTCATACAGGTGACACTGCAGGCGGTGAGGGCTTCCATTTCCACGCCGGTCTGGCCGTTTACTTTGGCTGTGGCGCGGATTTGAAAGCCGGGGAGAGCTTCATCCGGCTCTATGTCGACCGTTACTTTTGTAAGGGCCAGCGGGTGGCAAAGCGGGATCAGGTCCGAGGTTTTCTTGGCAGCCATGATGCCGGCAATTCTGGCAGTACCGAGCACATCGCCTTTCTTGGCATTGCCCTCAAGGATCATCGCAAGTGTTTCGGGCAACATGGAAATATTGCCGGTAACGACTGCTTCGCGGTTGGTTACGTCCTTGTTGCCCACATCCACCATATGGGCTTCGCCTTTGGCGTCGATATGGCTGAGTTTGGTCATGAAACTGCCTCTAAGGGGGTCGCCAGAAGGTCAGCGGTGGCTTTAGCTACATCGTCCTGTCGCATCAGGCTTTCGCCGATCAGGAAGGCTCTAATGCCGCTTTGGGCCATGCGGGCAAGGTCGTCGGGGGTAAACATGCCGCTTTCGCCAACCAAAAGCTTATCGTTGGGAACAAGCTTTGCCAGACGTTCACTGGTTGCGAGGTCCGTTTCGAAGGTGTTGAGATTGCGGTTGTTGATGCCGAGCATGGGTGATTTTAGATGGGAGAGGGCGCGTTCGAGTTCATTCTCGCTGTGCACTTCTACCAATACGTCCATACCGAGTTCAAAAGCGGTGTCTTCCAGCGCCTTGGCCTCATCATCGATGACGCTCGCCATGATTATCAATATGCAATCAGCACCCCAGCTTCGTGCTTCATAGACTTGATAAGGCTCAAAGAGGAAATCCTTGCGCAGGCAGGGAAGATTTGTGTTGGCACGGGCTTCTACCAAGAACTCCGGCGCGCCTTGGAAACTTGGGGTGTCGGTTAGGACCGACAAACATGCTGCGCCGCCTAATTCATAAGCTTTTGCAAGGTTGGCTGGATGAAAATCTTCGCGAATGAGGCCTTTGGAAGGGCTGGCTTTTTTGATTTCAGCGATCAATCCGTATTTGCCATTGGCGATTTTTGTCTGGATGGCTTTCAGGAAACCGCGAGGAGCCTCCACCTCGCCTAGTTTCGCATTTAAATCATCCTGAGACAGCACAAGTTTTGCGGCCGCGATTTCTTCACGTTTATAGGCTTCTATTTTTTTGAGAATATCTGACATATCAGGCAACGCCCTGATTGGAGATGCTCACCAGTTTGTCGAGGCTCGCGATGGCTCCGCCGCCAGTAATTGATTCTCGCGCCATGGCCACGCCATCCTGCAGGTTGGAAACCTTGTCGGCTACCAATAGAGAGGCTGCGGCATTCATTAGCACCATGTCATGGTAGGCACTGACTTCACCTTCCAGCACCCGGCGGAGCGCTTTGGCATTGTATTCCGGTTCTCCGCCAACGATATCTTCTTCTGATTGCACAGAGAGGCCAAAATCTTTCGGGCTTACTTCGAAGTTTTTGATTTCTCCATCGGCTAATTCGCTGACATAGGTGCTTCCGGTAATGGTGATTTCGTCAAAGCCCTGACCGTGGACAACCCATAGTTTTTCAGATCCCAGTTCGCGCAACACTGAGGTGATAATGGTTAGCCATTTCGGCGAGAAAACGCCGAGTAATTGACGTTTGGCTCCTGCCGGATTGCACATGGGACCGAGCAGGTTGAAGATTGTCCTGGTGCCAAGCTCTACGCGGGTCGGTCCCACATGACGCATGGCCGGATGGTGTGCCGGGGCAAACATGAACCCGATATTAGCTTCTTCGATGCAATCAGAAATTTGCCCGGGAGAGAGTTCCAGATTAACTCCGAGGCATTTCAATACTTCAGCGGCGCCCGACAGTGAAGAAAGCGAGCGGTTACCGTGCTTTGCAACTTTGACGCCGCAACCGGCCACAACCAACGCCGTACAAGTGGAAACATTATAGGAACCTTTGTCGTCTCCGCCTGTACCGACAATATCAATGGCATCAATTGGCGCATCGACCCCGATCATCCTGAAGCGCATGGCATCAATTGCACCTGCAAACTCATCCTCGGTCTCGCCGCGCACGCGCATGGCCATCAGTAGACCGCCAATTTGCGACGGCGTTGCTTGGCCGGACATCAATAAGTCGAAGGCGGTTTCGGTTTCGATCCGGCTGAGAGAATTCCCCTCAGCCACCTTGGCAATTGTGGATTTCAAGTCAGACATTGAATACTCCCACCCGGATATTAGGCAATTTTTAGTTTATGCTGAGGGCTGTTTCAATTGCCTGCTGATTAATGTTTACAGCCTCGTTTTGCTGTAATTTATTCACCATTTGGTTTAAAATATCATCAGAAACCGTTGAATTAATTTGATTAATCATCCCAATATCAACGCTTGATGATCCACTTTCAATGATGTTTTTTACTACCAGTACTACATACTTATCAGCACCGGAGGCCGTAGCAACGGATTTGCCTGTTGCCACACCAAACCCTGCCTGAACAGCGTCGCGGCTCAAATCGTCGCTTTCGTCTGTTCGCAACAGTTCGGCGCTCTCATCTACTTTAACACTGGTTGGCAGAAGGTCAGTAGCCACGTCAGCAATCTTCTCTCCGGCTGAAACTCTCTCGTTCAGAGTATCTGCTAGAACTTTGATCTTGTCGCTGGTGGTCTTAACAACCCATGCGGTGGAAACCGCGTCACGTACTTCGTCCAGCGGCTTTTGACGTTCGTTAATCACTTTGGCAACTTCGAACCAGGCGAATCCGTTGACGCTCAGAGAAATCGGGTCAGCTTCAACGCCAACGTCGATTTTAAAGGCCTCGTCAAGCATTTTGGCTGATGCCGGCAGGTCGGTGTATACGCTGCCATCGGGGAGGCGACCAGAGCGGTCAATCATTTCCACGTAATGCATTTTCAGGCCAAGGGTTTTGGCGGCATCTGCAAGGCTGTCGCCTGCTGCGCGTTCATCTTCGATGCGATCGTGAATATCAAATAATTCATCAGATGCTTTCTTAAGGGCCATATCTTTGCGTATTTTATCTTTTACCTCGGCAAAAGGAGTAGTTTTTTCCTTAATAATTTCTGTAACCCGTAATATCACCGGGCCAAAAATTCCGGTTACCACATCGCTGGACTTGTTCAATTCCAATGCAAAAGCTGCATCGGCAATTGCCACATCCGGTAAATCGGATTTTACAAACACACCTAATTCAACGTCGCTTTCGCTTTTTCCTTCTTCGCTGAGGATTGTTTCAAACAATTCTCCGCCTTTCAGGCGTTCGACGATTTTCTTGGCTTTGGCAGGGTCAGTCAGTACCAATTGTTGGATCTTGCGCTTCTCAGCATCGACGAAGGAAGCTTTGGTTGCCTCATATTCATCTTTCACAGCTTGATCATCGACTGAATCTTCATCAGCAATATCGGATGCTTCAAGCTTTAGGACATTGAGTTTTCTATATTCGGGCGCAACGTAATCATTCTTGTTGTCAGCGTAGAAGGCTGAGATATCGCTGTCGGTAGCAACTGGTGTATCACCAATCGCGCTCTTATCGACAATGACATAGTCAAACTGGCGTTTTTGTTTTTGATACATTGCAAGTGCTTTAATGAAAGTTTCTGGTACTTCCACTCCGTTGGCGGTTCCTTCAACAATCTGGCTCCTGATTGATACAGCGCTGCGATTGCGGAGATAATCTTCTTCACGCATACCGATGCGTTGCAGGGCAAAGGTGAGTTGACTGCGGGAAAACGTACCAGCCGCATCGCGGAAAGCAGGATCATTGCCAATTAATTTTGCAAGTTCGTCTTCAGAAAGACCAAGGCCCATTTTACGGGCGCTCTCATCAAGAATGGCACCAGAGGTTAATTGAGAAAGAACCGTTTGTTCGATTTGAAAAGCCCGCGCTTGTTCACGTGACAGACGGGTACCTAGCTGGCGTGACATAGCGTTTAATCGTTGATCATAGGTCAATCGATAATCAAGTAGGCCCACCTTGGTCTCACCCACTTGAATGACGTAATCAGCGGCACCGTTCACAAAGGCACCAGAGACGCCCCAAACGGCAAAACTGAGTACCAATAATCCGATGAATGTTTTGGCGACCCAGCCACCAACTGAACTACGAAGAATTTGTAACATTATGAATTCCGACTTTTAAAAATACTGTTATGGGCGATATATCGATTAAAGTCGCTAATCTCAATAAGAATTGTTGATAGAGCTTAACGGATGCGCCTGCAGAAATCATCCAATTGGTATTTTCGGCCAACTCTGCTAGCAAGTGATCAATTCAATTTGATCGCTTAGCGGAACTATGAGGCAGGTAAATGACCCCCGGAATTAAACCACTGATCGCCGGAAACTGGAAAATGAACGGTTTTCGTAACTCCCTTAAAGAATTACAGTCTATGGGGGAGGGGTATGATCTGGCGATGCGGCATCGTCTCGATATGCTGATTTGTGTGCCATCAACATTGCTTTATACGGCTGCGGTAAGTGTAGTGGGCACCCATGTGGATATAGGCGCGCAGGATTGTCATATGAATGAAGCGGGGGCTCATACGGGTGATATTTCTGCAATGATGGTGGCTGATTGTGGTGGATCTGCCGTAATTGTAGGGCATTCTGAGCGTCGCGCCGATCATAATGAGAACAACGAAACGGTTAAATCCAAGGCTGAAGCCGGGCTACGCAATGGATTGATGACTATCCTTTGTATCGGAGAAACCGAAGAACAGCGCAAATCAGGCAAAACACTCGAAGTGTTGGAGGACCAATTGGGCAACAGTGTGCCGGATGTTCCTAATCTGGATATGTTAGTTGTCGCTTATGAGCCTGTCTGGGCAATTGGCACAGGAATGGTCCCTTCGGTTGAGGATGTGGCTGAAGCCCATGAATTTATTCGAAACCACATGGTTGATCACTTTGGGAAATCAGGCCGAACCACGCGCTTGCTCTATGGTGGTTCGGTTAAACCTTCCAATGCGGCTGAATTGATGGCTATCCCTAATGTGGACGGAGCTTTGGTGGGCGGAGCTAGTCTGAAAGCGGATGATTTTTTGGGCATATGTACAGCTTTATGCGAGTTGGACGGGTGAATCAGAGGGCGTTTGTCTTGAAAAAGCGATCAGAGCATCCATTTATCGTTTAATGCGGGGTTTTCAATCTGACAAGTTCAGTGTAAAACCCGCGCAAAGTCATTTTACTGATGACCCATTTTTCAATATTTGGGCCATCCTATTCAATTCTACTAAATTATTGGTCAGGTAAATTAATGGAAACCGTAATCATTGTAATCCATTTGATGGTCGTTGTGGCGTTGGTCGCAACCGTCTTGTTGCAGCGTTCCGAAGGTGGCGCACTGGGCATGGGCGGTGGAGGCGGCGGCGGTGGCGGTGGCTTTATGTCAGCGCGTGGTGCTGCTAACGCGCTAACGCGCACCACCGGATTTTTGGCCGCTGCATTCTTTGTAACGTCACTTACCCTTGGTGTTATGGCCAAATATGATTCTGAATCCGGCAGTGTGTTGGACCGTATCCCGGCTGCAACCGAAGAAAGTGGCGGTGGTTCAGGTATTTTGGATCAGCTTCGTCCTCAAGGTGCGCCGACTACGAGTGATGAACCTCAGGTTCCGACCAGCCAATAAGATCATAACTTAAGAATTCCGGGCTTACCCCGAATTAATACGCCTCTGGAAACAGAGGCGTATTTTTTGTGGGATAATGCGTTTTTTTGTATCCGAATCGAATGTCTACTGTTAGGATTTAATCCCATGGCGCGATATGTATTTATAACAGGCGGTGTGGTTTCATCCCTCGGAAAAGGTCTTGCATCTGCTGCACTTGGAGCACTCCTCCAAGCGCGTGGCTATAAGGTGCGGCTGAGAAAACTCGACCCCTATCTCAACGTTGATCCGGGCACAATGTCGCCCTATCAGCACGGTGAATGTTTTGTAACCGACGATGGGGCCGAGACCGATCTCGATCTTGGTCACTATGAGCGGTTTACCGGGCGACCTGCGAATCAGCAGGATAACATCACTACCGGGCGCATTTATCAGGACATCATTGCCAAAGAACGGCGTGGTGATTATCTGGGCGCGACAGTGCAGGTTATTCCTCATGTGACCAACCAGATCAAAGAATTCGTTCTTGATGGCAATGAGGACTATGATTTCGTTCTGGTGGAAATCGGCGGCACGGTTGGCGATATCGAGGCCCTGCCATTCTTTGAAAGCATACGCCAGTTGGGTAATGATTTGCCGCGTGGTGGCTGCATTTATGTACATTTGACGTTGATGCCTTGGATACCAACGGCGGGCGAATTGAAAACCAAGCCGACCCAGCACTCGGTCAAGGAATTGCGCTCTATCGGTATTCAACCGGATATCTTGCTAGTGCGCGCAGATCGTGAAATCCCAAAAGAAGAACGGCGGAAGTTGTCCTTGTTCTGTAATGTGCGCGAAACGGCTGTGATACAGGCGCTTGACGCCAAATCCATCTATGATGTGCCGATGACCTATCACAAAGAAGGTCTTGATCAGGAAGTGCTGAATGCCTTCGGTATTGATCCTGCACCAAAACCGCAAATGAAGATGTGGGAAGAGATTTCCGAAAAAATTCATAACCCCGAAGGTGAAGTAAATATTGCCATTGTTGGCAAATACACTGTGTTGAAAGATGCCTACAAATCCCTGATTGAAGCGCTGCAACACGGGGGCATTGCCAACAATACACGGGTGAATCTGAAATGGATTGAGTCAGACGTTTTCGATAAGGACGATCCCGGCGAGCTTCTGGGTGATGTGGATGGGATATTGGTTCCCGGTGGCTTTGGCGAACGCGGTGCTGAAGGAAAAATTAAAGCAGTTACATATGCGAGGGAGCATAAAATTCCATATTTTGGCATTTGCTTCGGTATGCAGATGGCGGTGATCGAAGCGGCTCGCTCGCTCGGTGGCAATGAAAATGCCTCCTCCACGGAATTTGGAAAAACAGGCGAACCGGTTGTTGGTTTGATGACCGAATGGCTCAAGGGTAATCAACTGGAGAAACGTGCAGAACAAGGCAATATGGGCGGAACCATGCGTCTTGGTGCTTATCCAGCTTCCTTGAAAGCAGATACATTGATTTCTGACATCTATGGCCGTACTGAGATTTCCGAGCGCCATCGCCATCGTTATGAGGTGAATATCGATTACAAAGACGCTCTTGAAAAAACCGGTTTGGTTTTTTCTGGCATGTCGCCGGATGGTATTTTGCCCGAAACAATTGAATATCCCCGTGATGTGCATCCCTGGTTTATCGGGGTGCAGTATCATCCAGAGTTGAAATCGCGACCGTTTGATCCGCATCCGTTGTTTGCCAGCTTTATTGAGGCGGCGATGGAGCAAAGCAGGCTGGTGTAATCATGGCTACGCCTTTTAAAGATCTGGCAATTGAGAAGATTTTCAACGCTTATCCTGAAGCAGTGCGTGGCAAACTGTTGTCTTTGCGTGAAATGATCTTTGCAGCGGCGAAAAAAGCCGATGGTGTGGGCGAGGTGCAGGAAGTCCTCAAATGGGGGCAACCCAGCTATGTGACCGTGAGGCCGAAATCCGGCAGCACCATTCGCATTGATGCAACGGGCGATGATACAACAGACTATGCGGCCTATTTTATTTGCACGACGACGCTGGTTGAAGAGTTCCGTGAACTTTATCCCGATGAATTTATGTTCAAGGCCAATCGGACGCTGCTGTTTAGTTCGAAAGAAGTCTTGCCTGAGGAGGCTCTTAGTCATTGTTTGGGGATGGCATTGACCTATCATTCAAGAAAATTAAGTACGGCAAAATGACATGCTTGTGTTGCTCAAGGAAAACGGGCAAAAACTATTCATGAGCAAACTTACCCCGAGAAAAATCGATCATATTGTGTTACCCGTTCCTGATCTGGATGTTGCGCGTGCGCGGTATTCTGAACTTGGGTTTATGGTGGCAGATGATGCCCGCCATAGTTTTGGCACTGAAAATTGTTGTGTAAACTTTGAAAATGGCACGTTCCTTGAACCGTTGGCTATAGGCCACCGCGAAACGGTTGAGGCCAATGAAATCAAGGGAAATACTTTTTTACGCAGGGATGCAGCTTATCGTTTTCGCAAGGGTGAGAACGGGTTCTCGATGGCAGTCTTCCTCGGCAAAGATGCACGTGCCGAGAGAAAACAATTTGCTAAACTTGGGTATAATACCGGGAAGCTGGTGAAGGTGAAGCGTCCGGGCCTTAGTGTGATTGGCGCATTTGTGTTGGATGAACGTGCGCCTGATGCAACCCTGTTTTTAATTGAACGGCCAGATGGGACGCCTAAATTTGCTAAAGCCCAGACAGCTCATGAAAATGGTGCTCTGGCTCTTGCACGCATTACGATGTTTGAACCGGTTCCCTCAGATTTTCAGTATTATCTGCAACGGGTTACCGGCCAACGTGATCCGAACTCCCACTCTTTTGGCCTTGATTTTCAGGCTCCAAACGGCATCTTATCGGTGATGAACAGGTATGGCCTGAGTGGTTTTTACGGGATCGAACGAGAACGTTTTGATCGTGGATTGGAATTTGTGGCATTTGATATTCTGGTAAGTTCTTTGGAAAAAACAATTCATGTTCTTAAGAGCAATAATGTCGAATTCAGAAAAATTGGACCGCGCATTGTTGTGCAGCCTGCCGAAGGGCAAGGCGCCGTCCTCGCCTTTGTTGAGAAGTAAGAGATATCATGGAAATCATTCAACTAAATAATTTTAACATCGGGAACCATCTTCCAATGGTGTTGTTTGGTGGCATAAATGTTATCGAGTCCCGTGACCTGGCAATGGCTGCTGCCGAGCATTATAAAAAGGTGACGGACAAACTCGGTATCCCCTATATTTTCAAAGCATCTTTTGACAAAGCCAACCGTTCTTCCATCCATTCTTTTCGGGGACCGGGCATGGATGAAGGTTTAAAAATTCTGGCTGAGGTTAAGGCCACATTTGACGTGCCGATTATCACCGATCTGCATGAGATTGCGCAGGCGGCACCCGTGGCTGAAGTTTGCGATATCATTCAGATACCGGCATTTCTTGCTCGCCAGACCGATCTGATAAACGCGATGGCAAAGACTGGTGCCATTATCAATATCAAAAAACCGCAAAATATGAGCCCGCAGCAAATGAAGTTTGTGGTGGAAAAATTCCGTGAATGCGGCAATGACAAGCTGATCATGTGTGAGCGCGGTGCATGTTTTGGTTATGATAATCTGGTGGTGGACATGTTGGGCTTTAACACTATGAAAGCTGATAGCGGCAATGTGCCTTTGATTTTTGATGTGACCCATGCGTTACAGATGCGAAATCCAGACTCTGAGGCCTCCGGCGGGCGTCGCCATCAAGTTGGCGAACTTGGCCGCGCCGGACTGGCTATTGGCATTGCCGGCCTGTTCCTGGAAGCGCACCCCGAACCAGACAATGCCAAATGCGATGGACCAAGCGCCTTGGCGCTGGACCAATTAGAACCATTTTTGGTGCAGATGAAGGCTATTGACGACCTTGTTAAGTCGTTGTCGCCTCTAAGCGGCACAAACCTATAATGCCCAAAGCGTGCGGCGCTTGCTCAGTTCATAGATGCGCTCGTAATAACGCAACTCAATACAACTGGCATCCAATCCGCATAGATTGCGCTTTTCGACCCATAGGTGAGTGTCTTCAGAAGCGCTTTGGAACTTGGGTTGATTGGTGAACGATATTTTACGCACTGAGTTTAGCCGTGACATTTGCTCATCAAGTACTGTCAAATCTTCATTATTACAGATTTCCAGTTCAGTGGGTTCAATGGCGCTGCCGCATTGAATTGGTTGCGCACTGGCACTTCCCGGCAAAAATAATGCCGCCGCTGTTAGTGACAATACCGCTGCAAGTCCCTTTTTGTCCAAGTATCTTGATTTAATCCTCTGCATGACGCTTTCCTCTCCCCGTGCAATTAATGCTCTATTAACCATGAGCTATTGTTAGAATCGGATTCGGGCTGCGAATGGTTCAAATCATGGCGAAATTCTGGTTTTTACATGAATAAATTATGTCCTCTATTTTTGATTTATTTTGTTCAACCCTTTGCGCTTGTCACAAAGCTTGGGTAAAAGTGAGCAACAACTTCCAAAACTGAAAGATTCCCCATGACCGCCATTATTGATATCAAAGCTCGCGAAATCCTCGATAGTCGGGGTAATCCAACCGTCGAAGTTGATGTTCGGCTGGAAGATGGTTCGTTTGGGCGGGCGATCGTACCGTCTGGTGCATCTACCGGTGCGCATGAGGCCGTGGAGCTTCGCGATGGGGGAAGCCGTTACTTGGGCAAGGGTGTATTGAAAGCCGTTGCTGCGGTGAATGATACGATCATCGAAGAAATTTTTGATATGGAAGCAGAAGACCAGTTGTTGGTTGATCGTGCAATGATTGATCTTGATGGCACTGCCAATAAATCCAAATTGGGTGCCAATGCTATACTTGGAGTTTCAATGGCTGTGGCAAAAGCCGCGGCAGAGGCTTCTGGCTTGCCCCTATATCGCTATATTGGCGGACCAAATGCTCATGTATTGCCTGTGCCAATGATGAATATCATCAATGGTGGGGAACATGCAGATAACCCTATCGATTTTCAGGAATTTATGATTATGCCTGTTGGTGCGGATACGTTCTCTGAAGCCGTGCGGATGGGCTCCGAGGTGTTTCATACGCTTCGAAAAGAACTTTCAGACGCCGGATACAATACCAATGTTGGCGATGAAGGTGGCTTCGCCCCTGATCTGAAAAGTGCTCCTGATGCTCTCGATTTTGTTATGAAATCTATTGAGAAAGCTGGGTACAAACCGGGCGAAGATGTGTATCTGGCTCTCGATTGTGCTGCGACCGAATTTTATGAAAACGGCAAATATGAACTGAAAGGTGAGGGGCGTTCGCTCTCCTCCGAAGAAATGGCCGGATATCTCACTGAATTGGTGGATAAATATCCGATTATCTCCGTTGAAGATGGTATGGCGGAAGATGATTGGGATGGCTGGAAAATATCAACTGATATGGTCGGTGATCGTTGCCAATTGGTCGGCGATGATTTGTTTGTAACCAATACCCAGCGACTGACGGATGGTATCAAGATGGGGGTTGCGAACTCTATCCTTATCAAGGTCAACCAAATTGGCACGTTGTCAGAAACTCTGGATGCGGTGGCTACTGCCTATAAGGCCAGCTATACCGCCGTTATGTCTCACCGTTCAGGGGAAACCGAGGATGTAACAATTGCTGATCTTGCGGTTGCTACCAATTGCGGCCAGATCAAAACAGGCTCGCTGTCTCGTTCTGATCGTCTGGCGAAATATAATCAATTGATGCGTATTGAAGAAGAACTTGGCAAGGCTGCAGTTTATGCTGGGCGCTCTGTCCTGCGGTAGTTATTATGGTTCACAGGCTACTCTCAGCCTTGAACGCAGATATATCCGAAGCTATTTCTTTTTGAACTTTATGGTCCCGACATTGAACTGTTTTTTGCTGTCGGGATCTGCACGTTTTATTTGTAGATCAAAGCTACTGGCGCTTTTGTGGATGATTGTGATACTGGCGTGGACGCGCTCTTTGGTTTTATTGTCTACGCCCTTATAGTTCAGGCCTAATTTCTTACCCTTGATCTTGCCTGCAAAGAAATTGGAACTCATTCTGGCGAGTGAATTGAACAGTGACGCCTTGTAAGAATTTCCTTTGCCTTCGCGCTTTATCCAGCCATTGACCGGTAACAGAAAATTTCCAACGCTGCAGTTTCCAAAGATCGTCATTTTGGATGAGCTCTTGTTATCCCGGTTTGTCAGCCTGCAACGGATACTTTCCTTTTTTCCTTTCAGGCTAGTTTTAACCGTACCGCGGCCGCGCCAACTGCCAGCAAGACTGGCAATTTTCATCTTTTCCGCTTTTGCTTGGGATAAAAACACCGTCGGCAATGTGAACTGAGCTGCAAATATCAAGGATAAAGCTGTTGCAAATTTAATTATGGTGCGGCGCAAGACCATGTGAAGTTCCTCGGTTGTTACTTGTGTTTCAAACTCAACAAATGGGCTGGCAGCAATAAAATATCGCATAACAATGCAAATAGCAGTGTTAATATAACCACTAACGCGAAGACTGAAAGGGCCGGCAGAGTGCTAAACAGCATAATTGCCAGCCCTGCGGATAAAATTACTGTGGTGGAAACCAGCGCTGGGGTGACCTCGTGCAAGGCGTCTATGACGGACGATTCACCATCCTGGCCTGCCTCCCGATTGATCATGAACTGGTTCACCAAGTGAATAGAATCGTCCACAGCAATACCAAAGGCTACCGTCAGCGCAACTGTAATTGACATATTAAGCGGAATTCCCACTAGCCAAAGCACCAGCTCTACCGACAATATGGGCAGCAGATTTGGTACCAGACAAGCAAACCCCAAGCGAATTGAACGTGTGGCGATCATCAGAACCGCAATTGCAAGGCCAACAGCGATGATCAGACTGATGCGCAGATTATTCATCAAACGAGGGGCAACCACACCTGATAATACCGGATACCCTGTTATGATAACCCTTTCGTCCAGCCCTTCCTTTTTCAGTACCACATTGAGTTTAGCCAGCATGATCTGGATTTGTTTGGCTGAAGTGTTGGCGGACGAGAATATTGTGATCAAAATCTGTGATTTATCTTCGGAAATGAAACGACTGGTGAGGTAGCGGGGTAATTCATCAATGTCGGATTCGTTTATGATGCCCCCGCCTTTTTCTACTTCTTTAGCAAAATCTGCCAGAGAATAAGATGAGGTGGCCTCAAATGTTGTGTTGACGAGATCAAGCACCTTGTAAAAGGCCGTCGTGTTTTCCTCGCTTAGTAAAGCGAAATTCTTGTCCACATCGAATATGGCAAATAAGGGCGTAGTGCCTGAATATTGCTTGTCTATGTATCCCTCACTCTCGGCGATTTGTGATTGGGTGGCTAGATAATCTACCAAACGGAAACGGCTTTCGATTGAACCGTGTGCATATAAGCCAACAATCAACAGAGCGAGACCCGTGCCCAAAATCACTACCCGGTTTTTCATCAGTTTTATGGCGGGATCTGCAAGCACGGAAAGCCGGGAAGCCGAGGCGTTTTTTGGTCTAAAGCCGGTTTTCAGCAGCCAATAGGTTGCAAGGGGCAGTCCGGCAATTACAGTAATAAAGCATACCAATATGGATATTGCACCGATTGTTCCAAGTTCAAGTAACCCGAGATTGCCGCTGAATGTGAGTGAACCAAGTGCAATGGCGGTAGTCAGGCTTGAGAGGCCACAGGCCGGGCCAACCATTTTAACGGCGTCTTTAAGGGCAACAAATGGATCAATGCCTGTGGTCGCCAGTTTTTCCCATTTCAAATATAAATGCAGTGTATCGGCAAAGATGATGACGATCAGCAATACCGGCAGTATGTTGGTAAGGAAGTTCAGTTCAATTCCAAGCAATCCCATGGCGCCCAAAAACCAGATTGCCGAGACAACGGTTGGCAGTGTGCAAAGCGCCATTGCATAAAAATTTCGGAATATCAAAAAGGACAGCACCGCGCAAAATAGAGCAGCCAGAGGCACCAACAAGCTCAAATCACTAACAATGCTGTAGATCATACCTGCTCTGATGGCAGGCTGTCCGGCAATCGATATTTTAGTATTTTCATCTTCGAATTCCTGGGCAATACCCTCGAATTCTTTCACCGTATCGCGGATGCGCTTATCGTCAACCGCACTGGCTTTTGCATAAACCACCATCACCGCTGAGTTCAAATCATCTGCGATCAATGCGCTCGCGTTTGGAATGTTTTTTACCAATTGCTCCAAAAACACACGGACTTCTTCATCGTTATTAAATTCAGACGGAACGGCAGTTCCCCAGCCGCCATTTTTTTCCTCATAGGTAACGAGGGAAAAAAGGGATAATATGCTTTCGACACGCTCACTGAATTGATATTCAAAGTGGATATCGCGGTAAGTTTCAATGCCTTTGACGGTCGCCAGATCTTTGGTGCGTATCAGGACGACAGCGTCGTTGTTAAAGTCACGGAAGTTGGTCAGCAGGGTATCGTAATTTTCGATTTCTACAGAGCCATCGCGCAATATGTCGATATTTGCCCCGGAAAACTCCAGTCGCGTTACTCCAAAGGCAGCAATTAACGTAACGATCACAATTAGGACAGAAAATGAGAGTGGTTTTCGTAGGGCAACCAAACCAATTTTTTCCAGGCCAAAGCCGTTAATCATGTATTTTTCCAAGCCAATTAGAAATATTGTAACGTCTTAATTCACGAATCTGTGACTTTATTGTTGCGTTACAAATATTACGTGGACCTTTTGTTATGGTTAACAGATTTGGAAAATGTTCATCTAATTGCGGTATCACTGTGACCAGATGCCATAACTGACCAAATCAGACTGCATTTGCTCGGAAGACGTAAAAAGTTCTGCTTGCCAACCAGCCTGTCGGGCTGCTTCCACATTGTTGGTGCTATCATCAAAGAATAGAATGTTTTCCGGCTGCAACTCAAATTCTCTGGCGTGAAGTTCATAAATTGCCTGATCCGGTTTGATCAATTTCACTTCACCGGAAACCGTTACGCCGCGTGGCAGATCAAGCAGAGGATAGGTGTCCTTTGCGATCACAAAAGTATCCTGATGGAAATTGGTCAGCATGGTGACGTCATGACCTGCCTCAACAAGGCTTTGCATAATCTGGAATGTGCCGGGAATATTATGGGGGATCATATCTGGCCAATATTCTCGATATGCGCGGATATTTGTTTCGTGTTCCTGATGTTTCGCAATCAATATGTCTTCGGCATCTGTCCAGCTACGACCGCGGTCCTGCTCCATGTTCCATTGTGCCGTGCAGACATTTTCCAAAAACCAGCTACGTTCCTCATCATTTGGAATGAGCTTTTTGTAAGGAATTTCAGGGTCCCAATGGATCAGTACTTGGCCGATATCAAATACAATATGATCGATGGTCGTCATAGGATACTCCTGAATATTTACTGTGTGAAACCAATTGAGCGGTGTTTGCCACCCATAAGGGCGCATGATGCAACAGCGATCTCCGCTGCCAACTTCGCATTATTTACGATAAGTGCGATATTTGTTGTCAGGGACTTTCCCTCGGTGATCTCGAAAATTCGAGAAAGTAGCCACGGGGTAACGGCTTTACCGGAAATACCCTCGGCTTTAGCCTCGTTGATGGCTTGGGCGATATAGCCATTCATCTCATCTGCGGGAATTTCATCCTCCACAGGCACCGGGTTATTTATCAAAATGGAACCATGTTGGTGCAAATCGTGGCGTGTCTTCCACATTTTTGCGATTTCTTCGCAACTATTCAAACGCAACGGGGCAGGGATGCCACTGCTCCGAGACCAAAACGCAGGGAGTTCAGCGCAATTATAACCAACAACAGGAACACCATTTGTTTCCAAAACTTCGAGGGTTTTTGGTATGTCTAGAATGGCTTTTGGTCCGGCACATACAACCATCACATTGGTGCGGCCTAATTCACGCAAATCTGCGGAGACATCAAAACTTTCCGACGCTCCCATATGGACGCCGCCAATACCGCCTGTAGCAAACACCTCTATACCTGCAAGTTCGGCGGCAATCATAGTGGCAGCTACTGTTGTGGAGCCAGGTTTGCCGTTGGATAAAGCGAATGCCAAATCAGCGCGGGAAAGTTTTAGAACATCCGTTTCCTTGGCCAGCCGTTCAATAATATCGGCATCAAGGCCGATTTTGATTACCCCATCCAGCACAGCGATGGTCGCAGGCAACGCACCATTTTTACGGATGGTTTCTTCGACTTCCAAGGCTGTTTCTATATTTTTTGGCCACGGCATTCCGTGAGTGATGATCGTTGATTCCAACGCAACTACAGGTTCGTTTTTACGCAATGCCTGCTGGATTTTTGGATGGACGTCCAAGTGCATTTTCAATGGGCTGGTCGCTTTCTGATGGCTTGAGATTCATTTTTGCAGCTATGCAATTTACATCAAATCCAGCCCCTTGAGGCTGGCATGACCATCTCGGGCAATGATCAGATGATCGTGTACAGCTATGCCGACATTGGTCATTAATTCAACAATTTTTTTGGTCATTTTTATATCTGCACTCGAAGGTGTTGGATCGCCTGATGGGTGGTTGTGAACTAATATAATTGCTGTTGCCGAAAGTTCCAGTGCGCGTTTTAAAATTTCGCGTGGATAGACGGGCGTATGGTCGATTGTACCGACCTGTTGCACCTCATCACGAATCAGCTGATTCTTTTTATCGAGGAATAAAATGCGAAACTGCTCAACTTCCTCGAACGCCATGACAGCACGGCAATAATCCAGTACGGCTTTCCACGACCCCAGCAATGGCTTTTCACGAACATTGCCTCTGATCAGTTCTGAAGCAGCGGCCTGTATGAGTTTGATATCTGTGACAGTGGCTGTGCCCAGACCGTTTATTTCTTCAAGGCGGTGTACTGGCGCGCTAACCACTTCGGCAAATGAACCAAATTCTTCAATCAATTGTTTTGCAAGAGGTTTGGTGTCCCGTCTGGGGATTGACCTGAAAAGAATGAGTTCCAGCAGTTCGTAATCGGCAAGGGATTTATGCCCGTTCTCACGAAATTTCTGCCGCAACCTGTCCCGGTGACCGAGATAGTGCTGTTTTACGCTGTCTCCGAAGCCTTGCCTATTGTCCGCCATATTATCCTCTGCACGTGCCCTTAAATATAAGGGGGCATGGTAAAGCCTGCTGGAGACAAAGTGAATATTTCGCAGCCGGTTTCTGTGACGCCAATTGAATGTTCGAATTGTGCGGACAAGGATCGGTCGCGGGTGACGGCTGTCCATCCATCGTTCAAAATTTTCACGCCGGGCCGTCCAAGATTTATCATTGGTTCAATGGTGAAGATCATTCCAGGCTTGAATTCTATGCCTTCTCCGGCTCGGCCATAATGCAGAATGTTAGGTGCATCATGAAACAGCAACCCAAGCCCGTGACCACAAAAATCACGCACAACAGAGCATCGCTCGCCTTCGGCATAATTTTGAATGGCAGCACCAATATCGCCGGTATGATTGCCCGGCTTTACCGCTTCAATGCCCAGCATCAACGATTTATAGGTGACCTCGATCAATCGCTCAGCAGCTCGTTTGATCTTGCCGACTGTGTACATGCGACTGGAATCTCCGTGCCAACCATCCAGCACGTAGGTGATATCGACATTTATGATATCACCTTCTTTCAAGGGTTTGTCGTTTGGAATACCATGGCACACTACATGATTGATGGAGGTGCAGCAGGATTTGGTATAGCCTTTGTAGTTGAGAGTTGCGGGCAAGGCACCGTGGTCCATGCCGAATTCAAATACAAATTTATCAAGTGCTGCAGTTGTCTGTCCCGGTCCTACAAGTTTTGTAATTTCATCTAAACAGGTTGCCGTTAGCTGGGACGCGCGGCGCATGCCGTCAAAAGCATCAGAACCGTATAGCTTGATTGCGCCGGTAAATTTCAGCGGTGCATTGGTTGCATCGACATATGTTTGCATATTAAAACTCTTGGAATGGAAGAAATCAACTGCATCAATACCTCAAAGCGACACTATGCTTCAATAGTTAGTTTTTAGGTTGTGCAATAATCTGGAATGGCATCGTTAGGCTCTCGATCGTTTGTAGAGATTATTATGTCAATCCGGGTTCATCTATGGGCACCAGATTGCGGGCGTGTATACCAGTTTTTGACACCTCGCAACGTATGGCGTAGGCCTCCACGCCTGCGCTGATTGCTTTATCAAATTCAATGGCATAGTTCGGGTCCATATCGCGTGCCAGTTTGAATTTACGGCCATCCATGCGCTGTATAACGAAAAGCATTACCGCTCGGTGGCCTGCCTTTACCTGATTGGAGAGTTCCACCAGATGTTTTGCACCACGAGCAGTTACACAATCTGGAAATTCAAACAGGCCTTTGGTGCGTAGCAGATGGGAGTTCTTGATTTCTACGTAGGTGAGGGGCTTTTTCGCGTCGCTCAGGAGCAAATCAATACGGGAATTAACGCCGTATTTTACTTCAGCCCTGATCGAATCATAGTTAGCCAGAGAAGGAATTAATCCGTCCTCAATGGCTTCACGGCCAATCTTATTTGGTAAATTGGTGTTGACGCATACCAATGTGTCATCGGCCTCAATCAGCTCGAAAGTGTATTGCAATTTTCGTTTAGGGTTTTTACTGTCTGAGATCCAGATTTTGCTTCCCGGTTGTTTTAAACCCAGCATGGCGCCGGGGTTTGGGCAGTGAACGGTTGTGGTGGAGCCATCCTCAAATTCTACATCAGCAAGAAATCGTTTATAGCGCTGAATCAAACGGGCTTCTATCAAGGGACTGGGAAATTGCATTAGGAATGTAACTCGCCGTTTTTCTATAATCTCTGATGTGACAAAAAATTGAATGTTGGTTTAGTTTAAGCTGTGGCAGATAGAATGCGACATGAAAATATTTAAATTCGTTGCTATCAAATTATTGATTTTTGCTCTGGTCGTGGTTGGCTGGTATGGCTTGCGTTATCTGTTTGATCCACGCGGCATTTCTCTGGAAAAAGGTGCTATCTGCACAACCAATGAAAGTGAAGATGAATTGGTGTTCTCCGTGGAATCACTTCCCGGTTCAAAGATCATCGCCTTTTTGGCCAAGGGTGAGAGATTGTGCGCGCCGTCTTCCGCTCCCGACCCCCGCGGCATCATTATGGCGGGTGAGGATGAAGACCATCTTAAATGCGTGGTGAGGGTGCCAAACCCTGATGAAATCATATTCCTCAGTCGCTACTTTGGTGAAGGCAAATGCGACTGGGGCAAGACTACGCGCTAAGCCACGACGGATCGTGCAGATATATGCCCTGAAATTGCTCCGTTTGGCCTGTATTGCACTAAAATCCACTTTCAATTGCCTTGGGGCAGCGTTAAGAGTGGTGAATGGAAAATTTGGGTTAATATCCTGAATTCAATTGATAAACAGTAGTTGACGCATGGGACATGTGCATGTGGAGCATTGGCTTCGGGCTTGAGAAAATAGGCGTTGCCGCGCTCCGCCGCCCGATTTTATTTTCGATAATTTTGGTGCTGGCATGCGTTGTTTGTCTTTCCCAATTCACCAAAATTAGATTTGATGGGAACATCACAGCGGTGTTGCCGAAGCATTCGGATGCGTTTGTCAATTATGAAGAGCAAAAATCTTCATTCCGTAATTTTTCCCGTGATATTGCCGTCATAGTTCGTTCGCCAAGGCTTCTTACCGCAGAAGGTCTCGAAGATTTACGATCCCTGCAACTGGATTTGGCCATCAATGACGGGGTCGAAAATATCATTACGCTGTTTTCTATTCCCAAGCCTGATTTGGAAACGGGAGAATTGACGCCATTTTTCCCTGATGAACTGGGCGACGACGAAAAGGCCAAAGTGCTGATTGAGCGATTGCTGAAAGAGCAACCGCAGGCGGCTAGTTTGATTTCTACAGATGATAATGCTGCATTGCTATATGTAAGCCTCAATGTGGGGGTGCAGGATGGAAATCAAAAAAATCTAAATAAAATCTTCAAGGACTTTGAAAAAGCAGCCATCGAAGCGGCACCGGAAGATTTTGAAGTTCATTTTTCCGGCCTAACACCGGTGGGTTTGACGATTATTCAGGCTCTGATTGAAGATCAGGTGAAGCTTTCGCTCATCGGACTGATACTGGGGGCAGGTATCGCTTTTGCAGTTTTCCGTAGTTTTCATGCTGCAATAATTTGCGCGGTTGCGCCGGCACTCACGGTGGTTTGGACCTTGGGATTGTTTGCCATTGCTGGCGTGCCGATTAATTATCTGACCACGGTACTCCCAACGCTCGCCCTGATTTTGGCCTATGCGGACAGCATCGTGCTTTACTACCGTTGGCATAAAAACAATGCCGATAATCCTGACGCTGATGCGGATGTGATGCTTGCAAACCTGAAAGAGGCGGTGGTGAAAGTTGGGCCGGCTTCCTCGCTCACTTCAATTACAACAGCTTTGGCGTTCTTTTCGTTTTCCTATGCATCGAGTGAAGCGTTGACAGAGTTTGCGTATCTTGGTGTGGGTGCCGTAATATTGGCATTTTTTGGGGTGATTGTTGGATTGCCTATTGCCGGTTACTGGCTGGTTAAATCGGGCATTATGAAGGCCAGCAAGGCAAAGGTGCCAGTATTTGAAAAATTGGGCCGCTGGGCCTATGGCATTGCTTCTGCACAGCCGGTTTTTGTCTCACTTGGCGCTATTGGTTTGGTCGTACTATTGGCATTTGTCCATCTGGCTATCAGACCGGAATATCGGGTGACGGATTATTTGCCCGAAGCCTCAGCCACCTATAAGGCGGAGAAACTTGCTAATGATATTTTTGGTGGGCGCTCCCTGATTTTTGTTTCTGTTCCTGTTGCTGATAAACAGAAGCTATCGGCACAGGAAAATATTGACCGGTTGGTTGAAGTGGAAAATGCACTTGCTGAACAGTTTGATAGCCGGAACATTACTTCGCTTAATTTGCTATGGCGCAATTTTAAGACTGATGCAGCACGTGAGGCAATTGCCGAAGCTATCGGCCAAACGTCGACAAATAGTCGACTTGGTTTTCTTTCCAAAGATAATTCCCATATGCTGATTTCTTTGCGAATTCCATCAGATCAGTCAATTAGTGTGACGCTCGAACAATTGGCAAAGATCGAAAAAATTACAGAGAAGTTCGAGTTTAGCGACAATGCCACAATCAGCGGGTTCCCCGTTTTGATGGCGAAGGAATTCACCACCTTGATTGAACAGCTTCGTACCAGCCTGTTGATAGCAATCGGTCTTGGTATATTGGTGGTAGGGATTGCGACCCGCTCCCCATTGATGATGATTGCAGCACTTACGCCGAATTTGTTGCCGATCCTCGGGGTTGAACTTATTTTATATCTGCGTGGTGGCATGATCAACATGTCAGAGGTTATTGCTTTGACTGTGGCGTTCGGTATTGCCATCGATAACGCGGTTCATGTGATTAATGTCTATGAGAGCGAGAAACATACCAGTACGTCTGTGCTAGAAGCGGTGAAGAAATCCATACTGGACGTTGGTCCGGCACTTGCCTCGAGTACACTTATTATTTGTGTATCCTGCCTTGTGACGTTTTCAAGTGCTTTGCCGGTGGTGCCAGTGTTGGGACAACTCATCATTGCGACACTGTTTATTGCTTTGTTCGCAAATCTGGTCATTCTGCCAGCCAATGTTTTGACACTATCTCGGATTATCAGGCGGCGATAACGAAATTTGGAATTAAATATGACTTATTTATCAAATGCTGTTTTGAAAACTGTGTTTTCATGCGTTTTGTTTGTATCCGTGGCTTTTGCACCGGATACGTCAGTTTACGCCGCTGATGCAGCTTCGTTCCTCAAGGGATTAGATGGCTCTTTTCGCGGCAGAGGCAAAGCCAGTTACGCCAAAGGCAAAAAGAAAGTGAATGTTTCCTGCCAGATATCCAACAAGCTTTCGGCTGATGGAAACAAACTCGAAGTCACTGGTGTGTGTGCGACTACTCAGGGGAAGGCCAATGTAAAAGGGCAATTGATTCTGGCAGGCACGAAAATATCAGGCGCTTTCTTTTCACCCAGTGCGAACATGAACCTGACCAAGTCTTTTGGCGAGATTAAAGGCAATGTGCTTACTGTGACGTCATATTTTGTGAGCGACCAATCGGGAATGCTAACACGGATCAAACAAGTGGTTCAACGGACTGCCAAAGGCTTTAGCTCCAGTATTTCCACATATGACAACGCTTCAAAAACATATAGACAGTCCGGGTTAATTAAATTCAAAAAGAAAAAATAGTCGGAGAACGATTGTGCCAAATTTCATAGACCCGGATAAAGAACGTTTCGGTTTGTTCAAGGATTTGCCGCGTGAGGGAAAAATCCACATGCTGAATTTGGTAAAATTTAACGATATGGCCGATTACGGCGATGGCATAATAGTCACTGGCGCGGAGGCTTATGCTGCCTATGGACGTGAAAGCGGACCGATATTTCGGAAATTTGGCGGCAAGATCATCTGGTCGGGAAAGCCTCAATTGATGTTGATTGGGCCGCAGGATGAAAGCTGGGATACTTGCTTCATTGCGGAATATCCCGATGCCGAGGCGTTTATTTCGATGATCAGAGATCCCGACTATCAAAAAGCAGTGCGTCACCGTCAGGCAGCAGTAAAAACTTCCAGACTTGTTCGCGTGGAACCGTCTGAGAGTTCTGGCGATTTCGGCTAAAGAACTTCCAACCAATCTTTCATAGGAAGCCTTTTGGTGCGTAATTTACTGGTGGGATGGCTCTCATCGCGAATGCCGATGGCCATGCCGCAAAATAGCATCCATTCTTCGGGGGTATTACAAAATTCTGCAACTGTTTTTGGATACATTGCCCAACATTCCTGCGGGCAGGTGTCTATGCTTTGTTCCTGAAAAAGCAACATAGTGGTTTGTAAAAACATGCCCAGATCAGACCATTGGGGCGGGCCCAAACTGCGATCAACAAACACAAAAAGCCCAGCAGGTGCCCCGAAAAACTGGTAGTTATTGGCGAACCATTCTAACCGTTTTGGTTTTTCCTCGCGCAAAATGCCCAACAGGGCATACATTTCTTCTCCGACTTCAAAGCGTGATGTACGATAAGGTTCCTTGAGCTTGGGCGGGTAGATGGAATATTCGGGGGCATCGCCTTCTGGATGGGGCGTTCCTGATAATCTATCTTTCATCAAGGTTCGAAAATCTTCCATTCTTGCACCATGCAGAACTTTAATGCGCCATGGTTGCAGATTGCCTCCCGAAGGTGCCCGGCCTGCTTTCATTAGAACCTCTAATATAACATCCAGTTGTATTTCCTGACCGGTATAGGCGCGTACAGAGGTGCGTCGTTCGACTGCTGTTGAGACATCCATGAATTGAAATTCCTGATTACTGGCTCTTGGCCTTGGATTTGTTTTTTTGAAACATAGTGACGTCGATGTTTGGTCGGACAACAACCGTCCTCATTCCAAAACTTGATTGAATTCTCACGACACCGGGCATGGCAGAAAGCCAATTCTTGTGAATGTCTTCAAATTCGATCATATCGCGAGCGCTGATACGCAAGAGATAATCGAACTCTCCAGACATCAGAAAACATGCAACGACATGCGGACACTTCCGCACAGCTGCTTCAAATTCTGCCAAATGGGCCTCAGACTGTCCGCTTAGGGTAATGTGAATGATTGCAGTTACCGTTTGGCCGAGAATTTCATTTGAAATGACCGCTTGATACCCTTCAATGGTGCCGGATTTCTCCAATTGATCCAGTCGTCTTGAACAGGCCGAAGCGGACAGACCAACTCGTTCAGCAAGTTCAATATTTGAGATTCTTGCATTGACCTGCAACTCTTTCAAAATGGAGATATCAATTGCATCCAGTTTCATAATTGCAACTATCCTTCGTTTTTATGCTTTGTATTGCAATTATTCACCAAATCGGTTGATTTGCAATCCTAAAAACGCAAGGACATTTTGTTGGGATTTTGGCATAATTATTTTCAATGATATTCCCATATTTTGAGGTGTAAAAATGCATATTGGTGTTCCCAAAGAAATAAAAGACAATGAGTTCCGTGTTGGCGTAACTCCGGGTTCTGCCCGTGAATATATCGCTCATGGTCATGAGGTGTTTGTACAAACTGGTGCAGGCGAAGGTATTGGCGCCAGCGATGATGTATATTCAGCAGTTGGGGCAAAAATTATCGATAGCGCTGAAGAAGTGTTTAATCGCGCAGATATGATCGTGAAGGTTAAGGAGCCTCAAAAGCAAGAATGGGTGATGTTGCGCGAAGACCAGATTTTATACACTTACCTCCATTTGGCCCCTGACGCGGCTCAAACTAAAGGCCTGATTGAATCTGGCTGCACCGCAATCGCCTATGAAACTGTGACTGATAACCATGGCGGCTTGCCATTATTGGCGCCGATGAGTGAAGTTGCCGGTCGCCTTTCAATTCAGGCTGCTGCTACTGCATTGCAGAAACCAAATGGCGGACGTGGCATTTTGCTAGGCGGCGTCCCCGGTGTGAAACCGGCCCATGTTACCATTATTGGTGGCGGTGTTGTTGGTACTCATGCGGCAAAAATGGCTGTTGGCCTTGGTGCTGATGTGACCGTACTTGATCGCTCGCTACCGCGTTTACGTGAGTTGGATGACATTTTTGCAGGCCGAGTTAAAACACGATACTCCACCGTTGAAGCGCTGGAGGAAGAGTGCTTTGCAGCGGACGCTGTAATTGGCGCGGTGCTTATACCGGGTGCTGCTGCTCCCAAGCTTGTTACGAGAGAGATGCTATCGGGCATGAAACAGGGTGCAGTGCTGGCTGATGTGGCTATCGATCAGGGTGGCTGCTTTGAGACGTCCCATGCGACCACCCATTCTGATCCTACTTATTTGGTTGATGGTATTGTGCATTACTGTGTTGCCAACATGCCAGGTGCAGTTGCATTGACTTCTTCCCATGCGCTGAACAATGCCACACTGCCATTTGGTCTTTCCCTTGCAGATAAAGGTCTGAAAGCATTGATGGATGATCCGCATCTGCGCAATGGACTTAATGTTCATAAGGGCAAAGTTACCAATCAGGCCGTTGCCGAAGCATTGGAAATCGATGTCCATTCACCAAAATCAGTTCTTCAGGCGGCATAATTTCATCTGATCCAGGCCCGGATTTCTACCTCCTAAAATCAAATTAGGAATCCGGGTTTTTACTCCCAAATTTCCACCACTTCGTCGCTGACGCTTACCGGCGAAAATCCGAGCTTTTGGTATAGGGGCAGGGCAGAAGCGTGATCCTGTGTGTCTGTATGGACGCCAACGATTTTCGGCTCATATTGCCATGCGGCGTGCAGTGCTTCGTTTAAAAACCACTTACCCAAGCCTAATCCATGATAATCGGATATTAATCCGAAATATTCGAGACTGACCCGATCTGGTAATGCTTCCAGATTCAATTCGTAAAACCCAGCAACGCACCCGTCAGCATAAAGGACCACGATTTGGCAGTCATCATCATTGATGAGACTTGCAAGGCTATCGTCATCCATTTGTCGGCGTAAAAACCAGTTATGAGGTTCGCCAACTTTTCCATAGAGATACCTGTAAAAGTGTACTGGGATATTCTCAGCACGTATCATGGCTAGTCGTGGCTTGCTGGGCGCCGAGAAATACCTCCTAGGAGGATTCGTCATTTCCAGATGGGTGACATGAACATTGCGTGTTTTTCGTTTGGCTGGCTTATTGTTACTCATTCTGAGCCTGTCACTACCGGGGCATCCTCGGCCTGTCCCCATTCCGACCACGAACCATCATAAAGGCTGTTGTTTGTGTGGCCAGTTGTTTCGAGAGCCAGTGTGATTATGGCGGCAGTCACACCAGAACCGCAGGAGGTAATAACGGGGGTATTTTTATCGACGCCAAGATTTGCGAATATCTCGATTAGCTCAGATGTTTCTTTCATTCGACCATCTATCTGCAACTGACCTATGGGCAAAGAGCCAGCGCCGGGCATATGGCCGGAACGCAGACCTGCGCGGGGTTCGGGGGTCTCACCTGTGAAGCGTGGCCCGGGTCGGGCATCAAGTATTTTTGCAGCATTGCTCTGAATGTTTTCGCGGATGTCCTGCACCGTACGTACTTTGCTAACATCTAGCCCTGCTTGAAATTGCTTTGTTGCGGTTGGAGCGGGCGCATCCGTCTCAACCGGATGTCCAGCACTTTTCCAGCGGTCAAATCCACCTTCAAGAACCTGTATATTCGTTGCACCCATCACCTTAAACATCCACCATACTCGGGCAGCGGAGAAAATCCCTATGCCGTCATAGATCACAATATGATCGTCGTGTCCTATTCCCATCGCACCGACAGCATCACCAAAATGTTCTGCAGTTGGCAGCATATGGGGAAGGGAGCTATTGGTGTCGCTCATCGTATCAATATCAAAATACTGAGCGCCGGGTATGCGGGAGGCTAGAAATTCCCCGTGGCCATCGCGGTTTTGTGCAGGCAGATACCAGGAAGCATCTACGATTGCCAAATTTGGTTTTTGCTCAGCCAATAGACCTGTAAGTGTTTTTGGCGAAATGAAATATTTGCGACTCATTGTCTGGGACTCCTAAGCTTCTGGAATTGGGCCAAACCGAATACGGAAGCGGCGATTTTCTTTGCCCTTCTTTTCGATTTTACCTATATGAATTTCACCAAGCTCGCTGGTTTCATTCACATGAGTTCCGCCACATGGCTGGCTATCAATGGCCGCATCTTCGCCGATGCATACCAGACGAATACGCCCAATACCTCGTGGTGGTTTGACATTTTTAGAACGGATGATCGATGGATCTGCATCCAGCTCTTCTTCTGTTATCCATTTTGTATAGATCGGGTGGCTGGTATTAATCAATTCCATCAGCTTTTCACTGACTTCATCTTTGGTGACGCTGGCTTCGGTCATATCAAAATCGATCCGGCTATTGTTCTCGCTTACCGAAGCGCCGGTGATAGGGAAGGGGCAAACAACACTGAGCAAATGGCAGGCTGTGTGCATCTTCATTAGATTGTAACGGCGTTCCCAGTCTATATGGCCGACGACTTTTTCTCCTACAATTGGAAGTGTTTGATCATCAGCTGGCACCAGAATGATTTCCTGTTTGCTGTCACCGGTAACTGTGGTCGCAATTATTATTTTTGAACCGTCTTCTCGTTCAATATGGCCGTTATCGCCGGGCTGACCGCCGCTGGTGGCGTAAAAATTAGTTTGGTCGAGAATAATTCCGCCCTGATCATTGATGGCTATGACCTCTCCTTCGCAGGCAGTAAGGTAAGCATCTTCGATGAATGCCTGTTTCGTATGGTACGCCATTTATGCTTCTTCCACAGTTTCAAAGGGAACATCTATTGTTGATTCCCGCTCGAGCCAATGGGGAACTGGCAGTTCTTTGGAGCGCAGGAACTCCGGATTAAACAATTTGGATTGATAGCGATTACCATAATCGCAAAGGATCGTAACAATCGTGTGGCCGGGGCCAAGCTCCTCGGCAAGGCGAATGCAACCAGCAATGTTGATCCCAGTCGAACCGCCCATGCAAAGTCCTTCATGCTCCAACAGATCGAATATGTATGGCAAAGCCGTTTGATCAGAAATCTGGTAGGCCATGTCGATCTGTGCGCCTTTCAGATTTTCAGTGATGCGTGCCTGTCCGATCCCTTCGGTAATTGAACTACCTTCGGATGCCAGTTTGCCGGTTGTATAATAAGAATAAAGCGCTGCTCCCATCGGGTCAGCCAAAGCGATCTTGATGTCCTTGTTAAATTCCTTCAACCCAATACCGACGCCTGCAATGGTGCCACCGGTTCCTGCAGCAGAAACGAAGCCGTCAATCTTGCCTCCGGTCTGTTCCCAGATTTCACGGGCCGTGGTTTTGATGTGGCCGTCACGGTTAGCTGTATTATCGAACTGATTAGCCCAGATAGCACCATTGGGCTCGGTCTTTGTCATCTGGTTGGCAAGTCGTTCGGATAGGCGCACGAAATTGTTCGGGTTCTTGTAGGGTGCAGCAGGCACTTCGATTAGTTCAGCGCCCATTAGGCGGATCATGTCTTTCTTTTCCTGCGCCTGCGTATCTGGAATTACGATCACGGTTTTATAGCCGAGCGCATTTGCCACAACGCTCAGGCCAATACCGGTATTGCCCGCAGTACCCTCAACAATGGTACCACCTGGTTGCAAGCTCCCATTTTTGATGGCGTCTTCGATGATGAACAATCCGGCGCGATCCTTGACTGATTGGCCAGGATTCATGAATTCTGCTTTCCCCAATATTTCGCAACCAGTCTGCTCTGATGCTTGTCTCAGTCGGATAAGTGGCGTGTTCCCGATAATACCAAGAGTGCCGAGGGAGTTTGAATTTGTTATCATTAAGAATTCCAAAAATATGGTTCGGTTGAATTCATTTTGTCACTGACTTAGCAAGCCTGCAAGTGTGCATTTTTTGTTGAAAGGGATATGTTTAGAATGGAATACTTATAAATATCCGGTGCTTCGATATTTACCATCTTCAAAATTAATAGTTTCAAACAGCTATTGGAATTGTAATTGCGATAAAATTCCCACAATATGTACAAATATCAGGTTAGGAAATTCGGTAGCAGTATTTAAGGTAGTGTAATTGTGTTCAAGGCAACGGCGTCTCAGGCCAAACAGGCTCACGTTATTGTGTGCGGCAACGAAAAGGGTGGTTCAGGAAAAACCACCACTGCGATGCATATCGTCGTCTATTTGTTGAATGCCGGTTACAAAGTCACCAGCATTGATCTCGACACTCGTCAGCTCAGCCTAACTCGTTACATGGAAAATCGTAAAAAATGGCAACGCAAATCCGGTATGGAACTTCTTCATTCCGAGCACTTTCATCTGAACACAAATTTTTCTGATACGGTTCAGGAGCGCGAAAACGAAGAGCTTGAAAAATTCTCGGAGATATTTGCAGCCACTGAAAAGACCTGTGATTTTATTTTAATTGATACGCCCGGCCATGATGGCTATTTGATGCGGCTTGCCCATTCCATGGCGGATACACTGGTAACGCCGTTGAACGATTCATTCATCGATTTTGATGTGCTTGGACAAATCGACCCTGAGAGCGGTGAAGTTACCAATATCTCCCATTACGCTTCGATGGTGCGCAATGCGCGTCGTCATCGCCGGATGGTCGATAATGGGTTACTCGATTGGATTGTGGTGCGCAATCGTCTCTCCAACATCAATTCTCGCAATAAAGCTCATATGCTGGACAGTTTGAAAGACTTATCTATGCGTTTGGGGTGCAGGCTTGCTGATGGCATTACCGAGCGCGTAATCTTCCGGGAGCTTTTTCCCATCGGCCTCACTGCACTTGATGATCTAAATGAACATTTGGGTGCAGGCCCAACACTTTCCCATTTGGCCGCGCGTCAAGAAGTACGCCAGTTGATCGCAACTTTACGCCTTCCGGTAGATGAGCTTGGCCAAAAACGTGCGGAAGCTCGGAAAATTTGGTTTGAGAATTCGAGCAAACCTTTGCAGGATATGGGCGTTTTTGCCGATTAATAGGTATATTATCTCCATAAATTGGAGAAATCTACGGCTATTTCCCGATATTGCTTGCATCGACACGCTATTCCCCCCAAATTTAAGGTATGACAAACAATAATTTACCACAAAAAGGCAAAGACGAAGGTGCTGTATCCAGTACTTCGAGTTCGTCTGATGTTGCAGCCTTTCTAAAATCGGCCAGAAGTTCGGCTGGTGGAAATTCTGGCCGTTTGATTTTCTCTATGGACGCAACCATGTCGCGACAGGCCAGCTGGGACCGTGCATGTAGTATTCAAGGGGATATGTTTTCTTCGATTGATGATGTTGCAAAGTTGAGCGTGCAATTGGTCTATTTTCGAGGATTTGGAGAGTGCCGCGCGTCAAAATGGGTGAATAATTCTGCTGCCCTTGGGGATCTGATGACACGAATTGATTGTCGAGGTGGTCAAACACAGATTGGTAAAGTCTTGAGTCATGCGAATCGCGAAATGAAAAAAAGCCGTGTTGCTGCTCTTGTTTTTATCGGCGATGCGATGGAAGAAAATGTGGACCGATTATGCAAGCTAGCAGGGGAGCTTGGTTTGAAAGGCATGAAGATGTTTATGTTTCTGGAAGGAAACGATCCGATTGCAGAGTCTTCTTTTCGTGAACTGGCCAGATTGACTGGCGGAGCTTTCATGCGTCTTGGCTCAAATTCTGCGCAGGATTTATCGCAATTGCTAGCGGCCGTTGCGGTCTATGCAAGTAGCGGGCAAAAGGCTTTGGAAATACGATTGGAAGCAAATGGTGACAGAAATTCTCGCCTGTTACTTGAACAAATAAAGCCCGGGAAAGGTAACTGACGCTGGCCTATTTTTCTGGATTCATTGCAATTGTACTAGTTTTGTCTCTGCTTGGTTTTGCCCTGATAAATTCGTCGCCTGCAGCTATTGCACGAGGAATTCGGATGATTGTGCCGCTTTTCTTGTTGCTGGTTGGAGGGATGTTATCTCTTGCAGGTCGGACCGGCCTCGGCATACCTATGATTGCTATTGGGGTGTCGTGGTGGTTGAGAAACCGACGTGCTCAACAAATTCATTCCAGCAGTGGACGAACATCTACAGTGCGTACTGTATGGCTGGAAATGCAATTGGAGCACGATACAGGCGCAATGGACGGAATTATTTTGGCTGGTGGTTCTGAAGGAGTGCAATTGTCCCGAATGGATGAAGGGCAATTGCTGGAATTTCACGAGGAAATATTGGCGGATGGAGAGAGTTGTGCCCTATTGGAGGCATATCTTGACAGCCGGATGCCCGATTGGCGTGAGCACACGAATACGGGAACGAGTGGGCGGCAAAGCAATGCGTTTGGTTCTGGCACCATGGCTAAGGAGGAAGCCTATCAAATTCTTGGGCTTTCCCCCGGGGCCGGCTCGAAGGATATCAGAGATGCCCATAGACGCCTGATGAAACGTATCCATCCCGATAGTGGCGGTTCTACGTTTCTTGCTGCTAAGATTAACGAAGCCAAAGATATTCTTATTAGCTGATGTTTCAATTTCCATTGTATTTTTCCCACTCAAACTAAGAGACATGAACAACAACAATTCGACTTAACTGTGAATTGTTAAACAGGCAAAACTACGTTTCTTTAAAAATTTACAGGCATTATTGGCAGCACGTCGACTAGTGAAGCCCGTGAAACGCGCTCTGTAAAGGGTTGTAGAGTTTTTTACTACGGTTTCTGTATAAGTTGTGACCTTCGCCAGATGGCGCGGAGCTCTTGACTGAGCCTTCCCCAATAGCTTCATCGCGGCAGCCTGACTATCTGTTGCACCGATCTGGATTTGCCAGCCTTTGGCAATCTTTAGGGGTGGTTTTATAACTGTATTTGTTGTGATTGGGTCCGGCGGGGTCAGTCTGCGCAGCAGATTATTATTCTGTGGACGATTAGCTGGGACGGGGGCAGTTCGATCGCCAAACTGACGAAGTCTATCGCGAACTTGCCTGTCACGAGCCTCTGGTGTCCCACTAAATGCCATGATGTTTGCGTCTGTAGCAACTTCAACCGTATGAGCTAGCTGAATTCTGGATTGAGCCAGATTAGCAGAAGCAGGCGTTGTTTTTGCTACCACTGTTGTTTGGATGCTTCTAAATTTTGGTACAGGGCCGCGCTTTGGCAGGGTTTGTAAAGAAACAAGGGTAATGATGCCGCCGCTACTGCGCTTGCGCGATGCCAGTAATTGCTTTTGTTTACCACGGGAGGCTTTTGGCAGATACCGTCGAATAAGGCTAGTCATTTGAGCGTTGCGGCTTTTACCTGATTTGCCGCCTAAAACAACAGCAACGATGGAGCGGCCATTGCGTCGAACGGAAGAAACAAGATTAAAACCGGAAGCGCGTGTGTAACCCGTTTTAATGCCATCAACACCTTTGATACGGCCTAACAAGCGATTATGATTGCCGTAGCGACGTTTCCCATATTTAAAAGAAGTGGTTGAAAAATAGCGATAATATTGCGGAAAATGTTGACGCAGGGCAACACCTAGTGTCGCCATATCACGGGCGGTTGTCAGTTGTTTTTTGGAAGGAAGACCAGAAGCGTTAGTGAATGTGGTGCGGCGCATACCAAGCTGGCGAGCTTTCTTTGTCATGATATTGGCGAAACCTACCTCAGAACCGCCCAAATGCTCTGCTACAGCTGTTGCTACGTCATTTGCAGATTTAGTTGCCAGCGCATAGATTGCCTGCTCTGCAGACAAGCTACCTCCTGGGCGAATTCCCAATTTTGACGGAGGCTTGGAAGCTGCAAATTTTGACATGCGGATGCGCGTTTTTTTGCTCATGCGTTTATCTGCGAGCGCTTCGAACATGAGATACATAGTCATCATTTTAGTGAGGGATGCGGGAAAGCGGGCCTTATTGGCATTTTCTGAATATAATGTCCTGCCAGTCTTTGCATCAATCACAATGCCTGCATATTTGGGTCCGGCCTCTGCTGAATCAATGGATATTGATAACCCGAGGATGAAACCTGTTGCACAAATAATTGCAATCGCGCAATGACGCGAAGTCGATCCAAAAACGGTACGCACGACTAATTCCTATCTATTTCCTCCAATACATGGAGGCATTTCTGATTGGCGGACACAAATAAAATGCTACTTAAATCCAAACTCTTTCGGAAATATAGGGGAGGCGGGTTACCAATGTGTTTATAGTGAAGAAATAGTTCTGAAAAAGTTGAAAATTTGATATGTTCGAAATGTGGCTTTTTATCGACTATACCTTGCCCACATTGGAAGATGGTTAATGTTGGTTCTCAAGCTCCACACCAGATATTTTTGAAATAGTCGGCACAATGAAATGATGGAAAATCGCTTGAATATGGAATGGGCGACTTGCACCACCTAGCCATGGGTGCATAATTGCTAGGAAGAAAGATTGTTTTGCTGGAATTTGGAACTATATGAACACGGGAACACAAAAATTGCTGGCATGTCCAATCTTCGGTAATTTTCATGGTAAACATTTAACGGGTGCAAACGAATAGACATGAGCCTTATACCTCGACTTCAAGGAGATGATAAGCAGGGTGATGACGATGGGACCGGCACTGGTACCGTCACGCGTACGCGCGTCAAAACCAAGAAGCCCAGCCTTTATCGGGTTATTCTTTTAAATGACGATTTCACCCCAATGGAGTTTGTCGTTCATATCCTCGAACGTTTCTTTTCAAAAACGCCTGAGCAGGCGAACCAAATTATGTTGCATATCCATAATAGCGGCATTGGCGAATGTGGGGTCTTTACCTATGAGATCGCTGAAACCAAAGTTACTCAAGTCATGGATTTCGCACAAAAACATCAACATCCATTACAATGTGTACTGGAAAAAAACTGAACGGAGCTTCTCTTTGCCATCCTTTACCGACAGTTTAGAAAACAGCCTTCACAAGGCTCTGACATTTGCCAATGAACGTAGTCAGGAATATGCGACGCTTGAGCATTTACTGCTGGCTCTGCTGGATGATTCTGACGCCGCAGCCGTAATGAATGCCTGTAATGTCAACATTCAGCTTCTGCGCGAAAATCTGATTGATTATATCGATACAGAATTGTCAAATCTTGTGACTGGTTATGATGAAGACGCAAAACCTACGTCTGGTTTTCAGCGCGTGATTCAACGGGCGGTTATTCATGTGCAATCGTCCGGACGCGATGAAGTGACAGGGGCCAATGTACTTGTGGCAATTTTTGCAGAGCGTGAAAGTCATGCGGCTTATTTTCTGCAAGAGCAGGAAATGACCCGTTATGATGCGGTTAATTACATCTCTCATGGTATCGCCAAACGTCCGGGAAGCTCCGAACCGCGGCCCATCCGTGGTATGGAGGACGAAGTGGACAGCGATAATGATGAAGATGGCAAAGGCAAAGTCGATGCGCTGAATGCCTATTGTGTTGACCTGAACCAAAAAGCCAAAGACGGCAAAATCGATCCGCTGATCGGGCGTGAGCAAGAGGTCAACCGGACTGTTCAAATTCTATGCCGTCGCTCTAAAAACAATCCGCTATTTGTGGGCGATCCCGGCGTTGGCAAGACTGCCATTGCTGAAGGTTTGGCCAAACGTATTGTCGATGGCGAAGTGCCAGAAGTTTTGAACGATTGCACCATCTATTCTCTTGATATGGGCACGTTGCTGGCCGGAACCCGTTATCGCGGTGATTTTGAAGAGCGGTTGAAACAAGTTATCAAAGAAATCGAAGATACTCCTGGTGCTATCTTGTTCATCGATGAAATTCATACGGTGATTGGGGCAGGGGCCACATCCGGTGGCGCAATGGATGCATCAAATTTGCTGAAGCCTGCGCTTTCTGGCGGTGCAATCCGCTGCATTGGATCTACCACCTACAAAGAATATCGCCAGTTCTTTGAAAAGGACCGGGCTCTGGTGCGTCGTTTCCAGAAAATTGATGTGGTGGAACCCACTATCGAGGATGCAATTGAAATTATGAAAGGCCTCAAGCCTTATTTCGAAGATTTTCACAATGTGAAATACACCAATGATGCAATCAAAACAGCGGTGGAACTTTCCTCGCGTTACATCAATGATCGTAAATTGCCCGACAAAGCCATTGATGTGGTGGACGAGTCTGGTGCCTCGCAAAAACTGCTTCCGGTTGAAAAACGCCTAAAAGAAATTGGCGTCAAAGAGATCGAAGAAACCGTTGCGACAATGGCCCGAATTCCGCCCAAAACGGTTTCCAAAGATGACGCAACTGTTTTGTCCAATCTTGAAACACAACTCAAGCGGGTTGTTTATGGTCAGGATACAGCAATTGAAGCGCTGACTTCTGCCATCAAATTATCCCGAGCCGGTTTGCGTGAACCTGATAAACCAATTGGCTCATACCTTTTCTCCGGCCCGACAGGGGTTGGTAAAACAGAAGTTGCAAAACAACTGGCCAGCGCTCTGGGCGTTGAATTGCTGCGCTTTGATATGTCTGAATACATGGAGCGCCATACGGTTTCCAGACTGCTTGGTGCGCCTCCCGGATATGTGGGATTCGATCAGGGCGGGTTGCTTACAGACGGTATTGATCAGCATCCACATTGTGTATTGTTATTGGATGAAATTGAAAAAGCGCATCCGGATCTGTTCAATATTTTGCTTCAAATAATGGATCATGGCAAACTAACTGATCACAATGGTAAAGCGGTTGATTTCCGCAATGTTATTATCATCATGACCACAAATGCGGGCGCCTCTGAAGCCCAGAAATCTGCTATTGGTTTTGGCTCGCAAAAACGTACCGGTGACGACGAAGAAGCGATCAATCGACTCTTTGCTCCTGAATTCAGAAATCGGTTGGATGCCATCGTTCCGTTCGGAACATTGCCAACACCAGTTATCCACAGGGTTGTGCAAAAATTTATTATGCAGCTTGAAGCTCAACTTTCCGAGCGCGGAGTTACATTTGATCTAAGCGAAGATGCCATTTCATGGATCGCAAAACGTGGTTTTGATGACCGGATGGGGGCGCGTCCACTTGCCCGTGTTATTCAGGAATATATCAAAAAACCACTGGCCGATGAAGTGCTGTTTGGACGCCTAAAGGACGGTGGGACCGTTAAAGTCAGCGTTATTGAGGACAAAGACGGCAAGAAGATTCTGGAGCTTGATTCAGTCGAATACAAAGCTATTAAACCGAAAAAACCGACTAAGCCGACGAAGAAGCGCGTGACCAAAGCAAAGTCGCGAAACTCGAAACCATCAGGCAAAGGCAAAGATGGCGGACAGGGTTCTGTTCCCAAGGTTCCTCTTAAGACTTGATTTCGTCACGATTCAAATCAAAACTCGCCGTGCAGTAAAAATCTAAATTGGAAAGACTGGCCAGGCGGCGAGGATGATTTTATGGAACAACTAGAACAACTAAAAATGATGCTGAGCGACGCGCAGGATCGGTTAAAACAAAATCCAGATTTTAAATTGGTGCAATCGCTAGAGAGCCTGATCACCGATTTGGAAACAGCCTTCGGACCGATTGAGGCATCGCCGAAAGAAGCTGTGACGGAGGCAGTAGAAGCTGCACCTGAAACTGTTGAGGAAGTAGCAGTTGAAACCGTAGAGGCCGATTCAATTCAGTTTCTAGAAGATTCAAATTCAGAGACCAAAGAAACTCCAGTTGAAGTGGTAGCAGAACAAACTAACGAAAAAGCTTCAGTTGAGACCGTAGAAGTTGTAACTGAGCAGGTGAACGAAGTGCCCTCAGTTGAAAAGACCACTGATACATCCGAAGTGGTAAAGCTTCATGCAGAAGAAACCACGTTTGAAACTGTTTCGGAGCCAATCAACGAGACCTCGGAGAGCGTAATTGAAGACGTTTCTGAAGACATCGTTGAGGCTCTTAACGCTATGCCGGAAGTGTCGGTAGACGTAATAGCCAAACCAGAAATTGTTAAAGAAGTGAAGAGAGATATTGATCCGGCCCAATCCGATGTTCTTGAATCAAATCTTGAAGACGCACTTAATGAGATGATTGAAGCTAGCTCAGATAGCTCGGAAAAGGACCCTTTGGAAAAGAATAATCCATTTAGTTCCATGGCTATCTCAGCAACGAACGGTTCTGCCAGTTCAGTAAACTAGGTAAATTATCCATCTACGTTACATGGCGATAGCGGCATTGGTTTCCAGTGCCGCTATTTTCGTTTGTGGTGCTGGGTCGATTCTGTCTTTGACGGAATCGATCTAGAATTGTTTGTTCTCACGGCCGTATCAAGCTTGCGCTTGGGCCTCCGTTTGGGCGGCGCAGCTAGCGCCGGGTAGCTCTTCGCTACCTGAGGTAAGTCAACCCAAGTCAGACTTACTGCTAGCCAAGGGCTGCAATCAATTTCTCTGCATTTTCTGCAAGCATGTTCGCTGCTTCTATGTCGCCAGTATGGGGGCCTAGTTTCACGCCTTCAAAACGCGGTATGACGTGAACGTGCAGATGAAAAACCACCTGTCCGCCTGCACTTTCATTAAATTGCTGAACTGTTATGCCATCGGCACCAAATGCTTTTTTGCAGGCGATGGCCATTTTCTTTGTAGTTCTCATTACTGCTGCCAATGTAGCTTCATCGCAGTCCAGAATGTTGAGGGTCGGTGTTTTGGGAATAACCAGACAATGACCGTTACTTCTCGGCATGATGTCCATGAAGACGAATGTTTCATCATCTTCATAGACCTTGTTGCAGGGAATTTCTCCGCGTAAAATTCTGGCAAAAATATTGTTTTCATCATACATGTTGATTGACCTCAGCTTTCTTTTTTAAAGGGAGAATGGGCCCTTAGCGCCTCATTCTCCAATTGCACGTGTTGGCGTTCTGTTTGCAGATAGTCTTCAACTGCATCTCTAAGCCCTGGATGAGCAATCCAGTGAGCCGAATGAGTGGTTACGGGTTCATATCCACGCGATAATTTGTGGTCGCCCTGTGCGCCTGCTTCAACTCTGGCAAGGTTATGGATTATGGCATATTCGATGGCCTGATAATAACAGACTTCGAAGTGCAGTAACGGATGATCTTCAATACAACCCCAATGCCGTCCGTAGAGACAATCGTCACCGACAAAATTTATGGCTCCCGCCACATATCGCCCTTCGCGCTTTACCATAACAAGGAGTATTTGGTCGGCCATAGATTGGCCAATCAGGGAATAGAATTCTCGAGTGAGGTATGGTTGGCCCCATTTGCGCGAGCCGGTGTCAGTATAGAATTGGAAGAATATATCCCATACTTCTTCGGTCAATTGGTCCCCAGAGAGGTGAATGATTTCCAATTCACCTGATTGCAGGGCCGTTATTCGTTCCTTGCGGATGTTCTTGCGTTTACGTGAAGACAGGCTGGCTAGGAAGTCATCGAAATCCTTGAAGTCGCGGTTATGCCAATGAAATTGCTGGTCCGTTCGTCTTAGATATCCTTGAGATTCGAAAAAACCTGCACCTTCTTCTTCTATGAAGGTTATGTGTGCCGATGATGCGCCGTGGCGTTCGGTCAGTTGGCGTAGCCCTTGTGCGAGGGCCATTTTGGACGCATCAGAATTTGCACCTTCTGGCACAAGCAGACGTGGTCCCGTTGCCGGCGTAAATGGGATACAGCATTGAAGTTTTGGGTAATAATTGCCACCGGCACGCATGAATGCATCGGCCCAGCCGTGGTCGAAAACATATTCACCCTGACTGTGGTTTTTTAGATAACAAGGCAGGGCACCGATTGGTATACCATCGTCACTTTCTAAAATGAGATGCCGGCCAAGCCACCCGGTGCTTGCATCGGCAGAACCGCTCTTTTCCAGAGCATATAAAAATTCATGGGAGAGAAATGGATTGGCAGGTTTTGGCGGCGAATCCTTATTAAGCCCGGCGCATTGCCGGGACAATTGGTTCCATTGATCCGGCTCGATTTGATCAAGCGACGCCAAGACCCGTATCTGATATTCCGCAGCCATGGTTTAGACTATCATCCAGCCATATCGTCCGTCGAGCTTTTATCGTCGGGAACGAAGCCCTCGAATGTAATTTGGTCGGATCGTTTATAGGCGATATTTGCATCTTCTTGAGACTTGACCGTCCAGCAAATTATGGGCATGGCGCTCGCGCGAACTTCCTTTATGAACCGACAGTCGAGATCGGCGAATTTATAGGAAACAAAAGCTACTCCATAGGCAAGCCTTGCTTCTTCATTGACGTTGTACAGGGCATCATCGCCTTTTGCTGTTTGGCCCAAGATCAAATCGGGTGCGAACTGATTGGCATCAGCAAGCAGCCAGTGATTGAACGACATGATTGCAACGTCTCCTGTATAGCCATCCAAAGCTGCGGCAACAGATTGAACAAATCCTTCATCGGCCCCAGCGCGTCCTTTTAATTCAAGAACTAACCCGACTTTACCCGATACAATTTCCAGTAATTCGCTGAGGGACCAGATGGTATCATCTGTATCCTTCAGCCTTAATTTTCGCAGCTCAGTGGCCGTGCGGTCGCGTAATTCACCGGTAGTAGCGGTCACACGGTCCAGAGTGTAATCGTGAAAAATCATAGGCACATGATCGAGCGAAGGTTGAAGGTCAACTTCGATGGGATAACCTGCCTCAATCGAGGCAATCACAGCTGAACGACTGTTCTCTATGATGCCTTTGGTCTCGTCATGTAGTGCTCTGTGGGTGATCGGGCGCTGGGCAATCCAGCGGGCTTTGTTCGCGCGTTCATTCATAGCATTGCCATAATATTCGTATTATTGTCTGAATTCTCTTGCAGAAACTGTTAGGTCGTGGACTCATAGACGCAATTGAAATTTGAATAATCATAGGATGTAATGTGCGCAAATGACAAAGCCTTTGTTCTCAAAAAAACTATTTTCAACCCTTTATTTATGGGCACCAATAGCGATCCTCGCACCGGACCTTGCTGCAGCTGGCGGGTTTGGAACTTTGGTCCCTCATCGGGCAGTCTACGATGTTATTTTGGAGGCAGCTAAGGACCGCTCTGGCATAAAAGGGATGAGCGGCAGGATTGTTTATGAAGTAAACGGGAATGAATGCGACGGCATTTCCGTGCAATATCGTTTTGTTACCAATGTGGTCACCAGCAAAAACCAATTTTTAACGGATCAACAGACTTCTACCTATGAAAGTCCGGATGGTAAGGAATTTTCATTCCAGACGAAGAGTTTCGTCAATGAGGTGGCGGATGCTAATGTTCAAGGCAGCGCACGCAACTCTGAAAGCGGAATAAAGGTGAGCCTTTTAAGGCCTGAAAAACGCGAACTTGATCTGGTCAAAGGAATGTTTGTTTCGACCCATTTGGTGCAAGTGATCGAAGAAGCAAAAGCTGGTCGGCATTTTTTCCAAAAAGATATTTTTGATGGCTCGGGCAAGGGAGACGAGGTGATGGCCAGCACCAGCGTCATTGGCAATGCCAAATCCTTTGCGTCACCCATAAAAAACGAAAAAACGGATGTCGTCAGTAAGTTTGATGGTCAAAAAGCCTGGCCGGTTACCATCAGCTATTTCAAACATTCGACCGACAAAAGTGGGGAAAGCCTGCCAATGTATGAGGCGGCCTTTTTGCTTTATGAAAACGGAATATCACGGAAATTGGTAATGACTTATCCAGACTATTCCCTACGGGCTGATTTGCAGGAGTTGGAAATTCTGGACAAGGGGGATTGTAAATAGGCACTAAGGTAGGGGCGTAAGATGAATATTCTTGCCATTTCCGGCAGCACACGACAGCTATCCACCAACACCGAATTGTTGAAGTATCTTGCAGAGATTGCTCCGTTAGACATTAATGTTCGGTTGTTTGATGGTTTGCGTGATCTTCCTGTTTTTTCACCCGATTTAGAAGGTATACACACACCGTCACTGGTGCTGAAGTTTTGTGATCTTATCGCAAAAGCAGATGGAGTTGTAATCTCAAGCCCAGAATATGTACGCACTATTCCTGGGGGACTGAAAAATGCGATCGACTGGATGGTATCGCGAGACGAGATAATATATAAACCGGTGGCTTTGCTACACGCATCGCATCGCGGGGAGGACATGCTTCGTGACCTCCGAAGAGTCTTGCACACAATCACCTCGAAATTTGATGAAGAAAACTATCTGGCCTTTCATTTAATACAAAAGTCTCCAATGGAAATACGCGACATTCTGAACTCGGATAAGAACCAAAGCCAGTTAAAAGAATTTCTAGAGAATTTCCGAATTTTTATCGACGGGAATACTGAAACGTCAAAATGATAACCCGTAGGAAATTAATCCCGTTTCTTTTCCCTAAATGTAAGGCCGAGTTCTACTGCTTTGTCGCCAAATTTTTCCCGAACACTGTCCATGGCACGTTCGACATTTGCGCGTTTTGTGGCGTCGATGTCGATCAAATCGGCAGGGTCTGCTGTCTCGTCTGAGCGCAAGGAAGAGACACCAATACCCAGTAGGCGAAACTTGGTTCCGTCCAGTTCCTTTGCCATCATTTCGCGGCCAACCCGGTAAATACGATCGGCAAGTTGGGTCGGGTCGGTCAATTGTCGGCTTCTGGTGCGGCTTTTGAAATCTGTGGTTTTTAGTTTTAAAACAATAGTTTGTCCGGCAATATTCTTATCTTTCAGACGGCGAGCGATTTTTTCAGATAGATTTCTCAGCACCCGTGACAAATCATCTAGATCGGAACGATCCGTGTTGAAAGTCGTTTCAGAGCTGATCGATTTTGCACCGCTGCCCGGTCGGATTGTGCGATGATCAATACCCCGCGATAATCTGGAAATATGCAGGCCGATAGAACCAAAGCGCTTGGCAAGTTCGTTTTCTTCCATATCCTGAACTGTGGCCAGATTTGTAATACCTTCCTGTGCCAGCATTTTTTGAGTGACCTTGCCAACGCCCCATACAATCGAGACCGATTGTTTGCGCAGGAAGGATAGTGCCTCTTTTTCTCCGACTACTGAAAACCCTTTTGGTTTTTCGAGGTCAGAGGCAACTTTTGCAAGAAATTTGCAATATGAAAGCCCGACGGAAACCGTAATTCCAATTTCTGTTTCAATCCGCTTCACGAAACGCGCCAGAACCATTGCGGCACTTGCACCGTGCAAATTTTGTGTGCCGTTCAAATCAAGAAATGCCTCATCAATCGATAGGGGCTCGACCATGGGGGTAAGTTCACGCATCATTTTGCGTATTTGGTGGCCGGCTTTTGAGTATTTTTCCATGTTTGGTTTGATCACCACCGCATCTGGGCAGGCTTCCAGCGCCTTAAACATCGGCATTGCGGAGCGAACGCCTCGGATGCGCGCCACATAGCAACAAGTGGCAACTACACCGCGTCTTCCTCCGCCAATGATGACCGGTTTACTTTGCAAGTCCGGATTGTCACGTTTTTCCACCGAAGCATAAAAAGCGTCGCAATCTATGTGGGCGATTGCCAAAGTATCCAATTCTTCGTGGTAAATCATACGGGGACTACCACATTTGGTGCAACGTTTTAAAAATTTTGCATAGCCGTTCAGGCAATCGCGGCAAATGGATTTTGGGGCAAGGGTTTTGTTTGGCTGGATCGCCATCACATACTGGTTTCAATGGGACGTTCGAGACAATGGCTGGCTTTTAACACATCATCCGGCGCTATGTTGCGTTCCGCAGCAAAACTTAACAGTGTCGGCTCATTACCCAGCAGGTAATCAAGCAGCGCCACCAAGAATGGCGTGGAAGTTGCCATTTCACGCATTTCTGCGACCTCTATGCCGGTGAGAGCGATGAACCTCGACAGTTGTTCCTGATCGCCTGCGAGATATTCCAGAGTTTGAATTGCCAGTGCTTTTGCATTTGTTTCGTTCATTTATTGTTGCCGTGAATTGTTCGAATGTTTGCGTTTCGTCAACACTATTTGCATAAGAATAAAGTGCAACAGATATAATTCAGGATACTCCCATTTGGCGAGTGTCAAAAAGTGACGGAAAATCAGATGCCAAAAAGCATAATGATTGTTGAAGATAATGAGCTGAACATGAAGCTTTTCAACGATTTGTTGGAAGCGAATGGGTATATCACCATCAAGACCCGCAACGGTTTGGAAGCACTCGATTTGGCACGTGATCATAAGCCGGACCTGATTCTTATGGACATTCAATTGCCAGAGGTTTCAGGGTTGGAAGTAACGAAATGGCTCAAGGAGGACGATGAGTTGCGTCATATTCCGGTAATCGCGGTCACCGCATTCGCAATGAAGGGTGATGAAGAACGTATTCGATCCGGTGGTTGCGAAGCTTATATTTCCAAACCAATTTCAGTTGGCAGTTTTGTGGAAACGATCAAGTCCTATATCGGGGACGGTTAAACCATGATTGGATAAAGAATGTTTCGGGGCATTTTTATTAATTGTAGCAGGGATTATAAGATATGACCGCGCGTGTGTTGGTGGTGGATGATATTCCAGCAAATGTAAAATTGCTGGAAGCGCGTTTGATGGCAGAGTATTTTCAGGTGACTACGGCAAGTAGTGGACTGGAAGCCATTGAAATTTGCGAACGAGATCAGTGTGATATTGTTTTACTTGATGTGATGATGCCGGAGATGGACGGATTTGAGGTTTGTCGTCGATTGAAACAACATCCAAAAACAATGCATCTTCCCGTCGTAATGGTTACAGCGCTTGACCAACCTGATGACCGGGTGCGCGGTCTAGAAGCCGGTGCCGACGATTTTCTTACCAAGCCGGTCAACGATTTGGCGCTGATTACGCGAGTGAAAAGTCTGGTTCGGCTAAAGCATGTAACTGATGAACTTAGAATGCGCGCTTCGTCAGGCGAAACGGTGGGTATGGATGGTGTTGCGACTGCAGAAGCAATCAACAACTCCCAAGTGCGCGGCAATATTGTGATGATTGATGACCGCGCATCTTCCTATGAACGCACGGTGAAATTCCTGTCGTACGAAAACGATGTGGCGGTTATTACCGATCCTCAAGAAGCGTTATTTCATATTGTTGAAAATAGTTATGATGTGGTTATCGTATCCTTGGATTTGAAGGATTTTGATGCGCTAAGGTTATGTTCTCATCTGCGATCACTTGAACGCACCCGTACATTGCCGATACTGATCGTCGCTGAAGAAGAGCAAGAATCCCAAATCAGCAGGGCTTTGGAACTTGGCGTAAATGATTATATCGCACGGCCTCTGGATAAGAACGAGTTGTTGGCGAGAGTTCGCACACAAATAAAACGCAAACGCTATAATGACTGTTTGCGCAATAGTGTTCAAAACACCATTGAGATGGCTGTGACCGACGGGCTGACGGGGCTTCATAATCGACGGTATCTGGATAGCCATTTAGCAACCCTGTTTGATAAAGCCAAAGCAAAGCAATCTCATCTATCCACGGTCATGTGTGACATCGACCATTTTAAACAAGTCAATGATACCCATGGCCATGATGTGGGTGATGAGGTGATAAAAGAATTCGCAGAACGGCTCAAAAAATGCGTTCGCGGCGTCGATCTTGCCAGCCGTTATGGTGGGGAAGAGTTTGTGGTTGTTATGCCCGAAACGGATGCAGCACTTGCAAGTATTGTGGCGGAGCGTATCCGTGCCAGTATCGCGGACCATCCCTTTATCGTTGAAAAAGGCGCCAAACAACTGGCGATTACCGTCTCCGTCGGCGTTTCATCCATTGAAGAAGGTGATGTGGACCCTCAAAATCTGATGAAAAGAGCAGATATTGGTCTTTATATCGCCAAGAAGAACGGCCGCAATCAGGTCATATCCGAAGCGGCATAAACGGGAGATTTCAGGGGTTTTTAATAAACATCCTTTAAATTAATCCTTAGTATTAATGGTTACCACTAACCAACAATGCAGCTATGGCGCCTCTGGAAGCTCAATTCTGTTGTATTTGCTTAAAATTTTAGTAAGTTTGCCTTAATTGCTTGGCAGCGTTGACTTCGGTTTTCGTTATTGAGCAATTACCCTACGGAGTGCTCAGGTCCGCCGCATCTCCTGGGTCCGTGGGGTCGTCGGTCAACAGCTGGAGTTTTATGGCCTCCTCGTACCATACCTGGCTTGTTGACCGACCCCTTTTTCCTTCAAAAATTTGACATGAATTTGCTTGCCCATAAAGGGTCCATTGCAGATGAGTGCAAAATAACACCCTAAGGACAATCGTTTGGGAAAGCCGCCATTCACTACGCTTTGCTCGAACTTCCGCTGTGCGGACGGAACGACAATACCATCTATGTCGCGATTGGAACAAAAGTTCCATAATGCCACTTATGCGGCAGGTTCCATATATTCAGTTATGCAACATTGCCCTAACTAAGACAGGCTGAACAAGGTATCTATTATCGGGCAATCCGGCACATCGCCCTTGTTACATTCTGCTGCCATAGCTTGGAGCGCCTTTTCCAAGCGCCTTAAATCGGCAACTTTCTTCTTCACGGTTGCAAGATGATCAACCGTCATTCCGTGAACTTCCCCACAGGTGAAGTCATGGCGATCTACCATTTTCAAAAGTGCGCGAATTTCATCAAGACTAAAGCCTAAATCTCGACACTTTTTGACAAAAGACAAGCGTTTTAACTGGCCATGATTGTATTGCCTGTTGCCGCCACTCGTGCGGTCAGGCTTAGGCATAATGCCGATGCGTTCATAGTAGCGCACAGTTTCTATATTTACGCCTGTCAGGCTTGACATCTCACCAATTGCATAACCTCTCATTTTTGTGATTTCGCTCATGATGTTTCCTCTTGCATCTGTAGTAACTACAGATCGTATCATAGATTAACGATTGGAAACAGAGTGAGAAATTATGAGCGATACTACCACCATTGCAGCCGGTGAGGTTGTTAGCAGTGATGAAGCCACAAAAACCCGACTTATTGCTGCTGGCGGCATTTTGGGTGCTATAGCAGCATCCACATGTTGTGTGATTCCGCTTGTGCTGTTCAGTCTCGGAATTTCCGGTGCTTGGATTGGAAACCTGACAGCACTCACACCCTATAAACCAATCTTTATAACCATAACATTGGGCTTTTTGGGCTACGGCTATTATCTGGTTTACCGGAAACCAAAGGTGGCCTGTGCAGAAGGTACTGCTTGCGCCCGCCCATTGCCCAACCGGCTTGTTAAAGGATCGTTGTGGTTTGCTACCCTGCTTATTCTAATTGCATTCGCATGGCCGCTAATCATCCCCATAATTGCACCCTATGTATTTGGATAAAACACAAGGAAATCCGACATGAAAAAACTTATCACAGCCGCATTCTTTGCTTCTTCAATGCTCTTGTCACCGGCTTTAATGGCCGCAGAGAAGACGATTAAACTTTCGGTTCCGGGCATGACCTGCGCCAGTTGCCCCTATATTGTTAAAGGTTCCATTGACATGCTCGACGGCATCAAAAACGTTGAAGCCACAATGGAAGACCGCTCCGCTATAGTCACTTACGACGATACAATTACCAATCTGGAAGAAATCACCCAAGCCACTGCGGATGTTGGTTATCCATCATCCTTGTTTAAAGTTGGTAGTGATTCATGAATGATAAGAAAATTATCACCACAGGGATAATTGGAACGGTTATTGCGGCTCTATGCTGTTTTACGCCTGTTTTAGTAATTCTTCTTGGCGCTGTTGGGCTTTCAGCAATTGTTGGTTACCTCGATTATGTGCTGCTTCCTGCTCTCGCATTCTTTGTAATCCTTACAATCTATGCGGTTTGGCGCAGGCAACGCAGACAACAAACGCAATAATGTTGGCAATCCGAGACATACCGGCGCGTCAATCGATTACAGACTACTTCAATTATCAATAACTTTTAAAGGTGTTTTATGTCCGTTTGTTGCGACAACAAATACAATGGTTCCTACGATGTTGCCGTAATTGGCGCAGGATCGGCAGGATTTTCAGCTGCAATTACAGCATCAGATGAAGGTGCTCAAGTGGCTATAATCGGATATGGCACTATTGGAGGAACTTGCGTCAATGTTGGCTGTGTACCTTCCAAAGCTCTTATCAAGGCTGCTGAAACACTTCACATTGCGAGTGCTGCTGATCGTTTTGATGGAATAGAGGCTTCTGCCCAAGTCACAGACTGGAATGCTGCGGTAAAGCAGAAACAGGACTTGGTTGATGATTTACGAAAGGCCAAATACACCGATATTTTGCCTGCTTATAACTCCGTTGCTTATCTGGAAGGCGAAGCCGTGTTTTCTGACAATGGTACATTGACGGTTGATGGCAATGTAATCGACGCAAAGAAAATCATTATTGCCACAGGAACACGTCCGGCCTTGCCATCGATAGAGGGCATAGAGAACGTGTCATATCTTACCAGCACAACCGCTCTTGAGTTGGAAACACTTCCTAAATCTTTGCTTGTAATTGGCGCAGGCTACATTGGCGCAGAGATAGCACAAATATTTGCGCGGGCAGGGGTAGATGTGACAATCGTTAGTCGACGGGGATTGTTGCCGGAAGCTGAACCAGAAATCGGTGAAGCATTGACCGGCTATTTTGCAGACGAAAATATCACCATTGTCAGCGGCATCACTTATGATCGGATTGAAGAGGATGAGGGCATCATAACGCTTCATGTGAATGGTCAACATGGGGCAAAAATAATTACTGCGGAAAAGGTAATGATTGCCTCGGGTCGGACACCCAACACAGACAGGTTAAATTTAGAGAAAGCCGGTATAGAAGTTTCTGAAAATCAAGGTATTGTCATTGACACACAAATGCGGACAACGCGCGAAGGTGTTTATGCAGCCGGAGATGTAACGGGCAAAGATCAATTCGTCTATATGGCGGCTTATGGAGCAAAAATTGCTGCAAAAAATGCCATGAACAGCAACTCACTTTCATATGATAATACGGTGATGCCTGCGGTTGTTTTTACTGACCCTCAAGTCGCCAGTGTTGGATATACGGAAGCGCAAGCACGCGCCGCAGGTTTCGATGTGAAGACCTCCGTTTTGACTTTAGATAACGTGCCACGCGCCCTTGCTGCGCGGGATACTCGTGGATTATTTAAACTTATTGCAGATGCAAAAACTAAGAAAATACTTGGTGCTCACATACTAGCACCGGAAGGCTCTGACAGCATTCAAACTGCTGCACTAGCGATCAAAGCGGGCATGACATATGAGGAACTTGGATCAATGATATTTCCGTATTTGACCACAGTAGAAGGCTTGAAACTGGCTGCCCAAACATTCGATATGGACGTGAAGAAACTCTCCTGCTGTGCAGGTTAACTGTCGCAAAAACGATCCTTTTTACAACGCAAATTTGCTACCAGCAGTATCAATGCTTTAGATTTCGCAAAAATTGGATGCTATAGGAGACAGCTTGTCCGCTAAGGGCTTATTCCGTTGAAAAACTCGGCCCTGAATCTGTTATGATTTTGGATTTTCCTCAGAGCGTCGCTGGACCTTATGCCTGTTATGCCGCGAGGC
>JASFYT010000041.1:0-115438 GCA_045047085.1 Rhizobiaceae bacterium | reverse complement strand
TATTGAGGGTTGTCGAGAATGCAGTGTTTTGTTCTTTGAGATCGGTCGATATTTCCATGGCTTTTTCGGCCATCCCTATGGTGCTTTTTTCGAGCATTTGGCCAATTGCGGTATTTGTAACCTCAAGGGTTTTCTCCAACCTATCTGTATGGGTGGAGAGAGTTTGTTCCAGATTACCGGCTCGTGAGGAGAGGCGCTCTTCGATATTAAGGGTGTTTGCCTCCAAAGTGTCGGCGCGTTCTGTCAGTTTGTCGACAGTATCATCTACTTGAGCTGTAAGGGTTTTACCGAAGCCGGAGAGGCATTCGCTAATCGTTTGGCCAATGTTTTCAGTTCTGTCCGTCAGTACCTTGTCGAGTGCTTCGGTGCGGATAGAAAGGTCGGTGACCAGCTTCATGCCGCGATCTGTTAAGCTGCTGTCGATATGGACAAGGCGTTCGTCCAAAGAAGTCTGAAGATTGATGCCTGCCTCTGTGATTTTTGACTGGAATTCGTTGGCACGACCTATCAATGCATCGTTTAGCTGTTGCGTGATTTCGGAGCTTTGTTCTTTGATGCTGGCGGTTCTGGTATCAATCAGCGTTGCAAACGCGTTGCCTGATGTGCTGATCTGATTTGTCAGTGAACTGGTATGGTCGGTAAATACAGCGGCCAAATCCTCTTTTCCAGCGGCCAGATGCAATTTCAGTTCTTCGCCAGAGCTAGAAAGAAGGGATACAAGGCTCTCACCAGCGGCATTCAGGCTGGCAGATACAGCGTCGCGCCGTGCATCAATGCTCTCCTGCATTTTTTGGGTAGCACTTGCGACGGTTTTTTCGATGTGGGATGACGCATCGGCCAACTCTTTGGCGAAGTTTTTATGGCTTCCGCCAATGGAATTTTTCAATCGCTCGGCGTGGCCGATGATTGCTTCTCGTTCGCCGCTCATTTCCTGAATGAGGCTGCGTAACTTAATTTCAGAATCGCCGTAGGACCTTTCCAGGTTAACGACTTCGTTTTGCACAAGAACTTCAAGTTCACCAGCACGTGCCAAAGCGCGTTCAAGACCGGTGCCGATGGCTGCGACTTCGCGGCGGATTGCCTTGCCAACAGTAGTGATTGAATCCTGTGCTACCCGTTCAGGCTGGAGAAGGCGAATGGCTGCTTCTGTCATGGAATGGGCTGCAAAGCGCATTTCCTGCGCGCGTCTTATCATGATGGCAAAAGACCACATGAGCAATATGGGAATAATTGCAACACCGGCCATCAGGAAGATATTGGGGATTGTCAGTACTTCGCTAACAGATGTGAGATTGGTAACGGATGAGCCCAAATTTGTGTAGGCGTAGTAACCGCAGGCACTAAGCCATGCGACAGAGAAAAGACCTGTAACCCAGAAAGCCTGAGGCGAAGGTTTGCGCTGCAGGGCATATACCAAATCTGCTATGCTGCCTTGACGGTCATCATTTGCCGGTTGGGGGACTTCCATGCTCATGTCGTTTGACAGGGTGGGTGTGTCTTCTTTTTTGTATTTGTCTAGATTGGTTGTGCCGACATCTTCTGATTGTGAGGAAGATGCAGAATATTCATATCTGTTGGACGCCGAGGCATATTCTGGACGTGCAGAACCAGGTGTGTACTCTTGGGATATTTCATCTTCAAAGGTGTCTTCGCGCAGGTCATTGGCTGCGTCAGCCAATTTCTTTTCAAGTTCCAGAAAATTGTCGCTATCATCTTCTGCGGCGTCATCATCTTCAAATTCAATGTCGGATGTTTCCATATCGAGATCATCGAGATCAATCTCAATATCCCCATCGTCTGGCAGGGTATTGAGGTCGTCGATACTGATATCTTCAATTTCAAGCGATAGAGCTTCTTCTACTGCTAAAAGAGCCGCTTCGTTTGTTTCATCAATCTTTGGTTTCGACGCCATACTCATAAACCCTGTATCAATTTGAGCAACATACCCATGCAGAGCAACAAATATCCAGTGCCCAAGGACGAAGTACCCAAAAATTTTTGGAGACCATATATGCACAGTTGACTCGAGCAAAAGCCCGCGTCAGCCATTCATTGTCCTCAAAATCCGCACTATTAAACAACCCAACTAACGCCGGAGTTACTCAAAGGTACTTGCCGCATCCCTTATGTAATGGCACAAATCGTGCTTTTGGACAAGATTTTGATATGGCAACGCACCAAAAAATGAAGACAAGGTTAACGCGATTAAGGATTTTTCAAAAGGCTTTGTAAACCATGTTGCTTAATGAATAGGCGGCCCAAGGAGTTCGCAGCAAAAGCGTATCTAAAAGCAAATTTAGAAAAAAATAACCTTGTAGCGAGCAAATACCAAATTAATGGCCGTAATCGTCGTGATTTAACCGGATGTTTTTGTTTCAACCGTATTGTTGGGACAAACCAAGGCTTAAGGAGCGCGACGATGGGGATGGCCCTGAAACAAGATGTTGCCATGGCTTGCAAGGCTGCAGGAATGGATAAACCGGTGGATTTGGTGCATTTGGCGCGTCAAACCATGGGGGACCGGGATTTGGAAAAAGAGGTTCTGGGCCTTTTTCTATCTCATTGTGAGGCATATCTTGATGAATTCAAGAATGCGCCGGATGATCTTTACCGAAAGCAGGCTGCCCATCGCATTAAAGGGGCTGCACGCAGCCTTGGTGCCTGGGAACTGGCAGAATTGGCTGAATTGGCTGAGGCTCCTGATTACTCGGATTTTAAATCTATGGAAACCGCTGCTCATCGCGTTTCTGCGTATATCCGTGATCTAACGGCCTAAAAAGCGGGTCAGAACAACTTCAACAGAATTGTGCGTTTACAAGGGTTAGCTTGGTGTGGCAAGACAGCCATGTTTTAAGTCACGTTCAGGATCTGATTACGTATGCCAAAAGTTACTTTTATTACCTATGATAATGTTTCCCATGAGGTGGAAGCACCTTCCGGCACGACCGTCATGGAAATTGCTATCAAAAATTCCATTTCCGGCATTGAGGCCGAGTGCGGCGGTGCCTGTGCTTGTGCTACCTGCCATGTTTATGTGGATGAAAGCTGGAAAGCCAAAACCGGTGATCCGGAAGTCATGGAAGAAGATATGCTTGATTTTGCATGGGAAGTTCAGCCGAACTCCCGGCTGAGCTGTCAGATTAAATTGAGTGATGAGCTGGACGGGTTGATTATTCGGGTACCTGAGCGCCAAGCATGACTATGTAGCTCTGGTCTGGCTATCAGGACCTGAGCTCAGCTACTTGTGCTTTCTCGCCGGACAAAGATTTGATCCGCTTTTTTTCCTTGGCATCAAATTTTAATTGTTCTTGCTCATGTTTTTCCAACATCTTGGCTGCAAGGCTGCGAGCGCTGATTTTTAAGGTGTCACAATCATTCGCTGGCTGCAATGTAGCGAGGGATTTTTCAATTTCCAGCGCATGATGATCAGCAATTGCTACGTGTACAGCCTCGTGCAGGCGGGCATATTCTTCCAGATTTCTCCAGGCGCGTTGTAAGCTCTTTTTAAGCTGGCGACGATTGGCCAGACGCGGCAGGGTTACACGGGCTTGCACATTCACCCGCGTTTTAGTGAGGAAACATTTGCCGTCTTTTTGAGCGAATCGAATATCCGGCACCATCTTGATTTTTGTTGCTGCGAGCGCCTTGCCAACTCCTTCAACAGTTGGCCCGTGGAGTAAGATTTGTTGATCCAACTCGCTAAAACTGGTGCCTTTGATGTCATAGTAGCCGACGCTGAGTTGAGTTCTTTCACCGACATAGGTGCAGCCTGCAAGCGATGACAACAGCGCAATTTTTATCAGTGTTCTTAACGCTATCATCCTACCCCTCGCGATTTCTTGCCGTTTCCAGCCAACGAAATTCTATTCCCTCTTCGGGTGAATAGGGGATAAGCTGAGCCAGAGCGAGCGAAATTGCAGCCATTGCTGCACCAGCCAAGAAAACCGCCGCCGGACTCCAAAGCCATAACAAGCCGAACCATACAGGGATAAAAACGGCAGCAATATGGTTAATCGTAAATGCGACGCCAGCAGTGGGGGAAATGTCTGCAGGATCAGCAATTTTTTGGAAGTAAGTTTTCATAGCAATTGCCATGGCAAAGAAAGCGTGATCAATGATGTAGAGGCCAATTGCTATCCAAACATTGGGCACAAATGCATAAGCTGTAAATATCAAAATAAGGCCAATATATTCTACGGTCAGAGTGCGTCTTTCGCCGAATCGAACAATCCAGCCGCCGATTTTTGGTGCGAAATACATGTTCAAAGCACCGTTTATAAAGAATAAAACGGCAATCTCATGCACTTTGAAGCCGAATCGCTCGACCATCATAAAAGCTGCAAAGACCAGAAATATCTGGCGTCTGGCTCCACCCATAAAGGTTAGGGCGTAGTAAAGCCAATACCGCTTTCTAAGGACCAGGTTTTTTCGTTGGGCCGTTCCTTGGCGAAACATCGGGAAAGAGAAAACCATAATTACCACGCCAATTAACGTGGTGCCGCCTGTGATGATAAAGATGGTTGTGTAGCCGAATTCAAACAGTTTCCACATTACGAAAACAAAGGCGAATGTCACCAATTGAGCAAATGAGCCAAATGCCATGATCTTGCCCATGGTGGCAGGGGCGGTTTTCTTCGGTAGCCATTGAAGCGACAATGACTGGTTCATGGTTTCAAAATAATGATAACCCATGGAGGAAATGAACGTGATGATCAAAAACCCGCTGATTGAAGGAAAGAGACCCGTTAGCGCGGCGGCCCCTCCCAATACAGCTAGCGAAACAAAGGCGAGCACCTGTTCGCGTATGAAAAACAGCAAGAATATTGCAGCAAATGCAAAAAAACCGGGAATTTCACGAATGCTTTGCTGGATGCCGATCTCCTTGCCCGTGAAGGATAGTATTTCTACTGCAAAATTATTAGTGAGAATTGTCCACGAGGCAAAAGAAATCTGCAAGGTGGCAGCCATTGCCATCAGCAATATGACAGGGCTACGCCACCCAGTGTCAGATAGGTCATTGGAAATTTTGAAATTCAATGCAGAAAGCCTTGTGATTATCGGCTAGCGATAACAGGCGATAAGCACCTCGGCAATATGTTTATAGGTGGTTTATCCTTTGGCGGAGATATTAAAAAATGAAATGGCAATTTGTTGTTGTTGTCGATAAAGATTATCCAGAGTGCAATCTGATAAGCGGTTGTCGATTTTCAGTTAAAATGTGCGATAAAACAAGCCTATAGGCACTTTTCACGGTTCATTTATCGTAAAATGTATCCTGACTATATCAATTTGGAGCAGGCCTTGCATGGGCAAAGACGCGTTCAATCCCTTTAAATCTCGCGAGTGGCAATTGGCGCATGGGCGTCAAATCACGCTTGGGCCTAAGGGGATTCTAATGGGGATATTGAATGTAACACCCGATTCGTTTTCCGATGGCGGGAGATTGCGCAATGTTGACGTGGCCGTTTTTGCAGCCCTTCAAATGGTGGAGGAAGGGGCCGCAATCATCGATATTGGCGGAGAATCAACCAAGCCTGATGCGGTGTCTGTATCTGCTAAGGAAGAACAATCGCGCGTATTGCCGGTGATTGAGGCGTTATCCGACAAAACCGATGCGCTTATTTCCATAGATACATATCGGGCGGAGACGGCAAAATTGGCCATCAAGGCTGGTGCGCATATTGTCAATGATGTGTGGGGTTTTCAAAAGGAACCGGAAGTTGCAAAAATCGTGGCTGATGCTGGAGCAGGGTGTTGTTTGATGCATTCGGGACGTGGAAGAAATCGCGGACGGGATGTGATCAAGGATCATATGGACTATCTTTCCAAATCATTGGCTATCGCCAAGTCCGCTGGGGTAGATGATCTGTCAATTGTGCTTGATCCCGGCTTTGGCTTTGCCAAGGACCCCGAAGAAAATGTTGAATTGCTGGCCAATTTTGAAAGACTGTTTGAATTTGGGTTTCCGGTATTGACCGGAACATCGCGAAAACGCTTTTTGGGGGCGGTGACGGGGCGAGGGGTTGGTGAGCGCGACATTGCTACCGCTGCCAGTAATGTAATAACGAGGATGAAGGGTAGCGCTATCTTTCGGGTACATGATATTGGTGCCAACAAGGATGCGCTTGCTGTCGCGGATGCTGTGATTGCTGCCGATTGAATTGGGGAATGAAAATATGACGGAATATGTGATCAGGCTGCAGAATTGCGCGTTCTTTGCACGCCATGGGTTGTTCAATGAAGAGGAAACTCTTGGTCAGCGTTTCTTTGTGGATGCTGAACTTTTGGTTGATGGAACCGATGCGTTGGAAAACGACGATTTTGAGAAGGTGGTCGATTATGGAGCTGCGTTTCAAGTGATCGAACGCATTATTAGCGGCAAACGGCGTTTTTTGATTGAAGCGCTTGCTCTGGATGTGGCCAAGGATATCTGCGCGACTTTTCCGATTGTTAAATCAGTGACCATTACAATTCGAAAGCCCAGCGCACCGGTGCAGGGAATTCTTGACTATGCCGCGGTCAGTGTCACCTATCCCCAAAATAATGACTGAGCGTCAAACCAGTCTGGCTCGTCAGGCATGGCTGGGGCTTGGAGGCAATATTGGCAATGTTAAAGCCAATATGGCAGTCGCCTTGCAATTGTTGAGTGCGGGCCAAGCGGTTGAAATTCTCTCAGTATCGCCGATCTATAAGACACCCCCTTGGGGAAATGTGGATCAGGACTGGTTTTTAAATGCCGTTGCAAAAATTTCTACGAAGCTTAGTCCGGAATTGTTATTGGAAGCCTGCTTGTCGGCTGAAAAAGCATTAAAGCGTGAACGCATTGTGCGGTGGGGCCCTCGATCCATCGATGTGGATCTGTTGATCTATGAAGGTGTGGAACAGGCCAATGATACGCTCACCTTGCCGCACCCAAGAATGCATGAACGGGCATTTGTGCTTAAACCACTGGCGGATATTTCACCGGAATTGCTGATTTATAGAAAGAGCGTGTCGGATTGGCTTGGTGAATGCGACACAAAGGAAATCGAATTATATTCCGCCCAAAGCAATTGGCATCTAGCCCGAGACGAACGCTAGAATATTTTTTGCGATATAAAATGGAAAAAAGTATCTATCAATTTGTTTTTAAACACAATTTATAAGAAAATCGGCTGCCATATTTTAGATTGTGCTCGAATTATTTGGTCTTGCTGGCCATTTTCTTTATGCCAACGCGTTTCAGCGTCATGCCAATTACGGGGATGAGCCTTTTTCCCACGTGTACGGATACGGTAACGTTCAGTTTGTTTTGCTTGTTGAGACTTGTAATCATTACACCGCGCAAATCCTTGCGGACAATGTCGACGCTTAACCGTGATCTGGAATAACGGCCACCGATAACATCCATGCCTTCGCCTGCTGCACCATCCAGGAATTTACCCTTATAGCGACCGCCAGCTTTGCGCACGAGTGCATTCATTGGTTGAGAAAATAACCCGATACGGCAGGAGCCGCCAATATTCATACCTGACGATTTTGCCAAAGTATCGCCTTCAAATGTACAAACGAACTTGGTGCCTTTGAATTTTCCCGCAACGATTTCGCCGGGACCGCGCCATTTCCCCTCTATGCCTGAGAAAAATGTTCGATCAGAAGCCTGTGCGGCAAACGAAACCAACAAACAAGAAAAAGCAAAAAACAGAATACTGAAAAACCGCATTATCAATGTACCACCCGAATCTTTGAACGCATCCTTACCGAAAATGGTTAACCCTTTATTCCTTACCAGACAGAATGACAGTAATTGATGGCTATCGCGAAGGAATCGCATCACATGCTGTTTCCAATTGTTGCATGGACTACTTATCCACAGCGTTTGACTTGGGCTGTACCTGGTTGAGCCTTAGCAATTCGCCCATAAAATCTGAAATTCCTGGACGCTTTAGAGCATCAAAGGCCATCGGGCGGCAAATGTCCATGGCTGAAATGCCGATGCGAGCGGTGAGCAGGCCATTGATGACGCCTTCGCCCAGCCTTGCAGATAGCTTTGCGGCAAGGCCTTGGCCAATCATTTGTTGCAGCAGTCCATCGCCAATGGCAATGGCGCCAGTTGCCGCCAGATGGGTCAGTACGTTTTTTGACAGGCGTAAAAAACCGAGCGTGCCGGGGCGTCCGCCATACAGAATGGAAAGAGCCCGAATGAGGCGAATATTTTCCATCAGCACGTAGATGACATCTACGATGGCGCGTGGTGAAATCGCGGTTACCAGTGAAACCCGTTTTGCGGAATTCATCACCAATTGCTGGGCTTTTTTGTCGAGCGGCCGCATCAGTTCTTGCTCGGTGAGCGTGATCAGGTCGCTGCCATCCATTATTTCGTTTGCATGTTCTCTCAGGCGGGTTCTGCCTTGGGCGGTATCGGCGCGGTCATTGAATAGTTGTGATAATTCGCCAGCGACACGTTTTGCCTGTTGCAGATTGTTGGAGGATTTGGCCTTCGTTGCTTTTTGCCGGAGTTCGGTAATTTTCTTAAGGTGGAATATGCCCCAGATTTCTTTGAGGATAATGACTATCAGGGATAGCACCAAAATGGCGGTAAGGCCGGCAGCAATCCATCCTGCCCATGTGTAGCGTTCAAATAATTCACGGATGAGTTGATCAAGGCTGAGGCCGATGCCAATGGAAATCAGGCCGCCGAGGCTTGCGAAGAACAGGGTCGACCATTTGATTCCCCCGCGTTTGTTTGGCTTTAACGGTGCTGGTTCCAACGTCTCGATGATGCCGTTGGCCTCATCATCAGAGATAATGGTGAGGCTGGATACGCCTTTGGCAGCGCGTGGTTTGCGCTTTGGTTTTGGTTTCTCGTCATCCTGAATTTTGAATGCGCGGGGCTTTCTAGTTGAATCTGGCAATTGTTTCTCCAATCAGGCGAGGCGGTCTGCAAGGAGGAATTGCAGTGCGCGGTCGAGCCGGATGTGTGGCAGGGAAAGTGTGAGGCCATCGTTGCTGGTTTCCAACTCCGGTGGCTTGAAACGAACGAAGGTTAGGTTTGGCTTGCTCTTTGAATTGGAAAAGAGATCGGATGGGTTCTTGGGTAAATCGCCGGGGAAGATTGCCGTTTTTGTTCTGCCATCGAATTTCTCGCCATCGATCACCTGATCTTTGAGTGGTTTGCCGATGACCACGGGGAGTTTGTCTTTTCCTTCGCCCATATAGCCCTCTTGGGTCGCACGGATGGAGGCGATAGCCTGAACGTCCACATCGGCACCGGCAAATTTTGCGCGGGTTATGGCTTTTTCGACGAGGCGGGAGAGTAATGCCTCCAGCCGGTCGTGATTTTCGTGATGGAGGTGGTCAGCTTTAGTGGCTGCAAACAGGATTTTGTCGATTTTACGTGACAAAACGGAGGTGAGCCAATGGCCGGAACCGGGCCTGAAACAAGCCAGCACATTACCCAGCGCAATCTCTAAATCCTGAATGGCCTCTGGTCCTGCGTTGATGGCTTGAAGCGCGTCGACCAGCACGATTTGTCGATCCAGCCGTGCAAAATGCTCACGGAAGAATGGTTTAATGACGATTGTCTTATAGGCTTCAAAACGGTCCTGCATCAGCGCGTGCAGGCTTTCTGGTTCGGGTTTTGCCCCTTCGGGTATATCCAGCGGGGCGAAAGTTAGGGCAGGGGAACCTTCCAGATCACCGGGCATCAGGAATCTTCCAGGCGGCAAGGTGGAAAGGGCAGATTTATCTTCGCGGCAATCGCGCAGATATTGAGTGAATATCTGGGCTTGCTCGCGAGCAATGGTTTCATCGACCGGGGCTGTAGAATCAACTTTAGCAAGCGTTGCGTGCCATTTGGCAGCCAGCTTTTTCCGGGCTGGCTGACGCGATAACTCTAGAGCTTGATTGCTCCATTGGGCAAAGTCCATGCCCAATAGGGGTAAGTCGAGCAGCCATTCGCCGGGGTAATCGACCATATCGATGTTCAACACGCCGGAGCCAAAGGTTCTGCCCCATGCGGTGGCAGATTCATATTTTAGGGTAAGTCGTAGTTCCGAGATTGAGGCCGTGGACTTTGGCCATGCGTGATCTTCAAGTAAGGTTTGCACGTGGTCCTCATAGGCAAAGCGCGGCACGTTCATCGATGGTTGCGGTTGCAACATGGCCTGTGCGATACGCCCGCTGGCGTAGGGTCCAAACATGGGGAGCCTGCCACCGTGAATTAAGTTATGAACAAGCGATGTGATGAAAACAGTTTTTCCTGCCCGCGACAGGCCGGTAATGCCGAGACGAATGGAAGGTGAGACCAGATTGCTTGCCATATCGGACAGATTATCAAATGCAATTAACGCATCATCAGTCAAATTTGTAATGTTCGACAATCTGTACCCTCAATCTTTCAAAACAATTTTTGGCGTATTTCATTGATATGGGAGAAAACCGGGCAATTGCAACGGATGGTTTTTGGCGGTAGGGGTGTGGAACTGGCGAAAATCAACGAATTTGTAACGCCATTTGGTGTAAATGGAAGCAATCGGGACTTTGAAGGCAGGCGAAATGAATAATTCCAGCGATAGAACATGTTTGACGATCATTCTTGCGGCGGGTGAGGGAACGCGGATGCGCTCAGATATGTCCAAGGTATTACACCCCGTTGCCGGGTTGCCGATGGTCAATCATGTGATGGAAGCGGCCAGTGAAGCCGGCGGTAGTGCGCTTGCGGTGGTTGTGGGCAATCAGGCTGAACGGGTAGCAGAAGCTGTAACCAGTCGAAATGGTGAAGCTCAGATATTTGTGCAAACTGAACGGCTGGGCACAGGCCATGCGGTGTTGGCGGCACGTGAAGCGATTGATAAATCCTATGATGATATCCTCATTCTCTACGGTGATGTACCGCTGACGCGGCCAGAGACTTTGCTTGAGTTACGTGGGTTGCTGGCTGATGGCGTTGATGTGGCGGTACTCGGGTTTCGCACGGATAGTCCCACCGGCTATGGTCGATTGCTTGAAAAAGACGGCGAATTGGTCGCTATTCGCGAGCATAAGGATGCGAGCGAATACGAGCGGCAAGTCAAATTCTGCAATGGCGGCATTATGGCATTCTCCGGCAAGGAAGCGCTTAGTCTGCTTGATGGGATATCCAATGACAACGTCAAACAGGAATATTATTTGACCGATATTGTTGAGGTGGCTTGTTCCAGAAATCTAAAAGTTGTGGCGATTGAGGCGGATGAAGCTGAAATCATCGGCGTCAATAATCGTGTGGAACTGGCGCAAGTGGAGGCTCTTTGGCAGCAGCGTAAGCGTGAAACACTGATGCTATCCAGCGTTGCCATGAGTGCGCCAGAAACCGTGTTCTTTCACTTTGATACACAGGTTGAAGGTGATGTGACGATCGAACCTAATGTGGTGTTTGGCCCCGAAGTTATTATCAAAAGTGGTGCAAATATCCGTGCGTTTTCACACCTTGAAGGTGCTAATGTGGGTAATGATGTCGTTGTCGGCCCCTATGCGCGGCTGCGACCAGGTGCGGAATTGCTTGCCGGTTCAAAGGTTGGTAATTTTTGCGAAATTAAAAAGGCCGTTATTGAAGAAGGTGCGAAGGTGAACCATCTTAGTTATGTCGGGGACGCTCGTGTGGGGGCTGGTGCCAATATTGGTGCCGGTACTATCACCTGTAACTACGACGGTATGAACAAGCACTTTACGGATATCGGAAAAAATGCCTTTATCGGCTCGAATTCATCGCTGGTTGCACCGGTAAAAATTGGCGATGGTGGCTTTGTTGCATCGGGCAGTGTTATTACGGAAGATGTGCCGGATGATGCCATGGGAATCGGCCGCGGCAGACAGACGGTGAAAGAAAAATACGGTACGAAAATCAGAGAACGCAATGCGGCGCTCAAGGAATCGCGCCGAAAGTAGCAAATGGCAATGAGTGTTTTAGGGCAAAATAAAACTATGGATGTGCAGGTGGGTAAAACTGCTTCAGGTCAAACTAGTGGCCAGTCCGCAGGGCAGTGGGGTGCGCCTAATTCCGCTGGCGTTTCCATTGCTTCAAGTATCAGCTTTCAGAACGTTTGTTATGCCTACCATGAAACCCTTGTTTTGAGTGGTGTTACGCTGGAAGCTGCACCCGGCGAAATTTTATGCCTTTTAGGGCCTTCAGGCTCGGGTAAAACCACGCTTTTGCGCATTGCAGCAGGGCTGGAAGTGCCTGATACCGGTACTGTGAAAATTGATAATCTTCTGGTTGATGGAGATGGCGTCCATGTGGAGACAGAACAACGCGGCATCGGACTGGTGTTTCAGGATTTCGCGCTTTTTCCCCATTTGACCATACTCGATAATGTGAAATTTGGGTTGGCCCAGTTGAATCGCAAAGATGCTACGACCCAGGCCAATCGAATGCTGGAACGGGTTGGGATGCTTCAATATGCTGGTGTTTATCCAGACCAAATTTCAGGTGGCGAACAACAACGTGTGGCCCTTGCACGGGCGCTGGCTCCGCGACCTCAGATCGTTTTGATGGATGAACCGTTTTCTGGCCTTGATGCGCGGCTGCGCGATACCATTCGGGCTGATACTGTTGAATTGCTGCGCGATACGCGCTCAACAGCGATCATTGTTACCCACGATCCGGAAGAAGCTTTGCGCGTGGCCGACCGTATCGCCCTGATGAAGGACGGCAATCTGGTGCAGTTTGGCCGTTGTGAAGAACTTTATCACAGGCCGAATAGTCTCTTTTCGGCGCAATTTTTCTCTGAAGTTAATATATTCAAACATACAGTCAAAACGGGAATGGTTGATACGCCTCTGGGTAAATTCAAGGCCAAGGGGTTTTCTGATGGGGATTTGGTCAATATTTGTGTACGGCTATCCGATTTGGATTTGAAAGCGGCCACGGTTGAGGGTGAAGGCGTTGCCCAGATACGCTCGCGACGCTTTATGGGGGTGGTGGAACTGATTGAACTTGGCATTGACGGGCGACTGGAACCGGTGCGGGTTCGCATTCGAGCCGGCAGCCTAGATAAAGACGTCAGATATGTTCGTCTTTCATCTGATATGCAAAAAATTATGATATTTTCCGCCTGATGGAGGCCGGTATGTCTGAAAATACATTAATTGGCAGAACTGGCCATAGTAGAGCTGGATTGTCGCCTTTTGCCTGTCTGGCTGACAAAAGCCGGGGGCGGCTTGTGAGTGAGCCTTCCAGCCCCACAAGAACGCCGTTTCAGCGTGATCGGGATCGAATTGTGCATTCCACCGCCTTTCGTCGGATGAAGCATAAGACGCAGGTTTTTGTCTATCATGAAGGCGATCATTATCGCACCAGATTGACCCATTCGATTGAGGTTTCGCAAATCGCGCGGGCTTTGGCGCGGGCATTTGGCGTGGATGAGGATTTAGCGGAGGCGCTGGCTCTGTCTCATGATTTCGGGCACACGCCGTTTGGTCATACGGGCGAAGATGCACTGAATGAGGTTATGTTAGATTTTGGCGGCTTTGATCATAACGCTCAGTCCCTGCGAATTGTTACCGGTCTGGAGCGGCGTTATGCGGCTTTTGACGGGTTGAATTTGAGTTGGGAGACGCTTGAGGGGTTGGTCAAGCACAATGGTCCGGTTGTTGAAAACGTGGCGCAATCGATATTGAATTTTAACAAGACATTTGATTTGTGGTTGGACAGCCATTCTTCGATTGAGGCGCAATGTGCAGCGATTGCCGATGATATTGCCTATAACGCCCATGATCTGGATGATGGGTTACGGGCAGAATTGTTTTCTCTCAAAGATATCAATCAATTACCTTTGGCGAGCGATACGCTTGTGCAGGTGAAGGTGGATTACCCTGATCTGGATGATAGCCGGATTATTCATGAGGTTATTCGTCGCCAGATTACTGCCATGGTGGAAGATGTGATTAAGGAAACCAATCGCAGGCTTGATGAACTCAAACCGCAAAGTGCCGATGATGTTCGCCATGCTGGTCGTACCATTGTGGCGTTTGGTGCTGTGATGGCGGGAAAAGAAAAAGCCATCAAGGCATTCCTGTTTGCCAATATGTATCGTGCGCCGGGAGTGGTGGCGGTGCGTGAGAATGCTCATACAATCGTGGTGGATTTGTTCGAATGTTATTTTTCCGGTCGTGCCGAGATGCCCAAGGAATGGGGGAGCGACTGGCAGCAGGCGGAGGGGATGTTTGGCGAAGGGAAGCGTGCCCGCATTGTTTGTGATTTCATCGCCGGTATGACCGACCGTTATGCGATTTTAGAACATCAGCGATTATTTGACGTTACACCGGATTTAGGTTAGCGCTCTCTAATAGATCCTACGGGCTTTAATCCAATCAAAACCTTAACTATCAGGCTTTCAATTCCATGTCGGCGATGAACATCTATTCTCAATTCAAGTTAAAGATTGTCAAAATCATTGAAGACATTGATTTTAATGTGGAAAATGAAATTGATTGCAGTCGAATTTCAGTTGATCCACCGCGTGAATCTAGCCATGGGGATATGGCAACGAACGCTGCTATGGTGCTTGCTAAACAGGTTGGAAAACCGCCGCGCGACGTGGCGGCAATGCTAGTGGATGCAATTAATGCGGAAGCGGATGTGGAATCTGCGGAAATTGCGGGTCCAGGTTTTATCAATTTACGCCTGTCGCCTGCGTTCTGGGCGGATCAATTGAACCAAATATTGTCTGCCGATGGTGACTATGGCCGGTTGGCAATCGGTGCCGGTAAAAAGGTCAATGTGGAATATGTTTCAGCCAATCCTACTGGCCCGATGCATGTAGGCCATTGCCGAGGTGCGGTATTTGGCGATGCGCTGGCTAATTTACTTGATTTTGCAGGCTTTGATGTGGTCAAGGAATATTACATCAATGACGCGGGATCGCAGATTGATGTTTTGGCAAATTCGGTGTTTTTACGTTACCGCGAAGCCTTGGGCGAAGATATTGGCGAAATTCCTGCCGGGCTTTATCCCGGTGATTATTTGGTGCCGTTGGGAAAATCTCTGGCAAAAACCCATGGTGACGCTTTGCTCTCAATGGATGGAGATGAGCGCATGGTGCTCCTGCGCGATGCTTCCATTGACGCGATGATGGAGCTTATCCGTAGCGATTTGGCGGCGTTGAATGTGCATCAGGATGTTTTCTTTTCCGAGCGTTCCCTTCACGCCCAAGAGGGTAACAGTTCGAGAATTAGCAGAATGCTTGATACCATGCGGGATAAAGGGTTCGTCTATGAAGGCACATTACCGCCTCCAAAGGGGGAACTGCCTGATGATTGGGAAGATCGGGAACAGACCTTGTTTCGTTCCACCGAAGTAGGTGATGACATTGATCGTCCGCTGGTGAAATCTGACGGGGCATATACCTATTTTGCGGCCGATGTAGCCTATTTCAAAGATAAATTTGATCGAGGTTTTGATCGTACGGTGTTCGTCCTTGGTGCAGACCATGGAGGCTATGTGAAGCGACTGAAGGCGGTTGCCAAAGCGGTTTCCGGCGGAAAAACACAACTTGACGTACTGCTTTGCCAATTGGTGAAACTGTTGCGCGATGGCCAGCCGGTCACCATGTCGAAACGCTCCGGCGAATTTATTACCCTTCGTGAGGTGGTGGAAGAAGTTGGGCGCGATGCAGTGCGTTTTATGATGCTTTACCGCAAGCCGGAAGCACCACTTGATTTTGATTTCGCCAAAGTCACCGAGCAATCGAGGGACAATCCGGTGTTTTATGTGCAATACGCTTATGCGCGGACCTGTTCTGTGTTTCGTCAGGTGGCTGTAGAATTGCCTGATCTGGATGTGAGTGATGCCGCGCTGAAGAGCGCAGATTTTTCCTTACTTGCCGATGAAAGCGAAATTGGCTTGATCAAGAAAATGACCGAATTTCCACGGATGATCGAACAAGCGGCGCGTTCTGACGAACCGCACCGGGTTGCATTTTACCTCTATGAGTTGGCCTCCGATCTTCATGCTCACTGGAATAAGGGGAAAGAAATGCCGGAATTGCGGTTTATCAACAATAAAAACGAGAAAATGACCCTCGCGAGACTGGCAATGTTGCGTGCAGTAGCCTCTATTCTTATATCAGGATTATCGATTGTCGGTGCAGATGCGCCGCAAGAGATGCGGTGATATTTGACCAATTGTGATGGTTCAATTTTTTAGTTATCATTGTTCAGCCATTTTTGGGATGCATTGGTGGGTAGTAGGATTCTGCTTTTAGTTGCAGTGTCGGCATAATTTTGGGGTGAAAACAGGTTAGGTTTAATGAGCGAACGTACAGACCAAAATCCACAAGCCGAGGCTGTCAGTCGCAATGATCCACTGGCAGAGCTTGCTCGTATTGTAGCTGGTGAAAACCCGGTTGAGGTGACAGCACCAAGGCTTTTGGCTGAATCGGCTCAGCCCACTCCCGGTATGGAAGCTGAGGCCCAAGTTGATTTCAGTGCTGATATTACATCGGAAGCGTTGCCGGGCACTCTTCCTCCTGCGATGTCTGAACAGGCACTGCCTGTACGGGCTCCTGCAATGTCTGAACAGGCACTGCCTGTACGCGCTGATGATGTTGCTGGCCGTCATATCGCTGCTGCTGATTTTGATCTGGAGGCATCGCTGGAAAGCCAGTTGATGCAGGAGTTTGATGTTGCCGGAATTGATGAGGCTTTGGCGGCGAACCCGGTGGATGTTGATATTCCAGGATTGCGGGAAGTGGAAACGCTGGCGGAAGAGTTTGTCAGTGAGACTATGATCGGTGAACCTGCCGGGGCAGAAACACCATCGGCGCCTGCACCTACACCTTTTGATAATTATGACGTTACTCAGGAATTTGCCAGCGAGGTTGTGCCATCGCATCTTGTTCAGGCAGGGGGCGACACCGCCTTTAACGAGCCTGCTTCTGTTGGGACTGGTGATGTAGATCTCTCTATATCTGCCGGGTCTTCAAACGATTTGGGTGATAACTTAGATGCGAAGTTTGAGGAAATTGCCCGGCAGGCTGCGGCTGCGAGTGATTTGCAATTCACCTCAGCGGCCGTTGATGGTGGATTGAATCTTGAAGCTGAGTTTGAATCTGCGTTTGCAAGTGAACTCGATCAAAACGATATACTGCCGGAAACTTCTACACCATTCATCGCCCCTCAGGTTAATGAGTTTGATACGCCATTTTCAGGGAATGTGGCCGTAGATGCACCAACCGGGCCTGAGCATTTAAGCGATCCGGCAATGTTTGAGGAGGCGGCCCCGGCCAGTGAATTGGGTGCTGCTACACCGCCGTCGCGTCGTAGTGGTTTCAAGATGGCCGCCCTTGCTTTGGGTATCGCGCTGCTTGGCGGCTTTGCTGCTGTTGGCTATGGATATTTCTCAAATGACAGGGGTGATGACGCACCTATCGTTGTGATGGCCGATCCGGGGGATGTTAAGGTAAAACCTTTAGATCGTGGTGGTATTGTTATCGCCAATCAGGATAAGGCCTCCTATGCAGAAATTTCTGGAAATAAAGAGGAAGGCAATCAGGAAAGCCTGTTTTCTGGAACTGAAATTGCGAATGAGCCTCCGAAGGTAAGCGCACTTGAACCAAAATTTGAGGAGCGGCTAACACCAGGCTCCAGAACTGAATTTTCAGAGAAACCGGCTGCGATTGCGCCCAGAAAGGTGAGGACGTTTACGGTTAAGCCTGATGGAACAATCCTTGCGCCGGAGCCTTTGGTGACAGGAACGTTGCTTAACGAAGCTGTACAGACCCGTTCGCTCGTACCCTTGCAACCAGTGGAGCCACGATTTGGTGAGCCTGTTGTTGATGTTGCTGTTAACGATCCCGTCATTGTCGCGCCCAAGCAAGTGGAAACTGTGAGAGTAGCACCTCCAGCAGCAGTCGAAACTGCGCCCGCAATTGTAGAAGAGCCGCAACAAGTGGCTGTAGTTGTTGAACCTGAACCTGAACCCAAGGTGGAAATTGTAACTATTGTTCCTGAGCCCATTGATGGAGCGACTGCGAAGAGTGGTGATATTGCTATTCCTCAACAAAGCCCGTTGCCGAAACCGGTTAAAGTTGCAGCCCCTGCCGCTGTTGCACCAAGCAGGGCATCGGTTGAACAAAAACTAACCGCTCAAAATGATGCTCCAATCCAACTTGCCAATGCGCCTGCGCCGACTGCTTCTGTTCAACCAAGTGCTGGTAGCCCATGGGCGATACAGATTTCATCCCAACGCAGTCGTTCAGCGGCAGATGCATCCTATCAAAATTTGCTCCGACGTTTTCCAAGCCTGCTTAATGGCAGATCATTTAATATTCGTGAGGCTCAGGTCTCCGGAAAGGGAACGTTCTTCCGGGTTCGCATACAGGCAGATTCCAAAGCCGCAGCGTCAAATTTCTGTACCCAGTTTAAATCATCCGGCGGCAGCTGTTTCATAACCCGGTAATACTGGTATTCTTGGTCTATGAGAATCAAAGCACTTATCTCCGGTTGTTCCGGCCATCGACTGACCCCGGACGAAATTCAATTTTTTCGTGATGAACAACCTTGGGGCTTCATTGTCTTTGCCAGAAATATCGACGATCCTGATCAGCTTCGTAAATTATGTAAAGAAATGCGTGATTGTGTTGGACGGGAAAATGCCCCAATTCTTGTCGATCAGGAAGGGGGCCGTGTGCGCCGACTGCGCCCGCCCCATTGGCACGATTACTATTCAGGCGAGAAATTGGGCGACCTTTACCGTAATGATCGGACCATTGGGCTTCGTGCAGCATGGCTGCAATCGCGTTTGATGGCGGCTGATTTGGTCGAAGTTGGCATTAATGTGGACTGCTTGCCGGTGCTGGATGTACCTGTTTCAGGCGCCCACGATGTTATCGGTGATCGTGCCTATGGCTTTGATGTGGAAACGATTGCGGCGATGGGACGTGCGGCCAGTGAAGGGTTGCTGGCAGGCGGTGTCTTGCCGGTTATCAAGCATATTCCGGGGCATGGGCGTGCAGGAGCCGATAGCCACAAGATTTTGCCGTTGGTAGATAGCGATCTGGCAACGCTGGAAAAAACAGATTTCGCACCATTTATAGCGCTGAACGATATGCCCTTGGCAATGACAGCGCACGTAGTCTATTCGCAACTTGATGCGGATGCTCCGGCGACCACCTCTTCGAAGATTATCAATGAAATTGTTCGAGGATTTATCGGGTTTGATGGGTTGGTACTGAGCGATGATCTCTCCATGCATGCACTATCTGGGGATTTCTCCGATAGGACGCAGAGAGCTTTTGCGGCGGGCTGTGATTGTGTGCTTCATTGCAATGGAATAATGGCGGAGATGGCGGAGGTTGCTGCTCATTGTCCAGAACTATCAGGCAAGGCTCTGGCGCGGACAAAAGTTGCCGAAAGGCTGCTTGGTAACGTTGAAGAATGCGATATTGAAGCATTGCGGGCAGAGTATGAGGCCGTGTTCGCTGCTCTGGTCTAGAACGAAACAGGAAACTTGCTAGTGAGCAATAGGAATGAAAACGATGTTGGCAGGGAGCCGGACCTTTGGGACGGCGAAAAGCATGACCAGTCGCCGACAGATGAGGATGCTGCCTCTCCTCAGATGACGGTTGATGTTGAAGGGTTCGAAGGACCGCTAGGGCTTTTGTTGGACCTTTCCCGTCGCCAAAAAGTTGATCTGGCAAAGATTTCCATTCTGGCGCTGGCCGAACAATATCTGGCATTCATCGAGGAATTACGGGAACTTAGGATTGAGCTTGCGGCTGACTATCTGGTAATGGCGGCATGGCTTGCTTTTCTTAAATCTAAATTACTGTTGCCAGTTGAAGATGACGATGATGAGGAATTGAGCGGCGAAGAAATGGCCGCATTGCTTGCCTTCCGGTTGCAGCGGTTGGAAGCTATGCGCGAAGCTGGCAACAAGATTATCAACCGAAATCGTCTGGGCCGTGATTTCTTTGCCAGAGGAAATCCGGAAGCGATTATGGTTGATCGCCGGAATGAGTACGATGCAACGCTCTATGATCTTCTGACTGCATATGCAGCCCAGCGCCAGAGGCAAAGTGTTTCAACGGTCACCATCGCCAAAAGGGATGTTTGGTCTTTGTCTGATGCGCGCGAAATACTTACTCGTCTCGTGGGCGAATTGAACGATTGGACACCGCTTGATGTGTTTTTGTTGAAATATATTCCTGATCCCTCCATGCGAGCGAGTGTGATTGCCAGTTCTTTTGCGGCTTCGCTGGAGCTGGTTCGTGAGGGAACTTTGGCGCTGCGTCAGGACGAGGCGTTTGCGCCTCTATATCTTAGATCGGTAGGAACAAAATGAGCGAATCTATAAAGCATGATGATGCAAATGTGGTGGCTTTTAGCCCGGCAGGCAGTGACAGCACCGATGTGAGACCACGCCATGAGCATTTACGCATGGTGGAAGCCATCGTTTTTGCCTCTGCGGAGCCAGTGTCCGAACGGGCGTTGAGTGAACGTTTGCCCGATGATATTGCGCTGGAAGAGTTGATGACTGAGTTGCAGCAACTCTACGCCAATCGTGGTGTGAATCTGGTCAAGATCGGAAATAACTGGGCCTTCCGAACGGCTGATGATTTGAGCTTTTTATTGCAACGCGAAGCGGTGGTGGTCAAGAAACTATCACGCGCTGCACTGGAAGTTATGGCAACGATTGCCTACCACCAGCCGACCACCAGAGCAGAGCTTGAAGATATTCGTGGTGTGCAAACATCCAAGGGGACACTGGATGTTCTGATGGAAGCTGGCTGGATCAAAATGCGGGGCCGCAGGCGTACGCCCGGACGACCGGTTACCTATGGCACGACGGATGATTTTCTTGATCATTTCGGGATATCTGAGTTGAGAGACTTGCCCGGGCTGGATGAACTACGCGGATCTGGCTTGCTGCAATCTCAAGTTCCGGCGAAATTCTCTGTTCCTGTCCCTTACGATTCAGATGAATTGCAGGACGATGAAGACCCGTTCACCCCTGATGATCTGGAAGATCTGGGTCTGTTGTCTCCACTGGGTGGGGATGAGGAATAGCAATAAGTGCTGATTGGTTTTTACTGCTGCATACATTATCAAAATATCGAACCGGAATTGGCCGATTTCTGAATACCTTAAAGCTGGTGGAAATGATGGGTTGTCGGTGATTACGGCATCCCTTTTTACTCCTTATTGCAGGCTGGGAACCGGGCATAAAATGCCCTCATCACCAATTTTGACACAATCTTTGCACCATCGAATTCCCTGATCAGCTTCGAGGCGCGATATGACTGCCTCTGTCATGCCATCAGGAATTGGCAAGCAGCTGTTACCACATTGTTCCAGCTTTACTGTATCGCCGTAGGTTTTACTCAACAGGGAATAGAGTTTGCCGGTGGCGCACATGGATTGACGATATTTGAGATTGTCTTTTGATGTGGCCGGTTCTGTCGATGGTTCCACAGGTGGGTTTGCGGGGCGAGGTTCGGCTGTTTCTCTCGGCTCTGAATTGCATTCGCGATAGAGTACGCCCAGAGTTTCAGGATCGTCGAAACCTACAATGCCCCTGAGGTCGAGGGCGCGACGGAAGTCTTGCCAAGCGCTTCTTGTCTGACGCCCTGAAATTCCGTCTTCCACGCCAGCTCTGTAGCCCAGTGTGTTTAGGCATGATTGTACCCAAACGATGTTTTCGCGTGATCTTGGACGCGGGCGAAGTTTTACACATCCGCCGGAGCGTTCAGAATAGAACCATGGTGGGCGGCATTCTGCTTCGGGTATTAGATCGACCTCAAATGGCAAATAACATTTATTGGTGATGGGTGAACGCACAAATGGTGTCTGACAGCGTGGATTTGGCAGAACGCAACGGCCACCTCTGCGAACCCTTGGACGTGGGCAGACAAATTGAGCGGGCAGTTTGCAAACGCCTCTGATAATCTTTTTTGGAGGGATACACAGATTGTTGAGGCCCGGAATTTTGCACACGCCGTTGATCCGTTTTTGCGGTGGGTTGCACTTTATTGGAAGTACCGGAAGCGCGGGTAACCGACATTTGCCATTGATGAATTTCCTAGGCGCGACGCATGGTGCAACCACATTGAGCTTAACGCATTTACCGTTGATCCGTGCTAGTGGGGGAAGACATTTTACTGCGACGGCGAGCGGAACACAGCTATTGCCGATCAATTGTTCTGACGGGCGGCATGTTTTTTGCAATTTAAGACGCACGCATTTTCCTCTGACCCGTACGAAAAATCGCTTACAAGCCTGCACCGCGCTAACTGAAACACACTTGCCATTGATAACCCTATTGGGTGGCTGACATCTTATGACCTTCTTTCTAATCGTATTAGATTTTCCACAAGAACGATCGCCAACTCTACATTTCAATCGGATGGGGTTTCTGCATACACCATTGATCATTATTCTGGGTTGCTTGCAAAGCCGCGCTTGGGCAAGCAGTGTTTGATCGGAAGTGCTTTGGGCTGAATTTTCACCTGATGTGTTTGCGTTTGCCGGAAAAACAAAAAGGGACAGGCTCACAAGAACCATGACGATAATTTTTACTGCAATCGATGATAAACAGACCGATGTACCGCCTGAAATGATGGTCATATTGCCTCCGAATCCACAAGAACTCTGGCTCTGATTATCTCAAACAGAGCGGCACCCCTTAGAAGAGGATGGCATGTTTTGACGCTATTTTCCAGTTGGTCATAGCGGGTTATGCCCGGATTTTGATTTGGGAGGGAAATCGATCTCAAACAATAGAGAAAGTTAAATATATTTGCGAGTTAGCTGCGGTCTCTTTTGTAGTCCCAGCCTTCATTTTCTTTTATGATATCATACATATAGGTGAGGGATGTGGTGTATTTATTGCTCGGGGTTTTAATGCCAACGGATTCTGAAATCCTCGACGTGAAGTGATTGCAGTTATACGCAAACAGATGATATTTTGGTCTGTCGATTTTTGCCTGTTTCACTTCGACCAGCAGTTTTTCATACTGAACCGCGCTCAAGGATACGCGGTAAGCGGCCCTGGGCTTTTCTTTGCAGTCATTTTTCTGAGGCATCATTCTTGAAGGCATTGGCACAGCGCCAGCAATTCCCGCGCCAGCAAAACCGCCAATTGGGGCCAGCATGACGAGGTGTTCGTCCAGCTTCTTGCCCTGAGCATCAAGCCTTCCATAGGCCGTATAGGTGTGCCCGATGGGAAGAGGTGGTGTGTTTCTCATACGAATTTCGATGTAATACGGGTCACCTGGAGTGTAACGGTAGTGATCCAGTTTTTGAGCTTGCATGCCCCAACCGTTTTTACAGGTGCCGTGTTTTATTGTCGGGAATAGTCGTGCGATGCGTTGCTCGGCGCGACTTTCTTCCGTGTTTTCGATGGTGCCATAAGCTTGTAGTTGCTTGGAGGAACCATCATGTATTGTTCCATCGACGCTGGCCATTCTCATTGACTGGCTTGTTGGCTGGGCGCTCATGGGCAGTTTTCGTGGTGGTCCCAATCTGGTTGGTTCTGCGGCGATTGGGGCGAGTGTGTTGGGTTGGTAAGAGCTGTTATAGGTTGCTTGCTGAGTTGGCTTAGCTGATGGCTGATATGAAGACGAGGCTTCCATGCCATCGGTCAGGCCAGAAAAACCATTGGATGTGCAACCTGCAAGGGGCAATACCCCCAAAATTCCAATTGTCAAAAATTTGATTTTTGCGTGAACTTTCCACGCTGAAAATGTGTTTCTGTTCATAGCCCCAACAGTATCCATTGCAAAATCCGATTACTCAAATAAGAACAGAGATTGGTTAACGATTGTGAAATACCAGAGCACTTTCGCTTTTCTTTGAAACGCTCAAGCGGCCTAGCTTTTTATTCTCACGCACTTCTTATCCAAAAACCGGTTCCCACTTTTCGGGAAGTGCTCCAATCACAACCACGAAACTCTTGCCGCAACATATAGTTTATCGCCGGGAAATCAGGCGATATAATGACGTATCAGGCTTCGGCCGTTTTCTGTTGGACGATGCCATTTGCCGTGAGGTGTGTTTGCAACTCACCAGCTTGAAACATTTCGCGAATTATATCGCAGCCACCAACAAATTCACCTTTTACATAAAGCTGCGGCACTGTCGGCCACTGGGTGTAATCCTTGATGCCCTGACGCAATTCATCATCACTCAATACATTGACGCCTTTGAATTCAACGCCCAGATAATTCAATATCTGAGTAACCTGTCCCGAAAATCCACACTGGGGAAAATCGGGTGTTCCTTTCATGAATAAAACCACGTCGTTGGTATCTACTTCATTTTTGATGAAATCGTTCATGCTCATATCAATTTTCCTAAGCTTGGAAGGCCGCACCGGCATCGTTAATTACTTACCTAAAGATATCCTGAAACACCTGAAAAACAAGGGGTTCACGCAAAAATTACCCAGAAGATGGTTACCCACACGGCGATTGCAACCCAGAAGAACCAAAAAACCCGATCTTTCCAGATAGGTTTCTTGAAAATACGGGGGATTTTTTCCAGTCCACTAGACATTTATAGTCACTCGGGAACGCTGGTTTGAAGGGCAAGGGCGTGCAATACGCCGCCCATGTTTCCTTGCAACGCCTTATAGACCATTTGGTGTTGCTGAACGCGGGTTTTGCCGCGAAAGCTCTCTGAAATGACTTCGGCCGCGTAATGGTCGCCATCGCCTGCGAGGTCTCTGATCGAGATTTTTGCATCGGGCAGGGCTTCCATGATCATACGTTCAATTTCGCCAGCGTCCATTGCCATATTATCTACTCCTATTCAGTCGCTTCCAGCTTGGTGTCTGTGCCATCCATGAAATCCGGAAACCATGATTCGTGCAATTGTTTCATTTCCTGCACGGAAAGAGAAATATAATCGCCAATAATCAATTTGTCTCCCTCAACCGTGCCAAGTTTTACGAATGATACGCCGGAGCCCTCAGAATTTGCTGCGAACATATTGGCATATTCAGCATTTACCGCCAGAATATATCGGGCCTGATCTTCGCCGAACAGGGCTGCATGGGGCGTATTGCTTGATAATTCGATGTTTGCGCCCTTGCCGCTGGCCATTGCCATTTCTGCCAGCGCTACAGCCAAGCCGCCATCGGAGATATCATGACATGCGTTGGCGTAGTCTCCCCGGATTGCTGCGCGGACGAAATCGCCGCGCGCCTTTTCCAGCATCAGATCAACGGGTGGTGGTGGGCCATCTTCAGTATTGAGACATTCACGCATGTAGAGGGATTGGCCCAAATGTTCTGCCTCAGTGCCGATTAGAAACAGAATGTCACCAGTATTTGCACCGCCAATGGTGACACATTTGCTTGAATCAGGAATAAGGCCGACACCGCCAATGGTGGGGGTTGGTAAAATGGCTTGTCCCTGCGTTTCGTTGTAGAGCGACACATTGCCTGAAACGATGGGCATATCGAGCGCCAAAACAGCTTCGCCAATGCCTTCGATCGCTTTTACGAATGTACCCATGATTTCAGGTTTTTCGGGATTACCAAAGTTGAGATTATCGGTGGAGGCGAGGGGTTGTGCACCGACTGCTGTAAGGTTGCGGTAAACTTCAGCCACCGCCTGCTTGCCGCCTTCAAACGCGTCTGCTTCGCAATAGCGTGGGGTTACATCACAGGCGAAGGCGAGTGCCTTGCCGGTTGTTTCGCCGTCTTCGTTTTCAATGCGAACTACACCAGCGTCACCGCCGGGGATTTGCAGGGAATTTCCTTGAATGAGGGTGTCATATTGCTCCCAAACCCAGCGACGTGAGCAAATATCGGGAGAATTCAACAAGGTTTTCAAAACTTTGTTATAGTCTTTGACGTCTTCCACCATGTCGGCGGTGAGGTCGGAATGTTTGCCGGGTTCGATATATGGTCGATCATATTCTGGCGCTTCGTCGCCTAGTTCCTTGATTGGCAGGTCGGCTACCTGCTCGCCCTGATGGAAGATGCGGAAGCGCAGATCGTCGGTGGTTTTGCCAACGATTGCGAAATCTAAGCCCCATTTGATGAAGATTGCCTTGGCGACTTCTTCTTTGTCGGGATCAAGCACCATCAACATGCGTTCCTGACTTTCAGAAAGCATCATTTCGTAAGCGGTCATGTTGTCTTCGCGGCACGGGACGAGGTCGAGGTTGAGTTCTACACCAAGACCACCCTTTGCGCCCATTTCAACGGCAGAGCAGGTGAGGCCCGCAGCGCCCATATCCTGAATGGCAATAACTGCGCCGGTTTTCATTAATTCAAGACAGGCTTCGAGAAGGCATTTTTCGGTGAAGGGGTCGCCAACCTGTACGGTTGGGCGTTTTTCTTCAATGTTTTCATCGAATTCTGCGGAAGCCATGGTGGCGCCACCAACGCCGTCACGGCCGGTTTTTGCGCCGAGATAAACAACGGGAAGTCCGACGCCTTTGGCTTCTGAAAGAAAAATACCGTCGGCTTTGGCGATGCCAGCTGCAAATGCGTTGACCAGAATATTATCATTGTAGCGGGCATGGAAATTGACCTCGCCGCCAACAGTAGGAACACCGAATGAATTGCCGTAACCACCAATGCCAGAAACCACACCGGAAACCAGATGACGGGTTTTTGGATGGTCGGGCGAACCAAAACGAAGGGCGTTCATCACAGCGATTGGGCGGGCACCCATCGTAAACACATCGCGTAAAATGCCACCAATACCAGTGGCTGCGCCCTGATATGGTTCGATATAAGAGGGATGGTTGTGGCTTTCCATTTTGAAAACCACTACATCGCCATCGCCAATATCCACAACACCAGCGTTTTCTCCCGGTCCAAGTACCACTTGTGGCCCCTCGGTAGGTAGGGTTTTTAGCCATTTTTTGGATGATTTATAAGAGCAATGCTCGTTCCACATGGCTGACCAGATACCAAGCTCTGTATAGCTTGGTTCGCGCCCGGTGAGGATGACGATCTGGTCGTATTCTTCCTCGTTGAGGCCGTGTTCTTCGACTAGTTCAGGGGTGATTTTACGAATGTTACTAGTGATCATGATGATTACCCAATTGCCTTGCAGGCAGAGTTGCCGCGCGACCAACGTTTGATATCGTCGGTGATGCGCTTGCCATTATTGCCTGACAGGATTGGTCCGTAGGTTTGGAGATTTGTTGAATTACTGCTTTTTTCCGCCTGAACCACCAGTTCAGGAAGGCCGCCGGGATTATTTTTTGGAACCAGTAACAGACGCGGGCGACCGGCGTAAGAATTAACTTCGCTAGCCAGACGATAGGTCCTGAAAGCCGGGTCGCCGGATTTAAACCAGCAGGTCTGGATGATTTTTCCAACTGAAACGATGAGGTTGGATGGCGAAGTCTGCGTGGTGAGACTCAAGCTATCGGATGGTTGTCCGGATTGGCAGGCGCTAAGGAGAGCGACGCTCAAAACGGTGCCTATCTTTCCGCCTATTTTATTCACGCGGCCCGATCCACTAATGGTTTAAGCGCGCTTTCGAACAGATATTTTCCTGCATCGCCACCGTGATCCGGTTCAATCAGGTTTTCCGGATGGGGCATCATGCCTAGTACATTTCCGTCTTCGTTGACGATACCTGCAATGTTGTTGATGGAACCATTGGGATTGGTTTCCTCAGTGTAGCGAAATACGACCTGACCTTCGCCTTCAATTTTTTTCAGTGTTTCTGCATCCGCAAAATAATTGCCGTCATGGTGGGCAACGGGACAAGGGATGATCTGGTCCTGTTCATAAAGATGAGTGAATTGGGTTTTGTTGTTTGTGACTTGCAAATTTACCTGTTTGCAAACGAATTTAAGACCCGCGTTGCGCATTAATGCGCCCGGCAACAGTCCTGCTTCGGCCAAAATCTGAAAACCATTGCATACGCCCAATACAAATACGCCTTTGGCTGCTGCTGTACGAACCGCATCCATGATTGGGGAACGGGCAGCAATCGCACCGGATCGCAAATAGTCGCCATAGGAAAAACCACCAGGAATGATGATCAAATCGGCGTTGGGAACTTCTGTCTCGCTGTGCCAGATTTTTGCCGGTGCTGTGCCACTGATTTTTGTCAGGGCGGCAATCATATCGCGATCGCGATTTGAGCCGGGGAACTGGATTATCGCGGTTCTCATGATTTAAACGATTTCCACGTGATAATCTTCAATTACCGTGTTGGCCAATAGCTTGGCGCACATGGATTCAAGATCAGTTTTTGCTGTCTTCTCGTCGTCGCCTTCGATTTCTACATCGAAAATCTTGCCCTGACGTACGGACTCTACGCCAGAAAAACCAAGGGCGGATAATCCGCCTTCAATGGCTTTTCCCTGTGGATCCAGAACGCCTGCTTTCAGAGTTACGGTAATGCGCGCTTTGATCACTTAATCTTCCTTATCGGATTTGACCAGAACCGGGCCCTTGCCGCGTGGTTTTTCGTTTTCATTGATCAGGCCAAGGCGGGTTGCGACTTCGGTATATGCGTCCAGCAGGCCGCCCATATCGCGGCGGAAGCGGTCTTTATCCAGTTTTTTGTTGGTTTTTACGTCCCACAGGCGGCAGCTATCGGGCGAAATTTCGTCAGCAACCACAATGCGCATGACATCGTTTTCATAGAGGCGGCCCAGTTCGATTTTGAAATCGACCAGTTGAATGCCAACACCCAAAAACAACCCAGATAGGAAATCATTGACCCGAATGGCCAGCGCCATCATGTCGTCAATTTCCTGAGGTGTTGCCCAGCCAAAAGCGGTGATGTGTTCTTCGGAAACGAGCGGATCGTTGAGTTCGTCTTTTTTATAATAAAACTCGATGATCGAGCGTGGCAGCACTTCCCCTTCAGGAATACCCAAACGTTCGGAAAGTTGACCGGCAGCGATGTTGCGCACTACTACTTCAATCGGGATGATCTCCACTTCCTTGATCAACTGCTCGCGCATATTGAGGCGTTTGATAAAATGAGTGGGAATGCCGATGCGATTGAGGCTGGTGAAGACGTATTCGGAAATCCGGTTGTTCAATACACCCTTGCCATCGATAATATCATGTTTCTTGGCGTTGAAGGCGGTGGCATCATCTTTGAAGAATTGCACCAATGTGCCGGGCTCGGGGCCTTCGTAGAGAATTTTAGCCTTGCCTTCATAAATGCGGCGACGTCTGGTCATGATAATAAAATTCCAGTTAGCCAATGCGGTTAGAGCATTGGAATCAAATTTAGTTGTCGGAGTTACAGCTAGTCATACAAAACCAAGTGCTGGCATTCAACCGGGATTGTGGCCAATAACCAGACAAAAGGGACAATTCACACATTTTGTAGCGTATGACAGAAATAATTGAAATAATTTGAATTTCTTGTTCAAAATAGGTGCGCTCTTGCTTATATGATAGGTAAGAGATTTCAAACGGAGGCTTGCTATGAGCAGCATAGACGATCGCGGCGATGTTTTTGAGAACAAATTTGCCCATGACGCAGAACTGAAATTTAAGGCGGAAGCCCGACGCAATAAGTTACTGGGCCTTTGGGCCGCAGAAAAACTTGGAAAATCTGCTGATGAAGCAGGGGATTACGCGAAGGAAGTTATTCGTTCCGATTTTGAAGAACCGGGTGATGAAGACGTGTTCCGCAAAATTCGTGCCGATTTCGATGCAGCTAAAGTGGATCAATCAGACCACCAGATCAGACGCACAATGTCAGATTTGATGGATGAGGCAGTAAAACAGATTCAGTCTGACAGCTAATGGACCGCCTCAATAAAGCTTTTGCAAGCGGGGAGGTTCTTAAGACCTGCTGGCTTGGGATGCGTGATCCGCAATACATTGCCAACATGGCCAGATTCGATTTCGATGCTGCTGTGCTTGATGCGCAGCATGGCTATTTGGATGAATCCAGCATTTTGGCCGGCATTGCCGAGATTGTTCATGCTGGCAAATCGCCGATTGTGCGTATTCCGATTGGGCGTTGGGATCTGGCAGAGCGGGCAATGGATTTTGGGGCTTTGAGTGTTGTAGCTCCGATGATTAACAATAAGGCAGATGCGGAACGTTTTGCCGCATCGGTTAAGTACCCGCCCAATGGTAGCCGTTCTCACGGACCCGGTGGGGCGATTGCGCTCTATAAGGCCGATCCGGTCGAATATATGAGTACGATCAACGAAAATTCCTATGCTTTTGCCATGATTGAAACGCGTGAAGCCTATGAAAACCTTGATGAAATCATAAGCGTTGAGGGCATTGACGGGATATTGATCGGGCCAGGAGATTTTTCAATCTCGTTGAGAGGTGATCCGGTGCCGGATGCTTATGGCGTGGATTCGATTAAGCAAGTCACTGACATTGCGAATCGGGTGAATGCTATTGGCAAAATTCCGACCGCCTTTGCTATGACACCAAAACATGCAAATCTGGTTCATTCACTGGGTTTCAAGCTGATCACCATTGGTTGCGATGACACTTATCTTGCCAAAGGTGCTGAATTCCACCTTGATCTGGACTTTTAAGTGCCGGGCTAGCTTTAGCAAATATTACAGGATTACCTTATGCGCATTGATGCGATCTCTATTGGCGATAACCCACCTGATGATATCAACGTTATCATTGAAGTTCCCGTTGGCGGCCAACCCATTAAATATGAAATGGACAAGGAAGCCGGGACGCTGATCGTTGACCGGTTTCTTTACACTCCAATGACCTATCCGGGAAATTATGGCTTCGTGCCACATACATTGTCGGATGATGGGGACCCGATTGATGTGCTGGTTTGTAATACAAGACCTCTTATCCCCGGTTGCGTAATCAATGCTCGCCCGGTTGGTGTGCTGATTATGGAAGATAATGCCGGGCAGGATGAGAAAATTCTTGCTGTTCCTTCCACGGCTTTGACCAAACGCTATGAGAATATCAATAATTTCTCGGACCTTCCTGAGATTACCATTCAGCAGGTGCAGCATTTCTTTGAGCATTACAAAGACCTTGAGCCCGGAAAATGGGTAAAAATCGGTGCATGGGGTGATGCGGATGAAGCCAAGCGCCTGATCATGGAAGCAATTGCCAGAGCTTAGTTCTCAAACTTCCAGCTTAGAGATGAATTTGCTGAATACCATCAGGCCTTCGGGCCATGGGCCATGGCCGCTTTCGTGATTGATATGGCCACACTCGCCAGCGTCCATAAACAATGAGCCCCAGCTTGCTGCCATATCCTCAGCTTTTTCTATCGAACAGAACGGATCATTGCGGCTGGCGACGGTGATTGACGGGAAAGTCAGCGGTTCGCGTGATGCCGGGCCGAAAGTCAGCAGATGTTTCGGGCGGATGTCTGAATTTTCCACATCAGGAGGCGCAACCAACATTGCACCCGCAATTGGTTTTGATAATTCGGCAGCGGCACGCACAATAACTTGCGACCCGATGGAGTGGCCCACCAGCAGCACAGGCTTCTCGCATTTGGCAACTTCTGCGATCAGATTTGCCTTCCACTCTTCAAAAACCGGCTTGTGCCAATCGCCCATCGCGACCATGCGCGCAGCCGAAAGCTTGCTCTCCCACCGGGTTTGCCAATGGTCAGTGCCAGAACCCTTATAGCCGGGAACAAATAATACTTCTGCGTCTGTTGTTTTCATGATGCTGAGATAGGCATTATGCCCACCAACCTCAAGGCTTAGGGTTCTGACCCTAGCCAAATACCCGATTGAAAATCGTATCTACGTGTTTGGTGTGGTAGCTGAGATCAAATTTATCACGGATTTCTTCTTCGGAAAGGGCTGCGAGCACTTCTTCGTCGCCCAATAACTCTTCGAGGAAATCCTTGCCTTCTTCCCATACGCGCATGGCGTTGCGCTGTACCAAACGATAGCTGTCCTCGCGCGAAACGCCTGCCTGAGTAAGTGCCAGCAATACACGCTGTGAATGAACCAATCCTTTGAATTTGTTCATATTTTTTACCATGTTGTCCGGATAAACCAGAAGTTTTTCGATGACGCCAGTTAGGCGGCTAAGGGCAAAATCAAGTGTGATCGTGGAATCCGGGCCGATCATGCGCTCAACCGATGAATGGGAGATATCGCGCTCGTGCCAAAGGGCTACATTTTCCATGGCTGGCATGGCGTAGGATCGCACCATGCGGGCGAGGCCGGTGAGGTTTTCGGTCAACACGGGGTTGCGCTTATGGGGCATGGCTGAAGAACCTTTTTGGCCGGGGGAGAAATATTCCTCCACTTCCAATACCTCGGTGCGTTGCAAATGTCTGATCTCAATTGCCAGACGCTCCACTGATGAGGCAATTACGCCGAGGGTAGCAAAGAACATGGCGTGGCGGTCGCGCGGGATTACCTGTGTCGAGACAGGTTCAACTGCAAGCCCCATGGCCTTGGCCACATGATCTTCAATACGCGGATCGATATTGGCGAAGGTGCCAACGGCTCCTGAAATGGCGCAAGTGGCGATTTCTTCACGGGCGTTGATCAGACGCTTTTTGCAGCGTTCGAATTCGGCATAAGCTTGCGCCAGTTTCAGGCCGAAGGTAGTTGGTTCTGCATGGATGGCGTGGGAACGACCAATGGTGATGGTATCTTTATGTTCCATAGCTCGGGTTTTTAATGCTGCGAGTAATTTGTCCAGATCCGCCAATAGAAGGTCGGCTGCCTTGGTCAATTGTACGTTGAAGCAGGTATCCAACACATCAGATGAGGTCATGCCTTGATGGACAAAACGGGAATCGGGGCCAACGATTTCAGCCAGATGGGTAAGGAATGCGATGACATCATGCTTGGTAACCGCTTCGATTTCATCAATGCGGGCAACGTCGAAATCGACTTTACCGGCTTTGTCCCAAATGGTTTTGGCAGCTTCTGCCGGAATGACGCCTAGTTCAGCCAGTGCATCGCAAGCATGCGCTTCGATTTCGAACCAAATTTTGAATTTGGATTGGGCAGACCAGATGGAAACCATCTCAGGTCGTGAATAGCGCTCGATCATATAGAAATTCCCTGAAGCATGTCGTGTTCATTGGTATTCACCCAACATGCTTTATCTTTTTGTTTTGCGTGTCATGGTCTCAAAACCGGTGCCCACTTTTGGGAGACATGCATTAGGTGAGGATTGCCATTTGTTTAGCACCGGCAAACGCCAAATTCAATGCTCAGTTGCGCGGTTCAAATATCCATGCACAAAGGATTAGTATCACGACATTCATCGGGCTGATGAGAAGGTGAAGTGCGGTGGATCCATAGATATAAGCTGCATATGCTAGGGTGAAGACGAGTTGGAACACCCATTCCAGGGTAAATATCTCCTCGTGCCACTGGCTGAAATATGTTCGAAACTGTAGGCCAAATAAAATAGCGGTGGTTGCTACTGTTCCAGCAGAAAGAAAGCCAAGGGTAGCTGCAAATCGAGCAGTTTTGGTGCTGTTTTTTGTAAGCCAGTGTGAGAATACTCTGGTGAGGAACGCAGCAATTGAACCGCCTGACACGCATAATAGTACTACCATTTGCATATCGTGGGTGCTGCGATGGCCCTTGAGATAGAGGGGAAGCGCAATCATCGTGGCAATTAACGGGCCCCAAAGTACTACAAAAATAGCGGTCGTACGCCAGAACTTTGCAGCGGTGTTCGGAGACGTGATTGTGCTATCGGTCATATTTTTCCTGCCAGCTGGGGTAAAGATCATTTGACTCGGAGCTGGCCTCATAGATGCCTCTGGCGATGGCCCGTGACATCACGCTCGCTGCATGGGCGCCGATATCTACCCAGTCATTGTGGTTGGGGGTGATTTCGCTTTTTCCGGTGGCAAGTGAAAATACAAGATCGCCATCCAGCGGTGTGTGCACTGGCCAAATTGCTCTGGCGAAGCCGTCATGACTGGCGATGGCTAAACGCTCTGCCTGCGCTTTGGTTAGCACTGCGTCAGTGGCGACAACGGCGATGGTTGTGCTTGCGGCGGGCTTTGCGAACTCGCGAAACTTGATTTGAAGATCGGTGGCATTCTTCGGCAATGGCGAGGGTAGGGGGCGATTGCCGAACTCGCCGTTCATCTCAAAGGGTGCGGCCCAGAAATGACCGGTTTCGGCAATAACCGGGCTTCCGACTGCATTCACCACGACAAGAGCTGCAATCGTAATGCCGTTATCGAGCTTTAGCGAAGCAGTGCCGAGACCACCTTTCAGGCCAGCTACTAATGCACCGTACCCTGCGCCTTCGCTACCGATGGCAAAATCTTTGCTGGCTACAAGGGCTGCCTCTTTGCCTAATTCACGGTAGGGTGGGTACTCGCCCCAATCCTTGTCGCCGCCATTGATTAGGTCAAAAAGAATAGCTGCCGGAACTATCGGGATTTTTACCGGGCCGATAGTAAAGCCACGGCCTTGTTCTCGAAGCATTGCTTGTACACCGGATGCAGCATCCAAACCAAAGGCTGATCCGCCGGATAGAACCAGAGCGTCAATACTTTCAACGGAGTTTTTGGGAGAGAGCAGTTCGGTGTCGCGGGTTCCCGGGCCTCCGCCCATGACATGGACGCTGGCTATGGTTGGTTTATCGCAAATTACGACGGTTACGCCGGACTTGAGTTTTGACGATGCTGCGTTGCCGACAGTCAGACCGGCGATATCGCTTAAGGAATTTCGGGGGCCGGGATTAATTGTCATTTGCCACCGGTCGGAAAGCTTTTCCGTCCCATTGGTAGAGTGAGAAATGATTGTGGATATTGGTGCCTCCAGAATTGAATTTTACGTCGCCCAAAATTGTTGTGAAAACCTCGGTTTGCAATGCGTTGGTGGTGTTTTCTCGGGTCTCTTTAACCGCCTGTATCACCACTTGCATGGTTGCATATCCCTTGAAAACAAAGGGTTCTGGTTCGATGTTTTCAAGTGCCAGCTGTTGGCGCAGTGCTTTTGTGGAGGTTAGTTGATCTGGCTCTGGCTCCAAAATTGCCAAAATACCTTTGGGTAGTGGGTCGCCTCCGGTCTGGAAAGGTATGATGTTCATGACTTCGCCGCCAACAATCTCGAAGCGTTCGCCAAGTTCGGCGAAGTTGCGCGAAATAACGGAGATATCGTCAGCGGACGCACCGATGAAAGCTGCCTGCACACCGGAGTTTCGCAAACGGCGAATGAGGCCTGCCTGAGTGGATTGGGCGGCTCTGAAATTATCAACAAATTGAGGCTTGAGTTCAATATCTTCCATGCGGGCACGAAATTCATCAACCAGCGTACGGCCGTAAATTGTGCCGTCATCGACCAAAGCGTAGGGGATGTTTTTCCAGCGTTTAGAGAGAGCCTGAAAAGCAGCTTCAGCCGGGAAGTCATCTCCCGGTGCCATGCGCCACAAATTCCATTCTTCCTTTTGCCGGTCAACCATTAGGCGAACGGAGCGTGCCTCTGTTACAAGAATGGGAATGCCGCTCTCCTTTAGATAGCTGGCGGCAACTTCTGCCGGTTCGCTACAAAAATAACCGGTGACCAGCGACACATCGCTTGCTGCGAAATCTTCTGCGGCCAGCGTGCTGATTTCTCTGTCGCAACCATCATCCACAGGCCAGAGCTCGAATTTGTCCGTACTTGATTCGTTATGAAGCGCCAGCCGCATGCCAACAAGAAATTGTTCCGCAAGCTTTGCTGAATTGCTCGCAAGGGGCAGGGATACGCCAATTTTCAACGGTTCTGCCGTTGCTGCTGTGATTGCTGAAACGGTGAGGGCAATGAAAATAGTAATGAATTTGATCATGCAAAAATCGATTTATGAACAGATATTAACTGCAAAATACGCAATCTCTATATAACGTGCAATCAGCAAAACATATTATTAGATTCTTTGATCAAAATGAATATGGTTGAAGAATGTACGAGTTTTCAGACATCGTTGTAATTCTTGCTGTTTTTCTGTTTTGTGGGGCTGTGAAGGGGATTGTTGGGTTTGGCTTGCCGGTTCTGGCGATTGCTTTACTTAGCCTGACTTTCGATGCTCGAATCGGCATGGTGCTGGTTTTGATGCCTGCGATTACCACCAATGTTTGGCAATGTTTTGTCGGCAACGGGCTGATTGAAATAATGCGACGAATTTGGCCGCTTTTACTGACAGCGATGATGGCCATCTGGATTGCCTCTGGTTATCTCAATGTAGTGGACGGAACATTGTTAACACGGCTTCTGGGATTGCTTTTGATGATCTACGCGCTTTCCACATTAGCCGGTGTGACGATTGAACTTGGCGGGAATAGGGAAAAATGGGTTGGTCCGCTGGTCGGTGCCTTGAACGGTGTTTTTACCGGGCTTACGGGTTCACTCTCTTTGCCCGGTGTGTTGTTTCTAAATTCGATTGATTTGCCGCGCGCATTGCTGCGACAGTCGATGGGCTTGTTGTTTTTGGTTTCCAGCACCACATTAATGGTAGCGCTATATTTCAGGGGAGCGTTGAGCATTGAAGCCAATCTTGTCTCGGCTTTATCGGTGATACCAGCATTGATTGGTATGATGTTCGGGGAATGGTTGGGCAAGTATCTGTCGGAAAGACTGTTTCGCCGTATATTCCTGATTGGCTTGACGATGTTGGGTGCGATGTTAATTCTTAACGGGTGAACCAGTTTGGTTTGCAATTGGCAGTAGGCCGGTACAATATAAGCAACATATGTTGGTGCAGAAATTTGGAGATATCTGTGAGCGAAGTTAGTTCTGAAATTCCCGGTTCAATCGATGAAACAATGAGCCTGTTGGCCAATGAAGGTTATGTGGCCGACCGTTCTCTGGCAACCGTGCTTTATCTAAGCCTGAAAATGGGTCGTCCGTTGTTTCTTGAAGGGGAAGCAGGCGTTGGGAAAACCGAAATTGCCAAGGTTTTGAGCAGTGGTTTGAACCGTCCGCTGATCCGTTTGCAATGTTATGAAGGATTGGATATTTCCTCTGCCGTTTACGAGTGGAATTACGCTGCTCAAATGGTTGAAATCCGAATGAAGGAAGCAGGTGGTGAGGTTGATCAAAAGACCTTGGAAGAAGGTGTTTTCTCCGAGAAATTCCTGATTAAGCGACCCTTATTGCAGGCGCTTGAAGGCGAGCCGGGCCGTGCGCCAATTTTATTGATTGATGAATTGGATCGTACAGACGAGGCATTTGAAGCATTCTTGCTGGAAATTTTATCGGATTTTCAAATTACCATTCCTGAACTTGGCACAATCAAGGCCAACGAACCTCCGATTGTCATTATTACCACTAACCGGACACGCGAAATCCATGATGCATTGAAGCGGCGTTGTCTTTACCATTGGCTGGATTATCCAGATGGCCCGCGTGAGTTGGCGATCCTTAACGCAAAGGTCCCTGATGCCGGCGCTGTACTTTCAGAGGAAATTGTTGGTTTTGTTCAAAAATTGAGGCATCAAAACTTGTTCAAGAATCCCGGTGTGGCTGAAACCATTGATTGGGCAACCGCTTTGATTGAACTCGATAAAATTGCCATCGATCCGCAAACGATTTCGGATACGATTGGGGTGTTGTTGAAATATCAGGATGACATTGCGAAAATTGATCAGAGTGAGGGTAAGCGTTTGTTGGACGAAGTGCGTTCTGATCTGAAAGCCGGACAGGCGGCTTAAGCTATGGTTACGCTGAACCAGGTCAATGCCGATTTGGGCGTCCCGTCTCAGCAAGTGTTACCGCCGATGGTTGCAAAGGCTGATGGTAAAATGGCGGATAATATTCTCTATTTTGCTCGGGTTTTACGCGGGGCTGGCATCAGGATTGGGCCTGCTGATGTGGTGGAATCTGTGCGTGCCATGATGCAGGCGGGGATTTCCTCTCGTGATGATTTTTACTGGACGCTCCATTGTGTGATGGTGAAGCGCAAAGAAGACCATCTGGTTTTTGATGAAGCTTTCAAAGTGTTCTGGCGTTCTCGTGATTTGGTTGAAAAGATGATCCAGATGTTTTCGCCAGTGGCTAATCCTGAGCCTGAAAAAGAAAAACCCAAAGCTGCGCAAAATCGTGTTTCCCAATCTCTGTTTTCCGGCCAGCCCAACCAACCGGAGATGGAGCAGCCAGAAATCGAGATTGATGCGATGCTGACCGCCTCTGCTCGTGAAGTGTTGCAGCAAAAAGATTTTGCACAAATGTCGGCGGAGGAAATTGCAGTAGCAAAACGGGCGATGAAGTCGATGATTATGCCCGAGAATAAACTCAAGACACGGCGCTTTAAACCAACAAATCGTGGTTCAGTGCTTGATCCGCGACGGATGCTTTCTAACAGTTTGCATACTGGTGGTGATCTTATTTTGCCGCAATTTAAGAAACGCAAAATTTTGCACCCACCCATCGTCGTATTGGCGGATATTTCCGGTTCTATGAGCCAGTATACGCGGGTATTTTTGCATTTTCTCCATGCATTGACCGAGGAGCGCCGCAATGTGCATACGTTTTTGTTTGGTACGCGATTAACCAATGTGACGCGACAATTGCGTATGAAAGACCCTGATGAAGCGCTGGAGGAATGTTCAGCAATTGTTGACGATTGGTCCGGTGGTACGCGTATCGGTACAACGCTGAGTGAATTTAACCGCAACTGGTCTAGGCGGGTGCTATCACAGGGTGCAATTGTGTTATTGATTACTGATGGTCTGGAGCGCGATGTGGATGATGTGCTGGAATTTGAAATGGACCGGCTGCATCGTTCCTGCCGTCGATTGATATGGCTAAACCCGCTGCTGCGGTTTGATGGTTTCAAAGCTGCCGCCCGTGGTATTCGGGCGATGCTGCCCCATGTGGACGAGTTTCGCCCGGTGCATTCGCTGGAAGCGCTGAGCGGACTTTGTGAAGCACTGAGCCGCCCCGGAGGCAGAGAAAGTGATCCAAAAAACTGGCTGAGAGTGGTAAAACGCATTGAGCAATCCTGAAGGAGCATGACATGCAAGTGACAACTCAAAATGACGAATTGAACATTGCCGAACAGTGGATAGGTGAAGGTAAAACTGTTGCCATTGCCACGGTAGTTGAGACATGGGGCTCGGCCCCGCGTCCAGTGGGTGCTCATCTGGTGATAGACGGTGATGGTAATTTTGAAGGCTCTGTATCCGGTGGGTGTGTTGAAGGGGCGGTGGTTGCTGAGGCAATGGATGTTATTTCTACCGGTGAAATACGCATGTTGGAGTTTGGTGTTGCCGACGAAACCGCATGGGAAGTTGGCCTTTCCTGTGGCGGTCGAATTCGTGTCTATGTGGAACGGTTGAGGGCTGACTAATGGATATTGAAGTTCTTCGAAAGCTGAACATCGAGCGGGAAAACCGCCGGGCTGCGATGGTTGTGACTGATCTGGCATCTGGTGATGGGCGCTTGATATGTGAGGGCGATGCGATTGATGGCGATCTTGGTGATGCCATTGAAAAGGGGTTTCGTTCAGGTAAATCCGGTACGGTTGAAGTTGATGGTGTTGAATTGTTTTTGAACGTGCATGTGCCGTCACCGCGTTTGGTTGTGATTGGTGCTGTTCATATTTCGCAGGCTTTGACACAAATGGCAGCGCTGGCCGGTTATGATGTGAAGGTGATTGATCCGCGAACTGCATTTGCAACGCCTGAGCGTTTTTCTGGCGTCGATCTACATGCTGATTGGCCGGAGGACATATTGAAGACTGCGCCGTTTGACGCCTATACAGCTCTTGCTGCCCTGACACATGATCCGAAGATTGATGATTTTCCCTTGCAGGAAGCTTTGCGAACCGGGTGTTTTTATGTGGGAGCGCTGGGTAGTCGTAAGACCCATGCCAAGCGTAGCGAAAGATTTATGCAAGCTGGTATTTCCAAGGTGCAAATGGAACGAATTCATGCACCGATTGGATTGAATATTGCAGCCGCCACGCCAGCGGAAATTGCCGTGGCGGTGATGGCCGAAATCATTGAAACATTCCGCAAGCGCGGTATGAATGATTCATGAAGTTTGGTTCTGTCCCCATTGGTGAAGCTGAAGGTGCGATCCTTGCTCATAGTTTGAAGCTTGCAGATGGTACGCGTTTGAAAAAGGGTATCGTGCTTTGCGCTGCTGATATTGAAACGCTCGTGCGATCAGGAATTGATGCCATCGTTGTTGCACAATTAACCGGCGATGAGATTAACGAGGATGAATCTGCCACGAAACTCGCAGGCAAGTTGCTGAATGATGGTTTGCGTCTGGATGCGGCATCCACTGGCAGGGTGAATATTTTTGCTGAACACAACGGCCTGTTGAGAGTTGATAAAGCAGCCATTGACCGGGTAAATCAAATTGATCCCGGTATCACTATTGCAACTTTGGCCGATTATGCCGAGGTGAATTCCGGGCGCATGGTGGCTACCATCAAGATCATTCCATATGGGGTGAGTGGTGCAGCACTTGATCAGACTTTGGCTGCACTTGGTATGAAAAGCGTGAAGGTTTTGCGTTATCAAGCTTTAAAAATTGGCGTTGTAAGCACCCAATTACCCACGCTCAAAGCTTCAGTTATGGATAAGACGATACGCGTGCTGGAACAACGTTTGCTGCTTAGTTGTTCTACGATCGTCCGTGAGATCAGGGTGCCTCACGAAATCGATGCGGTTAAGACTGCTATTGGAGAAATTTCTGCTGAGTGTGATTTTGTTATTCTGTTTGGCGCTTCGGCGATATCGGATATTGGCGATGTGATTCCCCAGGCGCTGGTTGGTGCGGGTGGTAAAATAATTCGCTTTGGCATGCCGGTTGATCCGGGAAATTTGATATTGCTTGGCGATCTGGCCGGAATGCCTGTGATTGGTGCACCGGGATGCGCACGAAGCCCGGCCGAGAATGGTTTTGACTGGATTTTGCAACGCACACTCGCTGGCTTGAAGGTTAGTGAAACTGACATTATGGGGCTTGGTGTTGGTGGTTTGTTGATGGAAATTGGTTCCCGCCCGCGTCCACGCGAAAAACCTGCGGAGGCCTCTTTGAAAACAGCAGCGATTATATTGGCGGCAGGGCAATCTTCACGCATGGGTGTTGAAAATAAATTACTCGCCACCCTCGAAGGTAAGGCGCTGGTGCGTTATGCGGCCGAAGCTGCGAACGCAAACCATGGGCTTGATGTGGTTGTGGTAACGGGACACGAGGCTGATCTGGTAAGTGGTGAGCTGGAGGATTTAAAACTGCGTTTTGTCCATAATGCCAGCTATGAAGAGGGGCTTTCGACCTCTCTTTCTACCGGAATTTCTGCCGTGGAAGCTAGTGCAGATCAGGCAATTGTTCTGCTTGGTGATATGCCTGATATTAATGCGGAAATGGTTGGGCAACTGATTAGCACTGCCGAAAAATCCAGCCCCGGTTCGATCATTATGGCAACCCACAATGGCAAGCGTGGTAATCCCACCCTTTGGCCAAAAGCCTTTTTCCCGGCACTGCGGGCAATCAGTGGCGATGTGGGCGCACGCCATTTGATTGGCGAGAATCAGGAGAAGGTGATTGAAGTGGAACTGGGCAGCGCTGCTAGCTTCGATGTGGATACGCCGGATGCATTGAAAAATGCCCGAAACCAACGTTCATAGTCATAGGTTTATTGATAACGACGAAGTAGTTGAAACAGCGGGATATCACCGTTTTTCGGCATGTTTTTACTGTTTGGGGCATTTGTGGTACAATATTCAAGAATTTTGAGCCAAGATCTGTTTTGCCGTTTGACCTGCGTCAAAGCTGACACTGGTGGTTCGCGTTAGCTTTACACAACTGATGCAATCGGGAAGGTAAGAGAAAATGCCAAAAATTAGTGAGCGAAAAAGACAATTAACCAAACGTTTGGGTGAACTTGAAGCCCGGTTGAACGGTATCGAAGTTGAACTCGATAAACCGATGTCACAGGATTGGGAAGATCGTTCTGCCGAGCGTGAGGGCGACGAAGTGCTGGAAAGTATGGGAAATTCTGGTTTGCATGAAATTGATATGATTACCGCTGCTTTAGAACGCATTGATAATGGTGCGTATGGTCGGTGCATTAAATGCGAAGAGCAAATTCTGGATGCTCGGCTGGACTTGTTACCACATACTCATTTGTGTCGAAATTGCGCTAGTGCCGACGCTGCTGCCTGATTGTAAGTTCTCGTTGTTAAATCCCACCTGTATTATTATCCGTTATAACGATATGGCTTTGTGCTATAAAGTTTGTAGAGGGGTGAGCTTATTTTCTTTAAAGGCATTCCCGTATATTTACACAATAATATATCAAAACAGACGAGGCCTTAATGGATCAAAATCTACCTGCAATCTACCCTGGTCTGAATGGGCATAGTGTATTCATATCCGGTGGTGCTACCGGCATTGGCGAGGCACTTGTTCGCGCTTTTTCTGCTCAGGGCTCGCACACTGCATTTGTTGATATCAATAAGGAGGCTGGTGCTGCACTGGAAGCAGAACTTAATGCAGACGGCGGCAAAGTTCGGTTTGAAGTTTGTGACATTACCGATATTCCGACCTATCAGGCGGTAATCGGTCGTGCGGCGGATGCCTTTGGTCCGATTAAGGTGCTGGTCAATAATGCGGCCAATGATATGCGGCACGAGATTAATGAAGTTGACCCGGCACGGTTTGACGAAATTATTGCTGTTAATCTGAAACATTCGATGTTTGCCGCTCAAGCGGTCGCGCCGATGATGAAGGAGGCTGGTGGTGGTTCCATCATCAATTACGGATCAATTAGCTGGATGATGGCCGTGCCGTCTTTGATGGTTTACGAGGCCTGTAAAGCCGGTACGCACGGATTGACGCGTGGTATGGCGCGGGATTTTGGCAAGGATCATATCCGGGTCAACACGGTGGTGCCGGGCTGGGTGATGACCGAGAAGCAAATCCGCTTATGGGTTGATGATGATGCAGTTAAACAGATTGAAAATAGCCAATGCCTGCCCACATCAGTTATGCCGGATGATCTTGCGCAGATCACCCTGTTTCTCGCTTCTGACGCATCTACGTCGATAAGCGCTCAAAGCTTTATTGTCGATGGCGGCTGGGTTTAAACGAGAAACTCCAAACTCGTCTTTGAGATAGATAGCGTTCTTAAGGGGGCTTTGGAATTGTTTCCCGATTGTTCAGGCGTCTGGCAGGAAAGTTTCGATTTCTTTTCGATTGGGCATGGCGTTTGCAGCACCGTATTTTCCTACGCATAAAGTTGCCCCGGCAGAGGCAAAGCGAAGGGCTTGTTCAAGCTCCGCGCCTTCTGAGGTAAGTGCTGCAAAACAGCCATTGAAAGCGTCACCTGCGCCAGTTGTATCAACAACATTGTCAATTTCGAACGACGGAATGGTGATTGTTTTACCCTCACTTACCGCGACAACGCCCAAACTACCCATAGTGATAATGGATGTGCCCACTCCTCGCTCACAAAGGATACTTCCTGCTCGTGCCGCATCGTCCAATGTTTTGACATCAAAGCCCACGAGCATTTTAGCTTCGCTCTCGTTTGGGGTAATGAAATCAACATGATTGTACATCTCGTTGGGTAGTTCACATGCGGGAGCTGGGTCGAGTAATGTCTTGACGCCGTTTGTCTTCGCTAATCTCAGGCCATGCATTGCTGCTTCCATTGGCACTTCCAAATTTGTCAGGAACACGGAGGTGTTTGAAATTACATTGGCAAAACCGTTGATCTCATTTTTGTCCAAAAGAGAGGCAGCGCCGGGGGCTATGACGATCATGTTTTCTGCAGATGATTTTTCCACCATGATCATGGCGGTGCCGGTTGGCATTTGATTTGTTGTGAGTATATGGGATGCGTCAATGCCCTCGTTGTGCATGACGTCTCTCGCCATTTGCGCGAAGCTGTCTTCACCCAGTTGGGTGAGCATTGTTACGTTGCTGGATAGCATGGCTCGACTGGCGGCCACGGCCTGATTGAAACCCTTTCCGCCGGGTTGTACTTCGAATGAAAGGCCATGCAGGGTTTCTCCTGGTTTAGGGAATTTTTCTACCAGAAACTTCAAATCTGCGTTGAATACACCAAGGATGGAAATCATTATTTTGACAGTGCCTTTCAGTAATTATCTGGCTGAAAGGGTCCGAAGACTAATCCAAAAGTGCAAGTTTCAAACGTATTTGAAAACAAATACGGCCCACGCGACTATCAATATCAATGCCCCCCAAAGGGGCGCGCCGAAGAAAAATAGCCAACCTATGCAGATGAACGCGCTGCCGAGTAACGAGATGAAAAGCCGGTCGCCTCTGGTTGTGTCGATGGAGAAAACACCGCGCCGTGGCGCGCCGCCGGGAACAGCGCGTTCCCACATGCCCATGCAGGCGATAGCGAAAGCGATGAACATGAAGAATGCTATGGTTATCCGCGTCCATGCCATCCATGTTCCTAGCGGTTCAATCCACCATTTGAAGCTGAAGAGTATTGGGTCTTCCATGGCGTTCTCCTAAACCCTGCCTAGGGCAAAGCCCTTGGCCAAATGGTTTCTGACGAAATAAATAACGATTGCACCTGGAATGATAGTGAGTGTTCCGGCCGCCGCGAGCAATCCCAGTTCGTAGCCGGAGGTTGAAGCGGTGCGCGTCATGATGGCAGCAATCGGTTTGGCATAGACAGCCGTCAGAGTTTTTGCCAATAACAATTCCACCCATGAGAACATGAAGCAGAAGAAAGCTGAAACGCCGATGCCTGCGGCAATTGTCGGCATGAAAATCTTGACGAAAAATCTGGGGAATGAATAGCCATCCACATAGGCTGTTTCATCCAGTTGACGCGGTACACCAGACATGAAGCCTTCTAAAATCCACACGGCCAGTGGCACATTGAATAAGGTGTGGGCAAGCGCCACCGCTATATGGGTATCGAACAGTCCCACCGACGAATAAAGCTGGAAGAATGGTAAGGCAAACACTGCTGCCGGAGCCATGCGGTTGGTTAACAGCCAGAAAAATAGGTGTTTGTCTCCCAGAAAGCGATAGCGCGAAAATGCATAAGCTGCGGGCAAAGCCACTGTCAACGAAATCACGGTGTTGAGCGAAACATAGATGATGGAATTGAAATAACCCCAATACCAGGTCGGATCGGTGAATATGACGGCATAGTTGTCCAAGGTGAAACTTTGGGGAAACAAGGTGAATGATCCCAATATTTCATTGGTTGTTTTGAATGACATTGTCACCAGCCAATAGATTGGTAACATCAGGAAGAATATATAGAGCGCGGGGATAAGCCAGCCTAGACGTTTCATCTTACTGCTCCTCGTTTCGCATCATAAGGGTGTAGAAAATCCAACTCACGAGCAGGATGATCAGGAAATAAATCAGAGACATTGCGGCAGCGGGGCCGAGATCGAATTCACCCAGTGCTTTTTTTGCAAGATCTATTGATAATAACGTGGTTGAATTGCCTGGACCGCCGCCGGTGAGCACCAAAGGTTCGGTATAGATATTGAATGAATCCATAAAGCGCAAAAGTATGGCGATGGTCAGCACCCGCTTCATTTTAGGCAATTGGATATAGCGGAATATCGCCCATGATTTGGCTCCGTCGATGCGGGCTGCCTGATAATATGCATCAGGGATTGAGACTAAACCAGCATAGCAGAGCAGCACAACAAGCGAGGTCCAATGCCATACATCCATGGCGATCAAGGTGAGCCATGCATTGCCGCTTTGTCGGGTGTAGTTATAGTCAAATCCCATGGCGTTAAGTGTCTTGCCTAGTAAGCCGATTTCCGGCAAAGCGAAAATGTTCCACATGGCACCAACCACATTCCACGGGATCAGCAAGGGGAGGGCCATTAACACCAGACAGACAGAAACCCATGGACCTTTGCGTGGCATGGCAAGCGCGATGATGATGCCAAGTGGGATTTCAATGGCCAATATGGTGCCTGTGAAAAAAAGCTGGCGGCCGAGGGAGTCTTGAAACCTTGGACTGCGCAACAAATCTTCGAACCACATCAGCCCCGACCAGAAAAAGACGTTGCTACCGAATGTTTCCTGCAGAGAATAATTGACCACGGTCATCAAAGGAACGATGGCGTTGAAGGCCACCAGAGCAAGCACTGGCAGGACGAAAAACCACGCTTTTTGGTTTACGGGCTTGTTCATGCGCGTTGTCCTTCGCCGCCGAGCCATCCATCTACATAGATACGGGTGTTGGCTGGATCAAATGCCAGTTTGGCATTTTCTGATGGGATATCTGTTCCCTTTTGGGCGATCAGATTGACGCGCTGTCCTTCGCAGTCAGTTTGGACGATGTCGAAGCGTCCTGCATCTGTTATTTTGACAACTTTGGAAGCAATGCCCTTGTCTGCGAAAGTAACGAATTCGGGGCGGATGCCAATTTCAGTTTTGCCTGTCGAGGTTTTGACTTGGTTGACGGTTTTGATTTTTTTGTCGCCAATCATCGCCATGCCGTTTTCGATTTCGCATGGCACAACATTCATTCCGGGTGAACCTATGAAATGGCCGACGAAAGTGTGTTTTGGTTTTTCAAACAGTTCGATTGGTGTGCCAATCTGGACCACTTCGCCCATATTCATCACCACCACCTGATCTGCAAATGTTAGCGCTTCGGTCTGATCGTGAGTAACATAGATCATGGTGTTATTGATGCGTTGATGCAGTTCTTTTAGCTTGGCGCGCAGTTGAAATTTCAAATGCGGATCGATCACCGTCAAAGGTTCATCGAATAGTATCGCATTAACGTCTTCTCGTACCAGTCCGCGACCCAGCGAGATTTTCTGTTTGCCATCGGCGGTTAGTCCAGATGCACGGTTTTGCAACATGGGGGTGAGATCGGTCATGTCCGCGATGGATTTCACTCGCTCTGCAACCACATCTTCAGGGACACCTCTATTTCGCAGGGGAAATGCCAGATTATCGAATACGGTCATGGTGTCGTAGACGACGGGAAACTGAAATACTTGCGCGATTTGTCGGCGATCCGGTGGCAGAGCCGTTACATCCTTGCCATCAAATAACACCTTGCCGTGGCTTGGTGTCAGCAGACCCGAAATGATGTTGAGCAGGGTGGTTTTACCGCAGCCTGATGGTCCCAAAAGAGCATATGCGCCACCATCTTCCCAATCCACATCGAGCTGCTTTAAGGCCCATTCGTCCGAGTTTTTCGGATTTGGCATATAGGTGTGTCGAAGGTCGGATAGAGTTATCTTTGCCATTTTTTTCGCCCCTTTCGCTCACGTCGCCAATTGATCGTTGGCGTCGAAATAAAACGCTTCGGAAACATCAGCGAATAACTGCGCCTTTTCACCATTTGCAAAAGGGTGAACCCCGTGGGATTGAGAAACCCATTTTTGCCCGAAAGCATCGAAATGCACGATGCTTTCTGAGCCGCTAAGTTCTGCAACCTCGACGATGCCGTTAATCTCCACGGCTTTATCATCGGGCCGATCTGGCGTGACGTGATGTGAGCGAATGGCCATCATATAGTCTCCGTCTGCCATTTTTTTTGCTTTGCCCCGAGCTTTCCATTGCACGCTGTCATTGATGGCGATTTGGTTGCCGATCTTCTTTACCATTGCGGTGTTGATGGGAGGCTCTGAAAATACTTTTGCGCTTTGAAGAGAATTGGGCTTGCGGTAGATTTTACCAGATTCACCAAATTGTACGACTTTTCCCTCACTCATTGCGGCGGTATATCCACCAAGCAATAAGGCTTCTGTTGGTTCAGTTGTTGCATAGACGACGACACAATCACGCTCGGCGAACAGTCTTGGTAATTCATCGCGCAATTCTTCGCGAAGTTTAAAATCGAGATTTGCCAATGGTTCGTCGAGCAGGATCAAATCGGATTCTTTCACCAGTGCGCGCGCCATTGCTGTGCGCTGTTGTTGTCCGCCGGAAAGTTCGTCTGGTTTGCGGTCCAGCATCTGCGATATTCGCAAAATTTCAGCAATTTCGCCGACACGCTTTTTGATGTCTGCTTCAGGATAACGTGCAACGCGGAGAGGGGAGGCTATGTTTTCAAAAACGCTCATCATCGGGTAGTTGATGAATTGCTGGTAGACCATGGATACGTTGCGTTTTTGCACTGCGACGCCGGTTACGTTCTTGCCGTTAAACCAGATTTCGCCGGAAGTCGGCGCTTCGAGCCCCGCCATTAGCTGCATCAGGCTTGTCTTACCTGCAAGGGTTGTGCCCAAAAGATTGTTGAACGAGCCCGGCTCCAAAACGAGGTCAGTTGGATGAATATGAGTCTCACCATCCACTGCTTTTACGATTTGTTTCAGTTCAAGGGACATGGATAACCGTGTTTGAATTTATGTAGGTAATAAAGGGAGACCCGGGGCTAGAGATTAAGCCCCGGGCCGAAACTAACAATTGTTAGTCATGAGACGTTTGCTAGTTCGATGCCCAGCGTTTGATCAGTTCTTCGTATTTGACTGTCATGCCCTGAGGTTTCTCATTAGCAAGTTTCAACTTTGCGCCACCTTTGCCTAGCCACTCTGATGGATCTTTCTCTCCATTAAGGCGAGGTCCGCAACCACCGTAAGTTTTGTTGGCTTCATCGGCGCGTTGCATGCGGCCCATGATGGTGTCCATTTCGCCAGCAAGACGATCCATGGCTTCTTGTGGTGTAAACGCACCGGAGTTCACATCACCAATTTGTTGCCACCAAAGCTGTGCCAGTTTTGGATAATCTGGAACGTTGATGCCTGTTGGTGACCAAGCCACACGGTCTGGTGAGCGATAGAACTCAATCAAGCCGCCTAGTTTACCCGCACGCTCGGTGAAGCTTTCATGGTTCACTGTGGAATCGCGCATGAAGGTGAGGCCAACATGTGACTTCTTCACATCGATAGTTTTGGAAGTCACGAACTGTGCGTAGAGCCACGCAGCTTTGGCGCGCTTGGTCGGGGTTGACTTCATGATTGTCCAAGAACCCACATCCTGATAGCCAATTTTCTGGCCTTCTTGCCAGTAAGGACCATGAGGGGATGGAGCCATGCGCCATAATGGCGTGCCACCGTCATCAATGGTGTTGTTGCCTTCTGATTTTGGCGCAACCATGGATGCGGTAAAGGCTGTGTACCAGAAAATCTGCTGGGCAACATTACCTTGGGACAATGCTGGCAGGGATTGATAAAAATCAAAGTCAGCAGCTCCCGGAGGCGCATATTTGCGTAGCCATTCATCCCATTTACGGATGGCGTAAACAGCGGCTGGGCCGTTGGTTGCACCGCCACGGGAAACTGAAGCGCCCGCAGGATTACAAGAACCAGCCTCCATACGGATGCCCCACTCATCGATAGGCACGCCATTTGGCTCACCCTTAGAGCCAGCACCAGCCATTGAAAGCCATGCATCGGTCATGCGCCAACCAAGATCGGGAGCGCGTTTGCCATAATCCATGTGACCGTAAATGGTTTTGCCGTCGATTTCTTTTACATCAATCGAAAAGAATTCTGCGATATCTTCATATGCAGACCAATTCACCGGCACTCCAAGATCGTATCCATATTTTGCCTTAAATTTATCCTGAAGATCCTTGCGGTCGAACCAGTCTTTGCGGAACCAGTAGAGGTTTGCAAACTGCTGATCTGGTAATTGATAAAGATCACCATCTGGGCCGGTCGTAAATTGCAGGCCCATAAAATCGGCCAAATCGAGTGTTGGCGAGGTAACATCCTTGCCTTCGCCAGCCATCCATTTGGTGAGGTTTCTTGCAAGTTGCAAGCGTGAGTGCGTGCCGATCAGATCAGAATCGTTGATATAAGCATCGTAAAGGTTTCTGCCGGTCTGCATTTGTGTTTGCACAGCCTGAACCACTTCGCCTTCACCCAAAATTTGATGATTGACTTTAATTCCTGTGATTTCTTCAAATGCTTTTGTCAGGGTTTTGGATTCATATGTATGAGTCGGAATACCTTCCGATAATACGTTGATTTCCATGCCTGAGAATGGCTTGGACGCGTTGACAAACCATTCCATTTCTTTTGCCTGCTCGTCTTTTGACAAAACTGACGGTTGAAATTCGTTATCGATCCATTTTGTCGCTTCCGTCATTCCAGCAAAAGCTGCAGGAGCGGCTGCCATCAGTGCAAAAACCGCAACGGATGCATATAGCATCTTTTTCATTTGATTTCCCTCCAAGAGAATAGGTGGCCCAAACCACGATTAAGTCGGCCATTTCATATTCAACAAATATAGTTAATTACGAAAAAATATGAAAGTCAATGAAGAATCGAGTTGCGAAAACGCTTTTATTTGAACATAATAGAAAAAAAACGAAAGCAATTGCTATGCCGCCACTTCCTCCTCGCCAAACAGATATTCTGGGTATTGCGCGTGTAAATGGGCGGGTAGATGTGGAAAGTCTGGCGGAAAAATTCGATGTGACCCCGCAAACAATTCGCAAGGATTTGAACGATTTATGTGAGATGGAGGCGTTGCACCGGGTTCATGGCGGGGCTGTATTTCCTTCATCCACATCTAATTTTGCCTATCTCTCAAGGCGTGAAATTGCGGCCAATGCTAAATCCAGAATTGCTGAAATGGCTGCCTCGCTGGTGCCGAATGATTCTTCTTTGATCATGAATATCGGTACAACCACGGAATTGGTGGCGAAATCTTTACTCCACCATAAGGGTCTGATGGTTGTCACAAATAATTTGAACGTGGCATATATCCTGGCTGATGCGCCTGACATTGAGGTTATCGTTACTGGGGGCGTTGTACGGAAAAATGATCTTGGTATCGTTGGTGCCGCAGCGGTGGATTTGATTCATCAATTTAAGGTCGATATTGCAATCATGGGTGTGTCGGCTATCGATGCTGATGGTTGCCTGCTTGATTATGACTATCGTGAAGTGCGGGTTGCCAAGGCTATTTTGAAACAATCGCGCAAACGGATCCTGGTAGCTGATAATATGAAATTTGAACGCCGGGCGCCGGTGCAAATCGGGCATTTGTCCGATATTGATGTCTTTGTGACTGATTTGATGCCTTCACAGGAAATCATAGATATTTGCGAACGCTCGGGCGTTCAGCTTGAGGTCGCAGGTGTTCGGGACGATAATGTCATCAGACCATCCTCCTTCCAACAATCGCCAGAAGAGAGATAATGCGGCAGACAGAAAATCATTACAATGTTCTCATCATCGGTGGTGGCATTAACGGGTGCGGCATTGCGCGTGATGCTGTGGGACGCGGCTATTCTGTTTGCCTTTGCGAAGAGAATGATCTTGCAGGTGGCACCTCCTCAGCATCTACCAAGCTTATTCACGGTGGCTTGCGATATCTGGAGCATTACGAATTTCGGCTGGTTCGTGAGTCCTTGATGGAACGTGAGGTGATCTGGAAAATGGCACCACACATCGTCAAGCCTTTACGGTTCATTCTGCCACACCACAAGGGGCTTCGGCCCAAATGGCTGCTGCGTCTTGGCCTCTTTTTCTATGATTATATTGGGGGGCGAAAGCTTCTCCCTGCTTCAACCTCGGTTGATCTTCAAAGTGATGAGGCGGGAAAATCCCTGAAACCGGAATTTGAAACGGCATTTGAATATTCCGATTGTTGGGTTGATGATTCTCGTCTGGTCATTCTGAACGCCATGGATGCAGCGGAACGGGGCGCAGTTATTCGTACCCAAACGAAGGTTTTGTCTGCAAGATATGAAGATGAAAAGTGGCAGGTTACTATTGAGAAAAACGGGAAGAGCAAGCCGAAAAAAATCACTGCTGATTTAATTGTCAATGCGGCCGGGCCGTGGGTGGATGAGGTGTTGCGCACGGTGTTCGGTATGAACAACGTTGATAATGTTCGGTTGGTTCGTGGCAGCCATATCGTTATCAAGAAAAAATTTCAGCATGACAAATGTTATATTTTTCAAAATGCTGATGATCGCATTGTCTTTGCCATTCCCTATGAGGATGAGTATACGCTGATCGGCACCACTGATGCTGAACACTGTCTGGAAGACGGAAAACCAAAAATCTCGCCGGAGGAGACGACATATCTTTGCCAATTGGCCAGCGATTATTTCAAGGAGCCTGTTTTGGAGAGCGATATTGTGTGGACCTATTCCGGTGTTCGCCCGCTCTATAACGATGGGGCGAGTGCTGCTCAGGAAGCAACCCGTGACTATGTACTAGTGAAGGATAAGGGCCAGCCGTTGATCAATATATTCGGCGGTAAAATTACGACTTATCGCAAGCTTGCAGAATCTATGATGGTTGATATCGCCTCAAATATAAAGGAACGCGGCGCTCCGTGGACCAAGGAGACACATCTGCCGGGAGGCGATTGTGAAGTGAATTCTTTGGAACAAGAAACCGCGAAACTGAAGGGTAAGTATCCGTTTCTTGAAGCGGAACATGCTTCAAGGCTTATCCGTACTTATGGAACGCGGGCAGCAATTGTGTTGGGTGATGCGTCTGATATCGCTGATCTTGGAACTTGTTTTGGCGGTGATTTATACCGGCGGGAAGTTGAATATCTGAAAAAGCATGAATGGGCCAGAAGCGCCGAAGATGTATTGTTCCGCCGCACAAAGCTCGGTATTAAATTCAGCAAGAAACAAACTGCAAAGCTCGCGAAGTTTTTTGGGTAAGCCATGGATTCCAAGCCATAATGCCTTCTGCATACGCTTTTCTTTCGCAAACGTTGATTGTTTTAGCTAACAGATTAATGGAAAATCTGTTTGGACTATTGAGGGGACCATGTAGGTGGCTGAATTTACAATCAGGAACGAGAACTATGTCGAGCGGGTACGTGGGAGTTTTGAACGACAACCGTTCATGAAAACCATCGGTGCAAAATTAACGGAGATTGGACCTGGTTTTGTGGAGATTGCAGTTCCCTTTAGTGATGGCGTTACCCAACAGCATGGGTTCTTTCATGGTGGCCTTATCGGGACAATTGCTGACAATGCAGGAGGCTATGCAGCATTTACGCTCATGGCAGCCTCGGACTCTGTGCTTTCGGTGGAATATAAATTAAACCTCATGGCGCCGGCTAATGGCGACCTTCTTATATCAAGAGGGCATGTATTAAAGTCCGGGCGTACTCTGACAGTTTGCCAGTCGGATATTTACGTTGTTCGCGATGGAGTGGAACACAATTGTGCCACCATGCTTGGAACTTTCATGACCATGGTCAGCATGTCTGATGAGCCTGATAATGATAGATCTCGTAAAAATTAGAAGCTTCGAGCTGAAAAGTCATTGAACCAATCCTATTTGGTTGGCATTTGGGATGGAGGTGCGCCCATCACTTTGTTGAAAGCTGCTGAAAATGCGCTGGCACTGCGATAACCGTGCTGATGCGCAACATGCGAGATTGGTTTTCCGTGCGATAAGGCCTCTAGTGCGCTGTGAAAGCGGATGCGTTGACGCCATTGGTTGAAACTCATGCCCAAATCGCGCTCGAACAGGCGGGTTAGAGTTCTTGGTGAAGCTCCGGCGATTTCTGACCATTCATCTAGGGTTCTTCGGTCCGAAGGATTGGCAATAAGCCCTGCACACAGGATTTGTAACCTTGGATCGTGCGGCAATGGAAAGTGAAGCGAGAGTTCACGTGCACGGCCAATTTCAATCTCGATCATTTTTGCAATTGCGCCGGCACGGCTGGCTGGATCGTATGTTACAGGTTCTTCACTCAGGGCGAGGATCAGTTCTCGCAGGAGGTTTGAAACAGTAATGGCGCGAAGGGTTTTGGGTTGTTCATGGGTGTTTTCTGCATCGATGTACAAGGTGCGCATGTCCACATCGCCATGCATGGAGACCGAGTGGGATATTCCCGCAGGAATGTAAATTGCGCCTGCGGGCGGCACGACCCACGCTTCATGCTCTGTTCGCAATCGCATGGTGCCGCTAATGGCATATAGCAATTGGTCGCGTTCGTGATGGTGTAGGGGAATGACAAAACCGTTGGAAAAGCTTTTTGGCATGGCCCCAATGCTTTGAGGCAGGTTCTGGTAATCACGGGGATCTGTGGTGCGCATCACGTTCAATTCAAATTTGGCGTTTTCTCGATGAATTATGGCAAGACATCGGTTGGCTGCCAAGTGTAGATTGAACAAATCTACTATTGAAGGGGTAGCAATGACCAGAGACCGGGCGTATTTTTTATTGTTGAATATCGGGCATTTTCTCGATCATTTGTTCACGCTGATCTTTGCCACTGTGGCGGCTCTGGTGTTGCACCGGGAATGGGGTATTGGTTATGGCGAGCTTCTGACTTATGCAACGCCGGGATTTTTCGCGTTTGGCGTTTTTTCGCTGCCTGCGGGTTGGCTTGCAGACCGGTGGAGCCGTGATGGGATGATGTGCGTCTTCTTTATCGGTATTGGGCTGACGTCAATTGCGACGAGCCTTGCCCAATCGCCCTTGCAGATAGGGTTTGGTTTATTTGTGGTGGGCATGTTTGCTGCCATTTACCACCCGGTAGGGCTGGCGATTGTTACCATGAAATGGCGTAACACGGGCATGCGGATTGCGGCTAATGGGGTCTGGGGTAATCTTGGGGTTGCGAGTGCTGCCCTTGTTACCGGATATCTGATTGATAATGGTGGCTGGCGATTGGCTTTTGTGCTTCCTGGAATTTTTTCTATTGCCATGGGGCTGGTTTATATGGGGCTACGCTGGCAATCGATCCATGCGGAGCGCGCTGAACCTAAACCTGTTCGTGAAAAGACGAAATCAAATGAAAGTGCGGATTATCGAAAGCAATTGATGCGGGTATCCGCGATTGTGTTTCTGACGACAGCTGTTTCGTCGGTAATATTCCAGTCAACTACTTTTGCATTACCCAAAATTTTTGATGAGCGGTTGCAGGGGCTGGCGGCACAGTTATCTGTTTGGATCGATAGTGTGCCGGGATCAGGTGGGGGGGATGCAGCGACAGCAATCGGCTTCCTCGCTTTCACGGTCTTTGCAGTGGCGTCAATGGCGCAGCTTGTAGTCGGGTTAATGCTTGACCGTATTGGCCCTCGGCGCGTGTTTATGGTGGTGGCGACAATCCAGATAATATTCTTTTTGCTTATGCCTGGTTTGAGGGATGGTGTAGCTCTGGCGGTTGCGCTTGGCTTTATGCTTGGGGCATTCGGCCAGATACCGATCAATGATTATATGATTGGCAAAATGGCAAGCGGTAGTTTTCGCGCTAGTATTTATGGGGTGCGTTATGTTGTGGCGTTCACTGCGCTGGCGTTATCTCTGCCGTTAATCGCCTTTGTTTATGAGCATTGGGGCTTTGATACGCTGTTTTATATTTTGGCAGGTAGCGCTGCGGTGATACTTGCTGCTGTCTCGATCTTGCCAAGAAAACTCATTACCCACCGGTTAAAATGAGCATGTCGCTAGGTCTTGTACAATGAGGGAGCTTGACTCGTTCTGTTCGGCAAAATAAAAAATATCCAACATTCTTTAAAATTGGCGACTTAATGCTCTTTTCTAAATCAAAATCCGAAGATCTAACCGTTGTCGCTATGCTGGCGTCTGCACTGCGCCGGGACATTTCGTTTGGAACACTTCGACCCGATCAAAAACTCAAGATCGAGGAGTTGCGCCAGCGCTATGGGGGATCGAACCACTCGATGCGTGAGACCTTGCGTATGTTGGGTGCTGAGGGGCTGGTCGAATCTACGGCCCAGCGCGGTTTTCGGGTAACTTCTGCTACGGAAGATGATCTTCGTGATGTGATGCAGGTACGCATTGAGATAGAGCGAACTGGGCTGGAATGGTCGCTCAAGCATGGGGATGTTCACTGGGAGGGTCGCGTGATGGCTGCTCATCATGCGCTGAGGAAATCTGAACAGGACGTCCGTAAGAATCCTGACGATCTTACAGCGTTGCAATGGGATGAGGCTAGCCGGGCGTTTTTTGCATCTTTGATCGAAGCGTCAGGGTCGCCGCGCTTGATTGGCCTTCAACAAAAATTCTTTGATCAGTCGAGGCGTTATAGATTGGCGCTCCTTCGTGAGGGGAAACTCGATTTTGATCGACGTGCAGAGAGGCAAAAAAATTTGGTTGAAGCGGTTCTTGCGCGCGATATCAGCGCAGCGCTGAATGCGCTTACCGAGGAAATTGAAGCTGAAATTCAGGGAGAGGCCTGAGTTTTACATCATAAATACGAAGCAATAAACACCGAAAACAGGGAGAATATTATGATTATTATTGATCGCCGTAAGGCGCTTACCCTCATGGGGGCTGCAGCTGCAGTTTCCACGTTGGCAACGCCTGCATTGTCAAAAAGCAGGAAAATTCGGGTTGGTGCGTTGCGCTTTACCAGTCACTCGGCAACGTTCATTGCCGTTGTGCGCGGATATTTTAAAGATGCAGGACTGGATGTTGAACTGAAGTTCTTTCAGGCAGCAACACCGATGGCCGTTGCGATTGCCTCAGGCGATGTGGATTATGCCGTGACTGCTATTTCCGGTGGCCTGGTATCGCTTGCTGATAAAGGTGCGATCAAGGTAATTGGCGGGGCGCTTTCTGAAGAAGCTGGCATTGATGGCCAGAAAATTCTGGCATCTGATGCGGCATTCAAGGCAGGCCTGACATCACCGGCAGGTCTTGATGGAAAGACTTATGGCATGACGACCGCTGGTTCTTCTTTCCATTATATGGGTTCAAAAGTTGCTGCCAAAGAAGGTGCATCCGTCACCTTTAAGCCTCTGCAAAAAGTAGGCGTCATTATTGGTGCGTTGAAATCCGGCCAGATTGATGCGTGGTCAATTGTACCTCATATCGCCAAGCCTTTGGCTGGTTCCGGCAAAGTGCATATTATCGGCAATATTTCGGATTACCTACCGAATTATCAGGTGACCACCGTGTTCACGTCAGCCAAGAATGCTGCTGATGAACGCGGCATGACGCAGGATTTCCTTGGTGCCTTCTCAAAAGGCGTTGATGATTTTAACGCGGCTATGGTTGAAAAGTCACTGGGCGATGATGGCGTGAACGAAATGGTCGATCTGATTCACAAATATGTCTATGTGGATCGCCCTCGTGAAAAGGCTGCAAAATCCATTATTAATGGTTCGATGCGATTGAATGCTGGTGCTGCCCTCAATGTTTCCTCGGTTGAAGATCAGTTGAACTGGTTCAAATCCGAAGACCTTGTCGGCAAAGATATCAAGCTCGATACGCTGGTTGATACCAGTTACGTCAAAACGATCTAACAAAAAATTCCAATTCCGGGGCGGTTTTCTGCCCCGGATCTGGAGCCATGAAAGGTTCTAAATGGATATCCGACTTTCCGGGATAAACCACTCATACAGCGATCTTGAGGTGTTGCGTGATGTGACTCTGGATATTCCGTCGGGCAAGATTGTATGTATCGTTGGCCCGTCGGGCTGTGGGAAGTCTACTCTTTTGCGGTTGATTGGTGGGCTGGAACGACCGACTTCCGGTGAAATACTGCAGGTGGGGGATGCCCCTGAAAATTGCCTCAATCCGTTGACCTATGTGTTCCAGGATTTTGCACTGCTGCCGTGGCGCACGGTGCATGGCAATGTCTCTTTAGTGCTTGAAGATCACGGGATACGTGGTGCGCGAGCGCAAGCGATCATTGATGATGTGTTGGGACGCACCAGACTAACAGATTTTGCCAAGGCGTTGCCTCGCCAACTCTCTGGCGGGATGAAACAGCGCGTGGCGATTGCGCGGGCGCTGGCTGTGAACCCAGCCGTTATGCTTATGGATGAACCGCTTTCAGCTCTCGATAGTCAAACTCGGGAATTGCTGATCGATGATCTCGTGGCTTTGTGGTCGCGAACGCCATTTACTGCGGTTTATGTGACCCACAATTTGGCGGAGGCTGTTCGGCTCGGACATTTAATTGTGGTGCTATCGCGTCGTCCTGGCGCAATCAGGGAAATTGTCACTATCAATAAGCCACTGATTGAGCGTCGATATGCGGATGGGGATCTGGAAGAGCAGCAAAAACACCTATGGGAACTAATGAGAGAAGAAGCGAGAGCTGCAGATTCGGAGTTGATTCATGTCTGAGAATTCCCCCAAGTCCCGTTCGGTTGAATTCAGGGGAGGCGGGTTTGCCCCTGTTTCTCACCGTTGGGTTGGTTTGATGGTGTTCATTGTTCTTATTGCTCTGGCGGAGATTGGGACACAGACCGGTGTAATTTCCGCACTGACAATGCCAAAACCCTCGGACGTAGTGGATACGTTTCGTCAGCTCTATGTTTCAGGTCTGCTGTGGAAGCATTTGATGCCGAGTGTTACCCGCTTGATTGTTGGGGCGACCATCGGGGTTACCGTTGGCATTTGGGTTGGCGTTATGATTGGACTGTTTTCTTATGTTCGGGCCGGGTTGGTGCCTCTGGTTGCTGCAATTTTTCCAATTCCAAAAATCGCGCTATTGCCGCTTTTTGTTATCTGGTTCGGGATTGATGAGACGTCAAAATACGCTTTGATCGCGTTTGGTACTTTCACGCCGACGGTGGTTGCAACTTATGGGGCGGTAGACAATGTTGATCGTACGCTCATCCGCATGGGGCAGAGTTTTGGTCTTTCGTGGACATCGATTGTTCGTAAGATTGTGTTGCCCGGTGCAATGGCTGGTATCCTGTCTGGCCTACGCATTTCCATGGCGATTGCCATTATCTTGCTGGTGGCAGCAGAGATGCTTGGAGCAGAATATGGCATCGGTGCCTATATCCTTGAAGCGGGCTCTCTCTATGACCTTGAAAGGCTGTTTGCCGGTGTGGTTATTCTCTCGGTCATGGGCGTTCTAGTGAGTGCCGCCATTAGTGCCGTAGAGCGTAAAGTGCTCGGTTGGCGAACATGATTATCCATTGGTGTTTTTGGGTGCCGGCAACATCACCGCAAGCACCAGAGCGATTGTTGTTAGAACCATGAGTGTCGCGAATGCTATGAAATAGCTCTGGGTGGTATCAAAGACATATCCCGCAAAAATTGGTCCGAATGCGCCACCAACTGTGCCGAAGAAGATTACAGTTCCAAACAACCCTCCAAGGGATTGCAACCCAAAATATTCTGCGATGGTGGGAGATACGATCGTGAATAACCCTCCATGGCCAAATCCGTACACTGCAATCACGATATATAAAAGAGTGGTGTTGGTGACGAACATCAAGGACGCGAGGGCGGCGATTATTGGGATCAAACACATAATGTATGTATTTCGCCCCCCGATTTTATCGATCAATATTCCAGTAGAAACGCGTCCAAAAACGCTGGCTACAGCTGTTGTTGATAGGAGTGTCGCAGCTAAAGCGCTGGTCATGCCGAGATCCATCCCGTGTACGGCGATGTGCAAGGGAATGGTTGTTAAAGTAGGGAAAAACAAAAATTGCATGGCGCATAGCATCCAGAAAACACGTGTGCGCCGGGCTTCTTTAAAGGTGCCAGCGGCCGCGTTTACAGGTTTGTTTGATGAGGTTCTGCTTAGTGGTGGATTTTTCATCAGCGATGCTGCAGTTATTAGCAACACCATGCCTGATAGGCCCATGATGACAAGGGCCGTTCGCCAGCCATAGTTGATCATCAAGAATGCAGCGATTAACGGAACGGAAAACTGGCCGACCGCTGTCCCGACTTTCACGATACCGGTCATGGTTCCGCGGCGTTTGTCGAACCATCGTGCGATGGTGGAGAGGGTGACAACATCGTGGCTGCTCATGCCTACCCCGATGAAAAGGCCAAAAATCGCAACCAGATGCCAAGGTTGTGAAATCTGTGCCATCAATACATATCCTAAGCCTCCGAGGGCTCCGGTGACGCCTAAAACAATGCGGGGGCCATAGCGATCAGCCAGCCGACCTCCATAAATTGCCAGCACACCCATCACCAAAAAGGCAACTGAAGTACAACTTGAAAGCAAAGTTCGCGACCAGCCAAATTCCGTTTCGAAGGTCTTGAAGAACAGTCCGTACGAAAACAGCAAACCAATGGTTGTCAATTGTGTGACGCTTGCGCCGAGTACAATTAAAAATCGGTTATCGGAGTGCGATGTTATAGGTGTCTGGTCCACTGAGTAATTCCCAATATTAAATCGGCGCTAACCGACTGTCGCTTATGTTTGTTATGCATTCAAGGTAGAGGTAAATGGGGAGTATCTGTTTGCCTTAACGCCCAGTTTGTCTGAAAACCGGCCGCCATTTTTCGCCATTGCGCTCTAAGCTGCGCGTTTGTGCTCCAATAAGGCATCTCCAAATGCTTGAAATAGTGCCCGGTTTATCGGGTTGCTTTGAGGGTCGTGTTCCGCGTGCCACTGAACGCCGAGGGCAAATCCTGATGCTTCGGCAATTCTGATGGCTTCTGCCGTGCCGTCTTCTGCCTGCCCCTCAATGATTACCCTTTTACCTGCATTCAATATGCCTTGCCCATGCAGAGAATTCACCCGAATCAAATCGCTGCCCAATATGCGGGCGAATTCGCCGTCGGGCACGAGGCGGACCTCATGACGGTCTGCGAAAACAACTTCAGTGTCGGGGTGTATTTCTCCATTTTCCAGTCGTGGCATACGGTGGTTCATACGGCCAGGCAAGTCGCGGATTTCCGGATGCAGCGAACCACCCAGAGCTACATTCATTTCCTGAAAACCCCGGCAAATGCCAAATATTGGAACCCCTTGGGTAACACAGGCTTCTACCAGGCTGAGGGCGAGAGCATCGCGGCTTTGATCGTAGGGTTCGTAGCCCGAGCTTGGCTCGGTGTCATAACGGGTTGGATGAACATTGGCGCGTGCACCGGTTAATAATATTCCGTCAACATTTTCTAACAGCGCACCAATATCTGTAATCTCTGGAGATCCTGCAAACATCATCGGTAAGGAACCCGTCACATCCGCGATGGCCCGCAGATTAGCTTCGCCGACAAGTTGGGTCATAAAACGATCTTCAATATTATAAGCATTCCCAATCACACCAACTACGGGTCTTGTCATCGTTTTGCATCCAATTTTTCAATAAACTATTGAGGTAACTATCAGATTTTGGGGTGCAACGAAAGAAACTTCTCTGTACTGAGTTATACCTTCTGTGTTGGTGATTTTGTTTGACGCAGACAGTCAATTTTTACGCAAAGCACCTTTTTACATAGATCTGCGCGCGATGTTTTGACCCAATCCAAAATTTCCTCATCACCCTTAAATTTAGGAATCGCATGGGCCTAGCGCATGGCAGAGCAAATCGCGGTTCGGTGCCCGTTTCCAGATCAGCATCAAATGCGGGGTCTTCAGACAGATTATCTCTATTGAAAATTGACGGTGCCCAGTTTCGCGCAAGGCGGCATTTCTACAGTCCTAGTGTGGTTGACAATGTTCAATAAGAATTTGTCAGAAATCCATCTATTTGACGTGTCCAATGCACCTGGGGGTGAACTTTGACAATAATGGTGATCGTTGTATTTGCGCTTATCTGCATGGTATCAGTCATTGGTGTTTCCTCTCAGCACATGGATTTGGTTGACCGGGTAAAACACGTTCCCTCGCAAAAGGACTTGCAAGAGAGCTTTGAGGCTGAGAACGTTGTTGCTATTGGACATGCTTCAGGCGCCAGAATCGTTCTCATGAACACACTTCTGTCCAGTCGTGTGTTTAGCTCAATTTTTTCAGGTATTTCGATTGTTTTTCTTTCCCCTCTGTTTCTCTTGGTCTGTGTGTTGATAAGGCTGGAATCGTCTGGTGTTGCGATCAGTGCCATTGAATGTTTATCGCCGAGGGCCCGAAAATTTGACGCCGTGAGCTTTCGATGCACAGCAATGATCAATAATATTAGAGTTCCCACACATGTTGGAGCTGCTCTGCAACGTTTGAGATTGGCCCACTTGCCATTGCTATTCAATGTTCTGCAAGGTCATATTTCGCTTGGTGAAGTTTCTTCATTTGGCGATAGATTCGCAAGGTCCTTCAATGAAACTAAAAAACAACGGGCACATAAGGATGATAAATCCAGCGTTTTTTTAGGCAGTAATCGTATTTTCTGGGTAGCGAAACGACTGTTCGATATTACTGGAAGTTTAGTTTTGTTACCTCTTTTGGGTTTGTCTGTAATGAGTCTTTTGATCCTTAACCCGCTCCTGAATCCAGGAAAACTATTGTTTATTCAAAAGCGCATGGGCAAAGAATGTAGACCGTTCTACGCGATTAAATTCCGTTCAATGCGCGCAGTTGATACAATCGAGCGCGGCCCAAATGACCCTGTTGAAGTTAAGCGCATTACGCCCCTTGGAAAGTTCTTGCGGAGAAGTCGGCTGGATGAACTGCCGCAAATATTGAATGTGGTTTTTGGTGAAATGAGCTTAATTGGTCCAAGGCCTGATTATTATTCACATGCAATTGATTATTTAAAAAATGTGCCGGGCTATAGGGAACGCCATGTCGTTCGCCCCGGAATTAGCGGTTTGGCTCAGGTGGATCTTGGATATATCGAAGGCACCGAGGCTACGCGAAAAAAAGTAAATGCAGATCATCATTACATCAATGAAGCGGGATTTGTCCAAGAAGGAACCCTCGTTGTGAAGACCATTGTTACCGTACTTGCGAGGGCCGGGGCATAGGTTTTTAATTTCCAAACCGGAGAATGCGCAGTGGTTGGTTTGAGACGAATTTGTCTGACTTCATTTTCTTTTTTGGTTCTCACAATGGTCTTGCTAAATGGAATTAGCAGTTTTGTAGAGCTTAAGTATCCCGATTTGGCGCTGAGGTTAAATCCCTTTAACAATAACGCCCTCATCCAAGTGATTACCAATGACCTTGACGCCGGAGATACTGCCAGTCTGTTAAAAGCCGAGCAATTGGCAATACAGGGTGCGTATTTATCACGGGGTGATGCCAGAATACTATCGATGCTTGGTGTTGTGCGGGAACGGCAAGGCAAGGCTGACAAAGCACAAATGCTGTTTGGGCATGCGCTGATGTTGTTGCCTACGGAAGGCTATGCCTTGCTCAACCGATTTGGTTACCTGATTAGAGAAAAACGGTTATCAGATGCAGTTGATCTGGCTGACATCATATATCGACGGTGGAGAAATGACCTTTGGCCGCTATTGAACAGTTACTGGCCATACATATTGTCTGACAGCCATGCCTTTCAAAGGGCTGTTCATTTGTTTGATAAAAGCCGGGATGGAAAACAATATTTGATGGCGAGTATGCTTTCAGAATTCAAGGAAAAGCCGGGAAATATTGAATATGCTCAAGCTCTGGTTGCAGAGTGGATTGCTCGAAAGTCTGACAATACCCAACCACTGGTCAATCAGTTGGTAGATGCCTGGTTATCGTTGAAAAAACCTGATCTGGCTTACGCCCAATTTGTTTCCTCGCTGGATGAAACCCAAAAAAAAGAAATGGGGTACGTGTTCAATTCAAAATTCAATCTACAGCCTACGGAGAACTTTTTTGACTGGACGATCCAACGCCAACAAGGTCTCGTTGCCCAGATAATCAAAGTTCCAAATACCGGGGAAGGTGCGTTAAACATCAGCTTTCAGAATAATCCGGTTGAGTTAAATTCACTCTGGCAAAATTTGAAATTGCCATCAGGACTCTATGAGCTTTCAAGCAAGTTTAGGACCAGCCGTTTAATTACTCCAAAATTGATTCATATATTCATTGGTTGTGAGGGGAAAAAACCATTGGTTGGGTTGCCCCTGCCTGTAACTAGAAGGAAGACTATACGGCAAAATATCAGATTTGAAATTCCGGATAGTAATTGCAAAACCCAGCGTTTGTGGTTGGGAACGGAGTATTTTTCAATGAGCAGGAAAAATAGAATAAGCGGCACGTTGAGGTTGTTTGAGATTTCCATCGAACGGTCAGTTCGAGAAAAAGTGGTACAATGAGGGACAGGCTTAGCTTCTATTATCTTGGAAGCGTAATATTGCTGGCGCTTGTTATCGGCGGTGGGGTTAGCCAATTTCTGTTGACTGATCATTTAATACAAATTGCTCTCATTCCAGCGGTCTTCATCGGATTTGGCGGTCTGTTTAACCCTCAGATATCGACATTTGTTCGATTGTTTACGTTATTATCTATGCTGGTTGTTGGCCTTCAATTCATTCCAATAGATAGCGACAACTGGCCAAGTCAGAACATCATATCATTGACCCAATTGCAGTTATTTTCACCTGTACCGGGGAAGAGCGTAGAAAGTAGTTTGTTTTTTATCGTGCTTCTTGGCTTTTGTTTGCATGTCATGCAGCTTAAGCCCGAAACACAGGCGCGCTTGCTCAATTTTGTTTTTATAGGCGTCACCATCAATATAATTTTGGTTTTGTTCCAGCTCTCCTATCCAAACGGTTTTGGAACATATGGTGTTTTACCCTACGCGATAAGTGTTGGCATCTTCCAAAATGAGAATCATTTATCTGCCTTATTTGTAGCAATTATACCGATGTTGGCAGTTAGGCTCATCGGTGTTTCCAATCGAGGTTATCTTTGCTATCCAATTTTACTGGTTTTAGTCGTCGTTCTTTATGCTGTTGGGTCGAGAGCTGGGGTATTTATGGCAACGGTAGCTGCGATATTCAGCGTGTTCTGGTTCAAAGTCGGCCACAGGTTGATTGGAAAAAGAATATTCTGGTTGATAGCTGTCTCACCAGTTTTGGTTGTATTGATGTGGAAAATCGGTGGTTTTGATATCTATTTTCTCGATGACCGGTGGCTAATGACGCAAAATACGTGGGCAGCACTTAAAGATCATTGGCTGCTTGGCTCGGGATTGGGAAGCTTTGAAACCATTTATCCTCTATACGAACGTGTTGATCAGATTGAGCTAAAATATACGCACCATGCACATAATGATGTTTTGGAATTATTGCTTGAGACAGGTTTGCCGGGACTTGTTCTGTTGATTGCGATGCTTGTAATTATATTGCGAAATTTTGATAGGTCTCTATCTACTCAGGCCTGTATTTTTGCAATCTTCACGATAATTTTGCACAGCGTTCTCGACTACCCATTGCGGACGATGGCCGTTGGCATCATATTCAGCTATTTTTTGGCAATTGCTCTCGCGAAAAAGCACAAGAGAGTGAGAGTTCGTGTAAAAGCAGCCAAGCCGTTTTGGGTATCTGAAAAATGATGAAGTGGCGCGCAGTAAGGTAGACTTGCGAAAGTCGATCTGGGCTCATGAATGAGTGAACAATTCCAATTGAATTAGCACTGGACAGAGCCTGTGGTTGGACAGGCATTGGAGAATGAATCTACAGAATGGTTCGTGCGTACTGAAAGCAATATCAACGTTAGCTAATTACCTCATAGCTATTTTTAGATTCCCAATAGTCAGACTTTGGGCGATTCCAGCCACTGGGCTTTCCGCTTATGCAACTAGTACTACCATCAATGGAAGAGAACTGAAATGCGCAGTTTTTTGGTTCGCTAACATCGCCATAATCACTATAGCTATATCCGCTACTTTCAAAAATTTTATTCGGTTCGTGGTCCGTCGCTGTGACGGCATTAGCGAAACTGAATAATGCTACGCCAGCCAATAAGAGCGTACGTTTTTTCATAAGAGGCACCTTTGTACATCCAAAGTGTATGCTTAAAAAATAGCAAATATTAACGAAAGGTGTCAAATACCTTTATACTTAGTTAATATTGATTGGGTGCAATTTTTCCGACTGGCGATTATTCAGCCCTATCGGGAAAGGTCGGGCCATCACATATTCAATTATGTGGAATGTTACTCATTCTCCAAATGAGCGCTACTCAAGCATGGTTAGCTCGTTGAAAATGAAGCGTTCGTCAGTGCAATTTAAATAATGTTCTAGCCGGTACGACGTGAAAACAATCCCCAGATATTGGAAATAGCAGCTGGGTCGTTTAGGGAAGGTTTTCTGGAGCCGTCTTCAAGCACTCCCATCTCATTTTCATAATTATAATAGTTATAGCTCATATATCTGTAGGCGTAATTATAGTCGACCTTATCAACTGAGAATTTATTCAGTGTGGCCCCAACTATATGGGCCCCAATGGATTTGAGACGCTTTACGGCGTGCTTGGCTGATTTTCTGGCAACTTGCTTTGATGACACCACAAGCAGGACCGCATCAACCTGGCGGCTTAAAATTGGAGCATCTGCAAGCCCCATGATCGGGGGAGAATCTATTATGACCAAATCATATTTCTTTGTGCACAAATGGAGGGTCAGGCCCATCTCTTCTGAAGCAAGCAAGTTGGCAGGGTTTGGTGGAATTGTACCAGCCGATAGAAACGTAATATTCGGATGTGGTGTTTTTTGAAATATGGAAGCAAAATTTCCATTCCGTACAACGTTTGACAACAGATTACTCAGTCCGAGTTTTGCGCTCGTTTTATAGATGGTGTGCATTTTTGGTTTTCTTAGATCCGCATCTATCACCAAAACATTTTTACCCAAATCTGCGAAGCCCTCAGCGAGTTTCTGCACTGTTGTGGATTTCCCCTCTCCCTGTTCAGAACTGGTGACAAGGAGGGATTTCATACTTGCTTCCGCGCCAGTAAATTGTATCGACGTTCGAAGCGTTCGATAGGCTTCGGAAATGGGAGATTTCGGATCGAGCAGCTGTGCCGCCATGTCGCTCGTTTTGACGCGAGGAATCATACCCAGGACCGGAAGATTTAATTCATCTTCGATCTGATCGGGTATCGCGAACGTATTGTTCATCAACTCAAAGCCATAAATTAAGATTACTGCCAGACCGCTAAACAGTGCAAGTGCAGCACCTAGATTGATACCGAGACGCGGTGTGTAGGGAGATTTTGGCGGTAGTGCTTCATCTACGATGCGGGCAGTAGTGGTTTTCAAATCCGATCCGATACCGATCTCATTTAGTTTTCCGATAAGGCTTTCATATTGAGAGCGATTGGAAGCGACTTCCCGTTTTAAAATAGTGTAGTCGATATTTTTTTCCTGAAAGCCAGACTGCTGGTTTTCCAATTTGATGAGTTCTTGGCGAAGGGCTTTTTCTTTTGCCAATACCTGTTCATATTGTATCTCTACGGATTTGCCGATATTGGCAATTGCAGAATCCAGATCTGCAGACAGGGAATCAATTTGTGCCTGCAGACTGCGCATTTCCTGATAACCAGGTTTCAGCGTCGCCCGTTTTTCCTGATAAGTTGCTCTGAGCTCAGTAATTTTGTTTTTCGTCCGCTGGACTGCCCCGCTTTCAAAAACCTGTGGCAAAGAGGCGGATCCATTGGATTTTATTTGTGCGACATAGCGCTCAACGAGCAGGCGTTCGTTGATGGTTTTCCCCAAGGATTTATTAACTTCAGAGATATTTCCAGAGATCAAAGATATATTCGATCCATCAATCGTAAGGCCTGCGTTTTTCGCATAAGCGACTAGTTCTTTTTCCGATATTTCGAGTTTCTTTTTAGTTTCAATTACCTGCTCTTCGATAAACTGGCGAGTGAGGTCAGATGTTTCACTTCTGCTTTCAACCCCTTGGTCAATAAAGCTTTTGGCTGCTTGATTCGCGATCAGTGCCGCAAATTTTGGGTCAGGATGCACATAGCTCACTGCAATTATGCTAGTATTACGAATAATGTTTGCAGACAGGTTGTCCTTCACTGTTCTGATTGCTGATATTACCCGATCTTCCGGGGAGAGCGCCTCGAATGTTTGTTGGTTACTACGGCCGATCGCGCGATCAATCAAATTAGTTAGGGAAAAGCTAGCAACAGGTGCGAGAAATTTGGCATCTGCTGAAAGGTTAAGCGAAAAAACAATACGTCTTGCAAGATCGTAAGATAGAAACTTCTGCTTTGCGGTTTCAAATTTTCTGGAATCATTTAGCGGTGAAACAACTTCCAGATCCTGAATGATCTTCGCGCCCCTGTTTGAAATTTCAATTTTATTCGTGGCTCGGTAAAGTGGCGTTTGTTGCCATGTAAAAAATAGACCGGAAGCCAGCCCCATAAGAATGCAGGCAACGATCAGCCAGCGATAATGCACTGCAAGCCACAATAATTTCAGCGGGTCAAAAGTGCTGTCGTCACCAAAATTTTCATTCCATTGATCAGATGACGAAGAACGGGTTTGTATTTCCGTGACAGATCGCTGTTCGGAAACCCCAACTGGTACTGGTGGTTGATCTCGTATCATCTATCGACATTCCTTAACTACCAAACGTGCTGATGGTAGAGGTTGTATTTACAGCGGTACTGCTACTCGCACTGCTGATGAAGCAATACCTAGAGCTTGACGCAGGTTTTGTGTTGCAATTTTTGATTTAGACGCGAACGCTACTATGATGTCTCCACCGTACAATTTTGGGTCAATTTTCTGGCCATTCCGAATCGCAGAAATTGAATAATTGGCAACTCGTTTTCCATTGGAATATTGCCGAAATACATAAAGTTTCTTTTCATCAGCCAGCGATGTTAATCCGCCCGCCTGGGCTACAGCCTGCATTAAAGTTGTCTGACTTGTTCCTGGATATATGCCAGGCCTTTTAAATTCACCGTCCATAGTGAGCCTTAAACCAAACGACTCTTTCATGAACACTGTGATCTCTGCACCTTGAAGGTACTTCGCGCTATATTTTCTTTCGAGGCTTTTTTCAAACTCGATAACAGAAAGCCCAGCAGCTTTAACGGTGCCAATCAGCGGCATAGAAACATTGCCAGAAGGTTCGACCCGAATAGTTCTATCCAGTTCATCAACCTTAAACACATCTATTTCCAAAATATCATTTGGGGAAATGCGTTGCCCACCAGAATTCCCGGAATTCGAAGGCGGAGGCAAATATGATACAATGTGCAACTCACCAGCATATGCCGTAACGAGGCCAGAATCGTTCCTGACCGAGCCGGTTATCGTGTCATCACGAGAACCCGCACAACCTGACAAAATTGCAAAAATCATAAAAATTGAAATTGCAGCCAGAACTTTACGAACAGGCAAGCATACAAAAACGAATGCTTTTCTAACCAAAATTGCCACCCTTACCCCGTTTGAACGCTCTGCACAGCATCCAGATACCATCACCTACTTTAAATCTAAATCGACATGCTCCCCTGAACATGTTCAATACCGAATCTTACATAGACTCATTACTATCATATTTAATGCCAAACACTAAGCCGGTCCATTATTTTTTTGAAGCTGGTTTTGGGGAGTGCTTTCGATGAAGCGTGTTCCTTCATTCTCAGTAAAATCCGGTTCTCCAGAATTCTCCGAGGATTCCCAAATGTTAGACGCTTCGCCGTTTCTTCATCACAAAAATTAGTAATAAAATCGCGTGCTTTCGATAAAACAGGAATTCTGTTTGTTATGTCGTGGGCATCGCTGGCAATGATATCAGTTCGATCCTCTGCCAAAAGCCGTTCGGACCAATATTTTGCAGGCTTTCCAAAATCTCCGGTTATCGCCCCGGCGGTAAGTTGAATTGCTACGCCAATTTCGTCCAGCTTGGTTATGACGCAGTAGTGATTCTCAATCCAACTGAGCCGCTCGGGATGAGTTAGAACAGGAATATAACCTGCTTGCAAAATTTTGCGACAGAATCGCACCAGATGCGGTGGCATTACATTATGAGGTGGTTCAAATAAAAAATAACGGCTGCCATTCAAACTTGGAATGGTTTTGTTATGAAGCTTCTCTATAATATCTCTATTGATATGTATGTCCCCACCTAAAACCAATTTAAGGTCGATACCCTCTTTGTCGAGTTGGTGTTGTAGTAAATGTATAGCTTTTGTAATGTTTGACGAATAATTATTATAAGTCGGAGGTCTGACATGAGGTGTGCATGCGAGTATTTTGATGCCGTCGGCTGCCGCAATGCGGGCCATTTCGAGCGACATTTCGATACTCTTCGAACCGTCATCAATTCCGGGTAATATATGGCTGTGCAAATCAATCATATCTGGTTCAATTTGTTGTTCTTCAACATGGATCAGGACTGTTGAATGTTACTAAACGAAGACTCAGCCAAGGACAGAATTTGCTCAAACACTTAAAAATCAACGCTGGTATTAAAAATTGTATCAATGAAAGCAAGTCTGTCACCTGAGGCTTGTGCGAAGCTCAATTCCCTGCAACTTTCTGCATCTGTCATTCATCGTAATAAAAGTACAAAGCCCGGTGCATGTATTGACCGGCTAAACAGGTTCTCACGCGAGAATTAACAGATATCCCTCATTATTTTTGGCCCAAGTTGCATGATGCGTGATAATATGGAATTGGATTCGATAGTTGGGGAAATGCAATTAGATTTGGTTCTAGGTTCGTTCTAATTGCTAAAAGCAAAGTTCAAGTTTTATGACGATAAGCAAACGAGAGAGAGCCTCTCCAGACCTTGACGCTCAAAGACATTATTCCAGTTATGAAGACTGGAAAGGCTGGGATGAATATTTTACCTACTCAAGTGATGAGAACGAGTATTATAAAGGTGAGATGCTAGGCCTTGAACTTTCCGGTAAGAATGTTCTGGAAATTGGTTTTGGATCGGGAAGTTTTCTGGCTTGGGCGAAGGATGCCGGTGCCAGTATCAAGGGAACTGAAATTAACGACAGATCTCTTGCGGAGGCCAAACGATTCGGTGTGGAGTTGTTGATTGCAGATTTCGAGAATGTCGCCTCCAAGCATAAAGAGTGTTTTGATGTGATTGTCGCGTTTGATGTGTTTGAGCATTTTACAATGGATGAGATTATCACCCGCACAAAGGCTGCTGAAACAATGCTGCGACCGGGTGGTTATCTTGTTTTACGTTTTCCTAATGGGCAAAGCCCACTCGGTCTTGCTCCGCAAAATGGTGATATCACCCACAAAGAAGCCCTTTCCAAAGAAAAGATTGAGCAGGCCTCTTTGGGAACCAGTTTTGAAACCACACGCTATGGCGGTTCTTTTCAAATTCTTGGCCCGATGGGGCTTAAATGGATTGTGAGGCGTCTACGGTATTTTACGCAATCCCTGTTGGGAGGTTTACTAAATGCCATTTATGCTCGTAAGGCTCCGTGGGATGCGGTCGTCGTGTTGGTGATGCGTAAAACTGGACAATCAAAGAAATAGCAATGTCAGCCCAGTCTCGCACTTTTTTAGGAACTACGTTATTGGCTGCCGGGCATGGTGGGATTGCTCGCGTTGCTCGGATGACGGCAAAAACCCTGATTGACCACGGGAATGATCCGACGATTCTATCCTTGCTTGATGAGACGCCTGTTCGGATCGCAAACAAAGAGGCTGCCTTAGCTAGGGGTAGTCGGTTTAACTATATTGCCCGCTGCCATGCGGCTGCCTTTTTTCATGATCGCTTTTTATATGATTCGGTCGGAACGGCGAGAGCGCATCCTCGGATACCCGGACTGCGCAGACCATATGGAGTTTGGATACATGGGGTTGAAGTTTGGGATGGTCTGAGTGCTGATCGAGAACGGGCGTTGCGGGCCGCAGACTTTGTTTTGGTGAATTCACAATTTACCCTGGATAAGTTTCAGGAAATTCATGGGCCATTGACCAATGCTCATGTTTGCTGGCTTGCGACAGAAGAAGACGAACCTCCTCACAAAATACATAAGTTTGATGGTACGCCAACCGCATTTTTGATTGGCAGATCTGATAAAGATAACTTTCGAAAAGGTCATAAAGAAGTAATTGAAAGTTGGGCCCAGGTCACAGCAGCAATACCAGATGCAGAGTTGTACATTGCTGGTGGCGGTGATGGGCTTGATTTGCTGCGAGAAACCGCAAGCTTGTCACCAGTTAGTGACCGTATTCATATTCTCGGTTTCGTACCGGAAGCTGATATGCCAGAACTTTGGTCAAAAGCCCATGTTTTTGTACAGCCAAGCTGGAAGGAAGGTTTTGGATTGGTCTATGCCGAAGCAATGCGCCAAGGTCTGCCAGTTATTGCTTCTGTGCATGATGCCGGGCAGGAAGTGAATGTGGATGGAACGACTGGATACAATGTTGATCTTAACAAACCCGAAGAGCTAGCCGAACGAATTATATCTTTGCTGAGCAACCCGGGTTTGGCAAAAACAATGGGTAGGGCAGGGCAAGACCGATGGCAGGAGCATTTTCGTTTTAGTGCGTTTAGCGCGAGGTTGATGAGTTTGTTAAAAACGGAACTGTATGTATAAAGTTATTGGGACTGGATAAATGAATTTGTGGACTATCGCCAGGTATATGGCAGAAGTAGGCGAATGGTTTTTTATCGCATTAGCACAGAAAATTGGGATGTGAAAAGTGCCTAGGGATAAGTCAAAAGAGGTTGTGTTTGTCACAGGAGGCGCAGGCTATATCGGCAGCCATGTGTGTAAAGCCCTTGCTGAAGAGGGATATCATCCGGTTGTTTACGACAATATGGTGCAAGGCCATACATATGCCCTGAAATGGGGGGATCATGTAGTTGGTGATATTTGCGATAAAACAGTGCTATCGGAGGCACTGAATAGGTATGAGCCAATTGCTGTTATTCACTTTGCGGCACTGTCGTTGGTTGGGTCTTCAATGGTAAACCCTGACAAATACTATTGGAACAATGTTGCTGGTACCATGACAATCCTTGATGCAATGCGGGATGTAGGTATCAATACCATCGTTTTTTCGAGCAGCGCAGCTGTTTATGGTGTTCCTGACATCGTTCCAATTCAGGAAAGTGCCCCGATCAAGCCAATCAATCCTTACGGTCGAACAAAAGCATTTATGGAAGATATTATTAGCGACTATTCTTCTGCTTTTGGTCTGAATTGGTCGGCACTAAGGTATTTCAATGCTGCTGGAGCTGCTTCGTCTTCCGCTGGAATCGGCGAAGATCATTCACCTGAAACGCACCTTATTCCTTTGATCTTGGATGTTGCTGCCCAAGTTCGACCAAGAGCAAAAATATTTGGTGATGATTATGAAACGCCTGACGGAACCTGCGTTCGCGACTATGTACATGTGCTAGACTTGGCGGATGCGCATGTTTTAGCCATGCAAGGGTTGATGTCAGGGATGAGTTCCGGACCAGTCAATCTTGGGGTTGGTCGTGGTTTTTCTGTTATGGAAGTCATTGAAACCGTACGCCTTGTTACTGGTGCAGAAATAAAGGTTGAAATTTGTGAGCGTCGTCCAGGCGATCCACCCGTTTTGGTGGCTGACGTGAGCCTTGCCGGCGAACGTTTGGGATGGAAAACAAAGCGGCCGGCATTGTCGCAGATGGTTGAGGATGCATGGACTTGGCATCAAAAATTGCGATCAGTCAATTAGTGAACTGAAGAACTTTAATGATTCAGCGTAGTGTTCGAGATGTGCAGGTTAAGGAATTAAATGACTAATAAAACAAAGAAGCTTGCTATCGTTGTATCACATCCAATTCAGCATTTTGCTCCATTTTATAGGGCCTTGGCGGCTCATCCGAAGATTGATTTGATAGTAATATACGCATCAAAAATTGGTACAAAGCCATACTTTGATAAAGGTATGAATACAGAGATTTCGTGGAACATGGATCTTTTAGGTGGCTATGAGCATGTTTTTCTGCCGGAAGCAGACAAGATCACCTCATCGACGCCGTTTGGGGTTAATAATCCTAGTGTGTCTGCTGCATTGGGCCGGATAAAACCGGATGCTGTATTGATATACGGCTATAATCAAATAACATCGTTACGCGCGTTATGGTGGTGTCGCAAAAGTAATACGCCTGCAATGATGATTTCGGATAGCGAATTGAAAACTCGCAGGTCCATGAAAGTTAAGATCGCAAAACGTGCCAGTGTGCCGCTAATATTGAAGCAATTTGAATGCTTCCTTACCGTCGGCAATTGCAATGAAGATTATTATCGTCACTACGGTGTTGCCGACGAACGCCTTTTTCGCTCTCCTTTTACAATTGATGAGAGCGTATACCGTGGGGCGCATAAAAATCGCCAAAATCTAAGGAAAGAAGTTAGGCAATCCTTGAAGATAGCTCAGAAAGATATTGTAATTCTAACGGTGGGTAAGATTAACGAACGAAAGCGCACACGTGATGTTATCAATGCCGCTGAGTTGTTGTCTGCTGACACTTCCTTTGAAACGCCGATTACTTTTCTGATGGCGGGTAATGGAGACATGATGGATGAACTTCAAAGCGAGGCGATGGAAAAGAAATTACCAGTAAAATTCCTTGGATTTATTAATGTGGATGAGTTGCCAAAGATGTATGCCGCTTCAGATATTATTCTGCATCCATCATCAAGGGATCCGCACCCTCTTGTGATGTCAGAGGGGGCGTGCATTGGTATGCCGCTGGTTATTAGTGACCGTGTTGGTGCTGCGGGCCCAACGGATATTGCCCGCGTTGGGGAAAACGCAATAGCGTTTCCTTGTGGCGACGGCGAGGCAATGGTGCGAGCACTACGCCGCTTGGTTGACGACAAATCTTTGCTTTCCAGAATGAGTGAATCCAGCCGCAAGATATTCGACGAGCTTGATATGAAGCGTAGTGTTAGTGGGGCCGTAGAGGCGCTTGATTATTGCCTCAGAAACACGACCGAAAAAAATGAAGGAAAGTAAAGTTTTGGAAACAATAAGGCGGAAAATTCGTTACCTCTTGGGGTATGATTCGGGTGCCTACCGTTTTGCATCTGCTTTTTATAATAATGCTGCGATCCTACTACGCGAAGGACCGGTACTGTTTTTTAAACTAAGATCTCTATCAAAAATGGAAATTGATAAAGACACCCACGTGTCTCTCAAATTTCGTCGATTGCGGTATCCTGTTTTTGTACGCCCAGGAACTCAAGACATTGGGGCGATTGTTCAAAATATTGTCCGTGAAGAATACGGAGCATTTGAACTTGATGAGCTGCCACAAACACTTATTGATGCTGGCGCTTACATTGGCGATACATCGGCATATTTTTTGAGCAGGTACCCGACATTGCAAAGTATTGCACTTGAACCCAACCCTGAAAGCTATCTTATGGCTGAGAAAAACCTTTTGCCATACCGTGAGCGGGTGTCTTTGCTGCCTTTCGCCTTATCAGCTACGGAAGACCCTGTTTATTTTTCTGGCGATGAAATGGGAGCAAAAATCAACGAATCTGGTGACTTAAAAGTTGAAGCAATAACGATCCCAAAATTGCTCGAACGGTTCTCTGATGGGAGAGTGAATATTCTTAAAATGGATATTGAAGGCGCCGAAGATGAGATATTCCGAGTAGATATTAGTGAGTGGTTACCAAAAGTTGATTGCATAATTGTCGAGACACATGGACCAGACATTACGCGTAATGTGCTTGGCGCTTTGAGAAGCAACGGGTGGATTGCGAAGCAGTTTAGAAATCTATATTTTTGCAGACCGATGCTGTAAAAATACAATTGTCGTTGGGTAAAAAAGTTGAAAAGGATTGAGATGTGAGTGTGGTCAAATATAGACCTTCAGATGACGGTGCAAATTTTTCATCTGTCTTGCTATCAAGTCTCCTTGTTGCTTGTGTGTGTTGGCAAGGCATCGTCGACTGTAGCTTAGAGCAGGCAATCCTACGGACATGAATATCCAAGCGTATTTGAATAAGGTCTTCTCATTTAGCGCGGGTATTGATCGTCATGGTCTGTTGCGCACTGGAACTGCTATGACGTTCAATCGGGCAATCGGCAGCCTATCCGGGATAGGTTTAGCTATTGTTTTGTCGCGCGAGCTAGGTGCAGAAAATTATGGAAGCTACATATTTGCTCTGACTTTAGTACATTTTCTTTCTCTACCAATTCAGATGGGTTTACCGACACTTTTGGTGCGCCAAATTGCGATTTATCGCAGTCAGGAAGATTGGGGGCATCTTGCCGGAATTGTGCGCTGGAGTTTGCGTTTTGTATTGCTGACATTTTGCACGATCGGAATTTTGGCTTCGGTTTTTTATGCGTTTGTTCCGGATGCACGGGCGCAATTGGAAGATGCATATTTGCTTTATGCTTTTGCTTTCCTGCTCGTTGGCGCTCTTAGTTTCATGAAGATCGGCGGGGCTATTCTGTCCGGTTTTGAACGGGTGTTTTGGGGTAGTTTGCCAGACGGTGTCATCCGACAAGTTCTCTTATTATTGTTCGTTCTTATCGCGATATATTTTGTGCCGATGACATCTGCTTTGGTGATGGCGCTGCACGTTGGCGCTGTTTTATGCGCGTTAGCGTGGGCCGTATTCATGATTGTTCGATATTGCAATTGGAATCCAAAAGCTTCAAGCATCCCAAGGCCACGGTTTCAAAGCCGGGTATGGATGTCTTCCCTTATGCCCCTTAGCCTCGCCTTTGGAATTACGCTAATAAACAACAACATAGATATCTTCATGCTCGGTATTTTAATTGATGCGAAGGAAGGTATTGGGTTTTACAGCGTGGCAATGAAAGTTTCATCAATTGCACTTATTGGCCAATCCATATTGTATACGATTATTTCACCCAAGGTCGCAAAACACTATGCAGCAAAAGATATGAATGCCATCAAGACGATTGTGAGCTACACATCCAAACTAGCTTTTTGTTTTACCTGTGTTGCCATATTATTCCTTCATTTTTTTGGGAGAGAGATCATTGAGTTTCTGTTTGGATCAGACTTTAGTTCAGCTTCGCAACTAACGCTTATAAGGTGCTATGGTTATGCATTGGCGGCGATGTGCGGACCGGCAATTATTTTGCTAAACATGACAGGGAACGAACGTGTTCTCGTGTGGATTGTGGGTGTGATGGCAGCATTGAATGCTTTGCTGAATTTTCTACTGATACCAATTTATGGAGTCGAGGGCGCTGCATTAGCTACTTCATTTTCAGTGTTTATCAGCCATGTCTGGATGTGGTTCAAAGTTAAGAAACATATTGGGTTGCGCTCGGATGTATTTGGTTAGATAGTTTTGCCGATACAGCTGTTTTCCATTGCGTTGATTATCGTGTATCGCAGCATTTCAATATATTGCTGGACAAATTCGGAGCCCATTTTTATATCTCATAGCATTATCGATTCGAAGTATCGGACTAAGTTGCTGTAATTATGCTAGCACGAACAGATAGAATATTAAGAGCCAGACTGCACCAAAGGTCTCAAAGTGGAGTTAACAAGAAATTGTTTACTTTGCGGTTTTGGCCTGTTTTATTTGTCGCGATGTTTTTTTTGCCATATCTCGGTGAAACACGCGTCCGAGTTGAAGTTTTACTATTCGCTATGTTGGTTTTTGCTGCATTTTTGCATTCCAGTGCCAAAAAGCCGTATTTTCTGGTGTTACCCTCACATGTTTATGTTTTTGCGTTTGGAATTTTTTGCTATACGTTTCTACTTGCTGTTCTCAGCCAGCACGCGTCTTTAATCAATCAGGCGATAGATGTTACGAATCAAAATTTTTTGTTTCTTACCTTGTTTGGCCTTTTACCATTAAGGCATTGGTTGCAGGCAAATGCTGGTGCTATCTTACGAGCTGTCGTTGTTATATCACTTTTGGTGAACCTCGTTGCACTTTTTCAGGCATTCTTTCCGCAAGCTCCAATCCAAAATCTAGTTTTCTCTCTGTACGGAGGAGAAATCAGGGAAGATGGACTGGCAAGCGCAGAATTCTTATGTCGAGTGGCTCATCGTTGTACATCGATCTTTCCAACCCTTCAGGCTTTGGCGCTCTTTGATTTATTAATCATAGCATTGTTAATGTATTTGAAGAGTGTCAGGGAAATTGGCACCGTTGTATTTTGGGTTGGTATGATACTTGCTTTTTTAGGTGGACTGGCCACAGTTTCGAAAACGTTTATGATCGGGGCTCCGATCGCCATGTTAATTTCGTCTGATCGCAGACAAAAATTCTTTTTTGTGATGGTGATGATTACACTGTTGCTGCCGATTGCTGCTGTTTTCACTTTAGATTATCAGGCAATCCTGGGGAATAATATTGTATTGATCGATAACATAAAGGAAAATGGCCTTAGCTATATATTTGCAAGCCGGTTTGGGGGAGCTGGATATGGTGCTGATGGCGCTTTCACAGAATTGTATGATTCAATGAAAGATATCCCAGGGATATTTATAACCGGGGTTGGCAGTGATTATGGATATTATGGAGCTCATTACACTGACAATCTGTACTTGCAGCTGATTGTGTATGGTGGAGTGCCATATGCAATCCTGTTCATTGTACAATATTTGATGTTTTTCTTTGCCCTATCAAATAAGGCAACAAAAGCAGCAAGACGAATAATATTTGCGATGGCCATTGTCTATTTTTCTATCGGTTTTGCCTATGCATCATTCTTTATTGGCAGGGTGAGCATGCTTACTATTCTGGTACTTCTTGTTGTGACATTGGATGCTCGATCCAAAACAATAAATGGAGCACGATAAGAATAGAGATTTAGACACTCTTTTTTTAAGACAAATTCTGTCCCTAACGTTTGTGCAATTGTTACGGCTTAATTTGAATGTTATGCGTAAACCCCTGTTGGAATGTTCTGGAGCCAAATGCAGATAAGTACTATCCATATAGTTCCAACCATTCATCGGGAAGCCAGCGGACCATCCTATAGTGTTAGGCGATTGTGCCAATCACTTTTGGTTGAAGGAAACCCCACCAAACTTGCAACATTGGAGCCGATGCCGACCTCATCGTCTGACGATTTCATCAAGGTGTTTCCTTATGGCATCGGCCCAAAGCGGTTGGGTAGTTCTCCAAAAATGAAAAACTGGCTGAGGAGCGAAACTCGATCTGGGAATTGCGAAATACTTCATAACCACAGCTTATGGATGTTGCCAAATGTCTACCCAGCTTGGGCAATTGAAGATACTGCCTGCAAATTGGTGATTTCACCCAGAGGGACATTATCTGCAATAGCTTTAAAACAGTCCTCATTGCTTAAACAACTGGTTCGGCCTATTGTTTTTGAACCTGCAGTCAGTAAAGCCACCGCCTTTCACGCAACCTCAGAGCAGGAATATTTTGACATACGAGCCCAAGGTTTTCAACAACCGGTTGCAATTTTGCCTAATGGGGTTGATGTACCCGATTACGTTCCCACTGAAAAAGATAGGCTGAAGCAATTACTTTTTCTTGGGAGAATTCATCCCATTAAGGGCATCGATAATTTGCTTAAAGCCTGGCAAAAAATACAAGACCCGTACACTGATTGGAAGTTAACTATCGCTGGACCAGACGATGGAGGCTATTTGGTGGAGATGAAAAACCTTGCTATTGAACTGGGGCTGAAAAGGATTGAATTTGTCGGACCGCTTTATGGTGACGAGAAGCTTGAAGCTTATCGCAATTGTGATCTTTATGTACTGCCCACCCACAGTGAAAATTTTGGAATGACGGTGGCAGAGGCTTTAGCAGCTGGAACGCCGGCGATTGTTACCAAAGGCGCTCCTTGGCAAGGGTTAGAAGATGAAAATTCTGGCTTGTGGATTGATATAGGTCCAGAATCATTGAGTATTGCCTTGGAAGAGGCGTTTTCCCTTCCTTCTGGAGTTCTGCCTGAGATGGGGAAGCGAGGTCGTGAATGGATGATCCGCGACTTTTCTTGGGAAAGGATTGGAACTGATATGGCTAGGTTTTATGGTTGGCTTGTTAATGGTGGAGATATCCCATCATTTGTACGGATTAATTAGGGAGAGTTTGTTTTATGTCGGGTTTTTCGATGCGAGGCATGGCAGAGCGTATTGCTCGTGGAAGATCGTTTTGGCGCCGTTTGCCGCCAGAGTTTGGTAATGCTCCTTTGAGGGTTTCGCCGGATGCTGCATTGAAAGTACTTAAGCCCGGACATCAGGCATTTGATCCAATGCTTCTTCGGCTTTGTGATGAGTACGTGAAGCCCGGCGATGTCGTGTGGGATATTGGTGCAAATTTAGGTATATTTGCTCTTGCAGCAGCACAAAGAGGAGGAGATGTGTTGGCGATTGAGCCAGATGGATGGTTGCATGCGTTATTGGTTCGAACACAACAACATTCTGAAAACCAAAAATTACATTTGGAGCTGTTGTGTGCAGCGATTTCCGCAGAACCCGGCACAGCTCAGCTTGCTATCGCACAGCGTGGGCGGGCATCAAACTTTCTCATGGATTTTGATGGGCGTACGCAAACGGGTGGTGTTAGGCAAACAAATTTGGTGCCTGTTCTTACGTTGGATACCTTAATGCGAGGACATTCACGACCATCGTTGATAAAAATTGATGTAGAAGGTGCAGAGTTCTCTGTTTTAAAAGGTGCGGACCAGCTTTTATCTGAATCCCGTCCGACAATTCTTATCGAGGTTGGTGACGCTACGCGAGATGATGTGGTCAAGCTGCTAGAACATGCGAATTATCACCTGTCTGATTATCAATTGGAAAGTGGATCAGGTGTTGTTTCTATGGCCAGTTCAAACTTACTTGCAAAACCACGATGAGTGACCAAGCGACCTTAGGTAGCCTGACAAATCACTGGAAAGCGGGCAAAGCTCCCGTTGCCGTGATCATGATATCCCTAAATGAATCGCATAACATGGCGGACGTTTTGGAAAACCTTGAGGGCTGGGCGCAAGAAGTATTTCTTGTTGATAGCTATAGCTGCGATGATACGTTGGATGTTGCGCTCACGAAGGGGGTCCAAGTAGCTCAACGTCCGTTTAAGGGGTTTGGCGACCAGTGGAATTTTGCTGTCAGTGAGCTTCCGGTTAACGCGCCCTGGACTATGAAGCTTGACCCTGACGAACGCTTGACGCCCGAACTAAAAGCTTCAATCGAGAAAGCAATTGCGGATGATAATCATGATGCGCTGATGATGCAGCGTAGACTTTGGTTCATGGGAAAACCAATGCCCGTTCGTCAGAATATTTTACGCCTTTGGCGGTCAGGGATATGTCGATTTTCCGATGTTAGCGTGAATGAACATCCTTTGGTGGACGGGGGTAAATTGTTGGTTGATGGCGATTTGGAACATCATGACAGCCCCAATTTGCATCACTGGTATGAAAAGCAAAACCGCTACACCACAGCTGAAGCTGCAGCGACCATTCGTGGTGATAAATTGTCAATAACGCCACGTTTGTTTGGTTCCGGGCTTGAACGTCGCATGTGGTTGAAAAAAATCTATTTTAAACTACCATTTCGACATCATCTAATGGGATTGTATTGTCTGTTTATTCTCGGTGCATGGCGTGCTGGCCGTGTTGGCTTTATTTGGGCTCGGCTACGCGCTGAAGTTTTTAGAATGCGCGAATATAAGAGACTTGAGATGATGTGGCAGAATGGACCTTATAATCCTCCTCCGCCAAAAACTGGAAAACCAGATTCACGAGTACAACAATATCCGTGATGTTCGATATTGTTATTCCATCATTGTGAAGTCATGGTGTTTGGAGTGGTGATCAAACGATCCACAGTTCGATTGAGCCACTAATTCGAATTAGCGGTTTAGACATTTTTGTCGGGCTGCGCATCACTCCTTTTATCGTTTTGTTGAAACAGAAAAATACCACCAAGTATCGAGAGTTACGCTTAGTTTGATACTTGATTGCCGCGCTGCATTGACGCAAGGTTTAGTCGAACATTTGTGTTGGATTCGCATGTGGCTGGGAAATTCAAAATTTGGTCTATTCTAATAACACCCTTTCTGTTGATGCGGCCTGTTGGAAAAATATTTGATGAAACAAGTTCTTCAAAACCTTGGCAACGGAGAAACAGAGCTTGCAGTGGTTCCCGCTCCGATGGTTGGGTCTGGCCATCTGCTGATTCGCACTTCAAAATCTCTGGTCTCCGTTGGTACGGAGCGTATGCTGGTTGAATTTGGCAAAGCCGGTCTTATTGGCAAAGCGCGCCAACAGCCCGACAAGGTTCGCATGGTGCTTGATAAGGTGCGGACTGATGGTTTAGCGCCTACGATTGATACTGTGCGTAATAAACTCGACGAACCATTGCCTCTTGGTTATTGCAATGTGGGCAAGGTGATTGAAGCGGGTGGCGGTGTGACCGGGTTTGCTGTGGGGGACCGTGTTGCTTCCAATGGCAAGCATGCTGAAATTGTAAATGTTCCAACTAATTTGTGCGCGAAAATACCGGACAATGTGGATGATGAATCTGCATCTTTTACCGTTATCGGTGCTATCGCTTTGCAGGGTATTCGGTTGATAAAACCGACGATGGGTGAAACCATTGTGGTAACCGGCCTTGGTCTTATCGGGCTTATGGCAGTGCAACTTTTGAGAGCGCAGGGTTGCCGCGTTTTGGGAATAGATTTCGATGCTGCTAAACTGAAACTGGCCAAACAGCTTGGTGCCGAAATTATCGATCTGTCCGGCGGGGTAGACCCGGTGCAGGCTGCGATGGCTTTTACAAAAGACCGGGGCGTTGATGCGGTTCTCATTACAGCCAGTGCAAAGTCCAGCGACCCGATGCATCAGGCTGCAAACATGTGCAGACAGCGTGGCCGCATCGTTCTTGTTGGGGTTGTTGGTCTGGAGTTGTCCCGTGCTGATTTTTTTGAAAAGGAACTAACCTTTCAGGTTTCCTGCTCATACGGCCCCGGGCGCTATGATACGAATTACGAGGAAAAGGGGCAGGACTATCCATACGGTCTTGTGCGCTGGACTGAGCAAAGAAATTTTGAAGCTGTTTTGGAATTGATGGCCTCTGGTAGCATTGATATGAAGCCGCTTATCTCCCATCGGTTTTCGATTGATAAGGCAAGTGATGCCTATAAGATCGTTGGCGGGGCAGAGCCATCGCTCGGTATCTTGCTGGAATACGAATCGCCTGATAGCCAGAATGATGACCCGATCAGTAGAATTATTCAGCTTGGCGATGGTTCGGCACGTGGCGGTAGTAAGGCGCGAACGGCGTTTATTGGTTCGGGAAATTACGCCAAAGCTGTTTTGATACCTGCCTTTAAAACTGCCAATGCCTACCTTGCCAGCGTTGTTTCTGGTGGTGGCGTAAGCGCGGTTCACGCCGCTAAAAAATTCAAATTTAATCGGGCAATGACTGATGCAACCGAGGTGTTGGAAGATCCTGATATTGACGCTGTCGCCATCACCACGCGCCATAATAGTCATGCCGGATTTGTGTTGGCGGCAATTGAAGCAAACAAGCATGTGTTTGTCGAAAAGCCATTGTGCCTGACGTTGGATGAACTGGCAAAAATCGAGACTGCCTATGCCTCCAAATCAGATAAGGCACTATTGCTCATGGTTGGGTTTAATCGACGCTTTGCGCCGCAGGTGAAAAAAATTAAAAGCCTGATTGCCGCGCAAACCACGCCAAAATCCTTCATCATGACCGTCAATGCTGGGGCTATTCCTACTGATCACTGGACGCAAGACCCATTGGTTGGTGGTGGCCGGATTATCGGCGAAGCCTGCCATTTTATCGATTTGTTGCGCCACCTTGCAGGGGCGCCAATTACACATCATTCAATTTTGGCAATGGATACTCCTTCCGGTGACAACGTTGTCATAAATTTGGGTTTTGAAGATGGCTCCATTGGCACTATTCAATATCTTGCAAATGGCAATAAGGGATTTCCTAAAGAGCGGCTGGAAGTTTTTTGTGCCGGTAAAGTTTTGCAATTAGATAATTTTCGAATGCTGAAAGGATGGGGCTGGAAAGGTTTTTCCAAATTGAAATTGTGGCGACAGGACAAAGGGCAATCTGCTTGTGCCAAAGCGTTTGTGGATGCCATAAAAGAGGGAGGGGAGGTGCCGATTCCCGTTGGTGAGGTTTTTGAGGTTTCCCGAACAACAATTGAGATTGCGTTGAGCCTCGATGTGTAAATATAATATGGATATGTCCAACCATTTGGTGCCAGAATGTTGATTGATGTTATTGCGGGCGCTCGCCCGAACTTTATGAAGATTGCACCAATTATTCATGCATTGCAGAAACGCATCGCTGAAGGTGGGCCATTGCGTTACCGGCTGGTACATACTGGACAGCATTATGATGCAAAGATGTCCGGTGATTTTTTTGAGCAATTGGGTATTCCTGCTCCTGATGTGAATTTGGAAGTAGGTTCAGGTACCCATGCCGAACAGACTGCATCCATCATGACGAGTTACGAAAGCCTTCTTTTGGAAAAACCGAGTGCACTGTGTCTCGTGGTTGGAGATGTAACGTCAACTATGGCTTGTGCAATTACAGCACAGAAAACAAACGTTCCGGTGGCCCATGTTGAGGCGGGAATTCGCTCTGGCGATTGGACGATGCCTGAAGAAATAAACCGCATGATAACAGATGTAATAACTAACTGGTTCTTCACCACAAGCGAAATCGCCAATAGCACACTTAGAAAATCGGGTATTTCAGATGACCGAATTTTCTTTGTTGGTAACACCATGATTGATACATTGCTGGCAAACTATGACCGTCTTAAGCAACCTTCATTTTGGAATGAACACGAACTGGAACCTGGCGGTTATTTCGTTTTCACATTGCACCGCCCGGCTAATGTTGACGGTCAGGATGGTTTTTCGAAGCTCATTCGTGCGATTGGGGAAAACACTCGGGACTTACCTGTTGTATTCCCCGTTCATCCACGCACAGCAAAAACTTTACCGCAGATCGGGAAGCTTCCCGGAAATATTATTTTGGTGGAGCCGCAACCTTACCTTGAATTTAATTATCTGGTGAAAAATGCTAAAGCAGTAATCACGGATTCAGGCGGCATCACAGAAGAAACAACTGTAATGGGTGTACCCTGCATGACGTTACGCAATTCTACCGAGCGGCACGAAACTGTCGATATCGGTACAAATGAATTGCTGGGGACTGATCCGGCAGCATTGCCGCCAGCGCTTGATAGGTTGTTTTCTGGAAATTGGAAGCAAGGGACAATTCCTGATAAATGGGATGGCAAGACCAGCACAAGGATTGTCAACGAGTTAGAGACGCTTGTCGCGTCAGGCAAAATAACCGGTCCTGTGTGAGCACCGTTGCAAATGTCTGGGAAAATCAATCGATACTGGCATACGCTCCGGCATTTGAAACCAGTACAGTTTTATGGTCGAGTGTGGTTTCGATTGGCGCGGCCTCGCCCAGATTTGGCACCTGCTCCAGCTCTCCGTTCGATATCAGGTGCGTGGCAATCACCCGCAAGGAAAGAGCAGAGCATGACCGGGGAAGGGGAGTTTTCATTCCTTGGTGAGACCGGATCGCTTGCAGTAGATGGCTGGGAAGGTGAGCAACATGATAAACTGTGGCGATATAACCAACATTATTTTGACGATCTAAATGCCCGTGACTACGATGCACGTGCGAAATGGCATCAAACAGCGCTGTTGAATTGGCTGGAGGCTAATCCCCCGGGAAAAGGCACCGGCTGGGAACCGTATCCAACATCATTGCGCATTATTAACTGGGTAAAATGGGCGTTATCCGGCAATGTTTTGTCTGGTGAATGCCTTCACAGCCTTGCGATACAGGCGCGCTGGCTGACAAATCGTCTAGAAATCCACCTGCTTGGCAATCATCTTTTTGCAAACGCCAAAGCATTAGTCTTCGCTGGGTTGTTTTTCGAAGGGCAAGAAGCTGATAGATGGCTGGCAAAAGGTTTTCAAATACTTGGTCGGGAAGTGCGGGAACAAATTTTAGCCGATGGCGGGCATTTTGAACTGAGCACGATGTATCATGCGCTGGCATTGGAGGACATGTTTGATCTCCATAACTTGTTCAATGCGTATTCGGGGTCTTTGACACCAATCCAGCAAGAAACGACAGCCGATTGGCCAGATCGAATTTCAAAGATGCAGCGCTGGCTGGTTGCGATGGTTCATCCGGATGGTAAAATTTCGTTCTTTAATGATGCGGCGTTTGGGATTGCACCTGAGGTTTCTGAATTGGAGGAATATGCGATCCGACTGGGTTTCAAACAGGCAGAAAATCAGGCCGACATGATTTGGCTGCCGGATAGCGGCTATGGGCGCCTTTCACGAGGCAAAGCGGTGGCATTGCTGGATATGGCGAAGGTCGGGCCGGATTATCTGCCCGGCCATGCTCATGCGGATACGCTCAGTTTTGAATTGTCGCTTTTCAATCACCGCGTCTTGGTGAATTCCGGCACCTCTTGCTATGGGGTGAACTCTGAACGGCTGCGCCAACGCGGTACGGCTGCGCATAACACTGTGATTGTGGATGATCTGAATTCATCACATGTTTGGAGTGGTTTTAGGGTAGCAAGGCGTGCAAAGCCGTTTGCGACCGAGGTAGGTGAGGGCGATGAGCTTTTTGCTCGCTGTAGCCATGATGGTTATCGGCATCTATCTGGCCAACCCGTACATGAGCGTTTTTGGCAACTCTCCGATGGCGAGTTTGTTATCGAGGATGTTGTTAGCGATCCTTCGCGAAAAGCCGTAGCGCGGTTTCATTTTCATCCCGACATAAAACTTCTAGCAGGTGCAAACAACGTTGAGGGGAAAGGGATGCTGCCTGGTGGAAACTCTTTTGTCTGGAAGGTTGTACAGGGCAATGCATTATTGGAACAGACGAGCTGGCACCCTTCCTTTGGGGTAAGCATTCCCAATTTCGGCCTCGCCGTTGAGTTGGATAAGGGGCATAGCCAACTTAAATTGAGTTGGCTATGATTGCGCTTATAAAGGGTATTCATGCACATTTTGTTTTTGACTGATAATTTTCCCCCGGAAGTTAACGCGCCGGCAAGCCGGACGTTTGAACATTGTCGCGAGTGGGTGAAAGAGGGACACAAGGTGACAATTATCACCTGTGCACCCAATTTTCCGCGGGGAAAAATTTTTGACGGCTATAAAAACAAACTCTGGCAATCGGAAGAAATGGCCGGCATTCGGGTAATCCGGGTCTGGAGTTATATCTCCGCCAATGATGGTTTTATCAAACGCATTCTGGACTATGTGAGTTATATGATTACTGCCATTCTGGCAGCGTTTTTTGTGCGCAAAGTTGATGTTGTGGTTGGTACGTCTCCGCAGTTTTTTACCGCCTGTGCGGCCTATGTTACCGGCACCTTGAAGCGGGTGCCTTGGGTGTTTGAATTACGCGATATCTGGCCGGAATCCATTCGCGCTGTGGGGGCGATGAAACAATCTGCTGCTTTGGATTTCCTGGAGAAGGTGGAGTTATTTTTATACCGCAGGGCGACTGTAATTGTTTCTGTTACCAAGGCATTTCGTACGGAATTGATCCAACGCGGGATTGATCGTGACAAGATTAAGATTGTGACCAATGGCGTAGATATCAGCCGTTTTTCACATCGGGAAAAGGACGCAAATTTACTTGGAGAGCTGCAATTAGAGGGAAAATTTGTGGCCGGCTATGTCGGCACTCACGGAATGGCCCATGCGCTTGATACCATTCTCGATGCTGCTCAGATAATAGCGGATGGACCGGATGGCGATCTATACCGCTTTATCTTACTGGGAGATGGCGCTGAAAAGGATGCTTTGGTAAAACGAGCCAAGGAAAAAGGCCTTGCCAATGTTATTTTCGTGGACACCGTCACCAAGGATGAGGTGGCGCGTTATTGGTCTTTGCTTGATGCCTCCATCATACATTTGAAAAATACTGAACTGTTTACGAAAGTTATTCCCTCGAAACTTTTTGAATGTATGGCGATGGCCGTCCCGGTGTTGCACGGCGTTCGCGGAGAATCTGCGGATATCGTTGAAAATGAAGGAATTGGTGTCACCTTTGAACCGCAAAATTCCGAAGCTTTAGTGGCCAGCTTGCGGCAAATGAAAAACGATACAGTGTTATACCAAAGTCTCAAGGCAAACGGACCGAAGGCTGCAAAACATTATAACCGCGCAGCATTGGCAAAGGATATGCTGAATATTTTGCAGGATACTGTTTCAAGGAATCTAAATCGGTAGATGACAGTCCTGTTGTGATGCCTGTTGTTACATTAAAAATAAAATATTGAAATTATAGTGACTTTTGGAGCGGGTAGAGGGAAGACGAAGAGGCTGAGTACGCCATAAGCTCGACTTAATTTCTGTTGGTAATAGTTGCGAAATGTTAACCATTCGAATAACAACAGCATGGCAGTTGCTTGTTCAGGAGATAGTTTATCAATGTCCTTTTTTCAAATTGCACGAAATGAAGCTTTGGCGGATTTACTATCCAGTGTTGTTATTCCCGAAATGCTTTGGCATTACACCAGTTCTGAAGGATTGCTGGGCATTGTTCAAAACGATACCTTGCGCTTTTCGGATACTTGATTCACTGTCTTTCCTACAGCACATCGGCACTTTTGGCTTGAGCGGTGGCCTTACGGCCTTTATCTTCGCCCTCGGTTTGCACAGTGGCGGTTCTCTCTAGCATTCTAATAACTGGTCCGTCTTAACTCAGCTTTGTTGATATTGCTGGCTTTGTGCAACGCCATTTCCACAGTTTCGCACGCCACATAAAATAATTCTTTCCCCAAAATCCCTATCCAGCAACACTTGTAACCCCCTCCAAACCCCACCAAATTCCATTAACCAGTCTCATAAACTATTTTGTAAATCCTCTATTGTTATAACCGCTTCAGATTTACTTCGGGGGTATCAATCCGGTTGGAGAACAAGATTGATATACATGCGGTAAATCTAATAACAAAAAAAGACCAAACATGTAGCAGGAGAAGGTCATGAAGAACCTCATCAAATTGAGCGCGTTTTCGCTCGCCCTAATGCCAATACAACTACACGCAGCCACTGGTAACGTGCCTTTTAACGGGTCCGTTTCATCTAGCTGTACAATTACAGTTTCCAGCCCCGGTTCCCTCGGCGTAAACGCCGGTTCAACCGTTCTGGGCTCCAATGAAACTGGAGGAACCTCTGGTGTTGCACAAGTTGTTGCAACCGGCACAGGTTTCACACTAAGCACAGACGCTTTGTCTGCATTTTCCTCATTCCCAACGACCGGTGGTGACAACGTCACATATGCAACCAGCTATAGCGGCACAGGTGCAAACACTATGTCTAACGTTTCTACAGCAAGCTTGACTTCAGCTGGCATTACAAACGTGAGTGTGGATATGGCAGCGACAAAAACATCCGGCGTATTCGTTGCAGGCTCTTATGCCGCGACTGTTATTCTACGCTGCGAATAATTTCCGCATAACTTTCCAAAAAACCTAAGGGACCGTCAAAGATGACACACTTAAACACCATAAAACTATCCATTTTTGCCGGATCTCTAGCAATAATGCTGCTGCCGTCACAGGCAGCAGCCCAGTCAATGTCGCCCATGCGGGCCAAAGTTGACAGCTTCACAGATTCATTTGCCGTGCGTGTGTACCCGGCAAATCCATATAAGCACAGGATCCGTATTGAAGTTAAAGTTTACGACCAAGACTTCAGGCCAGTAAGAGCCCAAGTCACGCCTGCCGAATTCACACTAGGAGCAAGGTTTGCCCGTCCGGTCACCGTTGTGGTGCCATTTGAGGGGCAAAAAAACAGGAAGGTGCGCATTTGCACTGAAGCCATCCCGTTTCCGGGACAATCAACAAAAATAAAGGCTCAGGTATGTGGGAAATTTTTAGGACAACGATTGCAGTAGCAGGGATCGCAATCGTATCAAGCTTTGCGACCGGCGGAACCGCTCATGCACAAAGCACAATCATCAACCAAAACCTCTCAGGATTTTCCTTACCCGGCGTTCAATTGCCACAAGGACATGACGAGGTAAGAGCCGCAGACGGCACAACATGTCGCTCGGCAGTATCAGGAAGTGGCGCATATTTGGACGTAGGCATCATTGGTAGCCCGGATCAGGCGCAGGCTGGCAATCTTTCCCATTATGGCCGGATTGTTATACCGCTCGGACGCAAGCCCAAACGGCTGGACTGTACCAGATTGTATAATCTGGAAATCCAGCGTCTGCAAATCGAACTACGTTTGATGCAGATGGGATTGAGCAGGAGCATCAGCCCAGCGTCGGATGTTTCGACACAGGCTCCGGAAGAGGCCCTTGTGACCAACGCAAGTGCCAAAGCAGGAACTGATACAAATGTAAAATTTGCCGCAGTAAAAACAACCGGCAATTGGGACGACGACGGTTGGTCAACAGACGGCCGCAAGGAATAAGGACTTGGGACTATGGCAAATAGTCAAATTGCAGGGATAAAGAGACCGGCCGGTGGATTAGCGAATTATTCCGCTGGGTTTGTTACCGCGTTCATTCTTTGCACCGGGGCAGTATTCTGCAGTCCCGCCCATGCCTTTGAACCCTCGCACGACACAGATGAAGACGATCTATTCCTCAAGATTGAAGGCTTCCCGGCAAGGGCACACTACTGCCAGATCATGGTAACCCAGCCTGGGGCTTTGTCACCCAGTTTCACCGGCAACAAGCTAAGTTCCAGATTGCCCGGAGGACATCCTGGTTTCGCAAATATCACGGCCACGCGCTCATCCTATAAAATTGTCGTGGATGCGCCAATGGCATTTACAAACATGCCAAGCAATGGCGGCGATGGTGTTCGTTTTCACGCATCCTATTCGGCAACGGGCAATACCAATTTTGGTCGAACAAGGGACGGTGTCGCCAGAAAAATCAAACGGGGCCATACCAGAATTAAAACCCATCTCGTCGCAAAAAGGCAGGGGAGTTCGTTCCCTCACGGCCAATATTCAGCACAAATTACATTGCGTTGCGAATAGAAGTGTCCGCCTCGCTATATGGATCATGGATCGAAAACTTCAACCAGATTTTCAGATAAATTGAACGATAAAAATAAGCACTTTCTACGAAGCAAGTATCGCAAAAGTGCCCAAGCAGGGACATAAGATGAAACACATGAATTCAAAAATCAGGTCTTCAAGACTGCTAGCGATCGTGCTGGGGACGGCACTATCATGTGTTGCTGTCCCATTCGCCAATGCAGGGCAGGGCAATGTCAATTTCGGAGGCAATGTAGATGCATCATCCGCCTGTATCATTGTTATTCGCGGAGGCGGAACAATGACCCAGAGCGCCACGGGGGATCAAATCAGTTCGAAAAACACTGGTGGTAATCATGGCGTTGCCGATGTTTATTCGTGGTGGAATTACGATATTTCACTGGACGCACCATCGTTCTTTACAAGTCGCCCAACGGGCGGGGATGATAATGTCACATTCACCGCAAGCTTTTCAGGAACCAGCATTTTTCGCGGACGCTCCTTTGCCGATCAACCCGGTTCAACCAGCGTGCAACTACGCAGAGGCCCAAGCGTCACGCGCGTGCAGGCACATTTGACAGCAGATCGCCCGGATGCCTTTCCCTCAGGAAACTACAGCGCTTACACAATTTTGCGATGTGAGTAGTGGGTAAACCCTTTTGAATAAACTGGTATAGACCTGAAGATGTACTTATTAGGGCCTTAGCCCTTGGTCAGTTCTACCCGCTCAATTACCTTCACCCAACTAAATGTGTTGTTTGAAATTTGCTCGCGCACGATGATGCCTAGTTTTGGCGAATACCAAATATGATGACGCATACCACGTCCAGCACTTGCAGGTAGGGGCAGCCTGATTTTCATCGTTTTGAAACGCCCGGCATCTGTGCTCAACAGTTCTACGCCGATGACATTAACAACGCCGCCACCCTTTTGCACTTTGTTGGAATTGTGATCCAGATATTGCCAGTTCGCGACCCACTTGTCGCCGGGGCGCATGGGAAATTTCAATCGGTTCTCAACCTTTTGATAAGTGACCAGTGGTTTGCCGGATTTATCCTTATGGCCAACCAGATTTGAGTTTTGCAAATCATAGTAAGTTTTCGCACCTTTTCCAGTGCCCTCTATGGCTTCAAAACGTATGGCTGGTTTGCCGTCAAATTTGTCATTTAATGAGGCTACTCTGTAGACCAGCTTGGGTTCAAGAGAAGCCCAATTGTTCCGCCAGCCAAAAACCGTGCCGACTTTCGGTGGACGGTAACTGTTAATGACAATCTTGCTGGCATTGGCGTCTTTTACATTAGAAATTTCAACCGGCTTAATTGATCCTGTGATTTCGGAACTAACCAGATCACGCGACCCGGCAAAAATTTCCGGGTTTATAGTGCCATTTACGCCAGCATTCTGGCATGCCACTAGAGACAATAACAAAGCTGGAGCGAAATATTGAAATTTACGCATTTTTCCCCCAATACACATTTACAATTTAACTAAAATTATCATCAGACCAATGATATTTCGTTAACGTATTCAAACCTCTGCGGTGAATTGTGATTTGGTAGCCATACGTCAAAAACAAAAAAGAGGTTACGCCAACAGGAAATGGCGTAACCTCGATTTGCCGTAAGCGAGGGGTATGAAGCTTTCAGCATTTTGGGTCTATTAATATGATATAATCTGGGAACACAGCCAAGTACAAATGGTCTGCAACCTAATTCCGGTATGGATGGAACAAATGAAACCACGTAAGCTATGTAATCAGTATATCATATTTATTCCAGAAATAAGAAAAGGAGTCTGGAATTGAAATATCCCGAAAGTTCGGAATTGTAGAATGCTTCATGCTTGAGGGTAATTTATACCTCATCTACAGCTATAACTCTATTGGAGGTGCCCTAACGTAAAGTTAATGCAGCAAAAATATAGTTAAATGATTTTATACATAAGTAAGGTAAGTATATTAAATTTTCGTGAAAACCTGATTAAAAACATCATGTTACAATCATTGGGAGGTAGTAATTTGTACACCGATTTGTGTCAATTATTATGAAATGAGATAGGTGCATTTAGGTAAATTCTAACACGTAATTTATCTGAAAAACGGTTATCACTTTTTACAACCGTGCTCTTGTGAGGCAGGTAGCAAGTATGAGCAGAAGTTCGAAGAGTACTGGAATATTTCAAAACTTGTCTGACATTGTTCGTGGGCAGGACAGTGGTGACCTAAGCCCACATGTGCCGAAAGGCGTACGTATTTACGTCATTGGCGACATTCACGGCGAGATTGATTTGCTGGAAGAGCTGCACGAAAAAATGCTGGTGGATGCAAAAAACAACCCTACTGATAGAGTGTTGCAGATTTTTCTGGGTGACTACATCGATCGAGGGCTGGAATCAAAAGGGGTTGTGGATTGGCTTATGCGTTCCCCACCCGCTGGCTGGCAAAGGGTCTGCCTCAAAGGCAATCATGAAACCATGGTACATGACTTTCTGGAAGATTCTGGCACTCTTAAACGATGGCAACGCCTTGGCGGATCACAAACCTTGCGCTCCTATGGTGTTCGGCTGACAGATCAGAAGAAAAAAATTTCTCCAAAGTTGCTTCGGGAAGACTTCAGCCAAAAACTGCCAAACGAGCATCGGGATTTCTACAGCAACTTGCCGCTGTTCTTCGAAATGGGAAGTTATTTTTTCGTCCATGCCGGCGTTCATCCCGACCGCGCTTTACATGAGCAGGAGGAGCGGGATCTCATTTGGATTCGCGACGAGTTTTTGCAAAGTAAACAGGATTTCGGAAAAATCATTGTCCACGGGCACACGCCGGTAGACAAGCCAAAAATACTTCGCAACCGTATCAACATAGACACCGGTGCCTATATGTCGGGCATATTGACCTGTCTCGTTCTTGAAAACAATGAACAGCGCTTTCTGTAGCTGCGAATAATTGTTCGCTACGGTTCAATGTCGACTCTGAGAGCAATTGCGAAAAAGTGGTTGGCAGTATTCAAATAGAGTGCCCCAGACCCAATAGTTAACAACCTATGAGGCGCTCGTTAAGGAAGCGGAAAGGTATCGGCGCTTAAATTAATCCTGCCTACAATACTGGGGCAGGTGAGTCGGATTGTTGGCTCGGGGATTTGAATATGACTTCATTAAATTCTGATAAGGCTCAAAGCAAAGCACGCGCTCGCTCGCCTGCTGCTGTTGCTGATCAGGAACGAGGCGAACACGCTGTCCATGCTTTGCAGGTGGCGCAGAATAACTTTATAAACCATATCGCGGATCTTAGCGAAGCAACACCGGTACACCAGACGCTCGGCAACTTGATTGCCAAGGATATTCTGATTGTTGCATCAGTTCTATTCTGGCCTGCTATAATCTACTGGCTCTGGTAATCAACACTCAAAACGTTCCCAATTGCCAATGTACAATTGTGAACAGCGGTCTCTGGTTTTCAGATAAAATGTACCATTGAACATAGCCAATAGGTTACGCTCGCTTTTGATCGCGGCGTAGTCCCAAATAGGGTAAATCAGAAATCTAAAGCAGATTTTTTAGATACACCCCATATTCGGAGTTTTTATAGCGGGTATCTGCAAGTCTGGTCATATCCTCAGCAGAAATGAAGCCGGATTTATATGCAATTTCCTCAAGGCAGGCGATTTTCTGCGCTTGTCTTTCTTCAATGGTCTGCACGAAATTCGAAGCATTCAGCATGCTTAAAGGTGTGCCGGTATCAAACCATGCAAACCCACGCCCCAATATTTCCACTGACAACGTATTAGCGTGCAGATAATGTTTGTTCACATCGGTAATTTCCAACTCGCCACGTGGGGATGGTTTGAGGTTTTTTGCGATTTCAACCACACCATTGTCATAGAAATAAAGCCCGGTTACAGCCCAGTTTGATTTGGGTTCGGCAGGTTTTTCCTCAATCGATATGGCGCGATTATCATCGTCAAACTCAACCACACCGTAGCGCTGCGGATCTCGAACATAAGTAGCAAATACACTGGCTCCAGGTTCGTTACGGCTAGCAGCTTGAGTTAGAGTTTCCGTCAAGCCATGCCCAAAGAAGATATTATCGCCAAGCGCCAGAGCTACCCTGTCATCGCCAATGAAGTCTTCACCAATAATGAATGCCTGCGCAAGGCCGTCCGGGCTTGGCTGTTCTGCATATTCAATTGAAATGCCCCATTGATTGCCATCCCCCATCAACGCTTTGAAACCGGGAAGGTCGCGAGGCGTTGATATCACTAGGATTTCTCTAATTCCTGAAAGCATCAATACAGACAGGGGGTAGTAAACGAGCGGCTTGTCATAGATCGGCAAGAGCTGTTTGCTTATCGCGGTTGTGAGCGGGGCAAGTCTGGTGCCGCTGCCGCCGGCAAGGATAATTCCCTTCATAAGGCCATTCCTTCAATATTTCTAATGCAGCGCATGGTTGCGTCTTTCCAGTTAGGTAAATCAATGCCAAATTGCTCTTTGGTCTCTGCGCAGTCTAATATTGAATAGACAGGACGTGCGGCAGGCGTTGGATATTCTTCAGTGGTAATTCCTATGATCTGCGGGGAGGGGGTGCTCTCATGCGCAGAGTGTTTGAAAATTTCTCGTGCAAAGCCGCACCATGTGGTCTCGCCGGAATTTGTCAAATGATAGGTTCCCCATAAAATGTCATTTGGCGAGGCCAAAACCTGCACCGCAATCTCCGTAAGACCTGTGGCTAGATCCGCCGCATAGGTTGGTGTGCCGAACTGATCTTCAACAACGCGTATCTGATCATTGGTTGTGCCAAGCCTAAGCATGGTCTTTAAAAAATTATTGCCATACTCACCAAAAACCCATGCAGTGCGGAAGATCAAATGCTGTTCATTGGCAGCACGAAGGGCAACTTCACCCTGTTCTTTTGAACACCCGTAGATGCCTTGTGGTGCGGTCTTGTCGTCCACCTTGTAAGGTGTTTTGGATTTTCCGTCAAAGACATAGTCAGTTGAAATATGAATGACCGGTATATCATTTTGTGCACAAATCTGCCCGAGCCTGCCAACGCCAACCGCGTTCACGGCATTTGCTATTTCAGCTTCGCTCTCAGCCTTGTCAACGGCTGTATAGGCTGCTGCATTGATTACCAGTGCAGGATTTAGCTCACCAATAGTTTGTTCAATTGTCCCAGTCCGCGCAAGGTCCAAATCTGGGCGCCCAATCGAAAGAATACGATGCCCAGCAATAGTCTCCTTCTGCTTTAGTGCCGTGGCAAGTTGGCCGCCCCCACCCACTACAAGAACATCACGTTTTGCCATCAATCTTTATCCGCACCGGTTTTGGCGTTGAGGCCCAGCCGAGCACCGCCATAAGTGTTGGATTTGATCGGGCGCCACCATTCTTCGTTCTCCAGATACCAAAGAACGGTTTTTTGCATGCCGCTTTCAAAGGTTTCTTCCGGGCTCCAACCCAATTCACGTTTAATTTTTGACGAATCAATGGCATATCGGAAATCGTGCCCCGGCCGGTCCGTAACAAAGGTGATTTGCTCTCTATAGCTCAGGCCATCCTCGCGGGGTCTGATGCTATCGAGCGCATCGCACAGAAGTTCAACCACTTCCATATTGGTTTTTTCATTATTGCCACCAATATTATAGGTTTCGCCTGCGATGCCAGTTTCCAACACCGTGAGAAGCGCCCGAGCATGGTCATCCACATAAAGCCAGTCGCGCACATTATCTCCTTTGCCATAGATGGGGAGGGACCCACCATCCAGCGCATTGGTGATCATCAATGGGATCAGTTTTTCCGGGAAATGGTAGGGCCCGTAATTGTTTGAACAATTAGAGATAACGGTCGGCATGCCATAAGTGCGCTGCCATGCCATTACCAGATGATCAGATGCCGCTTTACTGGCTGAATAGGGCGAGCTTGGATCATATCTTGTCTCTTCGGTGAAAAGATCATTCTTCCCAAGCGTCCCAAAGACTTCATCGGTAGAGATGTGATGTAGGCGAAATTTTTCACGGCGCGAACCGCTCAGGCTTTCCCAATGTGCTCGCGCCACTTCAAGAACACTGTAAGTCCCTACAATATTGGTTTCTATGAATGCTGCCGGGCCCTCGATGGATCTGTCCACATGGCTTTCCGCTGCTAAATGCATGATCGCATCTATATCCTCGTCTGCGCAGACCTTTGCCAGTTTTTCCGTGTTACAAATATCCAGTTCAACAAATTTGTAGCGAGGGTTGTTGGATATGGGAGTGAGCGAAGTAAGGTTCGCGGCATAGGTTAATTTATCAACATTGACCACCGAATGCTCGGTCCCGGCAATAATTTCACGACAAACTGCCGAGCCGATGAAGCCGGCCCCACCTGTAACAAGTATCTTCAATGTTCAGTCCCCACACATATTCACGACAATGGTTTTTAAAAATGATCAGGTAAATCTATCAGATTAGGAAGCTCTTTGTCCTTGTCAGATAAAATTGCTTTCTCTGGTGTTCCCCAGTCGATCCCAAGTGCTGGATCATCCCACAATACACCATGTTCATGTTCTGGAGAATATGGCTTTGAGACTTTATAAAGGAACTCCGTATTGGGAACCAGAGTGCAAAACCCATGGGCAAAGCCTGCCGGAATAAACAATTGCTTCCAGTTATCTGCGCTCAGTTTCACTGCAAAATGATGCCCGTAATTTGGTGAATTACGCCGAACATCCAGCGCTACATCCAAAACCGCGCCTTTTGTTACCCGCACGAGTTTCGCCTGTTCCATTGGTGGCACTTGAAAATGCAAGCCGCGCACCACGCTGGAAGACACTGACAAAGAATGGTTGTCCTGCACAAAATCACATTCAATACCAAATTTGGTGCGCAATGTTTCTCGATTATAGGTTTCGGAAAAAAATCCTCGATGATCGCCATGTTTGATCGGGTCAATCACGACCAGCCCCCCAAAGGGATTATCCTGCCTCATGAAAATTTCCTAAGTCTTGACCGGTCGTATCCGACGACGGTTATCAGCTGGATCTCCAACAGAAAATACGCCGAATTCAGATTTGTCGCTGACGACGCTCTTTACAATGGCCAGCGTAACTTTGGGGGCATCCGATGAATAAGCATAAATAAGCGCGGTATCGCATAAGATATTGATGATCCGGGGAATACCCTTGCTTATGGTGGCAATCAGAGCGCATGCATTATCGGTAAACAACGGTTCTGTTCTTCCCGCCATGAAAAGGCGAGTACCAATATATCTAAGAACTTCATCGCGGTTGAGCGCCTTAAGATGGAAATCAGAGGAAACTCTTTGTGCAAATTGTGTGAGTTCAGGTTGCCTCAACTGCTCTTTCAACTGTGGTTGGCCAACCAAAATCAATTGCAAAAGCTGTTTGTCTTTATGGTTTATGTTCAACAGCATACGCAACTCTTCAAGCGTCTCAAGTCCCAGATTTTGCGCCTCATCAACGATCAGAAGGACACGCTTGCCTCGTGAGGCTTCTTCAAGAACGAAATCATGAAATTGCTTGTAAAGAATTGGATAGGAGGCGTCAGATAATGGTTGGTCAAAGGCCATAAGTGCCCAACTAAGAAGTTCGCCGGAATTTTTTCGAGTATTCACCATCTGACCAACAGTAATGTCGTCGCCCAGCTTGCTCAGCAGGTGATTGATCAAGGTGGTTTTTCCGCTACCAATCTCGCCAGTAATAACAGTAAATCCGGCCCGATTCATCGCGCCATACTCAAGCATAGCAAAGGCCAGCGTATGCGAGCGGCCCCAATACATGAAATGGGGGTCGGGCAATATCGAAAATGGTTTGGAACTCAGGCCATAATACGCTTCATACATAGTCAAATCCATAACCAGACGGCATGTTAAACGCAAGTACGCGCGCTGATCTTAGTTAACTGCCAATCAGAATTCTATTGTGCCCCTACTGGTATTATAGTCCATGAATTGAAAAATTTTAGTGAAAATGACATTAGAAATAGAGAAAAACCAAAATATGGAGATCGCCATTTTGTTAAATTATGTAAAACCAATGCGTTACAACTTTCCGCGACAATGAAATAAGTTCGGTTTCTTGTCCGGAATCCTCAAGCAGGATCAGCATATGTCGATTATTACCGTACTTCCTGCGTCTATCTATGCTGAGTTCAGTGGCGTACCCACTGTATATATGCAAGACCGGTCGTCCCGATATGGCGTGTATGATATGGCTTAATTATAGATAACAATAACTGTAAAATTTTATATACTAGATATACACTTTGATATTGTTTTAAAAATGTCGCGAAAATACTAGGTTTAACAATTTTTTAACAATTTTTAGCTATTCTCACAGTGGGACAGTCACGTTCCTGCAGCATGAGGCTCAGGAATATTTCTCCGCAATCCGTACACATGAATGTTTGTTTGGATTGCAGTTAGGAGTTAGCATGACATCTATCTCGTCTTTAAACTCTGCCGCTTTATTGAACTTACAGCAGAGTAAAACACTTTCTGTTACACCTAGTGCAACGGTCGTGTCGCATGCCGATGTGGTTACACCAACGAAAGATGCCGTTCGCCATTCGGAGCACTCTGAGGCTGAATCGGCTCTGGATTATTGGAGTGTTCTCAAAGCTGATATCACCGGACCTAAACTCAATTTATTCGAGCAGTTAGGAACCGAATTTGGAATCTATCAAAAAGATTATGATTCCATCCCCGCCTATGGTGAGGCTATTCGGATCAAGGTGGCGGAGGTTAGGGGGCAGCCTTTGGGTTTCTTAACAATTACCGAGATTGAGAAATCTTTGAGATTGAATGATTTGGGCATCTCATTAGATGCGCTTGTTGATATCATCAGTAATCCGCAAGGAGATGGTATGGATGAATTGGATGCGTCGCTGGAAAAGTTGGCGGACGAACCTCCCCTTGAGGAAGGCGATACTCCAATCCAGTCCGACAGTTCAATTTCAATTGACGAAAACGGCGTGTACAGTCTGCTGAGATAAAGCGGTATATATACTATTTTCCGGAATGCAGTTCAGAAGCTCGGCCAAGGATAATTTCAAAACCCTTGCTGCCGATTTTCGCGTTTGTCATTGATACATCTGATTTAGTCGCGGCGAGAACACACCTCCGATGAACTCTCCCGCGGCTGTTCTGTTCGGGCCCCTATCGGATAGATGTTTAACATGCGCACGCAATCCAATCCCCATAATCAATGTAAAATCGGATAAACAGACTCACTTCTTGGTGCCGTTCGTATATAAAACAATGTAACCGAGTCGCTACAACTACAGTATAAATATTTCGGGTGCTGGGCTCCGGGAACTGGACCATTGTGCCGTTTGCTATTTTTGGACTTCAAACCAAAACGCCAAAGTATCGAGACCAAGGTAAAACCTAATATGAAAAAAATTACATTGGCGAAGCTACTTTTGCTGCCTTTTATTCTCGTATCAGCAAATTCAAATGCCCAAACTACACTCCAGTTCAATGAAGGCTCAGGCCTTTTCAACTTAAATTACCAAACCTTGAACGTAGTAAGCACCAAATTTTTCTTCTGGCATGATCAATGGAAATGGTCCGATGTTAACGTGGAAGGAAGCGTCAAGGACAAGGGGAGGTATGAGTTATCCGGAAAGAGTGAAAAGACCGGATTGTTGCTGGACGGGAGCGTGACGTCGAACTCGCCAAATGAAATGAGTTGGCAGTTCAGGATTAAGGGATCAAAAAACTGGAACAAAGATCAATGGGGCGGAGTCAGTTTCAAGATCAATGTAGCAGGTTTGAAAGAAAATGGCTTTGCCCCAGGGGCTAAATTATTGCCCCAGAATGGAGGCTGGCAACTGGAATTGCTCCCCGGCGAACCGCGTATAACCATTCGATTTGAACCGCCCATTTCAGAACTCTATTTTGAACGAAGCCGCAAGAACGAGATTCGCGCATATTTTGTTACAAAAGGGGATCCTGGGAAAGACAAAACCATCAAAATGACGGTGACACTGCCGAAAGACGGAAAAGTCATCCCGACTATAGCGGAGCGACTGGCGAAGCCATCACCAAAAACATGGTATAAAAATATACTCTCTTTCAAACATTCCCCGGTTGATTTGAGTTTTCTGAACGCCCCAGAAAAACCGGCAGGCAAACACGGATTCTTACGGGCCGAGGGCGAAAGCCTGGTTTTCGAAGATGGCACTAATGGACGTTTTTGGGGAGTAAATTTATCCGCTCTTAGTCTTTTCAAGACCAAGGAATCCCGCATGTATGCACAGGCCAAGCGTTTATCACAGCTTGGCATTAATCTGGTGAGAATTAGTCACCATGATTCAAAATGGGTTAGCCCCAACATCTTTGGTAAGAACTCTGACAATACATTATCGCTTAATCCTAGATCGCAAAAGAGGCTCGATCTATGGATCAAGATTTTACAGGACGAAGGCATATATGTTTGGCTCGACCTTCAAATGGGTCGCGAATTCACGTCTAAGGATGGCATACGGAATTTCAAGGAAATTGCAAAAAGCAAGGAAACCAGCCAGGCAAAAGGGTTTTCATATGTCAATTTGAGCATTCAAGAAAAGATGCAACAATTTACAGAGGCATATTTGAGCCATGTGAACCCCTATACTTCGCTGGCATATAAAGATGATCCGGCCATTGTTAGCGTGCTGATTACCAATGAAAACGACCTAACCCACCACTTCGGCAACGCGTTGTTGCCAAACAAAAAAGTTCCCAAACACAACAATGCCTATATGTTCCAGGCGCACCAATTTGCGTTAAAAGCCAAGTTAGATCAAAAAAGGGTGTGGCGTGCCTGGGAATACGGGCCTTCGAAATTATTTCTGAATGATCTGGAACACCAGTTTAATCAAAAGATGATTAAACACCTTAAAAAAATAGGTGTTAAAGTTCCCATCGTGACAACCAGTACTTGGGGTAAAAACCCTCTCTCTTCCTTGCCGGCGTTGAGTGATGGGGACTTAATTGATGTCCATTCATCTGCAAAACCAAATTTTTTCTCATCCAATCCCCATTACAAAGAGAATATTGCTCACTGGATCGCTGCCGGAAGCGTGGCAGGCAAACCATTATCTGTAACCGAATGGAATATGTCGTCATTTTCAGCCTTCGACCGCGCAGGATTGCCGATCTATTTGGCTTCGATTGCCAGTTTGCAAGACTGGGACGCGATGATGCAATTTACCTATGCACAATCAGCGTTGAATAAAGCTGGCGAGCCGGTCAGCAGGCAATCATTCAACGCCCCTTCGGAGCTGGCAATGATGCCAGCGGCCGCTTTGCTCTATCGGCAAAACCATGTTGAGCAGGCGCGAAAGGCCTATTATTTATCCCTGCCATCAGACGTTTTAATGGGGTCGAAGGTCGCACCTTCCAACTCGCGAGCAATCAGAACTCTGGTAGAGCAAAGCAAACTGCGAATTGCCTTGCCTGCCATTAAAGAACTGCCTTGGTTGGAAGCAGGCCAGGTGCCAGATAATGCTATAATTATTACGGACCCACACCAAAGTTTTCTACCTGCCAAACAGGATTTCGTTTGTTCTGACACCCATCAAATTTGTCGAAATTGGCAACAGGGAACGGTCACTATAAATACTCCGAAATCACAAATTATATCGGGTTGGATCGGCGGACGCACATATGAATTGGATAATTCGATTTTCAAAATCAATACGGCCAATGCGAGCATCGCGGTCCAAAGCCTGGACAACATGCCAATCTCCAATTCAAAGCAAATTCTCGTTTCAATGGCCGCTCAGTCCCTGACGCTAAAGCATGAAAAATTGCCTTTTCTATCAGAACCGATTGAGGGTGTTTTGCAACTTCAGGCACCAGAGGGCCTAAAGTTGTATGCGCTCAGTAATACAGGAAAAAAAGAAGAGGTTTCAGTGACGAGACTCGATGGTAAATATATTATCCATCTGGATGCCTCGCTTGAAACATACTGGTTGATGCTTGAGATGTAGAGCAGCTGTTTTTACGGAGTAGCTTTACAAGCACCAATGCCCACCAATGCCCCCACAATGCCCCCACAATGCCCCCACAATGCCCCCACAATGCCCCCACAATGCCCCCACAATGCGTCTGCAGGTCAATCATCCTTAACGCTGGACTCATCGACCATATGGCGCATTGCTGTTGGCGCTTGAATTGCCAAAAATGCAAATGTCAGACCCAAAATTCCAAACACTCTAAAATCTACCCAAATATCGGTGCTGAAAGTTCGCCAGACAAATTCGTTTAGAATTGCAATGGCCACGAAGAACCACCCCATTCGCCACGTGATTTTGTTCCAGCCTTCTTCTGTCATGTCTGCAAAGCTATCGAATAGAATTTTTAGAAGAGACTTTTCGAAGTACATCCCCCCCAAAAGGAAAATTCCCAGCAAGCCATTGGTAAGCGTCACTTCAACTTTGATAAATGTGTCATCCTCAAACAACAATGTGAACCCACCAAATACCAAAGCAAATGCCAGCGTCAGAAGCGGGAGGAGGGCCAGCTTTTTCGTCATTTTCCAAGAGACAGCAAATGCAATGAGGCAAGCCACCATCAAAAATCCGGTTGCAACAAAGATGTCTGAATAACTTTCAGTCACATAAAATACGATAAGCGGCCCTATATCGACCAGTGTTTTTACAATTGTGGGCATGTCGCTGGATCCAAGACTAATTGTTTCATCAAAGCATCAAGCATAGATTTGTGGTAAGAAGCAAACAAAGCGCGAATAAACTTAGAATACATGGATTGCAGAATCATTAGGTCCAGACCCTTGGTTATCGAGTGGAAAGGCCTGGTTTTTTCAATGAACTTGTAGTGAGATTATCCGCCAGACTCTGACTGCTCTCAAAAGGGGTAGCAGCGGAATCTGTCCTACAGAGATAAGGTTTCACTATTGCGATGAGTCGTTTCTGTCATATTCCATCCGAAGGAGTGAACTGAATCTACGTGTTATAGGACAAAAGAGTCCGCGCGTATCGGAATTTTGGGGTGGAGATAGCTATAGAGTTGCTCGAATACCGACTATTTTTCTAAGTGGGATGATATGTTGATAGAAAATAGCCTTTATTATTCAACGTTTTATGTAAATTTCGCGAATTTCACGGTTCTTTGAAACTGGCAATTCCGCGAACGGTGTTTCTCAAAAATCACAGTTAACGATCTGTTTACAAACCCTATATTTTACTTGATTTGATTTGTTAACCTGCTATTAATAAAAGAATATGAGGGGCCAGGTTTTTATAAAAAGATTAGGATTGTGTTAAAATGTTAAGTTTCATCAAAAAATTAAGCGTTGTGGGAGCCTTTGCTGCTTCTATGATGTTTGCTACGTCAGCGGGTGCTGTTTCGATTTCCCCGGGAGATCCTGTTGTTGATATTCTTGCTGCGCCCGAGTATCTCCATGAAGCTTTGGTGTCTGGAGATCAGCATTTTGAGTATAAGTTTAATTCCTCTACTCTTCCACAGCCTGCTTCTGCAGTTAACTTTCATTTGAATACTCAGGGTGATATCAGTGCTTCTACCATTTTTTGGAAAGACACTGTGACAAATCTTCAGATTGGCGCTTCAACGTCGTTGATTCAGATTGTAGGCGTTGGTTATCATGCCGTCCTGAACACTTTGTTCTCAGCTGCTCACGCCGCCCAAACATTGGTTATCGATTTTACCACTTCTGGCGGTAGCAACATTCAGTATAGCTTGAAAGTTGCAGCTGTACCTGTACCACCAGCATTGCTGCTATTTGGTAGTTCAATTCTTGGTATTGGACTGTTGTCCCGTCGTCGTCGTCGGAAAACAAGCCTGACTGCAGCTTAAGACTGAATGTTCGTTTGAGCATGTAATCAGTTTGTTTGATTTTACGAGGGGGCTTTTGGGCCCCCTTTTTCGTTAAGGTGCTTTGTTGGGAATATTGCGCATTCGCATGCTTTTGGTGTGCAGGAATATGACCGCTGTCAGTTGAGGGGTGTGTCGTCTCTTTTTTGACGTCGGTTACTCGTGGGCATATGTGCCAGACGTTAACCCTGAAGCGAACTATTACGCTATTCTAGGCTGTCGCGCGTATTACGAATTGTCTTAAGTTGCATCTACATTATATATAATGTCGGTATCAATTTTATTTAAATTAAGGATTGGGAATTGTCTTCATTGTTAAATTGGCCCCGTTTGCTCGCTATCTTGTTGTTGATTGGTTGCACTGTTTTGGTAGGGTGCGAAAACTCTAAGGATAAAGCTCAGTCCCACTATGAGAACGGCCTTGAACTCGTAGAGCAAAATAAGCTTGTTAAGGCGAAACTTGAATTCAGAAATACTCTAAAATTAGATAAAGAACACACATCAGCATTGTTTGAATTGGGAAATGTTGAATTTGCACAGAAGAACTATGTCGGTGCAGTTCGAATTTTCCTTGGTGTGGCTGAGGCAGACCCAAAACATGTGGTTGCCCGGGTAAATTTGGCGAGAATTTTTCTTCTTGCAAATAAGATGGATGACGCATTAAAATTTGCCGATGAGGCATATGCTCTGGATTCCAAGCATGTGAACGTTTTGGCAATCAAGGCAGCGCTTGCTATTAGGCAAAAATCTTATGAGGATGCCATCCGTTTTGCCGAAGCTGCGTTGCAGGCTGACGCAAACAGTGTGGATGCACTCATGGTGCTTGCAGCCGAGCGGGTTGAGCATTCTGATCCAAAAGGGGCTCTGGCATTTCTCGAAAGAGGTATTGCAGGAGAAGAGAAAAACCTTGGACTTCAAGTGTTTAAAATTAAGGTCCTGGAGCAGTTGAACGACTTACAGGGAATAGAGCAGACACTCGTCAGGCTGAGTGTTCTTTACCCATCGCAACTGGCAATCCACAACAATCTCGCAAAATGGTATCTTCGTCGCGATGATAAAGATGCCGCTGAAGATGTTGTCCGGAAGTATCTGTCAAATAATCCTGATGATGAGAAGGCTGGTTCCAATTTAGTTGGCTTTGTTAGGAATCAACGAGGTATTGCAGAGGCAGAAAAAGAGCTGTCGGCACTGATAAACACCAGCAGTTCTGATTCATTTGACTATAATTTCGCGTTAGCCGAGCTAATTTATGAAAAGGGCGACACAGAAAAAGCAAACGAATATCTTCGAAAATTGATTGCTGACAATGGCGGAAACGAGAACGGCGTAAAAGCGCAATTGTTTTTAGCTCGGCGACTGCTGAGCCAGAATAAGCAGGAAGAGGCTCTGTCCTTGGCGGAATCGGTGATTGCTGACGATGCAAAGAATGTGGATGCCTTGCTGGTTAGAGCGAGTATTAAAACAACAAAAAACAACTATCCCTCGGCAATCGAAGATCTGCGCAACGCGCTAAATGAAGAGCCTCGCTCGGTCAACATTCTGCAAGCCCTTGCAACTGTCTATGAGCGGAATGGACAGATTGTACTTGCTGAAGAAAATTTAGCAAAAGCTGTCGAGATACAAGAGTTTAAGGGGGGGACAGGATTGGAACTTGCGAGATTCCTTGTGCGATATGGCAAACCTAAGCGAGCTGAATCTGTATTGGGAAATGTTATACAGAAAACACCCGGTGATGAAGATGCTCTTAAACAATTGGCGCAACTAAAGCTTGGTCGTGGCGATTGGCAGGGGGCTGGAAAAATTGCCGAAACCCTTGCGAAGGTCAATGACAATAACAAATTATTTGTTAATCGAGTGCGGGCGCAGGTGTTGGCGGGGCAAAACCAAATTGATAAAAGTATCAGAATTTTGCAGGAAGCTGCATTGGATGACCCAAGTGATGTCTCCCCGACGGCCGATCTATTTCGGCTGTACGTTAGAAGTAAAAAATTTGATGCAGCTGAAGAGCTGGTAAATTCAGAGCTGGAAACTAACCCCAGCAATGTATTGGCTCATGTACGTATGGGATTCTTGCACAATCTTCAAAATAATATTGATGCAGCTGAAGCCTCTTATAAAAAAGCTATTGAAGTTGATAAAGTCAGTGGCAATGGACATTATGCTTTAGCAAGTTTTTACTCTAGGGAAGCGCGCTTTGAGGAAGCAGAGAAAACCGTACGAGACGGGTTGGCGCTCAATAAAAGAAGTCTTCCTATGCAGTTGCTGTTGGCAAACATATTGGAAGTCGGCCAAAATTATGAAGAGGCCATTTCCGTTTATGAGGATATGTATCTGGCAGAACCACGCTCGCTTATCGTAGCAAATAACCTTGCAAGTTTGTTGTCGGAATTCTCTACCAATTCAGACAGTCTACAAAAAGCATATGATATTGCTTATAGCCGTTTCCGTAACTCAAATGTTCCACAATTCCTGGATACTTTGGGATGGATACACGTTAAGAGAGAAGAATTCGGTGATGCTGTATCTCATTTAAGGAAGGCTGCTGAAGGCTTGCCGAACAATGGCGTTGTTCAGTTCCATTTGGGAATGGCCTATAAAGGGCTGGGGCGTGATGAGCTGGCAATTGCGTCGTTAAAAAAAGCCGAAGCTCTCATGAAGAATCAGGATCTTAGAGAAAAAGACGTGCTGATGAAGTCGCTTAAAGAATTATCTGAATAATAAGCGACGACTGAAAACAAAACTTAACTAATATGGGTTTTACTAGACCAACCAACTGAGTTGACGTATCAGATTTTACGCATAGTTGTGGATGTCTCATTAATTGGCTGGGATGCGTCTGAGTTTTCTCTCAAACATAAGTTGTTATAACTCAATGGATCAAGACTTTAACCTAGGCACCTACCTGAACATTCTTAAGCGTCGCTACATTGTTTTTTTGTTTGTGATGATGAGTGTTTTTTCAGTTGTATGTGTCATTGCCTATCTTTTGCCTAGAGAATATTTGTCTCAAGCTACGATTTTGGTCGAGTCCCAACAAATCCCAAATGAGCTTGCCCGCACTACAATTACGGCAAACGCCGTTGAGCGAGTGCAGGTAATCAAGCAAAGGTTGACGACGCGGAACAATTTGTTGGACATTGCGCGTGAGTTTAAGCTTTTTTCAATAGGTTCAGGAAAAGTATCGCCATCCGAGATTGTTGATGAAATGCGTCACGCAGCTCAAATTGAGCAGCTGGAAATAGGTGGTGTATCAAAATATGCACAACGTGGACAAGTACAGACAATCGCATTTACAGTTTCATTCAATTATACAAACCCGGTGGTTGCAGCGCGGGTAGCCAATAAATTTGTGGAGCTGATCCTGGAACAGAATATCCAGGCTAGAAGAAGCCGAGCGACGGAAACTTTTGATTTTTTCGAGGAGCAACAACAGATTTTTCAACGCGATTTGGCTCAGCTTGAAACCCGCATTGTGAACTATAAAAATGAAAATTCTGATGCGCTTCCTGAAAGTCTGGCGTTTCGCCGCAACTTGCAGGCAGAATTACAAAGTGAAATTCTTGGTATGGACAGAAATCTTGGTATTCTTACCGAGGAGAGAAAGGTTCTTATATCGCGTGCCCGGGAAAGTCTCAAAGGTGTGGTTATCAACCCAAATTCTGCTCTAGCTGAATTAACAAAGTTGCGCACACAATTGGCTAGATTAGAAGGTCTGTATTCAAACCAGCATCCAAATATAAAAAGGATAAGTACTCAAATATCAGCATTGGAAAGCCTATCAAAAGCCCCCGAGACACCACAAGAAGATACGCCGCAGAATATTAGTGATGACGAACTGGCAACAAACCAATTGGTTGATCCACAAACAGCCAACCAGATAAGAACGATTGACCGACAGATAACTCTATTAGATGGCCAGAAACTAATATTGAAAGAACGCGTGGATTCAATCAGTGGTTCAATAAAACAGACTGCAAAAGTAGATGTCGCGCTTAATGTATTGTTGCGGGAACATGAAAACCTGAGAAAACAGCTTACTCAGGCTAAAGAAAACGCAAATGCAGCCGCAATTGGTAAAACATTGGAGGATGGGCGTCAGGCAGAGCGATTTGAGGTTATTGAGCAGGCAACGGCGCCTGATCAACCAACCAAACCAAATCGCCCGGCAATCGTTTTAGCAGGTTTGTTTGGAAGCATTGGTTCTGGAATAGGTATTGTGATACTTTTGGAGATGATGAGTCAGATCGTCAGGGGTAGTGCCGGGTTAAGAAGAAAGCTTGAAATTGAACCTATCTCGACAATCCCATACATTGCTACGGCAACCGAAAGACGTTTGAATGCCGCTAAGTCGGTGAGTTTATTAATTGTGTTTGTGGCACTAGTAGTGGGGGCACTTGCTGCAATTCAAATTTTCTATCTGCCGCTTGATCTGGTTGCCGAGAGAATTATGGACGGGTTGGGGCTTACCCAAATTTTTGGACTTTAGTAAATTAACGACACGTATCGTGCTTTTTTGATAACAGGTAAATGTCACAAATGTAATTGAGGCTAAATATTGGAACAAATTAAAGACGCCCTGAATAAAGCGAAGTCGTCGCAACGAACAGCCACAAGAGATATGGATGCCGCATCACCGTTTAAACGGAGCCAGGAGCCATCTTACGGGCAAAGCGAACATGGGGCTTTGAACCTGCCTCATGTAGAGCTTGACTGTGGTCAGTTAGAAAAGAATAGAATTGTTTCTTATGAAATGCGGGACCAAAGCCACGTTGCATTCAATATATTACGAACTACTGTCTATCAAATAATGATGGAAAATGGGTGGAAGAGTATTGCAATTTCTTCTCCGAATCCCGGAGCGGGAAAGACAACAGTAGCGCTCAATCTGGCATTTAGCCTTGCCCGACAAAAGCAGTGTAAAGTTGTTGTGGTTGATCTAGATTTGCGCAGGCCGGCAATTGCAAAAACACTTGGTATTCCCGTTGAAATATCAATTGGACAGTATTTGACAGGCCGTGTGGAAATACAACATTGCATGATACAAATCGCTGATAATTTGATTGCAATACCAAACGTGTATTCGGAGAAAGTGTCTTCTGAATTAATGATAAACCAACGGGGTAGGGACCTTACTGAAAAGATCAATGACGTATTATCACCGGATATCATCATTTATGATCTACCTCCAACGTTGTCCAGTGATGATGCAATCGGCTTTTTGCCATATGTCGATTGCGGCCTCATCGTGATTGGTGAGGGTGACAGTAGGTATGGTGAGGTGAATTTGTGTGACGAACAATTTGCTACTAGAACAAATTTGATTGGCCATGTGCTCAATAAATCAGCAGATAAGGCACAGGCTGGTTATCATTATGATGATTAGTAGTTCTGCGGATTTCGCATAATTCGAAATTTAAAGTTCGGAAATAGCAAATTTCAATTTCCGGAATATTGCAATCTGAAAGTAATATCTTGTTTGAGCGTGAAATTTACTGGAATAATTATTCAAATAGGGAAGGGGTAGAGAGGCTGTTGGAGCAATTCTGCGATCAACGAAAAGTAGTCCGTTATCGCAGTCATATGAATTGGGCTGAGCACTGCAGCGAGTGCGTCATGCCAAATTGTTTCACAAGTTGCTCATTTTATACGCCCCGGGCAGATATGAAATGCAACCGGTTTGAGGGTGGGATTCGCGTCCTTCGGGACAATTCTTCAACAACAGTTTTGGACATAGTTTTTAAAAACTGGGGTAAGTTGGAGGCCGTAGGTGCATCAAAATTGTTGACTGCGGGCAAGGGGGGGCTCTATGAAAAAATCGATAGGGTCATCGCGCCAGTATTGCCGCATCTACCTGTTTCATACGGTTCAAAACGTATTCTCAAGCAAAAAATATATGGTCTGAAGAACCGGTTAAGTACGAAATTTGGTTCTGAACATGTTTATTCATCCGATGCACTCTTTCTTGAGATTGGAAATCCGGGCAGTGAAGATATATCAATTAACCTCATACTGCGAAACACACAGAATGCTCAAAGATTTTTCCAAAAACAGCTAATTCTTACCCCCGGGTATAATACGATTAAGATTGAAACTGAACAAATCAGTAATATGATAAATTTGGATGCTCCTTACCGTTGTTCAATCGATCCAATCGGTGAAAATGAACCCGTTCGGTTGTTGTTTGGTGTTATGGACTTCGTGAAATTCAAATCAGTAGATAATGCGTCACCTGCTGTGGGTGATACTTCGTGGGCCAAATCGCACAAATTGAAAAAGGCAAAATGTGTCATCTGGGATTTGGATAATACCCTTTGGAAGGGTGTACTGATCGAGGATGGTGTCGAAAATCTTCAGGTTGATCAGAACGTCATCAAGCTGATCTACGAGTTTGATAAAATGGGTATTCTCAATTCAGTTGCCAGCAAAAACAATCCCGACGATGCTCTGCCATTTCTAAAGCAATTGGGGCTTGAGGAATTGTTTCTATATCCTCAGGTCAGTTGGGGCCCAAAAAGTCAGGCGATATCCAATATCCAGCAGTCTCTGAATATTGGAATGGATACCTTGATCTTCATCGACGACCAACCATTTGAGCGCGAAGAGGTTTCCAGTCGGCATCCGCAAGTAAGAACCTTTGATGTCGCCGATATAGAGGTGTGGCGGAATAATCCAGCTTTTGACATTGAGGTCAGTAGTGAAAGCTCGAAACGACGCGAAATGTATCAGGATCAAATTGTCAGGGAAGAGAACTTTGAAAAACAGGATTCAGCGGACTACGAGAGTTTCCTCAGGGATTGCAAAATTGTGGTAAAGCTGGAGCATCTTTCCAAGAACACTATCCGGCGCGCATATGAGCTTGCTCAGCGAACAAATCAGATGAATTTTTCTGGCACTCGTTATTCCATGTCCCAGCTTCAGGGCTTTCTAACAAACAATGATATAGAAGCTACTATCATACGTTGTAACGATAGATTTGGTGATTACGGAATTGTGGGATTGGCGGTTTTGAATACGAGAAGTCAGGTAATCGATGATTTGATGTTTAGCTGCCGGATTCAATCTAAGTTCGTGGACAAGGCGGTTTTAACTGATTTTGTTTCTCGGATAGGGCCCGATTTAAATATCTCCTTTAAGCCCACAGCCAAGAACATCAAGCCAGCTGAAGTTTTTGGAGAACTTGGATTTGTGGTAAAATCAGAAACAGATGGCGTGCAAATATTGTATCGATCAGAAAATTCAATGCCTTTGAACAACGATATTGTGGAGCTTCATCATGTCAGCGCTAGATCTGATCAGTAGAGTCGAACGAAAACTGGTAAAAATTGTTCCAAAGCATAAGCAGTTCATAAAAGGTAATGAAGCGGTTGTAAGCTTTTCATTCGATGATTTTCCAGTATCTGCATTTAATAATGCCGGTGCGGTATTGGAAAAATACGGAATGAACGCAACTTACTATGTTGCATCAAACCTAATGGGTACGACTAGTGATGGTATGGCGATTTGCACCCAGGAAAATGTCAGGGATACATTCGATTCAGGTCACGAAATTGGATGCCACACATTCGCTCATCTGGATTGCCAGTCTGTCCTTGCAGGTGCTCTGGAGGACGATTTAAAGGCAAGCAGTCAGGCTATCAAAGGCCTGACGGGCATTATTCCTTCCTCATTCGCTTTCCCATTTGGAAAAATCTCGTTTGCTTCGAGAAATATTGTCAGCAAGCACTTCAGAGTTGCTCGCGGCATTAGTGGTGGTGTCAATTACGGCAATTGTGATTTGCTCAATCTACGCGCAAATTCCATTTATTCGGCATCTTTTTTAATGAGTAAAAATAGGGCTCTCTTACAAGAGGCGCAGAGAAAAAAGGGGTGGTTGATATTCTACACTCACGACGTGACTTCAAATCCAGGTAATTTTGGTTGTACTTTAGACGAATTCACGCAAGTAGTTGAACTGGTTGCCCAATCAGGTGTAAAGGTTCTGCCAGTCAAGCACGCTATGGGGTATTTTGCATTCCAGTGAGGTTACTCATGTTCAAATATTGCGTAGCTGTCCTAAGGCTGTGTTACATAGATTGGCGTTGTTAATTTAGTGCAATATTTTTATTAAATACCGGAAGGGAAGGATATGGCCCATCGGCCGATCGTCCATTCTAATATACGTCTTTAGAAAATAAAACCACGTAGACTGTCATCACCAAAATTTTTAGATCGAACATTAGAGACCAATTATCTGCATAATATATGTCATGTTCAACACGTGCTTCCATTTGCCCAAGTACTTTGGTTTCTCCACGCAACCCATTCACTTGCGCCCAGCCGGTGATACCAGGCTTTACGCGGTGTCTGGAAAAATAACCATGAATCTGTTTTGAATAGATTTCGTTGTGATCAATGGCATGGGGGCGCGGGCCGACCAGTGACATGGTTCTGTTCAGTACGTTGAACAGTTGCGGTAATTCATCCAGACTAGTTCGCCGAATATATTTGCCTACTCGTGTCACCCTCATATCATCACGCGTTGCCTGTATGGTCGTCGACTGATCCAATTCTGTATGTGACATTGAGCGAAATTTATAGATACTGAATTCCTTATTGTTGAATCCCATTCGTTTCTGGTGAAACAATACCGGACCAGGGCTATCCAGTTTAACTGCAATCGCCGTCAGCAACATCAATGGTGATAATAAAATCAAGGCAAGAATTGTCAGTATGAGATCCACACCAAGTTTAACAAAAATGCTCCAGTCTGAAATTGGTTTATCGATGATTTCAACCATCGGGAGGTTGCTGTAATGGCTTGGGGGAGGTCGGTATGCAATACTAAATCCGGCAAGGTCTGACGCGAGATATATATTTACCGGCAGTTCACGAAGGTGTTCGACCACATCCGATATTCGCTTTTCAGCATTCCACGGCAAAGCCACAATAACGTCGTCTACATCATTCCCACGAATAAATTCTGTGAGGTTATCTAGACCACCCATCGTTTGAAATCCGGTTTCTGGATCATCAATACCATTTTGTTTCGCATTGAAAGCACCCAGCACCGACAAGAATCCTGGGCCAGAATTCTCTATGAAGCGCATAGTACGTTGCCCCTGTTCCCCATCGCCAACAATAACTGCATTGCGTACAAGCAGTCCAATGCCCGATAGTTTTTTTACAAAAAGAGACAAGCATATTCGCACGGTAAAAATGCATACCCCGCCACCGATCACAAATGAATACATCCAGATACGGGAATAGCTGGCTGATACCTTTAGTGTGAATGCAATTGCCAGAAACATCATGAAGGAACTGACATAGGCAAGGAAAAATCTATCAAAAAAGTGCAGGGGTTCCATAATGGTTTCGAAGGAATAGAATTCTCCGTAGTGGAACAGCATAAAATTTGAAACCCAAAGGAACAATACCGCAAACAGATATTCATCAAATTTCTCTGATGAAAATCCTACAATCAAAAGATAAGACACGGCACCGGACAACAGTAGAAAAAGACTGTCCAGAAAAAAGGCCATGCCCTGAACCATAGTTGCAGAAAATGGAAAGCGACCAAATAGCAATTTTTGTTTTGGGGTTTTAAAACCCAGAGGAGAAATATTCATATAACTCAGCCAAACGCTGTTGAATTGTCCATCAACAACTTTACACGGTGCCCCGACATACTTATCCCATCATGCCTCATTAATGCAAATTGTGAAAGGAGTATGAAACATGCTCACCATATCGCTATATGGAAACATATTACAGCCCAAATGGATATCATAGTTAGTATAACAGGTTAAGACATATAACTTGCAAAAGCATCGACTTGTTATCCTGATATCGAAGTTGGTGTGGAGATACAACAGGCATCTTCCTGCTGTTATGGCAACAGCGAGAGCTTTCTCTTAAACGACAAAAATACCTTGTTGGACCTTGTTGTCGAATTACCACTATCTTGCTGCCTATATATGTATCCAAGGTTTCCACTCCAATCCTTAGTAAATTGATAAGAGTAAGTTGGCGCAATAGACAATGCGGTCCCCGATGAATTACGACTTGAACTCGCAGAAAAATTGATACTCGAATGATGGTTTATTTGATGATTGATGTTGAGACCAACACTGGTTTTCCTTGACAATCCGTCGGTAGCAGTTGGCGAAACGTTAGTTGAAGCAGATAGAGAAAACTTCGTAGTTTTTAGTTGATAATCCAAACTAATATCATAAAGATCGCCCAATGAAAAATTCGAAGATGCTGGGGATGATAGCCCTGCTTTCGTGGAATTATCAATTGCGACCAGCCCCGCCTTGATACGTGCGCTGAGTTTGTCGGTTAGTTTCGTCATCAACTGACCTGTCAGGCGATATGAGTAAGTCGTTGTCTCGACCAAATCATCGGCAGCATAATAGCCGGTGCCAAACGAAAGCACGAAATCAGAACGTTTGTTCAATTGTTGAGTAAATGTGCCTGTCAAGTCAATATCGGTAAAAGGCGTTAGGGAAATACTGCTTGTCGAAAAATCGACAGTTTTATACTTACCTGACCAATCCATCTTTAAACGGCTATTTATTTGGTGATTTATACTCACACCATATGATTGAGTTAAACGGTTATTGTCAAACTGTGTAAAAAAGCCTGTTTCTTCTAGCTCGCTTGTCGTCGCATCTTGTGAACTAAAAGAGGCGAAAAATCCTACATTCGTTGATTTTCCTTTGATGGAAAAATCGACGGCATGCGAATAATTGGATGTATCCAGATCATCCGTACTTCCCGGCCCGAAAAACTTTTTGATACCAAAATTCGAATCAAAGACAAAAGCCCGCCGCCGCCCTGTCCATGCCAAATTCGTCCCGAGGCTTGTCGTAGAACCATACGCATTGCGTGCACCAGTCTCCACCGAACGGATGTTATCATCCGCCTCCATGCGTTCTGAAATACTGGCATTAAGAGACCACCCGGACGCAAAAGCCTGAGTTATCAAAATATTCGAATTAATTGTAGTGGCGGCAATGCCTATTATGGAAAGCTGAACCAAAGCAAAGCGGAAACCGCTCTTTTTTGTCAGCTTCATTCAAACAGACGCCTTTCAGGAACCACAATTACATCACCATCACGCAGATAAATATTGTCATCAAGTTCGTCACCCTTCTCAACTGCTCTATAGTTGAAAGAATAATACACATCTTCACCTCGAATGCGGCGGCGAATTTGAATTCGTTTTTTTGCAGCAAACGGTCCTAATCCACCAGATAAAGCAATGGCTTGGAGAACATT